>NZ_NOZG01000007.1:0-809440 GCF_002258575.1 Rhodococcus sp. 05-2254-5 | reverse complement strand
GACCCGCTGATCCTCGGTAAGTGAACTTCGTGCACGCATACAAAACTCCCCGGTAGTCGGAACTGAATTACTCAGTCCAACTTCCGGGGAGCTGTGCAACGCTGTCAGACGGCGTGAATGGCGCATTCATTCGTTGTGGGGCGTGCGACAGGCCGAGAGGGCCCGTCAGGCGATCAGTTGGTGAACGTGGTCAGCGGTAGCTCATCGAGCGTGATCGAGGTGCCGTCCGCCTCGCAGGCGGACTTCACTGCTGCGCTGTTGGAGACGAACGCCTTGCCCGACTCGCTGTCTGGCTCCGACAGTTCGAGCGTGTCAGCCGGAATGGCGTCCGCGAAGGTCGTGATCGCACTGGCCACGTCACCGGACGCGGTGCCGGACAGTGACTTCACATTGTCGACGGCCGCCTGCTTGTCCGCAGTCCACTGCTCGATGTTGGCTGCCGACCCCGGGCCCGCCTTGACCAGACCGACGAACGCATTGTGGTCGGCTGCGAAAGAGTTGCACACGTCGGTGTTCTGACCGGTGGCTGCCGAGTCGTCACCACCACTGCAACCGGTGAGCAACCCGAGAGCAACGACGGCTCCAGCGGCGAACACTGTGAAACGGGCTTTCGGGTAGGTCACTGCTTCTGCGCCTCTCTACATGTCGAACTACGTTCGAGCCGAACATAGTTCAGGCCCGCACGGAGAATCCGTGCGGGCCTGAACCGGAAGAACTAGGAAACCAGAATCAACCGATCGAGATCAGTTGAGGCGAGTTGCCGGGCCGTACGTGGTGATCGAGTCACCCTTTGCGCTGAGCAGGGTGACGTACGGACGAACCGTGACGTTGCCCAGGATGCCCGTAGCGGTGCCGTGGACGCCGGCGAGCTGGATGGAGCCCTGAGCGCCTGCAGCGTCACCCTCGGTCTTGGAGATGTTCGCCTCTTCGTTGAAGGTGGCGATTGCACTCTCGGACTGAACGACGCCGCCGCCGGGAGCGAGATCGATGGTCGCAGTTGCCTGCGGGATCAGCTGAACGCCGACGTCGAGGCCACTGGTCGAGGTGCCCTTGCCACCGAGCTCGATTTCGGGGGACCCGGGAGGAGTGACCGGGATGGTTCCGGTGACGCTGGACTCGTTGCCGCTGCTGATACCGAGGTTGGCCGAAGGCGAAGCCCACTCGACCGAGACGCCGCCGTCGAGGCTCAGCGGGTAGCCGATCTGCAGGCCGGCGGTGAGGGTGCCCTCGAAGTCGTCAGCCGTGGGGCCCTGAACGTCGAACGTTGCGCGGCCGTCGTAGAACCACTCACGGGTGAGCGGGTTTCCGTCGAGAGGCGCAACGCCGCTGACGAAGGAGTCGGACAGCGTCAACGTCACGGTGTTGCCATCGGCGTCGACGATGGACTTCGCGCTGTCGACAGCGGCAGAAGCGGTTCCGGTACCGAGCACCAGGCCGACTACCGAAGCGCTGGCAGCAACTGCGACGCTCATGGACTTGAGTCCCCGGCTGCGCCGCGACTTCTGGATCTCCGTCATTTATTCCTCATCATGTTCAGTCCCAGCGCGGTGTCGCACGGGGAAGCTTGTGGCTTTCACCCTCGAACTGAATCGCACGCGTCAGTGTGTGCGAGCCCGAGCCGGATGGAGCCTGAAGGCCACATCCTCGATTGTTCAGTTCCGAGATGAAGGGCGCGGCACCGGTTGGTCCCACGCCCTGATCCCTTGGAAGCTGAGGGGAACATTAGAGGAGATGCCTGACCGTGACAATCCCTACGATCGACGCCCAAACGTTGCCATCTCGTGATGTGTTTCGTCGGCGTGAACATCTTTCACACCCGTGTTAGCGATAACCTGCGTCACAGCATCTCCCGAGAAGTGGAAACCGTTACACGCGCCGATCAGGAGTAAAACGACCCTGATATGGGAAGACGCCGCGGGAGTCCTGTCCGGATTGCACGATTGGACCGTTCCACACCCTGCCTGTGGTGTCCGTTTTCGGCGGCTTCGCCCGGCACTACCGCCGGGTAGGTCGCTAACGACAGGTAAACGACTAACTAACAGAGCTGTCATTCCAGCCAACAAAATGTGTTGTGGATCACACTAAAAGTAATGGGGTGGTCGCTGCTGCTTCAACCAATCGACCGACAAGGAGTCGCCATCGGGCCCGTCGGCCCGGTCGTCTCCCGTGGTCTCCGGCAGCACGTCTCCGAAGATACGAGCGAGCCGGGCCCGTTCTGCTCGGGCCCGGCTCGCTTCGTCGTCCGGTCGATTTTCGATCGGCTCGTCGTTCATCGCAGTGACTACGCGTCCAATCCCGACAGCTCGGCAATGACCTGACTCGCCAGCGGAGTCAGCGTCGCCATACCGTCACGGATGGCCGCACGGGACGACGCCAGGTTGACCACCAGCGTGCTGCCCGATACTCCGACCAGTCCCCGCGACAGGCCTGCGTCCAACGATCCGGCTGCCAGACCGGAAGAACGTAGCGCCTCACTGATTCCCGGTATCTCGCGATCGAGCACCTCGGCCGTGACGTCGGGAGTGACGTCGCGAGGCGAGACACCCGTGCCGCCGACGGACACCACCAGATCGACACCGCCGATCACCGCGGTGTTCAGCGCGTTCCGCACGTCCACTTCGTCGGCCGTCACTGCCACCACACCGTCGACCAAGAAACCGGCCTCGGTCAACAGTTCGGTCACCAGCGGACCCGTCGAATCCTTCTCGTTGCTGTGAGCAGTGCGGTCGTCCACGATGACGACCAACGCGCGGCCGGCCAAAGGTGCGTCGAGTTCCATACCGCTCACCGTAGTAGTAAGGCCCGTACCCGGCTCACGCTGTGCGTAAATAGTTGCAATGGTTCCGTGCCTACCGGCTTCCCTGAGCATCAGCGACCGCCCGGGAACGACGGGATCTGCAGTGACGGGACCTGCGCGGCGGGTGCCGCAGCCGGCTCGGCCGTGCCCAGCGTCACGTCGACGGTCTTCTCGCTGCCACCGTCCGTGTAGGTGATCTTCACCGAATCGCCGGGTGCATGCGAGCGCACTGCCGCGATCAACGCGTCACCGCTGGCGACGATCCGATCGTCGACCTTGGTGATGACCGCGCCCTTCGGAATGCCTGCCGCCGCAGCCGGGCCACCCTCGGTGACCTCGACGACGGTTGCGCCGTTGGCATCGTCCTTGGACGGCACCTGCACACCGATCATCGCTTGGGTGGCCTTGCCGGTGGTGGTCAGCTCGTCGGCGATCCGCTTGGCCTGATCGACCGGGATCGCGAATCCGAGACCGATCGAGCCGCTCTGCGCGCCGGAGCCCTCACTGCCGCCGAGAGTGGCGATGGCGGTGTTGATGCCGATCAACTGGCCATCGGTGTTGACGAGAGCGCCGCCGGAGTTGCCGGGGTTGATGGCCGCGTCGGTCTGAATGGCGTCGATCACCGAGTTCTGGTTGCCGGACTCACCGGACGTCGATACCGGGCGGTTGAGCGAGGAAACGATGCCGGTGGTGACGGTGCCGGCCAGGCCCAGAGGCGAGCCGATGGCGACGACCTGCTGGCCGACCTCGAGGTTGGACGAGCTGCCCAACTCGATCGGCGTCAGATTCGTCTTTCCTTCGGCCTTGATGACGGCCATGTCCGAGACGGAGTCCGCACCGACGATGGTGGCGTCGGCCACCGACCCGTCGGCGAACGCGACGGTCAGCTTGCCGTTGGCCCCTGCGCCGGTGGCCACGTGGTTGTTCGTCAGGATCAGGCCGTCACTGCTGAGGATGACGCCGGAGCCCTCACCTTCCTGCTGCGAGCCCTTCACCTGAATCTGCACGACACTCGGCAGCACCTTGTTCGCGACGGCCTGAACGGAACCGTCGGGGAAATTGGCGGCCGGCTGAGCGGCGGTGATCGGTGAGTTCAACGAATTGGTGACACCGGCGTTGTTGCCGTTGGCGTTGTTGGTCGCGATGGCACCGACCGCGCCGCCGATTCCGCCGCCCACGAGAACGAGCGCAATCGCTCCGGCCACCAGAGCAGACCGACCCGGGCGAGTCTTCACGGTGCCGGATGCCGAATGAGGCTGCGGCGCAACCTGTTGGGGCTGCGCATGCTGGCCGGGGTTGTGCTGACCCGGGTTGTGCTGACCGGCCTGCGAGTCACCGTGCTGACCGTAGGGGCCGTAGCCGGGCTGGTACTGATTCTGCCCGTAGCCCGCGTACTGCTGCGGATAGCTCTGCTGGGGATGCGCCTGCTGGGGCGGGAACTGCTGCGTGGGATTCTGTTGCGTCGGATTCTGCTGGGTGGGCTGGTGCTGAGTCGAGGGATCGTGCTCGCCGCCGTGTGAAGCCCGGTCCGCAGGATGATGCTGTGCACCGGCATCCCGTCCGGGCTGTTCTGGTTCGTTACGGTCGTCGCTCATCGCTGTTGCTTCCTTCGATAGAGACCTCGGCTTCGAGGTCGCCCGCCTTCTTGCTACTCACTGTGCAGGGCGGTACTGAGAGCGCGCTGAGACTCGCCTATCAGTTTGCCGAGAGTGTCTCGTGGTCCGCGGCACCCTCACCGGGCAACACGATTCGAATGAGCGCTCCACCCCGCTCGGACACCTCGACGGCAATCGTGCCGCCGTGTTTGACGACCACCTGTCGGACGATGGCAAGTCCCAGACCGGATCCGGGCATCGAACGCGATGCCGTCGAGCGATAGAAACGCTCGAAGACGAGTTCGCGGTCTTCCTCCGGAATGCCGGGGCCCGCGTCGTCCACTGTCAGCTCGAGCAGGCCGTCACCGATCTGCCGCATGGCAATTCGCACTTCTCCGCCGCTGGGGCTCCACTTGGCCGCGTTGTCGAGCACATTGAGCACTGCCCTCGACAGGCCCGCCTGATCTCCGTAGACGAACCACGGCATGAGCGTGGCATCGAAGTCGATCTCGTTGCGACGCCTGCGAGCTCGTTCGAGGCTGCGCTCGACGGCATCGGCAAGGTCGACCCGCTCGAACACCGTCTCGGGTGCGTCCTCGCGTGCAAGGTCCACCAGATCACCCACCAGCGTGGACAATTCCTGGATTTGCGCCACCACGTCGGTTCTCAGCTCGGCCATGTCCTCGTCGGGAATGGACGGTGCACCCGGACGCCCGGCCGCGATCAACAGTTCCATGTTGGTGCGCAGCGACGTCAACGGCGTCCGAAGTTCGTGCCCGGCGTCGGCGACCAATCTGCTCTGCCTGCCCCGAGATTCGGCCAAGGCTCGGAGCATCGTGTTGAAACTCTCGGTCAACCGGGCCAATTCGTCGTCGCCCGTCACCGGGATAGGCGTCAGATCGTCGGTACGCGCCACTCGCTCTGCGGCCGCAGTCAATCGTGCGATAGGCCGTAAACCGGTGCGCGCCACGGCCATACCGGCACCCGCCGCCAGCACGACACCACAGGCTCCCACGATCAGCAGAACCCACGCCAAACGATCCAGCACTTCTCCGGTGGGCAGCAGTCGCTGCGCCACGATCAGGGTGCTGCCGTCCTTGGTACGCAGTGCGAGCACCCGCTGATCGTCGAGTGTGCGCAGCGACGAAGCCTGCTCTCCGCGCACCACAGCAAGTTCCGAATCGCCGACGGGCACCTTGGGTCCGGGCGGGTTGTAGCTGGTCATGTCGGGGTAGATCAACGCCACACTGACGTCGGTGCTGTACAACGTGGCACCGGCCACGAACCGTGGGTCGTAGGACACCAGGTCCGATTCCGCCAATGCCGATGCGCGAGAACGCAACTGCGTGTCCACGTCGCCGTACAGCGCGCGCGAGACCACGGTGTAGGCAGCGATGGCCATGACGGCCACCGCGATCGCCACGACGGACGCAGCCAACAGCGTCACCCGCCACCGTAACGACACCGATCTCGTCAACGGCGTCGGTGGCCGCATCGGTGCCGGCGGAGGTGGAACACCGTCGGGCGTCTTGCGCCCGAACGAACTGCCTATCACGGGGGCGTCTCGCGCAGGACGTATCCGACACCGCGAACGGTATGGATCAGCCGCGACTCCCCTTCGGCCTCGGTCTTGCGCCGCAGATACCCGACGTACACCTCGAGCGCGTTGCCGGAAGTCGGGAAGTCGTAGCCCCAGACCTCTTCGAGAATGCGACTTCTGGTGAGCACTCGGCGCGGATTGGTCATGAGCATCTCGAGCAACGAGAACTCGGTCCTGGTGAGGCTGATCGAACGCTCGCCGCGCGAGACCTCACGGGTGACCGGGTCCAACGACAGGTCCGCGAACGTCATGGTCTCCGAGTCGATGCCGGCTTCCATCGCTGTGCGCCGCAACAATGCCCGCAGCCGAGCCAGGAGCTCCTCGAGCGCGAACGGCTTGGGCAGGTAGTCGTCGGCGCCGGCGTCGAGACCGGCTACGCGCTCGGACACCGAGTCACGCGCCGTCAGCACCAGGATCGGTAGGTCGTCGCCCACGCTGCGCAATCGCCGACACACCTCGAGGCCGTCGAGACGCGGCATCATCACATCGAGCACCAACGCATCGGGACGCGCCGCAGCTACCTGTTCCAGGGCATCGAGGCCGTCGACCGCCAGGTCCACGGTGTACCCGTTGAACGTGAGCGACCTGCGCAGCGATTCGCGCACCGCTCGATCGTCGTCGACCACCAGTATCCGCATCGGTACAGTTTGTCCTGGTCGACTGAGACACGGCTGAGAGGGGTGGTCGGTCGGTACGCGCTCCGGCAGTCGAAGCTCACAACGTAGGTAGGTTCCGAGCCTGCGGCAGATTCCATTTACGCCACAGAGCGAGCAATCTCAGGCCGGTCGCCAGTATCGTCCCCGCGACCAACCCGACGTTCTCCGGCAGAGTGAGCGCCTCGGCCACCACGACGGCCGTCGCGCCGAGCAGCGCAGGTAGGGCATACAGGTCGCGGTGCAGCAGCAGGGGCACGTCGTTGACGAGGACGTCCCGGATCACGCCACCGGCTACGGCCGTCGTCGTCCCGATGAGCGCCCCCGACAGGGAGCTACCGCCGACACCCAGGGCGATCGTCGCGCCGGTCGAGGCGAACAGGCCCATCCCAAATGCGTCGAGCACGAGCACGCCTCGGCGCACCTTGCCCATCTGCCGATGCGCGACGAACACCACGAGCGAGGCGAAAAACCCGACGGTGACGTTCGGCCAGGTGTCCAGCGACGTCGGCGGATGGATACCGAGCAGCAGATCGCGAACGATGCCGCCCCCGATGCCCGTCGTGATTCCGACGACGCAAACCCCGAACAGGTCGAGTCGTCGATATACCCCGACCAGTGCACCCGACGCCGCGAAGACTGCGATACCGATGTATCCGAGGAGGTCGAGAAGCACCGAACGAGCATGTCATGCGACTGACAGCTGCTTCACAGCAACATCGAAACGCTGTCACAGCCTCCAGGAGCACGGTTGCGTTGTCAGAGAGCGCCGCCGAGTAAGGACGAAGACATGGGTATCGGATTCAAGAAGACGATCGCCACCCTCGCGGTGGCTGGGGCACTGACCCTCGGCGGCGGCGCTATCGCCGACGCAGCACCCGACCGCGCGACGCTTCCCGCAGTGGCCGGAATGACCGAATCGGACGCGGTGCAGGCGTTGTCGGATGCAGGCTTCTCCGACGTCAGCTCCGACTACGACCGTCCCGACGCGACGGTCGTCGGAACCAACTTTCAAGCCGGTGACAAGGTCAGCGAGAACGCCGCCCTCCTACTGATAGTCGGTGCCGGCTAAGTCAGCCGAACCGTCCCGTCGTCGTCGACGCTCCAACCGGGGTTGTGGCAGATTTCCCAGATGACTCCGTTGGGGTCGGCGATGTGGGCGTGATAGCCACCGAACGATGTTCGCTGAGGTGTCTTGATCGGTGTCGCGCCCGCCGCGAGAGTGGCCGCGAACATCGCGTCGACGGCTGCTGCGTCGTCGACGTTGTGCGCCAACGTGACCGAGCCGAGGTCGTGCTCGCGCGGCGGCCGTCCCAGATCCCCGTCGAACGAGGTGGCGTCGTACAGACCGAGCACCGCACCGGGTCCGATCTGGAAGAACAGAATCTCCCCGGGAACATCGAGCAACGGCGTCCACCCCAGCCCGTCGCAGTAGAACGACCGGGCTGCATCGAGATCCGCAGTGGCCAGAGTGGTGAAATGAACTCGCTGCTGCATCGCCCCATTGTTTCAGGCGATAGTCTCGATCGGGTGCCGTCCGGCACATTCGAAGTTCTCGAACCGAGGTGACCCGAAGTGCCGATCGTCGACAATGCCGTGTACGTCGAGGGAAAGCGGACCGCAAATCCGGAGAGTCTCGACATCACGTTCGAGTGCATGCGTGATCGCCACGGCATGGCGTGGATCGGCCTGTACCGTCCCGAGATCAGCGAAATCAACGCGGTGGCTACGGAATTCGGGCTGCACCGACTCGCCGTCGAGGATGCCATCGCGGCGCATCAGCGGCCGAAGCTCGAACGCTACGCCGAGCAGTTGTTCGTCGTTCTGCGACCCGCGCGGTACATAGACGAGACCGAAAAGGTCGAATTCGGTGAATTGCACATTTTTCTCGGAGCCGATTTCGTCGTCACGATCCGTCACGCCGAATCACCCGAACTCGGTCTCGTCCGCCACCGGCTGGAGGAATCGCCCGAGTTGCTCGCGCTCGGGCCCGAGGCCATCCTGTACGGCATCCTCGACCAGGTGGTCGACGAGTACGTCCCGGTGGTGAAGGGACTGCAGACCGACATCGACGAAATCGAGGATCAGCTGTTCACCGGTGATCCCAGCGTATCGCGGCGTATCTACTCACTGCTGCGCGAGGTATCCGAATTCGACCGTGCGGCAAAGCCTCTGGTGGAGATGATCGAATCCCTCAAGCGCGGGTCCGACAAGTATCACGTCGATGTCGAACTGCAGCGAAACCTTCGTGACGTGTTGGACCACGCAATCCGCATCTCCGACCGCATCGAATCGTTTCGATCCAACCTGCAGAACGCGATGACGGTGCACTCCACCATGGTGGCGCAGCAGCAGAACGAAGAGATGCGGAACATGACGCAGGTCAGCCTCGAGCAGAACGAACAGGTCAAACGAATCTCGTCCTGGGGCGCAATCCTGTTCGCGCCGTCGCTCATCGCCGCGATCTACGGCATGAACTTCGAGGACATGCCGGAACTGAAGTGGCACTTGGGTTATCCACTGGCGCTGGTCGCCATGGTGATCTGCTCCAGCGCGCTCTATGTGGTGTTCAAACGTCAGAAGTGGCTGTAGAGCGGCTGCGCCGCACGTGAGTGGAAGTTCGTAGCAGGGGTCGAAGTTCCACTCACATGGGCACTCAGGAGGAACCGAAGATCGGGCCCACCGGGATGTCACGCTCGAAGGTGAGGCGATCGAATTCGTTGCCGTATTCGTCGATCGCTCCGATGGACATCGTGCTGGCCTTGATACCCGGAATACCCGGCACCACATCGACTCTCACGAACGAGTAGTTCAGGAATCTCACGCGCGACCAGGTGACCGACTCCGCCGACTTGCTGCCGTCGGGTGCCCAGACATAGCTGTTCGGAACAGCCGTGTCCGGCAACTCGTGGCCCCGGTAGCTGACGCCCTCGCCATCCTGGAACGTGTAACGCGGACGGCCACCCCCGCCGACGGTGTAATACACGGTGCCGTCGGTCTTTCCGCGAACCGTGGCGTTGTCGCCGGCGACCCGCGTCGCACGGTTGGAGCGGATCGGATCGGTGCGCTCGAACACGTGGTTGTGCGCCTGGAGCACCACGTCGACCTCGTACTTGTCGAACAGCGATACCCACGCGTCACGTACGCCGCCGTCGCTCGCGTGCGTCGACGTGGTCGAGTAGGCGCAGTGATGAAAGAAGCAGACGATGAAGTCGATGTTCGGGTCTGCCCGATACTTGGCGAGAGTCTGCTCCACCCAGGTGTTCTGGGCTCCGCCGCTGTAGCCGGTGTTGGCCTTGATCTCGTAACTGACGTCGTTGGCGTCGAGCGAGAGCACCGCAGTGTTGCCGTACACGAACGAATACGCCGACGGGCACCCCTTCGGGCCAGTGCTGGGCTGATCTAGACGTGCAGCGTGGCCGCCGTATCCGTTCGGGCTGTACAGCGCCTCCATGTCGTGATTGCCGGTGGCGAACAACCACGGTGCCGTCGACGCGCTTCCCTCGATCGCTTGGAAGTAGCCATCCCAGACGAAGGGATTGAACTTGTCGAACCCCTTCGGCGGCGTCTTGCCGTGGCCGGCGAACTGTGGTGGCAGACCGGCACCCGACGGGTCCGCGTAGGCGATATCGCCGGCAAGAATGTGGAAGTCCGGACGCGACGCCTCGATCTGGCGATTGATGTTGCGCGCGTGCTTGACCGACGGTTCGTTGTCGGCCTTGTAGTACAGGTCGTCGTAGTCGCCGGCCACCAGACCCGCTGGCTGCGACGGAGTTTCGTCGACGCCCTGGTCCCCCATCATGGTGAAGCGGAACGGAGCGATGCGTCCGGTCGGCAGCGCCGGAGATGCACTGCGAATGTCGCTGACGAAACCGTCTGCGGTACGCCATCGGTAATAGTGCGGCAGCTTGGGCGTCAGATCGTCGACGGGCACGTGCACGTAGTACTGCTCGGCCGACAGAATGCCGCCATCGGTCTGCGGAACTTGGCTGACGAGGTTGCGCACCTCGGCAGAGGTCGTCGCTCCCAATGCAGGCGTCGGGCCGTGATCGAGGAAGACACCGGTTAGGCCGGGATTACGGGAAAGCTGAGCGGAGAATCGCAACTGCGTCGCCGGGTCGTTGCCGAAGCCCATGTGTCGACCGGCCACCGCCAGCGGCGCGTCCTGCGCATAGGCGGTACGCGCGAACACCGAATTCCCGACGCCCACCGCGGCTGCCGTCGCTGCGGCACCGACCAGAAAGTTGCGTCGACTCACCGGGTGCCGCCGCAGGAACGACCGATGCCAGTCGTGCTGCTCGGCCATCGTCATGTTCTCGGCGAGCGTCCCCGAAATACCGATCGCGACGGTCTCGCCTGCGGGATTGAGCGTCATGAATCGATGGTGACCGTGAAGGCCCCTCGGGCGCTGAACGGAACGGAGCACTTCAGGTGAACAAGTGGAGAACACCGATGCACAACGGGACGAACGTGGACAATCCCGTCGGGGAGGGAAGCCCCGCGCCGGCCATCGAGCGGTGGTGCGGGTATCGGGGCCGACCTCGGAAAAAGATTGGGCGAAACACAAGCAATCGAGCGCATGTCGGTGTGCTCGCCCAACCGAAACAGACATACGCGGCCTCGAACACGTCCAGTTCGGGGCCAACTGCCCCGCCGCCCGCGAGATCCGCTGTTACTCTGATCACGAAACTTGAGGTCAGCGCCCGTTGGCTGAAGTTCGACGTGAGTTATACACCTCCGGTGATTGCACGCGCCCCTGTGGCTGCAGCCAGTCAACGGGAGCCAACAGTTGAAAACCGAGGAGAAGTCATGCTGAAGAAGTCGTTGACCGTAGCTGCACTGTCCATTGCCTGTGCGGTCGGATTCGCCCCGCTGGCGCAGGCCGCCGACGTGCCCGATTTCAAGGACAAGATCGAGGGCAAGTCGATCTCCGCCGCGCGAGCAATCATCAAGGACAGCGGCAACCTGATGCTGATCAAGCGCGATGGACCCATCAACGGGTGCGACGACGCAGATCGCACAGCGACGGCCCTGCGCTCGGTGTACTTCGCACCTATCGACCGCAGCAACGTGACCATCACCTTCTCGTGCCCTGAAGAGGAGTGAGTCTTCTCCTCCCCTGAACGACACGCAGGACGCGCATCGAGAGTGATCTCGGTGCGCGTCCTTCGTCGTTCAACAGGTTCAGGCCCGGATCCGTCAGGTCCCCTTGACGTTGAGAATCTGGCGTAGCTCGTGCTCGACGCTCACCAGGTCGCGGGCGTCCTCCATCACGACATCGATGGACTTGTAGGCGTCGGGAATCTCGTCGATGAAGTCGGCACTGTCGCGAAACTCGATCCCCTTCATCCGCTCCTGCAGGTTCTCTTGGGTGAACCGCTTCCTGGCCTCGGTCCGAGAGAACTGTCGACCGGCACCGTGGGGTGCCGAGCACAGGCCGGCCTTGGAACCCTTTCCGACCACCACGTACGAGCGCGTTCCCATTGATCCGGGAATGATCGCCTTCACACCCTCGTGTGCGTCCACTGCACCTTTACGGGTGAGCCACACGTCCTTGTGCGCGTGCGTTTCCTTCACCGTGTAGTTGTGGTGGCAATTGATCCGCTCGACCTCGCGGTGGTTGTCAGTTCCCATCCAATCGGCGAACACCGCGCCGAACCGGTCCATCATCTCGGCCCGGTTCAGGTACGCGAACCGCTGCGCCCACTTCAGATCTCTGATGTACTGCCCGAATTCACGGGAGCTCTCGGGGAGGTACGCCAAGTCTTTGTTCGGCAACGAGATCCACCACTGCGCACACAGACGCTGCGCAATCCCGATGTGCTTCTTCGCGATCTTGTTGCCGACGCCCCTCGACCCACTGTGCAGAAACAGCCACACTCGATCGGTCTCGTCGAGGCACAACTCGGCAAAGTGATTGCCGCCGCCTAACGAACCGAGCTGCTCCCGCCACTGAGGTGAGTGGTTCAGCTCTACACCGTCCCTGACCGCCAACTCCTCGAGTTCGAGCAGCTTTGGCGCAGTGAACTGCCATCGATCGACACCGACGTTGTAGTTGCCGGGCGAGAGGGGGATGCTGGCCTCGATGGCGAGTCGCAAATCCTTCAGGTTCCGTCCGTCGAGGTCATCGAGGGTGAATCCTGTTCGGACACCAATCATTCCGCAGCCGATGTCGACACCGACGGCGGCGGGAATCACGGCACCCAACGTCGGAATGACTGTTCCTACAGCACTTCCCATTCCACTGTGTGCGTCGGGCATCAGAGCAACGTGCGGATGCACGAACGGCATCGATGCTGTTTCGCGAGCCTGCTCGAGCGTCTTGTCTTCGAGCTGTGACGCCCAATTGAGCAGCCGTAAGCCCACCTTGTTCGGGGGCATGATGTTCCTTCCTGCCCCCTCGACGAGAGAGAGCTATTCGATGGGTCGCTGTTTGCCGGTGAGAGCAGCACACAGCTCGGATGAATATGCGCGCAGCACAATGCTCGGACGGACTCTCGTGTCGAGAGCCGCGCAGGGCAGACAAGTGGCGCGCATGGCGATGACCCTATCGAGCTGAAAGTCTCCGACGCGAGCTAATTAATTCGAACGCGAGGATGGCAGACAGGACAGAATGCACAGAAGTGCGCCGCTCGGACGGGATCCCGTCGATGTGCGTCGCATTTGTGCATTCCTGCCCAGAACGCAGAGCGGAATTTACACTCCCCCACCGAATGCGAGTCCAAGTAAGTACGTCGCCCCGGCCGCGCCGTATCCGATGGCGAGTTGGCGCAGTGCACGTTTGACGGGCGGGCCGCCGCTGAGCAGTCCGACGATCAGGCCCGTACAGATCAGCGCCAGTCCGACGAGCACTGCTGCAACGGCAAGGGCCACATAGCCTTCGAGACCGAACAGGTACGGCAACACCGGGATGACCGCACCCGAGGCGAAGAAGCAGAAGCTCGCTGCGGCGGCACCGAGTCCGGTTCCGATGGATTCGTGCTCGTCGATGTCAGTGGCCGGTTCTTCGACGGCGGGGAGCAGTCGGATGATGTCCGCGGCTTTCGCGTCGGCTTCCTCGTGGGTCATTCCGCGAGCGCGGTAGACGAGTGCGAGTTCGTTGGCGTCGACGTCGAGGTGTTGAACGGCCTCATTCGCTGCGCTGTCGGGCGACGATGCCTCGAGCAGTTCGCGTTGTGAGCGCACCGAGACGTATTCGCCTGCTCCCATCGACAGCGCACCGGCAAGCAGGCCGGCGAGTCCGGTGACCAACACGATCTGGTTGGACACTCCGGATCCGCTGATGCCGAGCACCAGGGCGAGGTTGCTGACCAATCCGTCGTTGGCACCGAACACCGCGGCCCGGAAGGTTCCCGAGAGTCGATTTCGGCCACGGGCAGCCAGTGCCCGGATCACCTCGGCGTGAATTTGCTCGTCGGCCGTCATTGCGTCCGTTGCGTCGGCGTCGGTCGCGTAGGGCGAGCGGGTCTCGGCGCGTTGCGCGAGGGCGAGCACGAACACCGATCCGAAGCGGCGCGCCAGCACGCCGAGGATCCGGGTACGAATGTCGCCTTTGAGTGGCATCCCGACGCGATCGCCGAGCAGATTGCGCCAATGCTGTTCGTGGCGGCCTTCCGCGTCGGCCAACTCGAGCAGAATGTCGCGTTCCTCACCGCTGCGCCTACCCGCCAGGTCGCGATAGACGGCGGCCTCGGCCCGCTCGTCGGCGAGGTACTGCCGCCATCGCTTGACGTCCTTCGACGAGGGTTCCGTTCCGTCCATCGAGCAAACGTACCGGGCTCCGCCCTCGTGCGCGTTGTGCGTACCTGGAAGGGCGCACAACGCGCACGAGCGGGGGGTCAGCTCGGGTCGTACACCCCGGCCTGGACCGCTTTGACCAACCTGCGCGGCACTCGGAACTCGCGGCCCTGAAAACGCACGGTCACCAGATCTGGGGCGACGGCCTTCCACTGTGCCCGTCGGCTACGCGTGTTGGAACGCGACATCTTTCTCTTCGGAACAGCCATGTCTCACGCCTCCTTTCGGCTTCGACGGCCGTAGCGCTTCTCGAACTTCTCGACGCGCCCCTGGGTGTCCATGACGCGTGTCGCCCCGGTCCAGAAGGGATGCGATTCGGACGAGACGTCGACGACGATCAGGGGGTAGGTGTTGCCGTCTTCCCACTCGGTCTCGCGGGCGGACGTGACGGTGGATCGAGTGAGGAACTTGTTCCCGGTGCTCGAGTCCTGGAACACCACCGGTTGGTAATCGGGGTGGATGCCTGGCTTCATTCTGTTGCCTCTCGTGACTGGTCTGCGTACGGGGATTCGCTGCTCTCGCAGGGGTCTTCGTGCCATTGGCCGAACGGGTCGGTCCACGTGGCCCACTGAGCGGGATCGGTCATCTCGTCGTCGGACACCAACGCCCACTGCAGAGTTCGGTCGATCTCGGTGGGGTCGGCCTGATGTACCAAAATCACCAACGACGTGTCTCGATCACCGAAGTGCTCGTCCCACCGCAGCGCAGCCATCGCTCGCCTGGTGGTGTCGACGCGATCCTGTTCCACCGGAGTCATTGCCGCAAGCCACTTTCCGGCGCTCGCCACCCGTAGTCCGCCGCCCGCCGATTCGATCCACAGCGCTTCGTCGGGTTGTGTGGCCACCCATGCCCGTCCGCGAGCGGTGACGACGCCGTCGAGCAACACGTCGATGGCCTCGTGCAGTCGTTCGGGATGGAACGGCCGAGTTGCGGTGAACTCCACGAGTGCGACTCCGCAGTCGACGGACAAGGGCGGCTGGCCGCGCAACAACGGCGAGTGGGCGTCGGTGATCTCACCGCGCCGGGCATCGAAGGGAACGGACGCGAGAACTGCTGGGCCGTCGACCATCGAGTCCTGCGAAACCCAGACGACGGGTGCGTTCGGCGCCAACCGCGCGAGGACGGCCGCGAGCCTGGCGCGCTCCCACGCGTCGACGTCGGGACCTGCGGTGACGACGAGCGCGTCGGAGTAGTCCACCTGGCCTACTACCAACTGCGCGACGGTTCGATCGTCATCCCCACTCGCAACGATGCCTCGGTCGGCCAAGGTGTCGTCGCCGGTGGCGTCGGCCAACCAGGTTGCGGCGTCGAGGCAGCCGATCACGGCCTCGATACGGACGTCCCTCGAGGCCGGTCCGTCGATCTGCCCCACCACGTCGGCGACGATGACGTTGTCCACCGCCCAGCACAACGCCTCGGGCTCGAGCGCAGGGTCCAGAACGAGCACGATGCGATCGACACTGCTGCGACTCGACAGTGCGCGTAGCAGCGGCAGCAGGTCCTCGCGCAGCGTGCAGGAGACACAGCCGTGCGCCAGTTCCAAGATCGTCTCGCGCGGGTTCTCACCCAGGACGAACAACGTTCGGCGTACGACGCCCTCGGTGACGCGGCTCAGGTCGTGGCGGACTGCGACAGTTCCCGGCGCGAGCAGCGATGTCACGACAGCGTCCATGGCTCCGGTCCAGCCGGAGACGAGGACCATCGGGGTTCGATCGTCCGGTGATGTGTTCACGAGCGCCTTTCTTCTCGACAACGATTGTCATTCTCTGAGGATGCACGCTACATTCGCTTGAACGCTTTGTCGAAAACGATTGTCATAACGGCAAGAAAGGAGTGCTCATGTCAGCGCACTGCCAGGTCACCGGCCGCACCCCCAGCTTCGGAAAGTCGGTCTCGCACTCCCACGTGCGCACCAGCCGCAGGTGGGATCCCAACATCCAGCGCAAGACCTACTACGCCCCCAGCCTCGGACGCCGCGTCACCCTCACGCTCTCGGCCAAGGGCATCAAGACCATCGACCGCGACGGCATCGACGCCGTGGTGGCCAAGATCCGCGCACGTGGGGAGAAGATCTGATGGGCAAGAGCACCGACGTCCGCCCCATCGTCAAACTCAAGTCGACCGCGGGTACCGGCTACACCTACGTCACCCGCAAGAACCGTCGCAACGATCCCGACCGACTCGTGATGAAGAAGTACGACCCGGTCGTCCGCAAGCACGTCGATTTCCGAGAGGAGCGCTGACCGGTGGCCAAGAAATCGAAGATCGCGAAGAACGAGCAACGCAAGGTCGTCGTCGCCCGCTGGGCAACGCGTCGCGCAGAGCTCAAAGAGATCCTTCGCAAGCCCTCGAGCAGCGATTCCGAGCGCGCGGGGGCCCAGGCGGCACTGCAGCGTCTGCCACGCGATTCGAGTCCGGTACGATTGCGCAATCGTGACGCTGCGGATGGACGTCCGCGCGGTTACCTACGGAAATTCGGGCTGTCCCGCGTGAAGATGCGCGAGATGGCTCACCGCGGGGAGCTGCCAGGCGTCCACAAGTCGAGCTGGTAAGGGAAAAGGTAGAGATGGCAGTCAAGAGAGCACCGTCGAAGAAGGTCCGCGCAGAGGCGGGTCGTCGACCGAAGAAGAACCCGTTGAACGCCGCCAAGGTCACCACGGTGGACTACAAGGACATCAACCTTCTTCGTCAGTTCATTTCCGACCGCGGCAAGATCCGTAGCCGCCGGGTCACCGGGCTCACCCCGCAGCAGCAGCGCCAGGTCGCTGTCGCAGTGAAGAACGCTCGTGAAATGGCATTGCTGCCGTTCACCAGCCGCTGAATCAGCTTTCGAGAAAGGCCACGTAGCCCAGGGCTACGTGGCCTTTCTGTCGTTCCCAGCAAGAAACGAGCAGTTCTGCGATGTCCGGCGTTCTCGAAGGCTTCACCGTCATCTTCGTCGTCATCGCACTGGGCTACCTGCTCGCCCATCTGAAAATCCTCGGCGAACACGGCCAGTTCGTTCTGAGCAGACTGGTCTTCTTCGTGGCGACGCCGTCGCTGCTGTTCGTCACGTTGGCCAATTCGGACCTGTCGGTCATCCTGTCCCCCGTTCTTGCCGTCGCCGGTTCCACTGCGCTGCTCGTCGGGGCCATCTACTTCGTCATCGCGAAGCTCGCGCTGAAACGCGCCGTGCCCGACGCGACCGTCGGCGCACTCGCGAGCTCGTACGTCAATGCCGCGAACCTCGGTATCCCGATCGCCGTGTTCGTTCTGGGCGACGCCAACTTCGTCGCTCCCCTGCTGCTGTTCCAGATCATGATCTACACGCCGATCGCGGTGACCGTCCTCGACATCTCCACCAAGATCGACGAGGTCTCACTGTTCAAGACGGTCACGACGCCGTTCCGAAACCCGATCGTGCTGGCCGGGGCCGCGGGTCTCGTACTGTCGATCACCGGATTCGAGCTCCCCGAGGCGCTCATGCAGCCGTTCCAACTCGTCGGCAACCTGTCCGTTCCTGGTGCACTGCTCGCGTTCGGACTGTCGCTGTACGGCGCGCGGGTACTGCAGAAGGGCATCAGCCCGCGACGGGACGTGGCTCTGGCGACCCTGTTCAAGATGGCGCTTCAGCCCCTGCTCGGGTATCTGATGGCCCGATTCGTCTTCGGCCTCGACGGGCACGACCTGTTCGCCATCGTCGTCGTCTCGGCACTGCCCACGGCGCAGAACGTCTTCGTCTTCGCGAGCCGTTACCAGCGAGGGGTCGTTCTGGCCCGCGACACGGCATTCGTCACGACCCTGGTCTCGATTCCCGTCATCGCACTCGTCACGGTGCTGCTGGCATGAAACGAACACAAAGGTTCTCCTCAGCTCCCAGCGCTACTTTGGGTTCATGAGGTTTCTCGCTGCAGGTGTCATGCTGTGCCTGCTCTTGGCCGGCTGCAGCACCGCCGCCGGTGACGACGACGAGACGACACCGACAACGAACTCCACCACCCCCATCGGGTTCGTCCAGCAACCCAGCGCGCCGCCCGTCCCCCACGAGGTTCCCGTCGGCGACGTCGGCACGATGTTCGAGTCGACCCCTGATCTGATCCGCGCGACGACCACTCCGTTCGAGTCGTGGAGCCAGGTCTCCCCCAACACCATCGCGGTGCACTTCGTCACCGGCACGCCCGAGTGCTACGGAGCCGACGCGACGGTGACCGAGACCGATACGGCCGTCACGATCGAACTGCGTACCGGGACCAGACCGGACGCCGAGGACAAGTCCTGCATCATGGTTGCCGTCTACGCCACCATGCAGATCACGCTGGCGTCGCCGCTGGGTCATCGCGCAATCCTGAATGCGGCCTGACCCGGTCGCCGGTAATGTCCGACCGGTGAGCGACCAACTACCCGACCGAAATCGAAGTACGGTGCGCGCTGCCGATGCCGATCGCAACCTCGTGGCACAGCTGCTGAGCGACGCGTTCGCCAACGGTCAACTGACCGTCACCGAGTACGACGAGCGAACGGCCGCGGCGTACCGAGCGAAGACCTACGGCGACTTGGACCTGTTGACCGACGATCTGGCCCTCACCCCACCTCCGCAAACGACGCACACCGGTGCGCCTCAGACCGATCGGGCCATCGCGATCATGAGCGGATCGGTTCGCAAAGGCGAATGGACCGTCGCCGCACGCATCGACGCGCTCGCTTTCTGGGGCGGAGTGCAACTCGACCTACGCCGAGCGACGTTCTCGGCCCAGGAAACCACGATCAACTGCGTCGCGATCATGGGCGGCATCGAGATCACCGTGCCGCCCGGCATCGGCGTCGAGGTCCGCGGCACGGGAATCATGGGCGGATTCGAGCACGTCAGCGCCACGCACCCCGGTGCGCCCCGAGTGGTCATCACCGGACTCGCCTTCTGGGGCGGAGTCTCGGTGGACATCAAGGCAGCTGAGAAGTGACTACGATCGCCGACGCTTGAGGTAGTCGCTCACCACCGCAGCACCCAATCCGTCCAGATCCGGCGCGATGACCCTGCCACCGACCCGCTCGGCCATCTTGTCCACCACCCGGGCCAGACCGGGATCGTCGCCGAGACGGAAAATCGTCACCTGCGCACCGAGTTTCGCGACGGTATCGAGCTCACGCACCGTCAACCCCAACGTCTTCGACGACGGCGGATAATCGAAATACGCATGACCGTCCGGCTCGAGATGAGCCGTCGGTTCACCGTCTGTGACGATCAAGACCACCGGCTGTGCATTGGGATGACGACGCAGATGCCGCACTGCGAGCATCAACGCGTGATGCAGATTGGTGCCCTGATCGTAGGCACCGTCCAGGCCGGCGAGCTCCGAGGCCGTCAAAGTCTGTGCATGCCTGCCGAATCCGATCAGCTGCAGATCGTCCCCGCGGAATCGAGTGCTCACCAGATGATTCAGAGCCAGTGCGGTGCGCTTCATCGGCACCCAGCGGCCGTCCATCACCATCGAGAACGACGTGTCGACCAACAACGCCACTGCAGCCTGCGTCCGGGTTTCGGTCTCGCTGATCTCCACATCCGTCACCTGTAGCTGCACCGGAAAGCCCGATCCCTGTGCAGCCGTACGCAAGACGGCATTGTTGACCGTGCGGGTCACGTCCCACGGTTCGGTGTCGCCGAATTCCCAGGTGCGCGACGCTCCCGTCGGCTCACCCATCGCGCCGGCCTTACGAGTATCTCGCTCGCCGCCGCGTCGAGACAGCTTTCCAGCGACATCCTTCAACGCCGACTGCCCCAGCTGACGCATGGCCTTGGGCGACAGACGCCACTGACCGTCGGCACCCTTGTCCATGAAACCCTGCTGTTGCAGCGCCTTTTCGAGCTCCGAGAGCATCCGGGCGTCGGCAGCAGCCTCCGGTCCGAGCTGTTTCAGCAGGGCATCGGCGTCGATATCGTCCAGTGCCGCCCCGTTGTACTGCTGCGAGAGCTGATTGCCCAGATTCTCGAGATCGGCAATGTCCTGCAGTGCCCCGGTACCGTCACCGAGGCCCATTCCGTTCTCGCCGCGGAAGTTCTGCGAACCGTCCCAATCCTCACCGGGCCGGGCCTGCTGCAGATTCTGATCCAGTTGATCGAGCTGATTCAGCAGGTTCGAATCACCGAAGGCCTGCTGGGCCAACGCATCCAACTCGGCTCGCTGCTCGGGAGTCAGAGAGTTCCGTAGTCGCTGCGCGGCGGCAGCCCTTTCCGCCAGTGAATCGAGTAGCTCGTCGACATTCTTCGGATTCTCCGGAAAATGCTGACCGTGCTTGTTCATGAACTCGTCGAACTGCTCGTCGGTGTTCTCGCCCTTGTTGTGGGCGTCGAGCAGTTCGTTGAGGTCCTTCAGCATCTCGCTGATGGCCTGGCGATCCTGCTCGGTGGCACCTTCGAGAGCCTGCTTCATGCCGGCGAATCGCTGATCGAGCATCTCGCGGCCGAGCAGATCCTTGATCTTCTCGTAGTTCTCGCGCCCCTCCGACGAACGCCAGTCGTAATCCGAGAGCTCCTGCACCGCTTGGGCGGTGGACGGAGACAGATCGCCGATCTGCATCTCCTGGAACCGCGCATCGTCGTCGAGGGCACGCGCCAACGCCTTACGCTCCTCGAGCACCGCCTTGTCCAGCAGCTCACGCACTTCCTGCAGCGTGCCGTCGAGGTTGTTCTGCTTCAACAGATCTCGGCGACGCTTGGCAGCCTGGGCCGCGAGGTCGTCGAGCCCGCGCATGTTCTTCGTTCCGCGCCGCAGCATCTCCTGCAACGCCCGGCGAGGCGACGCCCCCTCGAGGACGTCCTCGCCGATCGCATCCAACGCCTCCCGCAGATCGACGGGAGGAGCCAGTGGATCCGGGCCCTCGTGATAGCGCCCGTACCTGGAGCGACGCATCAGCTGTACACCGTCTGGCCGTCGTCGTCGGGATCCTTCGAGATCCGCCGCGCGAGGTAGAGACCTTCGAGTGCCAGTTCGACGGCGGCTGCTTTCTCGCCGTCCGAGGTCGCGTTCAACCGCTCGGTGATGTCGCCGATCACGGCCACGTCGGGCAGCTCGTCGAGCAGAGCCTTTGCGGTGATGCGATCGCCGGTGACGATCGGGTCGCCGGTCTCCACGGCCGTCACCAACGCCGCGAGGTTCAGGCCGCCCAGGTGTGCCCGGACGGTATCGGCCGTCGCGCGTCGCAGCATGTGTTCGAGGACCTCGATTTCGCGGCCTTCTTCGCCCGACTCGAACTCGACCTTGCCGCGCAGCACCTCGATGATCGTTCCCAGGTCCACCGGCCGCGCTACCGCGTCCGCTTCGCCGAGTATCGCGGCGCGGTGAACCGCTGCGGCAGCGATCGTTTCGGCAGCGGCGATCGCGAATCGTGCCGAGACGCCGGAGCGCTGGTCGACCGACGGCGATTCGCGCAGCAGTCGAGTGAATCGAGCGAGCACCTCGAGCAGGTATGCCGGGACCTCGGCCTGCAGGTCCGCTTCCTGATCGATGACGGCTACCTCGTCGTCCAGCTCGAGCGGGTAGTGCGTCCTGATCTCGGCACCGAAGCGGTCCTTGAGCGGAGTGATGATGCGTCCGCGATTGGTGTAGTCCTCGGGGTTGGCACTCGCCACCAACATGACGTCGAGCGGGAGCCGCAGGGTGTAGCCGCGAACCTGAATGTCGCGCTCCTCCATGACGTTGAGCAGCGACACCTGGATGCGCTCCGCGAGGTCGGGAAGCTCGTTGATCGCCACGATGCCGCGGTGGCTCCGCGGAACGAGACCGAAGTGAATGGTCTCCGGGTCGCCCAAGCTGCGGCCCTCCGCGACCTTCACCGGATCGACATCGCCGACGAGGTCGGCCACCGAGGTATCCGGGGTCGCGAGCTTCTCGGCGTACCGCTCGCTGCGGTGCCGCCACTCGATGGGCAGGTCGTCGCCTCGTTCCTTCGCTCTACGAATGCTCGCAGGGGTGATGGGCTCGTACGGATGCTCGCCCAGTTCGGCACCGGCGATCACCGGCACCCACTCGTCGAGCAGCAGATTGAGGGTACGCAGCAGACGCGTCTTGCCCTGCCCACGCTCACCCAGCAGAACGACGTCATGACCGGCCAGAATCGCGCGCTCGAATTGCGGCAGCACCGTCGACCCGAAGCCGACGATCCCCGGCCACGGATCTTCGCCGTCACGCAATGCTTTCAAAAGATTTTCGCGGAGCTCTTCCTTGATCGACCGCTGCCGATGTCCGGATGCCTTGAGTTCGCCGAGAGTGGAGATGCCAGGTTTGGTGGAGGTCACTTCTCCACGCTACGAGCGTTTGACGATTGCTGCCATCTAGTGGTCCGTTGTGGTTCCGCCGAGTTCGCACTTATGCCACCCGAACTGGACAAATGCCCTGCACAACTGCGATCTCGCTAGACCGGTGCTCCTGCCTCACGGAGCTTGGCCCGAACTCGGCGGACCACTTCGTCGGGACGACGGCGGAGTTGTTCGGAATTGACTCGAACGATATGCCAATCGCACCGCTGCAGGTCCTCGTACCGCTCGATGTCTCGAGTTCGCTGACGCTCGTCGAGCCAGTGCTGCACCCCCTCGTATTCCACCCCGACACGCCACCTCTCCCACCCCATGTCGATCCGCGCAACAAATCGACCACGCGCATCTCGAATGTCGATCTGGGTGGTGGGTTTCGGAAGTCCAGCATCGATCAACAACAGTCGGGTGCGCGTCTCCTGAGGCGATTCCGCACCTCCGTCCACCCGACCGAGGGCGTCGAGCAGCACCCGGATACCCCGACACCCCGGACGCAGTGACGCGAATGCACTCACCGCATCCAGCTCGAGGCCGGTCGCGGCCATGAGTGAATCGAGGAAGATCACGGACTGCGGTGGCGGAACCCATCGCCCGATATCGAACGCGGTTCGTACCGGGTTGGTCACCGCCACCCCGCCGACAACGAGCACATCGCCAGGCTCGATCGAATCGCGCCGGAGGATCAGCCCTGGGAATGAATGTGATTTTTCCAGCGCAAGCACAGTGGGTGGCACCGAGGCGTCGACCCATCGCGCGCCATGTATAGCGGCCGCCGAAGTACCCGCGACAATTGCGCTGTTGCCGACGCACACAGATGCCGCCACAGCCAGGGTCCGCGCATCCAGGGTGGTTCCCGTGGGCACATACGTGTCACGGAACACTCGTACATTGTCGCGGCTCAGTCGGTGACGGCTCAACGAACCGGACTGCACTGCAACCGACCCACGAAACGGTCCTGACTCGATCCCCATCGCTCAACCCTGGCAGGGTCGAGCCCCTCGAAACGGCCAGCAGCGCGATCTGTGGACAACTATTCGGTCATCCACAGATCGCCGAGATCGCAGTTATGCGAGCGGAAATGGTGTAAAAGGCTGCACAACTGCGATCTCGACGGAGCAGCTAGTGGGCGAAGTGCCGCGAACCCGTGAGATACAGCGTCACGCCCGCGTCCTGTGCAGCAGCGATCACTTCGTTGTCGCGGACCGAACCACCGGGCTGCACAACGGCTTTGACGCCCGCGGTCATGAGGACCTGCAAGCCGTCGGGGAACGGGAAGAAGGCATCGGAGGACGCGACCGAACCGACGACGCGATCCCCGGCACGCTGGACTGCGAGGTGGGCGGCGTCGACGCGGTTGACCTGGCCCATTCCGACGCCGACCGACGCGCCGTCGTGGGCGAGCAGAATTGCGTTGGACTTGACGGCTCGTCCTGCGCGCCAAGCGAATTCGAGATCCTTGAGGGTCTGCTCGTCGGCGGGTTCGCCGGCGGCCAGGGTCCAGTTGGCCGGATCGTCGCCGTCGGCGTCGATGACGTCTCTCTGCTGCAGCAGTGCCCCGCCGGAGATCGGCTTGAGTTCGACGCCCGACGTGGGCGGCGCTTCTGCGAGCAGAACTCGAATGTTCTTCTTGCGCTGCAGCACTCCCAGCGCGCCGTCGGCGTAGGAGGGCGCGATGATGACCTCGGTGAAGATCTCGGCGACCTGCTCGGCCATTTCGACGGTGACCTCACGGTTGGCCGCTATGACGCCGCCGTAGGCGCTCACCGGATCGCACGCATGCGCCTTTCGGTGCGCCTCGGCGATGTCGGTGCCGACGGCGATTCCGCACGGGTTGGCGTGCTTGATGATCGCGACGGTGGGCTCCGAGTGATCGAACGCTGCCCGCCAGGCCGCATCCGAATCGGTGAAGTTGTTGTACGACATCTCTTTTCCGTGCAGCTGCTCGGCCTGAGCGATACCGGCAGCAGCGGAGGAGTCGACGTACAGGGCAGCCTTCTGGTGCGGGTTCTCGCCGTACCGAAGTACTGCGGAGCGGTCCCAGGTGCCACCGATCCACTCGGGAAACACGGTCTCGGTGTCGGGGGTCAGGACGCTCGACATCCACGACGCCACTGCGACGTCGTACGCCGCGGTGTGCTGAAATGCCTGCGCGGCAAGAGATGTGCGCTCGGCGAGCGTGAATCCACCACCGGAGACAGCGGAGAGTACGTCGTCGTACCGGCTCGGGTCGACGACAACCGCGACCGACGGGTGATTCTTGGCCGCGGCGCGCACCATCGAGGGGCCACCGATATCGATCTGCTCGACGCATTCGTCGGGTGTTGCACCGCTGGCGACGGTCTCGGTGAACGGGTACAGGTTCACCACGACGAGCTCGAACGCCTCGATGCCCAGCTCGTCCAGCTGAGCCAGGTGCTCGGGCTTGCGGGTGTCGGCAAGGACCCCGGCATGGACGCGAGGATGCAGCGTCTTGACGCGGCCCTCGAGGGTTTCGGGGAATCCGGTGAGGTCCTCGACCTTGGTGACCGGGATTCCGGCGTCGGCGATCTTGCTCGCCGTCGATCCGGTGGACACCAGAGCGACGCCCGCGGCATGCAAACCGGTCGCAAGTTCGATCAGTCCGGTCTTGTCGTAGACACTGACCAGTGCGCGGCGCACCGCTTTACGTTCACTCATCGGATTATCTGAGCCTTTCGTCCATCGGAGGTGACACCTTTGGCTGCGACCGCTGCGATCACGTCGACCAGCAACCGTCGTTCCACAGTCTTGATGCGTTCGTGCAATGCCGCTTCGTCGTCGCCGTCGAGAACGGGCACGGCTTCCTGAGCCAGGATCGGCCCGGTGTCGACGCCGGAATCGACCAGATGCACCGTCGAACCGGTCAGTTTGACGCCGTGGTCCAGCGCGTCCCGAACGGCGTGCGCACCCGGGAACGACGGCAACAGCGCGGGGTGCGTGTTGACGATCCGGCCGGCGAACGCGTCGAGAAATCGAGGGCCGAGGATCTTCATGAACCCTGCGGTGACGATCAGATCGGGCTCGAACCCCAGGGCAGCGTCGGTGAGCGCCGCATCCCAGGCCGACCGATCGGCGAAGTCCCGCAAGCCGATACGAAAATGTGGGATCGCGGCATCGTCGGCATGACGAGCGGCCGCGCACTCTCGATCGACTCCGACGGCCACGATGCGCGCCGGGTAGTCCTCGGCAGTTGTCGCGGCGACGAGCGACTGCAGGAGCGAGCCGGTCCCCGACGCGAGGACGACGACCCGCGCGGGTGTCTCACGCAAGGCAGTCAGCGCACTACTCCTGAGGTATCGAGGGGATCGTTCGAGCCAGCAGAAAGCCTAGTCGCTCCGACCCGCGCCCCTACCGGGCAGGTCCGTCCTCCGCAGTGCTCGACGCGTCGTCCTGGGCCGGGGGCGGAGCGACGATCTCGGCCTCGAGCGGTTCCTCGGATTCGGCGTCTGCCGCGATCGGATCGTCTGCTTCCACTGTCGCGACCGGCTTCTCGTCGACGACCTCGGCCTCGACGACGGTGTCCGCGACAGCCTCGTCCGGTTCCGACGCAGGCGCTCGAATGGCCAGTTCTACTGCGGGCACGGTCGCCGGCACGGGCTGCTCGGTACCGGATCGGTCGTGGGGTTCGTGGTCGGGTTCCGGGTCTGCTCGACGCCACACGACGAGGGCGGCCGAGGCGGATCCGACGACGCCGAGCCAGGCGAAGGTCAACAGTGCGAAGCTCCACACGGTTACTTCGACTGTGCCGAACGTGCCGAGGTTGCCGCCTGCGGCGTAGCCGAACACCGCGGCGAGGGCACCGATGACGGCGGCTACCGCCCACACCGAGGAGACCGCGACCTGGACGTCCACGCTTCGGATCGCGCAGTCGCGTCCCAGGAGTAGCCCGGCTGCGATGGGAACGACTAGCAGGACGATCCCGATCGTCTGCGCGGATCCTTCGGGGAGGACGGCGAGGATCGGGAGCGGTGGGAGCGGCCCGCCGGTCGTCGAGAACAGGCTGACCGTTGCGTCTCCGAAGCTCGCCGAGGACCCCGTCGCGACGGCGAGGGCACCGAGGACGATGTTCGGCAGGTACAGCACCGACAGCACGGTCAGTCCCAGCATGCCGACGAGGGTGCGTCCGTTGTCGAGCAGTGAACCGGCGGTGTCCCAGGAGGCGAGCAGAGCCAACAGCACGATGGCGGCGCCGCCGGCCATCAGCACCGAAACGGACCGCACGAGCGGCGCGACGAGTGCGCGTACCCAGTCTGGAAGGTGTCGATCGATCACCAGAGTGTCCCAGCGAGCCAGGACCAAGCCGGTGCCCGACGCCGCTGCGTGTACTCCGGCCACCCACGAGAAGGCGACGAGTGCGTTGGGGCTCGACAGTCCGATAACCGTCGACGCATCCTTGGCGACGGCCAGAGCGATGGCCGTGACGGCGAGGGGTCCGGCCATCGACGCGGCGAACACCCACCTGACCATGCGACGGTCGGTGGTCTCGTCCACCGCGTGGTGAACCGTGCGTGCGACGGACCAGGCGACGACGAGGGTGGGAAGCATCGGGGCGACGCCCATCGACGTGCCACCGATACTCAGCGGCACCAGGTGCACCGCGAACCAGGAACCGGCGATGGCACCGAGGGTTCCGGTGAGATCGCTGTTGACCGAGACAAGGGTGATCAGGACCAGAGTCGTGGCGATGACCACCACCAACCCGGAGGTTTTGAAGGCCACGGCAGCGAGCGTTCGTGACTGATCGGGCGTAGGCCCGGTGCTCACACGGGAACTGCGTGCGGCCGCGCGTCGAGTATCTCGGTTCAATAGATCGCTCATCACTACGAGATTCGCATCAACGACGCGGCACGCCGGTCAGGCGCGCCGCGAAGTCGAGTGTGACGTGCGAAATCAGTCGCGCTTGTTGTCGTCTTCCGCGGGAGTCGCGCCGAACGATTGAGTCGGTGCGCCGTACGGCGTCGACTGTGCGCCCGACTCGGACTCGTCGGGTGTGCTCGACGGCTGACCGTAACCGGACGGCTGGCCACCGTACGGGTACTGGTTCGGCGGGTAGGCCTGCCCTGCGGGCGGACCGCTCGGACCGGTGTACGGCGGCGGCGAGTAGCCACCCTGCGATCCGGTGTTGGGCGCAGGCTGATTGCCGTACGGCGACTGTGCGCCGGGACCGTAGGAATGCTGTCCGGACGTCTGTCCACTCGGCGCTTGCCCGAAGTTCGACGAGCCCGCTGTGTTCGACGGGGCCTGACCGTAGGCCGGCGGGTTGCTGTAATTCTGCGGTCCGGACGGTCCACCGAACGACGTCGTCGGCGCGTTGTACGGATTCTGCTGGCCGTAACCGGACTGCTGACTCTGGTTCCCGAAGCCGGACTGCTTGGGTGCCGGGGCCTTGACGATGCCTGCATCGAGCAGCAGCGCAACCACAGCGGCCGCTGCCTGCACGAAGCCCAACACGAGTACCAGGATCGCGCCGATTCCGAGCGAACTGCTGGTGCTGGCGAACTCGTTGCCCTCGGCACTGGGCAGGCTGAACGATTGGAAGACCAGCACCAGGAATCCGGCGATGGCCAGTGCCGCGATCACGGCCTGGTTCCGGGCATCCTTCTGCAGCAGCGACGCACCTGCGATCAGACCGGCGGCGAGCAGAAACGCGATCGACGCCGCACTTCCGCCGGACTCGAAGAAGTTGGTGCTGAACGAGGTCTGGATGCCGCTGGGCAGTTGCTCGGACGACGACACTTCGGCGGTGACGAAATCGAGCAGGCCGAGCAGGAAGTTGACGATACCGAGACCGAGCACCGCGAAGGTCAGAATCCTCGGCAGACTTGCCAGCCCGGCACCGGACGGCTTCGTCGAGCGCCCGGACGTGCCCGGCGCGGACCCGCTCGGTGCGGAGGTTCCTGGCACGGGCGGGCCGAACGGGTTGGATACCGACGGCTGGTGGAACGGCTGGTTCTGACCCGACTGGGGGTAGGCACCGGACGACGGCTGATTCGGCTGATTGGGCGTGGACTGATTCGGCGTGGACGGGGGGCCGTAGGACGGTCCGCCTCCGCCGTAGCCACCAGAGTTGGAGCCCCCGTTGTCAGGGCTGCCGGGCGAGTAGGTCATCGCGTCTCCTCATCCTGATAGTGCCGTACCCAGGTCGGTCGGGTCCGAGATCTCACGCTACTGCACGGACCCGACCGCTCGAGGAACTCCAGGTCAGTGGGACGTGACCAACTCGTGGTCGTTCGATTCGGCCGCTTCGAGCTCCCGCACCAGCGGCAGCACCTTCGCTCCGAAGTATTCGATTTCCTCCTGAAAGTGCAGGAAGCCACCGAGAACGAGGTCGACGCCGAGGCGTCGGTAGGCGACGATGCGTTCGGCAACCTGCTCCGGGGTGCCGATCAACTGCGTCTTGAACCCGTCGTTGTACTGAACGAGGTCCTCGAACGTCGAGTCGGCCCACATCCCCTTCTTGTCGGCCGTCGAATTGCCCGCCTGCTGCACCGCACCTCTGAAACCCTCGACGGCAGGCTTGTTGGCCTTGTCGATGATCTCTCGCAACGTATCTCGCGCTTCCTTCTCGCTGTCTCGCGCGATGATGAATCCGTTGAGCCCGAACTTGACCTCACGTCGGTGATCGCGCGCGACCCGACGCAGGTTGTCGAGCTGCTCGGTGACGCCGTCGAAATCCTTGCCGTTGCTGAAGTACCAATCCGAGTACCGGCCGGCATTCTCCTGCGCAGCGGACGAGTTACCACCTTGGAAGAGTTCAGGATTGGGCCGTTCCGGGGTGTTGAGCGGTTTCGGCTTCAGCGTGAAATCGTGGATCCGATAGAAATCGCCCCGGAAATCCACGTCGTCCTCGGTCCAGATCTTGCGCAGTACCTGCAGGAATTCGGCGCTGCGACGGTATCTTTCGTCGTGCTCGAGCCACGGCTCACCGAGGTGGGTGAATTCGTCCTTGAACCAACCACTGACGACGTTGACCGCAAAACGGCCGTTCGAGAGGTGGTCTGCCGTCGCTCCCAGCTTGGCCAACACGGCAGGCTGCCAGAGCCCGGGATGCACGGCGGCAATGACTTTCAGACGTTCGGTGGCCAACAGCAACGCGAGCGAGAAACTCGTCGACTCGTGCTGGAACTCGGCCCCGTAGCTCGCCTCGTAACGGACCTGACTGAGGGCATACTCGAAGCCGTTGTTCTCGGCGGTCTGCGCCAGCTTCTTGTTGTACTCGTAGTCCCAACTGGTCCGTTGCTCGATGGTGCTGGTGACCAGGCCACCCGAGACATTGGGAACCCAGTACGCGAACTTGATTGCGTCGGCGCTCTTTTCGGTGCTCATGTGTGCGTCATCCTTCATCGGATGAATGCGCCATCCACGCACTCAGATGGCGTGGATGGCGCATTCATCCGGAAATCGGGGGTCGGATCGGGGCCGGAAATGTCGGGACTACGAGTACCAGGTGGGCTCGGGCAGCTCACCGGTGAGCACCCAGCGGCCGACTTCGCGTCGCTTGTAGGCAACCGGATCGTGCAGGGTGTGGGTACGGACGTTGCGCCAGAAGCGATCGAACCCGTACTTGCTGGCCGTGGCGCGGGCACCGAGGGCCTCGAACACGGTCGAGGTGATCTCGAGCGAGACTTCGGTGGCGCGAGCCTTGACTGCGGCCACCCGGACCTCGTGGTCACCGCGCTCCTCGGCGGTGACGTTCCACGCGTTGTCGTGAATCTCCTGGCCTTCCAACGCCACTGCGTCGGCCAGCGCTTCGACGGCCCACAGTTTGGCGGTCAGATCGCCGTAGATGTCGATGATGTACGGCTCGTCGACTGCTTTGTCCACCGTGCTGTGCAGCCACGCGCGAGTCTTGTCCTTGGTGTACGACGCGGCTTCCTCGAGAGCACCCCTCGCGATTCCGAGGTAGAAGTTGACGAACACCAACTGAATGGTCGGCACGTTGAGGGTGTTGTAGACGCGGGGCTGAAACACTTTGTCCACGAACCCCGCTGCACTTGCCCAGTCGACGCGAACCTTGTCGATCGTGACGCTGCCACTTTCGGTCTGACGCTGGCCGATGTTGTCCCAGTCGTCGTGGAAGGACAGACCCTCGATGTTCGACGGCACGATTGCGAACACGTGATCGGTACTGCCCTCGAGCGCACCTTCGAGCACGGTCACGTCCGAGACACGGCTGCCGGTGGAGAACGTCTTGGAACCGTCGAACACGATGGTGTCGCCCTCGTCGGTCACCGACACGTCGTTGTCGCGTGGATTGACGGCACCGCCGAAGAACCACTTGTTCTTCGTGGCGTCGGCCTCGACGGCCTCGATCTGCTCGGGAGTACCGACCAGACGCGCGGCCCAGAACCAGAGAAGGTGGTAGCCCAGCAGCTGACCGATCGAGCCGTCGGCCTTCGAGACGGTGCGAATCACCTGGTAGGCCGTGGGCCAATCCTGGCCGCCGCCACCGTGCTCGACGGGACCGAGCAGCGTGACGAGCCCGGCGTCCTTGAGCAACTGAACCTCTGCGGACGGAAGCTCGCGACCCTTGTCGCGGGCAACCGCGTCGACAGCGAGAAGCTGCGCGACCTCACCTGCGCGGGACACCCATCCGGCGGCAGTGGTAGGAGCGTCGGGCCAGTCCTTGGTAAGTGCACGATTTTCGGTAGTTGTCATGACGCACAGTGAAGTCCCGCGTCGAAGCAATGACCACAGTTCGATTCAGCGTGATTCTAACGGGCTCACCCACGCAGAATTTTCTCCATCTTCTTGCCCTTGGCCAGCTCGTCGATCAGCTTGTCCAGCAATCTTATTTTCTTCATCAGGGGATCTTCGACGTTCTCGACGCGGATGCCGCAGACAACTCCGGTGATCAGCGTCGCGTTCGGGTTGAGGTTCGCCGCCGCGAAGAAGTCCTCGAATGTCGTCTCGGCCTCGAGGTGTTCCTTCAGCGTCGCTTGATCGAACCCGGTGAACCACCGGACGATCTCGTCGACCTCCGCTGCAGTGCGGCCCTTTCGCACGACCTTGTTGATGTAGAGCCGATGGACCGTCACGAAGGCGGTGGTGAAGATGTTGTGCACGGGGCCAATCTAGTCCACCGACGCGCCCGCGAAGTAGGCCCGCACACGAGGCGTGAACAGCAGCACTGCGACCGCCAGCAGGATGACCACTTGAATCGCTTGCACCACGTGGGTCCACGGAAGATTCGGGGTGAAGATCAGGTAGGAGTAGGCGGCCACTCCGAAGATGCTCCAGCTCGACAAGAGTCGATGTTCGGATGGACTGCGCCTGGAAAGTCGCTGGACAAGATACGAGTAGCCGAAGATCAGGCTGACCACGGTGATCACCCGCAGCGAGTAGGCCCCGTAGACGATCGCTTTCGCCGAGGCCGGAAGGGAGCCGTCGTCCATGCCCTGTCGATGCATCTGGAAATCCGCCAGCGACTTCGCCAGCGCCACCGAGGCGAGTGCATACAGACACGAGACCACCATGGCCGCGATCATCAACCGGCCGACCGGTCGTACAGCGGGGTCCGCGTGCCACCCCTGTCGATACAGACGGTGCAGAAATTCCGACATCAGCCCTCCCCGAACGGTGTCACAGAGATTGTGACTTGATGTCGTTACTTTAGCTATTGACTCCCCTTTACCTTCATTGTGCAATTCAATTACTATGCAACACAACACTTTTCAGGAAGAATGGGGAGCGACATCGTCGAACGGGAGGGCAAGACATGACACGCAAGAGGTTCGAGTACTTCAAAGTCGCGTTGTTTCTGATGTCCGCAATGGTCCTCGCATGGGCTGCAGGAACTTTCGAATCGCTCTACTACGCACTCGCGGCGGCGCTGTTCGGAGCGATGACAGTGTTCGTCCTGTGGCGAGTGGACAAGTTCGAGACCGAATAGCGCTGCCCATACGTCGTGCGCGTTTTGCGTACCTTCAGGTACGCAAAACGCGCACAAGGGATTGGGGCACGAAAAAGCCCGCCACCGAAATCGGCGGCGGGCTCTTTCAGAAGCGAGTCCTACTTCACGGACAGCGATTCCAGGATTTCGCGCGCGAGGGCAGCGGTCTCGGACGGCGTCTTGCCGACCTTGACGCCTGCGGCCTCGAGTGCGTCCTTCTTCGCCTGTGCCGTTCCCAGCGAGCCGGAGACGATGGCGCCGGCGTGGCCCATGGTCTTGCCCTCGGGAGCGGTGAAGCCTGCGACGTAGCCGACGACCGGCTTGGTCACGTTGGCCTTGATGTAGTCGGCTGCACGCTCTTCTGCGTCGCCGCCGATCTCGCCGATCATGACGATGATCTTGGTGTCGGGGTCCGCCTCGAACGCCTCGATGGCGTCGATGTGGGTGGTTCCGATGACGGGGTCGCCGCCGATGCCGATGGCCGTCGAGAATCCGAAGTCGCGGAGCTCGAACATCATCTGGTAGGTCAGGGTGCCACTCTTGGAGACCAGGCCGATGGGGCCGGTTCCCGAGATGTTGGCGGGCGTGATGCCGACCAATGCCTCACCGGGAGTGATGATTCCGGGGCAGTTCGGGCCGATGATGCGGGTCTTCTTGCCCTTCTCCACGTTGTAGGCCCACGCGTATGCGGAGTCCTGCACGGGGATGCCCTCGGTGATGACGACGAGCAGCGGGATCTCCGCGTCGATCGCTTCGACGATGGCGTCCTTGGAGAATGCCGGCGGCACGAACGCGATGGACACGTCGGCTCCGGTCTTCTCCATGGCCTCGGCGACCGATGCGAACACCGGCAGTTCGATGTCGTTGCCCTGCGCGTCGACGTGCTTGACCGTGGTTCCGGCCTTGCGTGCGTTGACGCCACCGACGACCTGGGTGCCGGCCTTGAGCATCAGGGCGGTGTGCTTGGTGCCTTCGCCGCCGGTGATGCCCTGGACGATGACCTTGTTGTCCTTGTTCAGAAAGATAGACATTGTTTCCTCTACTTCGCTGCCAGCTCGGCGGCCTTGTCGGCGCCCTCGTCCATGGTTCCGGCGAGCGTCACCAGCGGGTGCGCGGCGTCGGCGAGAATCTTGCGGCCCTCTTCGACCTTGTTGCCGTCGAGACGGACGACCAGCGGCTTGTTGGCGTCGTCGCCCAGCTTCTTCAGCGCGCCGACGATGCCGTTGGCCACTGCGTCACACGCGGTGATGCCACCGAAGACGTTGACGAACACGCTCTTGACCTGCTCGTCACCGAGGATGACGTCGAGGCCTGCGGCCATGACCTCGGCCGAAGCGCCGCCGCCGATGTCGAGGAAGTTGGCCGGCTTGACGCCGCCGTGTGCCTCGCCTGCGTATGCGACCACGTCGAGGGTCGACATGACCAGTCCGGCACCGTTTCCGATGATGCCGACCTGTCCGTCGAGCTTGACGTAGTTGAGGTCGTTCTCCTTGGCCTTGGCCTCGAGGGGATCGGCTGCGTCCTTGTCCTCGAACTCGGCGTGGCCGGGCTGGCGGAAGTCTGCATTGGCGTCGAGCGTGACCTTGCCGTCGAGGGCGAGGATCTGATCGTCGGGGGTGCGAACCAGCGGGTTGACCTCGACCAGGAGAGCGTCTTCGTTGATGAAGACCTCCCACAGCTTCTGGATGGTCACCGCAGCGGCGTCGAGCACCTCGGCGGGCAGCTTGCCCTTCTCGGCGATCTCACGAGCGAACGCGAGGTCGACGCCCTTGACTGCGTCGACGGGGATACGTGCGAGTGCGTCGGGGTTCTCCTCCGCCGTCACCTCGATCTCGACTCCACCTTCGACCGAACACATCGCGAGGTAGGTGCGGTTGGTGCGATCGAGCAAGAAGGAGATGTAGTACTCCTCGGCGATGTCGGAGGCTTCTGCGACGAGAAGCTTCTTGACGACATGGCCCTTGATGTCGAGTCCGAGAATCGCTTCTGCGTTCTCGGTTGCTGCTGCGACGTCCTTGGAGTACTTGACGCCGCCGGCCTTGCCGCGGCCGCCGACCTTGACCTGCGCCTTGACCATTACTGGCTTGCCGATTTCTTCGGCAATCTGTGTTGCTCCGGCGACCGTGTCGGTGACACGACCGGCGGAGGTGGGTACGCCATGCTTGGCGAACAATTCCTTCGCCTGGTATTCGAAGAGATCCATCAGCTCACCGTCTCGTCTACGTTGACGCCCGCTCCAGGGGTGTGAGCGGGTCTGAGCATGGACTTTATCCAGGTGCCCCGACGGCGCATCGGGCGCATGGATGCTATGTGGTCTATCTCACCGCTGCGGCCGCAGTGAAACCGGCGTCACCGATCGGTGCGACGAGCCGAAAGTGCCGCCGCGACACCGAGAACGACGATTCCGGCGACCGATGGCACCACACCGGGTCCCATCTCCGGGTCGGCTGCGCGAGCGGACGTCAGTGGCCACGACGCGAGATGAACGACGCCCGCGACGGCCGCACCGGCGAGCAGAACGCTGCCACGCGCGGGGCGGGCCCGGGCGGCAACGAGGGCGGCGACGACGACGCCGACAGCGAGCAGCAGCTGCCCCCAGGTGTCCCAACCCCACGGGAACTCGGTGATGGTCGCCGCGGTCAGATCGCTGCCTCGATACAGGGGCAGGGCCAATCCGACTGCCAGTAGAACGGCCCCGACGAGCGCAGTTCCCAGCACCGGGAAGTAAGTGGCCGCATCCTCGGACGTGTCGACGTCGTCACGCTCGGCCGATCCTGCGAACAGGGCCAGCAGTCCGGCGACGGCCGCGAACACGACGCCCGCGATGATCAGCAGAGCACCCGTCCCGGTATCGACGCCCGCGAGATCCTCGGCCAGCACCACCGACTGCAACACGGCCGCCGCGGCCGACACCGCGGCGAGCCAGAAGACGGACAAGAACGGACGAGCCGCCGCAGCGAACTCGGAGAACAGCAGCGGCACCGAGGCCAGAATCGAGACGAAGCCCGCTATGAGCACCACGCGGGTCGCCAGGATCGTGGGCGCAGTTCCTGCGGCGTCGGTTTCGAGAATCGGCAACAGCGACCCCACCACCAGCAGTACGCCGGCAACTACGCCGGCACTGCCTGCTGCCGCATGCCACCTCGTGGTGCCGGGCCCCGAGACCCCGCGCGGACCCCGACCACCCTCGGCGACGGATCGCGCCGCCGCCAGAGCGCGGCGATCACGGCCGGAGGCAATAGGTGCGAGTACAGCGCCTCCGACGGTCAATCCGAGCCCGGCAACGGTGCCGAGGTATGCCCCGAGGCCGGCCTCGATCCGAGCACCGGTAGCCACTCCAGCGAGCAGACCGACACCCGCGAACGAGAGGACCCCGAGACCCGCGCCGACGGCGGCACCGGACGCGACCACCGGCGAGAGTGACGCCATCGCCGAGGCCGTGACCACGAGTGCGCCGATTCCGACCAGCGCGGACCCCACCGCCACGAACACCGGCGACTCCACCACCGCCGAGACGATCACCACCGGATCGGCCGACCGGTACAGCGAGGCGAATGCCGCTGCGGCGGCCACGACACCGAACGCTCCGAGCAGGATCGACAACAGCGGACCCACCCGGCCCGCCGTCGCCCGTCCCACATGCTCCGAGTAGACCGAATGGCCGTAGCCGTCACCGAGCGCTGCGCGATGCACTGCCGACCACCCCGCCGCACCCGCCAGAACCGACGCAGCGTGACCGGCGAACAGAACATGAGAGCCGAGGGTGGCGTCGAGCATCGCGGCGCTCAGGGGACGGAACAGCTCGAGCCGGTTCGCATCGATCGGATCGGACAGCACAGCGAGATCGAGGATCGCGATTCCGAGCGTCACCGCGCCGAAGCCTGCGAGCAGAGCGGCACCGAATTCGACGCGTCGCATCGCAGCACTGACGGCGCCGGCAACCGCCACCACGACCGGGAGCGCAACGGCCAGCACAGCGGCCGACGAGACCCCGTCGCCCACCGGCGAACCGTCGACGGCCTGGACGACGCCGATCAACGGAGCTGCAGCGGCACACAGTGCGGCGACGACGGCGAGCACGACGGCGGCCACGATGCGCGACGTGGGCGAATGATCCTCCACGCCGCCGCGGGCATCCTGCGGCGCTATACGTTGCGGTTCGGCTCGGTCGGAGCCGTGGGCGGACGAGTCGTCGAAGGTGGGGGTCGGCACCCGTAGGACGGTATCGGCTCGGTCGCGCCCCGAGCCGTCGGTCACGGTACGTGCCGCATTCGTGTCCGATTACGGATGTGGCGTGTCACCACATAAACCCTGGTCACCCTGTGAGCCATCTCACATATTGCCCTGGTTTCGGCTGTTAACTTGCGCGCGCCGCAACCATTTCGTTACCGTCTGCCGAGTCTTTCAGTAACGGCCAGGTCACAGATATCGGAGGTTGTAGGTCTTGCAGCAGCACCGCGCGTCCTTTACTTCCAGCCGATTCTCTCGCCCGACGGCGGACGACGCGACCACGGTGTACAGCTACGAGCCCACCACCGAGCCGAGTGCATACGAGGCCTATTCCTACCCCACGTACGAGTACGTCGAAGCCGATTTCGCCGGTGCAGTAGCAGCCGACGAGACACCGACCGTCGTCACGACCTACGCAACCACCGCAGACGCCGCCCCCGTGGCTCGTCGCGGCGGAGCGCACCGCATCCCCGTTCCTCCGACTGCACTGAAGGGTCGCGCCGCCGTGCTGGCCGTGGCCGCCGGTGCCGTCGTGGCCGCAGGGCAAGCCGTCATCAACGACGATGCGCCCACCGCAGTCGCCACCTCCGAGTACGCACTCGCCGCGGGTGAAGCACCGGCCGCCGCAGCACTCGCAGCCACCACCGCACCGCAGGCCGACGAGCCGGTAGCCGACGCTTCGAGCGCAACTCCCTCGCAGGCACCGCAGATCCTCAGCGTCGCCGCACCGGTCGATCTCAGCCAGTTCAACGACCTGCTCGCCAAGGGCCAGCGTTTCAGCGAAGAGCGGGCCGCACGCGAAGCCGCAGCCCGTCGCCCGCTGTTCTCCCTCCCGGCTCAGGGCACGTACACCTCCAACTTCGGCACTCGATGGGGCGTCCTGCATGCCGGCGTCGACGTCGCCAATGCCATCGGAACCCCCATCTACGCCGTCGCCGACGGCAAGGTGATCGATTCCGGTCCCGCGTCGGGCTTCGGAATGTGGGTTCGCCTGCAGCACGCCGATGGCACGATCACCGTCTACGGCCACATCGACACCTCGACAGTCACCGTGGGCCAGGACGTCATGGCCGGCGACCAGATCGCAACCATGGGCAACCGTGGCTTCTCCACCGGCCCGCACCTGCACTTCGAGGTCCACCTTCCGGGCGAGGTCAAGATCGATCCCCTCCCCTGGCTCGCGTCCCGAGGAATCTCCCTCGGACCCGAAATGGACTGAGTCCTTCTCCACCGCTTCACAACAAAGCCGGACCCCGCTTTCGCAGGGCCCGGCTTTCGCGTTGTCGGGACTTCTACAGCTTGGTCATCGGGACGCCGCCGATGAGCATCATCTTGACGCGACCTGCCGAGCCGAAATCGATCAGCACCATAGCCTTGACTCCGGCACCGGTGGATTCGAGCACCGTACCCAGTCCATACTTGTCGTGGCTGACTCGATCACCTACAGCCAGAACCAGATTGGAGTTTCGGCCCTTCGCGGCACCGAAGCTCGGAGACGAACTCTGGCCACGACTCGACGACCCGCCGTAGCTACCGGAGCCGTAGTTGCCCGAGCCGTAACCGCCGCCCGAGCCGTAACTGTTCGATCCGTAGCTGCCGGATCTACCGCCGCCGATTGCGCGGCCGCCGCCGGTGCCCGGGTCTTCGCGACGCCAGTCGATCAGATGTTGCGGAACCTCTTGCAGGAAGCGTGATTCCGGGTTGGCGATGGGCTGACCCCACGCCGACCTCATGATCGCGCGCGTGAGATAGAGCCGTTGCCGCGCGCGAGTGATGCCCACGTACGCCAGCCGTCGTTCCTCGGACAGCTCGTTCGGATCACCGAGCGCACGCATGTGCGGGAACTGGCCGTCCTCCCACCCGGTGACGAAGACAACCGGAAATTCCAGCCCTTTGGCGGTGTGCAGCGTCATCAACGTCACGACGCCGGTGCCCGAGTCGGGGATCTGATCGGTATCGGCAACCAGAGAAACCCGTTCGAGGAACGCGGCCAACGAACCCGGCTCGGCCAGACCGTCGACCCCGCCGTCGTCGTCGTTTCGGTCGTCACCTGTTTCGAGCGCCTCTTCGGCCACTGCGGCCTGGTTACGCGCCTCGGACGTGAACTCTCGTGCGACGCTGACCAATTCGTTGAGGTTGTCCAGACGAGCACCGTCCTGCGGGTCGCTGCTGGCCTCGAGCTCGGCGCGATAGCCGGTGCGGTCCAGAACTGCTTCGACCACGTCGCCGATATCGGCGATGTCGTTGCCGTCTCCGTCGGTGGCCGTCAGTACGGCACGCAACTCGTCGAGCAGTTCCATGAACTGAGCGATCAACTTCTGCTGCCGCGAGTTGAGCAACGCCACCTTGCCCGCGGCCGCGTCGTGCAGCGCTCGCGAGAAGCTGATGTCGCGTTGCTCGGCGTGCACGGCCACACACGCCTCGGCGCGGTCTCCGATGCCGCGTCGGGGGGTATTGAGGATGCGCCGCATGCTGACGGTGTCGTCTTCGTTGGACAGCACGCGCAGGTACGCAACGAGGTCACGGACCTCCTTGCGCTCGTAGAACCGGACGCCGCCGACGACTTTGTACGGCAGACCCAGACGAATGAAGATCTCTTCGAGCGCGCGCGAGGAGTTGTTGGTCCGGTAGAACACTGCCACCTCGTCGAAACGCACATCCCCGCTGTCGACGAGACGATCGATTTCCGACGCGACGAACGACGCCTCGTCGTGCTCGTTGTCGGCGACGTACCCGACGATCAGTTCGCCTTCACCGGTGTCGGTCCACAACTTCTTCTCGCGTCGTCCGATGTTGCGCGAGATGACGGCATTGGCCGCCGACAGAATGTTCTGCGTCGATCGGTAGTTCTGCTCGAGCAGAATGGTGCGAGCGTCCGGGTAGTCGCGCTCGAACTCCTCGATGTTGCGAATGGTCGCGCCGCGGAATGCGTAGATCGACTGATCGGCGTCACCCACCACGCAGAGTTCACCCGGCGCGACGGTGCCCTCGAGCGCGCCGTCTGCATCGGGGGTGCCGACGAGTTCGCGAACCAGCATGTACTGGGCGTGGTTGGTGTCCTGGTACTCGTCGACCAGTACGTGCCGGAACCGGCGTCGGTAGTACTGCGCCACCTGCGGGAAGGCCTGCAGAATTCCCACCGTTTCGCCGATGAGGTCGTCGAAGTCCATGGCGTTGGCTGCGCGCAGACGCTGCTGATAGATGCGATAGACCTTCGCGACGAGTCGGGGCAGCTCGGCAGGGTCGCCGTCGGCGTCCTCGGCGGCCTTGTCCGGGCCGATCAGCTCGTTCTTGAGGTTGGAGATCGCCGTCGAGAGCAGACGAGCCGAGAACTTCTTGGTGTCGATCTGCAGGTCTTTGGAGATCATCGTCAGCAGCCGGCGTGAGTCGTCCGCGTCGTAGATCGAGAAGTTGGAGTTCAATCCCGGCAACAATGCCGCCTGGGCGCGCAGGATGCGCACGCAGCTGGAGTGGAACGTCGACACCCACATGGCGTTCGCCCGCGGCCCCACCAGACCTGCCACTCGCTCGCGCATCTCGGCGGCGGCCTTGTTGGTGAACGTGATCGCCAGGACCTGCCCCGGCGACACCCCCCGCTCCGCGAGCAGATACGCGATGCGACGCGTCAGCACCGCTGTCTTGCCCGAGCCTGCACCGGCCACGATGAGCAGCGGCGATCCCGTGTGCACGACGGCCTCGCGCTGCTGAGGATTGAGCCCCTCCAGCAGCGCGTCGGACGAGGTTTTCTTACGGGACTCGAGGCCCTGGAGGAATGTGTTCATCGTCTGGCCAGGCTACCGGCGCGTACCGACAAACCCACATCCCGTGGTCGTCGGCGTCATCTCCGACTTTTCAGGACGGTTACCCCGTGGCACACTGGATCGGTGATCGAAAAAGTCGTGCGTCATCGCTTGCGTCGGATCGGCCACTGCGCAGCCGGACGAGCGGGAGCCTGTCGACAGTCGTAACGCCCCAGCTTTCCCGGCGGGAATCTCGTCGATCTCGGTCCTTCGAGACGAAACCCAGCCGACAGCCGCTGCAGTTCCGAATACGAAAGGCGTAACGGTGCCGGACGACGCAACGATCCAAGATGTGACCCGAGGAGAGACGATGGCTATGACGACGAAGATCGATTCAGAGACTGCATTGCCTTCCAGCGAAGCCGAGATCAACGACCTGCGTCAGGAGATCGACCGTCTCGACGCCGAGATCCTCGCGGCAGTGCGGCGTCGCTCCGAGGTCTCGCAGATCATCGGACGCACCCGCATGGCGTCCGGCGGCCCGCGCCTCGTGCACAGCCGTGAGATGAAAGTTCTCGAGCGCTTCAGCAGCCTCGGTCAGGAAGGCCACACACTGGCCATGCTCCTGCTCCGCCTCGGCCGCGGTCGCCTCGGCCACTGACCGAACCCCGGTTGGGCGCGCAGGATGCACGCCCAACCGATGCTTTACTTCAGTGCGATGTACTTGGTCTCGAGGTATTCCTCGATTCCCTCGGATCCGCCCTCACGGCCGAATCCGGATTCTTTGACTCCACCGAACGGTGCTGCCGCGTCCGAGATCACTCCGCGGTTGACACCCACCATGCCGCTGTCGATCGCGTCGGCCACTCGTAGCGCGCGATCCAGGTTCTCGGTGTAGATGTACGACGCCAAGCCGTACTCGGTGGCGTTGGCTGCGTCGATTCCTTCCAGTTCGGTGTCGAATCCGACAATCGGGGCCACCGGGCCGAACACTTCTTCCTTCAGAATGCGGGCCGACGTCGGCATGTCGGTGAGCACGGTCGCCGGGTAGAAGTAGCCGTCGCCACCCGGTGCGCTACCGCCGAGCGCTACCGTCGCGCCCTTCTCCACGGCATCGTCGACGAGCTCCTGCACGGTCTCGAGCTGGTCTGCGTTGATCAGCGGGCCGAGCTTTGTGTCGGGGTCGACGCCGGGCCCGAGCTTCATCTCGGACATCTTCGCCACCAACTTGGTGGTGAATTCCTCACGCACGCTGTTGTGCACGTGCAGACGGTTCGCCGCCGTGCAGGCCTCGCCGCCGTTGCGCATCTTCGCCAGCATCGCGCCGTCCACCGCGTCGTCGATGTTCGCGTCGTCGAACACGACGAACGGGGCATTGCCACCGAGTTCCATCGATGTCCGCAGCAACCTCGTCGCAGACTTTTCGACGAGCGACTTACCGACGCCGGTGGAACCGGTGAACGTCAGCTTGCGCAGTCGAGGGTCTTCCAACAGGGGTCCGGTGACGTCGCCGGACTTCGAGGTCGTCAGCACGGAGAGCACGCCCTCCGGCAGGCCGACCTCGTCGAAGATCTGCGCGAGCAGCAACATCGTCAGCGGGGTCTCTCGGGCCGGCTTGACCACGATGGTGCAGCCGGCGGCCAGAGCGGGCCCGATCTTCCTGGTGCCCATCGCCAACGGGAAATTCCACGGGGTGATCGCCAGTACCGGGCCGACCGGAGCCTTGGTCACGAGAATGCGGCCGTTGCCCGCCGGGGCCGGGGTGTAGCGACCACCGATGCGCACTGCTTCCTCGGCGAACCACCGGAAGAACTCCGCGCCGTATTTCACCTCGGCCTTCGACTCCGCGAGGGCCTTGCCCATCTCCAGGGTCATCAGCAGCGCGATGTCGTCGGCACGTTCGGTGACCTTCTCGAACGCCGCTCGAAGAATTTCACTGCGTTCGCGGGCAGGTGTTGCCGCCCAGCTCTTCTGCGCCGCAGCAGCCGCGTCGAGGGCCTTCATCGCGTCGGCCGGGGATGCGTCGGCCACGTCGGTCAACGGCTTACCTGTAGCGGGATCGTTCACCGGGAACGTCTTACCGCCCTCGGCGTCGACGGCCTTGCCGCCGATCCACAGTTTTGCCGGAATCGATTCGATCAATGCACGTTGGTCCATACCGTCCATGATGCCTCCGCAGTGCCCGTCGCAAACGACAAACGACGCGCGCGCGGCACCGGCCCGCATTACTGTTGGATCGTATGAGCGTCGATATCACCGGCACGGATGCCTGGCAGAAACTGACCGATCACCACTCCGAGATTGCCGATACTCATCTCCGAACTCTGTTCGCCGATGACGCCGACCGAGGGCGCACCTTCACCCTCGCCGCCGCGGATCTTCACATCGACTACAGCAAGCACCGCGTCACCAGCGAGACTCTCGCCCTGCTGATCGAACTGGCCCGCACCGCAGACGTCGAAGGCAAGCGCGACGCCATGTTCGCAGGCGAACACATCAACACCTCCGAGGATCGCGCTGTTCTGCACACCGCGCTGCGCCTTCCCGCCGACGCGTCGTTGACCGTCGACGGCCAGGACGTCGTCGCCGATGTACACGAAGTCCTCACGGCCATGGGCGAATTCACCGATCGCGTGCGTTCGGGCGAATGGGTCGGTGCCACCGGCGAGAAGATCTCCACCGTCGTCAACATCGGTATCGGTGGATCCGATCTGGGCCCGGTCATGGTCTACAACGCACTCCGTCACTACGCCGACGCGGGGATCTCGGCGAAGTTCGTCTCCAACGTCGACCCCGCCGATCTCGTCGGCGCACTCGACGGACTCGACCCGGCATCGACGCTGTTCATCATCGCCTCCAAGACGTTCTCCACTCTCGAAACGCTGACGAACGCCACCGCCGCCCGACGCTGGCTCGTCGACGCGCTCGGTGAGGACGCCGTCGCCAAGCACTTCGTCGCCGTGTCCACCAACGCCGAACGCGTCGCGGACTTCGGCATCGACACCGCCAACATGTTCGGCTTCTGGGACTGGGTGGGCGGACGCTATTCCGTGGACTCGGCAATCGGACTGTCGGTCATGGCCGTTGTCGGCAAAGAGGCATTCGCCGAATTCCTCGACGGTTTCCATCGGATCGACGAGCACTTCCGGTCGACGCCTCTCGCCGAGAACGCACCGGTTCTGCTCGGCCTCATCGGCCTGTGGTACAGCTCGTTCTTCGGTGCGGAAACCCGTGCGGTGCTGCCGTATTCGAATGACCTCTCCCGTTTCGCGGCTTACCTGCAGCAGCTGACCATGGAGTCCAACGGCAAGTCCGTCAAAGCCGACGGTTCTCCCGTCACCACGCCGACCGGCGAGATCTTCTGGGGCGAGCCGGGCACCAACGGCCAGCATGCCTTCTACCAATTGCTGCACCAGGGAACACGTTTGGTGCCTGCGGACTTCATCGGATTCGCCGAGCCCACCGACGATCTGCCCACCCGCGACGGCAGCGGCTCGATGCACGACCTGCTGATGAGCAACTTCTTCGCCCAGACCAAGGTGCTCGCCTTTGGCAAGACCGCCGAGGAAATCGCCGCCGAGGACACACCGGCAGATGTGGTGCCGCACAAAGTGATGCCGGGCAACAGGCCGTCCACCTCGATCCTCGCCCCCAAACTCACCCCGTCCGTCGTCGGACAATTGATCGCCCTGTACGAACACCAGGTCTTCGTCGAAGGCGTCATCTGGGGAGTCGACTCCTACGACCAGTGGGGCGTCGAACTCGGCAAGACCCAGGCACTCGAACTGACACCGGTACTCACCGACGCCGAAGCCCCTGCCGTGCAATCGGATTCATCCACCGACGCCCTGGTGCGCTGGTACCGGGCGCAGCGGGGTCGCGCGAAGTAGGTCGGTCGGGCCCGGCCGGGACGCAGATCAGCTCCCCAGTTTCGGATTTATGCCTCCGATCGGCGTCGGATATCCGAAACTGGGGAGCTTTTTCGCTGCATACGGATCCGAATCGACGGTCGGCGCGTCCAAGCATCCATGGACCTACCTCACACCGACCTGTTCACCAGAGCTGACGCACTTACTTTCGGGTTGACCGACGACGACCTGAAAAGGCTGCGCCGCGCCGGTGAATTGTCGGTGCTGCGACCGGGCTTCTATGTGCCTACCACGCTGATGCACGAGGCCAGCCCGACCGAACGTCATTTCCTTCTGGCGCGGTCGTATCTGATGTCCGCACCGGCGAACGAAGTGCTCAGCCACGTCTCGGCGGCCATCGCCTGGGGCTTCGACGTCTGGAAGCTACCGCTCGACAAGGTGCACATGACACACGGTCTCGATTACGCGAGCAAGCGTCGCCCGCTCCGAATTCTCCACGGGACTACATTGGACCCCGCCGAACGCACAACCGTCAACGGCTACCCGGTCACCACCGCGGCTCGAACGGTCGTGGACATCGCTCGCACCAGCAGTGTGGATCGATCGGTATGCGTCGGCGACAGTGCACTGAGATCCGGCCACACGGACTCGGACGCGCTGGCCCACGCGGTCGAATCCGCACGATTCCGAACCGGCATCGCAGCCGCCCGACGCGCGGTGTCTCTGATGAACGGGCGTAGTGAGAGCGTCGGCGAATCGCGCAGCCGAGTGCTGTTCGAAACCCTCCCGCTCCCCACACCTCTGCTCAACCAATGGGTGCACGACGGAGCCGGCCGCTTCGTGGGAAGAGTCGACTTCCTGTTCTGGGAGCTGGGTGTCATCGGCGAATTCGACGGCGAATCGAAGTACGACTCGAAACGCGTTCTGTTGGATGAGAAGTATCGCGAGGACCGACTTCGCGAACTGGGTTGGGTCATCGTGCGGTGGAACTGGCGTGAACTCGACGATCCCCGAGCACTGCTTCGCCGCTTCGAGCAGGCCTTCGCCCGCGCAGCTGCGCTACCGGCACCCAGCGGATGGTTCGGCGACCAGAGGATGGCGGCGGATCAGCTCCCCAGTTTCGGATAACCGACTCCGATCGGCGTCACATTTACGAATGTGGGGAGCTGATCCGCAGGACACGAGCCAAATCGTCACACCCGACCCAACACAGCTGAGGTATCGACTCCGACGGGCAGGGTGCCGAAGGCGATGCCCCAGTCTCGGTCGAGTCGACTGGCGCAGAAAGCATCGGCAACAGCGGAATTCCCGTGCATCACCAACTGTGCGCCTTGGAAGGTCAGTGCCATCAGTTCGACGACGCGGCGGGCGCGGTATTCCATGTCGGAGGTGTCGGAGAGTTCTTTCCCGACGCGGGCGATGGCGTCGTCCAGTCGAGAGTCCACACCCGACGCCTTGCCGATCTCACCGAAGAAGGCCTCGACGCTGTCGGGTTGACGAGCGAGTGCACGCAGCGAGTCGAGTGCCGCGACGTTGCCCGAGCCCTCCCAGATCGACATCAGCGGCGATTCGCGGAACAACCGAGGCATGCCCGATTCTTCGACGTAGCCGTTGCCGCCCAGGCATTCGAGTGCTTCGGCCGCATGTGCGGGTGCGCGCTTGCACACCCAGTACTTGGTGATGGCCAGAGCAATTCGGCGTAGTGCGCTCTCCTGCTCGTCGCCGCGGGCGGAACCGTCGGTGGCCTGCGCCAGGCGAATCATGGCGGCGGTGGCGGCCTCGGATTCGATGGTCAAGTCTGCCAACACGTTTCGCATCAGAGGCTGATCGATCAGCTGCGCACCGAAGGCAGCTCGGTGACGTGCGTGATGCACCGCGCGGACGGTGGCGTTGCGAATACCGGCAGCAGAGCCGATGACGCAGTCCAGCCGGGTCATGTTCACCATCTCGATGATGGTGCGCACCCCGCGGCCCTCCTCGCCGACGAGCCAGCCGGTCGCACCGTCGTATTCCAGTTCTCCCGAGGCGTTGGACTTGTTGCCGAGCTTGTCCTTCAAGCGCTGCAACATCATTCGGTTACGGGTGCCGTCGGGCAGCACCCGCGGCAACATGAAGCACGAGAGCCCGCCGGGTGCCTGGGCCAAGGTGAGGAACATGTCCGACATCGGCGCAGAGGTGAACCATTTGTGGCCGACGATCGAATAGGTGCCTTCCGACGACGGGGTGGCCGTGGTGGTGTTGGCGCGAACGTCCGAGCCGCCTTGCTTTTCCGTCATCGACATACCGGCGATCAATCCGCGTTTGCTCGACGGTTCGCGCAGCCCGAAGTCGTACTCCCGGGACGCGAGCAGAGGCTCGAACTGCGCGGCGAGAGAGGGGTTGTGCCGCAACGCCGGTACGACGGCGTAGGTCATCGAGATCGGGCACATGTGGCCTGCTTCGGCCTGTCCCCATACGTAGAATTTCGCGGCGCGGGCCACGTGCGCACCCACTCGATCGTCCGTCCACGGGCTGGCGTGCAGTCCGTGCTGCACCGCGACGGTCATCAGATCATGCCAGTGCGGGTGGAATTCGACCTCGTCGACGCGATGGCCGTACCGATCGTGTGTCCTGAGCACCGGTGGGTTCTCGTTCGCGAGCCTGCCCCACTCCTGGGCCTCCACTCCGCCTGCGAGAGCGCCCAATTGACGCACCTCGTCGCGCGCCCAGCCGCCGCCGGCTCGGTCGAGACCGTCCAGCAGCGAGGCGTCGTCGGACACGTCGTAGGGCGTCAGGTCGGTCGCCTGATTGAAGACCTCATGTGTGTTCATCTCGAACTCCTAACGCACGCAACGAATAAGCGACGAGACCGGGGACCACGTCCACGGACTCGTGCGAGGACAACGGACCGACCAGCACTTCGCCGACGGCACCCACGAGGCCGGCGGCCGAGATCGCCGCGTCCTGATCGGGAATTTCCCCGGCCGCGATTCCTGCCACGATCGCGTCGGCGAACGCAGCGGTGAATTTGCGCCGGAACACCAACCGCTCGGCGTCCACTGCTGGATCGACCGGTTCGGCGAGCAGCGCGTAGGCCATCGTGCGGTTCTTCAGGGCCCGCCCGGCGAAGGTCTGCACGACCGCGGCGACTCGCTCGGATGTGCTGCCGTGTGCGGCGACGGCGACCACCGCAGCCACTTCACGGGTGCAGACCTGCCGGAAGATCTCGACGACCAGGTCGGATTTGCCGTCGAAGTGCGTGTAGACGCTGCCCGCGGACACGCCCGCGGCCGCGGCGACCGAGGCCACCGACAGGCCCGCGTATCCCTTGGTGGACAGGACCTCGACGGCGGCAGCAAGCAGTTTCGTTCGGCCGGCATCGAGCCGGGCCTGCACTGCGGGTGTTCGCCGGTAGGGCATTGAAGGATTGAAGCACTGATTCAGTGCTTCACGCAAGGGGACTCGAGTAGGTTCTTAACCATGCCGGTACGGATCGAACGATCAGGCCCCGTCACCACCGTGGTCCTCTCACGCCCGGAGGCACGCAATGCCGTCGACGGGCCCACTGCTCAGGAACTCACCCAGGCCTTCGAGGAATTCGATGCCGACGAATCCGCGTCGGTCGCCGTGTTGTGGGGCGAAGGCGGGACCTTCTGCTCGGGTGCCGATCTGAAGGCGCTCGGCACACCCAGGTCGAACCACGCGACCGAACACGGCGACGGTCCGATGGGCCCGACGCGAATGCGGTTGTCCAAGCCGGTCATCGCCGCGGTGTCGGGATACGCCGTCGCGGGCGGGCTCGAACTCGCGTTGTGGTGCGACCTACGCATCGCGGAGGACGACGCGACGTTCGGCGTGTTCTGTCGACGCTGGGGCGTGCCCCTGATCGACGGCGGCACAGTGCGATTGCCGCGCATCATCGGCACCGGACGAGCGATGGACATGATTCTCACCGGACGCGCCGTGGCAGCCCAGGAGGCGTTGGACATCGGCCTGATCACCCGAGTGGTTCCGGTCGGCCGTGCCCGATCCGAGGCCGAGGCGCTGGCCGCCGAACTGGCGTTGCTGCCCCAGACCTGCATGCGCGAGGACCGGCTGTCCGTCCTCGAGCAGGACGGCCTCGACGAGGAAGCCGCACTGAAGAACGAGTTTCGGCACGGTGCCATCTCGATCACCGCCGACGCGCTCACCGGAGCGAGTCGGTTCGCCTCGGGCGCGGGGCGACACGGTACCCCCAGTCCGTGATCTCGACCCGCCTGTCGGTGATCGACGAGATCTTTCTCCGCACACATCGCGGGTACGGCACACCGATTGCACTGCAGGGCATTTGGCGTACTGCCGAGTCGGTGACCCAGGACGAACTCGAACGGGTACACGCTGCGCTCGCACGCGGGCAGCTGGGTCGGCAGGTCGGCGTGCCTCGCATCCCCGGTGCCCGGCTCCGATGGGACGTCTGTTCCACGTCGCTGCCGCTGACCGTCGCCTCCGAGCCGGTCGACGACGCCATCGAGTGGGCCGACCACCAGGCCGATGTGCAGTTGGATCCGCAATACGGACCGGGGTGGCGGTTGACGGCAGCTCCGCTGGCCGGCGGCGGTACCGTCGTATCGCTGGTGTGCTCGCATGCGCTCGCCGATGCCCGTGGTCTCATCGACGCTGCCGCACAGTCGTTTTCGGGCTCGGTAGAAACCGAACCGATCGCCTCCCCCGGTTCGGACGCGGCGGACGCTCTGCGCATGATCGTCACCGTGCTCGTGCGGTCGGTCGTCGCGACCGCTCGACTGTGGGTCAGTGCGAAGGCTCGGGCCGAGCTGCGCGCGTTCACGGCATCCGACTCGAATCGCACACGCCCCCACCGTGTTCGACGCGCCTCCTCGGTGGTCGTGGACGTCGATGCAGCGCAGTGGGATTCGGCTGCCGAGCTCGGTGGTGGCTCACCCAATTCGTTGTTCGTGTGCGTCGTCGCGGCGACCATGGCCGAACTCGGCTCACCCGCGGTGACCGTCGACATCCCCTTCCGCACCGGATCCGGCGACGCGAACTCGATAGGTATGGCCACCGTCGACGTTCGCGGAGACGATTCACCGGCGGCAGTGCGCGCGGCGTGCAAAGCTGCCTTCGCCGCGCCCGTCGGAGCGCCCGCGGGGTACCCGCCCGAGGTTGTCCAACTGCTCCCCCACCGCCTTGCGGCGAAGTTGACCTCGACGCCGGGGCGCGGAGAAGTGTTGTGCTCCAACATCGGCGACATTCCGCATGCGCTGACGACCCTCGGGTCACATCGATCCTGCGGTCTGGCCACCCGCGCGATCCACCCCGCACCGACGGGACCGATCCCGCTGTCGACGATCAGGCTGTCGACCTACCCTTCCCGGATGGACGGGCGCTACACACTCTCCCTGGTGTGCACCGACGACGCGCTGGTCGGATCGGCGGCAGAGCTCACCGCAGCGGTGCACCGCGCTCTGGCGCGGCGAAACCTGGCCGGTACACCATGGTAGGTCTACCGTTGCAGCCATGAACGAGCACGATATCCACACCAAGATTCAGCAGCTGATCGCCACCGAGCACAAGCTGCGCACCGACACCCAGGCCGGGGAGATCGACCCCGACACCGAGAAGGCGCAGCTCGCGTCACTCGAACACGCTCTCGATCAGTGCTGGGACCTGCTCCGGCAGCGCCGCGCACGCATCGACGCAGGCAAGGACCCCGACTCCGCGACGGCCAACAGCGTCAACCAGGTCGAGGGATACCTGCAGTAACGTCCGGCCATTCCGCAGGCTCCACTCCTGCAGTAACCGGGTCATTCCGCAGGCTCCACTCCTGCATCGAACCGGTCATTCCGCAGGCTCCACTCCTGCAGTCAGACCATTCGATCCGTCAGCACGTTCGGCAGGAACCGCAGCGCCGCGTCGATGCCTCGCCATTTCAGGCCGGGCAGCGCGGCGCGGCGCGTTTCGCTTTCGATGGCCCGGACCATCGCGGTGACGCCTTCGTCCAGAGTGGCTGTGAGAGCAGCACTGTCACCTGCGCCGGCCGACATGTCGGTGGCGATGAAACCCGGCAGAAGCGTCGTGACGACGATGTCGGTTCGGGCCAACTCGGTGGCCAACGATTCTCCCAGAGAGGCCACCGCCGCTTTGCTGGCCGAGTAGGTCGCCTTGGCACCGGGCAGACCCCGATCGGCGCTGATGGACGAGACGAACACCAGGTGCCCGTGCTTCTGGGCCCGGAATATCGCCAACGCGGCCTCGGCCTGCGACAGCGCACCGACGAAATTGGTGCGCGCGGTCTGCAGATTGGCGTCCGCGCGACCGGATCCGATTTTCGCACCCTTGCCGAGTCCGGCATTGACGACAACTCGATCCAGGCCGCCCAACTCGTCGCGCAGTTCGCCGAACACCGTCACCACGGCATCGTGATCGGTGACGTCGAGTGCGCGCACCGCCACGGTGATCCCAGGATGCTGCTTCATCAGTTCGGAACGAAGCTCGTCGAGCCGCTCGACCCGTCGCGCACAGAGCGCGAGATCACGGCCCATGGCCGCGAAGCGGCGCGCCATCTCCTCGCCCAGTCCTGAACTCGCGCCGGTGATCAGAATCTTGCTCCGAGTGGTCGCCATAAGCGGGGAGCCTATGTCACTGTGGAGCAATGGCCCCAGAGAGCTCGGAATTCGATGTGATCGTCATCGGCGGAGGACCCGTCGGTGAGAATGCCGCGCAGTACGCGATACAAGGCAGCAGCCGCACCGCCGCCATCGTCGAACACGAACTCGTCGGCGGCGAATGCTCGTACTGGGCATGCATGCCCAGCAAGGCGCTCCTGCGGCCGAGCGAGGTGCTCGATACCGCCCGAAACATGCCGGGCGTGAAAGAACTGGTCGGCGACCAACCCCTCGACGCCGACGCCGTACTGGCCCGACGCGAATCCTTCACCCACGGCCTCGACGACTCGTCGCAGGTGTCGTGGGCCGAGTCCGCGGGCATCTCGGTGATCCGTGGCCACGGACGGCTCAGCGGGGTCAAGACCGTCGAGGTCGACGGCAGAACGCTCACAGCTCGGCATGCGGTGGTGCTGGCCACCGGCACCACCGCGTCGGTGCCGAACACGCCTGGCCTTCGCGATGCCCGACCGTGGATCTCCCGCGACGCCACGAACATTCACGAGACCCCCGGCCACGTGGCCATCATCGGCGGCGGTGTCGTGGCGAGCGAGGCAGCGACGTGGCTGCTGTCCCTGGGGGCGAAAGTCACGATGATCGTGCGCGGCTCGTCCCTGCTGGCCGGCTCCGAGCCGTTCGCCGGGCAGCTCGTCGCCGACGCACTGAAACAACGCGGCGCAACGATCATGCTCGACGCGTCCCTGACGGCCGTGTCGCGGCAAGATCCCGCCGACACCGGCGTCGGCCGAATCCACGGTGGTCCGGTCACTCTCACAGTCGGCGGCGAGGACCTCGTCGTGGACGAGGTGCTGGTCGCGGCGGGCCGCTCCCCGGCGAGCTCGGATCTGGGACTGTCCTCCGTCGGTCTTCCCGACGGCAGATACGTCGACGTCGACGACCACCTCACTGTGGGAGACCACGACTGGCTCTATGCCGTCGGCGATCTCAACGGCCGGGCACCGTTGACGCACATGGGCAAGTATCAGGGACGGGTGGCCGGTGACGTCATCGCCGCCCGGGCCGAGGGAAAGCCGCTCGATCACAAGAAGTTTCGCGCCACCGCCGACCACGGACAGATTCCCCAGGTCGTGTTCACGCCCCTCGAGGTCGCCTCGGTCGGGCTCACCGAGGCCAAGGCGCGCGAAGCCGGTATCGACGTCGAGATCGCGGCCCAGGACATCGCCGTCGCGGGTTCCTCCCTACAGCAGGACGACTACTCGGGTCGTGCGCAGTTGGTGATCGACAGGGCCACCGACACTCTCGTCGGGGCGACCTTCGTCGGGCCGGGGGTGGCGGAATTGGTGCACGCGGCCACCGTTGCCGTGGTCGGGAAGGTATCGCTCGACGATCTGTGGCATGCGGTGCCGTCGTACCCGACTGTCAGCGAAATCTGGCTCCGACTACTCGAATCGCGCCGGTGACAGGTTCAGCTCCGCGCATATGCCGCAGCTATGCCTGCGTAAGTTGTCGGGTCGGTTCGCCTCAGGCGTAGAGCCACCAGGACCCCGAGGATCGCTGCGAGGATCAACACCACCGGTACCGCGTTGACGACGGCAGAATCGGATCCGGTGAGCACGCTGTAATGCGTTCCGGCGAGGATCAATCCGGTCGTGAACCCGAGAAATCCGATGCCCGGGGCAATCGCGGTGCGCCACACGGATCGATCGGGATGGCCGATGAAGAACACGACCACCGACAGTGCCGCGGCGGCCTGCAGCGCAATGACACCCAGAGTGCCGAGGCCGATGGCACCGGCCGCATAACTCAGGTAGGGGTCGGCACCGGCCACCGCGAAGCCCGTCAGCGATACCGCTGCCACCACCGATGCGGTGATGCTTCCGATATGGGGGCTCGCGTGCCGCGGGTGAATTCGGCCGAGCCACACCGGAAGTACCCGCTCACGCCCCAGCGCGAACAGATAACGACTGGCGGCGTTGTGCACCGCCAGATACGACGCGAGCACGCTGGTGCACAGCAGCACTGCGGTGCCGTCGTACAGCACGGTTCCGCCGTACTCACGCGCCAGCGTGAACAGTAGGTTGCCCAGTTCGGTCTGGGCCAGCGCCGGAGCGTCGACACCGCCTGCCGCACCGACGACGATCCAGCTCGTCGTGACGTAGAAGACCGCGATGATCGACACCGCAATGAACGTCGCACGCGGGATGCTCCGCCGCGGGTCCTTGGTCTCCTCCCCGTACAACGCTGCGGATTCGAACCCGATGAAGCTCGAGAAGGCGAACATCATGGCGATACCGAGCGAACCGGAGAACACCTGAGTGGGTGTGAACGACTCCAGTGGCACTGCGGCAGCGCCCTTCTGCCTGACGACCAAGCCGTCGAACACCACCAGAAAAGCGAACTCCAGCACCATCAGTGTCCCCAAGACCTTGGCGGAGAGGTCGGCATTTCTGAACCCGAGAATTGCCACGATCACCACGGCAACGCCGGTGAAGACGTACCACGGAATATCGATGCCCGAATCGGCGAAGACCAGATGGGTGAAATAGCCGAATGCTCCCGAAAGCCCGCACGCAAGTGACGTATACGCGACAACTGCGACATATGCGGCAGCAATTCCGGGCGGTTTACCCAACGCGAGACCGATGTAGGTGTAGAACGCACCGGTACTGTAGACCTGCTGCGCGATCGCCGCGAACCCCACCGAGAAGCAGAGCAGCACAACGGAACTGATCGCGTACGCGGCAGGCAACCCAGCCCCGTTTCCGCGAATCAATGCCAGTGGCACATTACCGATCATGGCCGCCATCGGTGCTGCGGCAGCAACCACCAGAAACACCACTCGCCCGGTGGTCAGAGTACGTCGCTCGGACATCGTTGGGACGCTACCCGTACTGGGAGCACAATGCTGACATGGAATACGAGATGGGCTGACATGGAATATCAACGCGGTTTCGAGAGACTGGTCAATTTCAGCGATGCCGTGGTAGCCATCGCGGCCACGCTGTTGGTTCTACCGCTCGTCGAGTTGGCCGACCCTGGCCGGAGCGACAGCTTCGTGGACGTCTTTCGTGAGCACGGTGTGGAATTCTATGCATTCGTCCTGAGCTTTCTGGTGATCTTCACTCAATGGCTCAGCCACCACCGCGTCTTCCGAAATCTGATCGGCTACACACCTGCACTGATGTGGATCAATTTCGTGTGGCTACTGTCCATCGTGTTCCTCCCCTTTCCGACGAAGCTGATCGCCGAGAAGAACGGATACGACTCGAGTTCGTCGACGCTGTACGTCGCCACAATCGCTGTCTCCGTCATCGCCATGTTCGTCGCGGACGTCGTCGTCTCGCGGCACCCGTCGATCGTGGCCGCTGACTCTCGCGACGTGGAACGAGTCCGCACCGGCGCCGTCGGCTCGGCGTTGATCCTGATCGCGTTCGGTCTGGCGTTCACACCACTCGGCCTGTGGTCACTGCTGATCCTGCTGCTGGCCAAGCCGATCAACCACTTCGCCGATCGACGCACTACACGTAGATTGGTCGAGTGACCGAGAATTCACCGAAGCAGCAGCCGCTTCTCGTGCTGGGCAAGATCACCGAGATTCTCGATGCGTTCTCGTTCGATCGCCCGGCCATGACGCTGGGCGAGATTCAGCAGAGCACCGGGCTGCCCACCTCGACGGTGCAGCGTCTGGTCACCAACCTGGTTCAACAGGGCTTCCTGGATCGAGGCGGCGATCGCATCCGCATCGGGGTGCGGATGGCGTACTGGGCCGCGACGGCGACCAAGGATCTCGACGTGTTGTCGGTCGTCAACCCGATCCTTAAGGACATGCGCGATCTGACGACCGAGACCGCGTGCTTCTTTCGGCCCGAGCAGAACTACCGTGTATGCGTGGCCATTGCCGAGACGCGGCATGCGTTGCGACGAGACATGTACGTCGGCAAGGTCATTCCGCTCAGCGCAGGATCGGCCAGCCGTGTCCTACTGGCCTGGGACTCGGAACTGGCAGAGCGTGTTCTGTCCCGCGAACTCGAATCGCTGACCGAGCAGACGGTGACCGAGGCCGAGACGATGCGGGAACTGTTGGCGCAGACAAGGTCCGACGGCTACGCGATCACCACCGGTGAGCGCGAGACCGGCGCATCGGGGCTGTCCGCTCCGGTGTTCGATTCGGCCTCGGACATCGTCGGTGCCGTCACCATCAGCGGCCCGACATTACGGATGCCGCAGTCGCAGTGCGAGGCCTGGGTGGACCTGCTGATCTCGCATGCCGAACAGATCACCCGGACCCTCGGCGGCCGCTACCCCGCCTGACCCCAGGCCTCGGGATTGACCGGGTGCGGCGGGAGCTCACCGCGCAGCATCGCCACGGCATTGGTGGCGCACAGGCGCGCCATCTCCGAGCGCACCGAGACCGTCGCGCTGCCCACGTGCGGCAGGAGCACGGTATTGGACAGTTCGGCCAGGCCCGGCTCGAGCGCAGGTTCGCGTTCGTAGACGTCCAATCCTGCTGCTGCGATCGATTTCTCACGTAGAGCAACCACCAGCGCTGCCTCGTCGACCACCGGCCCACGCGCGGTATTGATCAGAATCGCCGACGGCTTCATGGCCTCGAACACGGCAGCATCGACCAGATGCCGGGTGGAGTCCGACAACGGGACGTGCAGCGACAGAAAGTCACTCGTTGCGACGATCTCGTCCCACGCCGCATGTTCGACGCGGCCGGCGAACTCACCGAGTTCGTCGTCGGAGACCTCGCGGTCGCCGGGCGGCCGGGGGCAGAACTTCACCGTCATGCCGAAACCCAGTGCCCGCCGAGCGGTGGCCCGCGCGATCCGGCCGAAACCGGCAAGGCCGAGCACACGGCCCGAGACATCGCTGCCCAGCAGCAGTTCGGGCTCCCACCCGGTGAAGGATCCGGACCGAACGAAGGCATCGGCCTCGACGGCGCGGCGGGCCGTGGACAGAATGAGGAGCATCGCGATGTCCGCGGTCGAATCCGTCAGCACACCTGGAGTGTTCGCCGCGGTGATTCCGTGGCGTGTGGCGGCCGCGATGTCGATATTGTCGAATCCGACGGCGTAGTTGGAGATCCCGGTGATCGACGCCGTAGCGAGAAGTTCCGCGTCGAACCGGTCGCGCAACTGCGAGACGACCACGGAATACGTACCCGATGCGCAGGCGTCGAGAAGCTGCTCGTGGTCCAACGAGCGGAGGTCGACCTCGCCGGCGGCCCGCAGAATGTCCATGCCGGGAGCCGGGATTTCCGACGTGACGAGAATGCGGCTCATACGACCCACTCGAACACGTGCGCCTCGGACCTGGCACCCTGCACGGTTTTCGATCGCATGGGCTCCTCCAGTTCGGCCAGCAGGCCCTCCGACAGAGAGACCATGCGTGCCAGCGTCTTCGGCTCGAACCAGTCCGGCCTCGTCGCGAAGAGAATGTCCTCGGACGAGGTGTTGCCACTGGCACCGGGGGCGAAGGGGCAGCCGCCCAGTCCGCCGAGCGAACCGTCGACCATCGCGGCTCCGGCCGAGATGGCGGCCAGAGTGTTCGCGACGCCCAGACCCCAGGTGTCGTGACCGTGGAACACCACCCGGCGGTCCGGAGTTTCCGCGCGCACCCGTGAGATCAGCGACGACACCTGAACCGGTACTGCCTGTCCGAGGGTGTCGCAGATGACAATATCCGTTGCGCCCGTAGCTCGTTCGTCGTTGGCGATCTCGATGACCCGATCCGGCGGTACCTGTCCCTCGAAAGGACAGGTGAACGACGTTGCGATACACAACTCGATCTGTCCGCCCACCGAGCGGGTGATGTCGACGGCATCGGGCATCGCGGCCAGCGACACCTCGGTGGTGCGCCCGATGTTGGCCTGGTTGTGCGAGTCCGACGCGGAGAAGCAGTACTGGAAGTTGCGAGCCCCTGCAGCAGCGGCCTTCTCGACGTGGCGTGGAGTGGCGACCCACACCCAGCATCGCTCGAGTTCCTCGGCGGTCAGCTCGCCGATGACCTCGAGGGTGTTGGCCATGGGTGGCACTTTGTCGCCGCGTGCCATCGAGCCGATCTCGAGTGCCGGCACGCCGAGTTCGATGAGGGCCCTGATGATCTCGAGTTTGCGTCCGGTGGGGAGCATCTTGCCGGTGAGCTGCAGTCCGTCGCGCATCGTGACGTCGCGTAGCTCCGCGGTGGGGGTGAAGCGGTACATCTACAGGCCCATCTCTTCGTCGGTGCGGCCGAGCAGCGTCGACAGTACTTCTCTGGTGTGCTCGCCCAGATCCGGCCCGACCGAACGGATCGGCAGGGATGCGTCACCGATCACCGGGACGACTCCGACGAACCCGACGTCGGTGGGCTCTTCCTGGCCGGTGTCGACCGGAAAGTGCTGAATCATGTTGCGGGCCGCGTACTGTTCGTCGGCGACGATATCCGCGGCGGTGTAGATCGGACCCGACGGCACCCCCGCGGCATCGAGGATCTTCAATGCCTCGGCGCGCGAACGCAATCCGGTCCAGGCCGAGATAGCGGCGTCCAGCTCGTCCCGGCGACGCCACCGGCCGGCGTTGGTCGCCAGGTCCGGATCGGCTCCCAGATCGGGACGGTCGATGGTCTCCATGTAACGCTGGAAGATGGCGTCGCCGTTACCTGCGATGATGATCGAGTGACCGTCGTTGCACGGGTACGCATTCGAGGGCGCGATGCCCTCCATTCGGCCGCCCGTCCGTTCGCGTTCGACGCCGTACGCCAGATAGTCCGGAATCAGCGACTCCATCATCGACAGTATGGATTCGTTCAAGGCCACGTCGATGGAACGCTGTTCGAGCGACAACGGGTCCGATGTCTCTGCTGCGCGCTGCGTCTGTCGTTGGAACAACGCCATGACACATCCGAACGCCGCATAGAGACCGGCGATCGAGTCGCCGATCGACACACCAACCCGCACGGGCGGCCTGTCCGGATCACCGACGAGGTTGCGGAAACCGCCGTACGCCTCTGCCACAGCGGCAAATCCGGGTCGCTGCGACATCGGGCCGGTTTGCCCGAATGCCGAGATACGCGTGATGATCAGCTCCGGATTGGCGGCACTGAGCACCTCGGGCGAGATCCCCCACTTCTCGAGTGTGCCGGGCCGGAAGTTCTCGAGCACGATGTCGCAGTGCGCGGCGAGGTCGACCACATCTTTGCGTCCCTGCTCGGTGCGCAGGTCCAGCACGATCGATTTCTTGTTCCGGTTGATCGTGCGGTACAGCATCGACGTCGTACCGGAATACAGCCGCCAATTGCGCAGTTCGTCACCGGTACCCGGCCTCTCGACCTTGATCACCTCGGCACCGAAATCGGCGAGCATCCTGGCCGCCGTAGGTGCGGCGATGTAGTTGCCGAGTTCGAGAACTCGAACTCCACTGAGCGGCAATGCCATTGTGTTCCTTTCGGTATTCGCGGAAGAGGTCACAGGATCCAGCTCATCGGCACGATCAAGGCGATGGCGATGACCGATGCCACCGACACGCCCACCGAGCACGTCTTGAGTGTGCCCCTCGTCGACTGGCCCATCAAGGACTGCAGCAGCCAGAACGTGTTGCTGGTGACGTGCACGGCGAACAACGATCCGGCACCGGCGGCGAGAGCGATGAACACCGGGTCGAGACCGATCAGCGGCGCGACGGGCGCGAGGATACCGGCGGAGGTGATGGCCGAGATCGTCACCGATCCGACGGCGATGTGCAGCGCGGCAGCGATGACCCACACCATCAGCAGTGGTGCCGCGGTACTGGCCGTGAAGTACTGGCCGAGGATGTCGCCGAGACCGGCTTCGTTGATGACGGCTGCAAGCGATCCACCGACACCGGTGAGAATGAGGATCTGACCGCTCTCGGCGAATCCACGAGCGAGAGCTTTCTCCACCCGCTCCTGGCCGACGTGGTAACGGCCGATGAGGCACGTCCCGACCAGTCCGAGGAGCAGCGCGATGACCGGGCTGGCGATGAATTCGACTACCGGAACCGAGATCTCGGCGACTTCGAGAACGGCACCGATGGCGATCAGGACGAGCGCGAGCAGCAACGGCGAGAGCAACACCAGCAGCGAGGTCTGCTTCTCGGTGCGCACCTTTTGGGCCACGCCGCCGCCGGCGCCGAGGGGCTCGTCGTCGGACTCGACAGGCTCCGAGACCACCGGCTCCGACACCGCGATGATCTGTTGCTCGTCCTTCTCCTCGTTCCACCAACCGTGCCGGAAAACGAACGACATGATGGCCACCGACAGCACGACGACAGGAACGATGAGGATCAGTCCGTAGATCATCATCTTGCCCAACGGCACGCCGAGCAGTCCGGCCAACGCCAGCGTCGCGACTCCGGGGACCATGAAGACGATGCCGCACTCCAGCGCGATGGCCAGCGCCGTGGCCATCCTCGCCGTGCCGTACTTGCCGATCTTGGGTGCGAGATTGCGAGCGAGCGGTGCGGAGATCACGAGCAACACGTCGAGGAAGATGGACTGCAACAGAGTCGCGATGGTCAGCGACAGCGCGTACGGGAGCCGCTTGGGGCCGAAGGCTCTCAGCAGAGTGCCGACGAGACGCTGGATGGCGCTCATCTCCTGCAGCACCGAACCCATCAGGACGCCGAACGCGATGAGCAATCCGACCTCGGCCATGATCTCGCCGAATCCGCCGGTGATCGTGTCGACAGTGGTCGACACTCCCAGCTTGGTCGCCAGGCCCAGGTACGCAGCCCCGAGCACCAGCGAAATCACCGGGTTGAAATGGAAACGAACGATGAAGACCACCACCGCCAGTACTGCGACGACGGTGTTGATCACGATCCACAAATCGGACATCGGTAGGTCTTTCCACCAGAGAGTGACCGCCGCCATGCATGACGGGCCGGTGTGATGCGTCGCACCATTGCTCACATTATGGGTACAGATTTACTTCGTGAGCAAGAGCGGCCCCCGACTTCGCGTCAGATGGGCTGCGCGCGCCGAATCGACAGCGCAGCTCGCGAGGCATCCAGTTCGACCGGGGAGCGAACCGACAGCGGTCCGACTCGCAGGATTCCGTCCGAGAGCGGCTCGACCCGCAATCCACCGCGACCGATCAGTGCCTTGCGAGCGCCGTCGACCACCATGCGGTCCATCCACGCGCACGGATGGGCAGGTCGGCCGCCCCGGAAGCGAATCCAGCCGTCACCGGAATCGAGCTCGAATTCCAGTCCGCGCAGTGGGTCGAGCTCCAACCCGCGGACCACAACGTTTCGCCTGGCCACGGCCGGGTCGGGAACGTCGACGCCCAGAACCTCGCCGACGGCATCCCAGGCTTCGAGTGCCAGAAAGCTCACCGCTGCCTCGGTATGAGCCTTGACCCCGAAGAACCGATCGCCGCGGATGCCCTTGTGGGCGACGATCTCGACGCTGTCCGGCAATTCGGTCGGCACCTCGGCTGGGCCGTCCTTGGATCTCCCGAAGTACGCATGCGAGGGCGCTCGCAGCAGCTCCACTATCTCGGCTCGATACTCGAAAGGCATGCTTTCGAGTCTGCCCGGTACCCGACCCTGCCGGTTCTTACCACCGGGTAAGAAGCGCCCGGTAGTATCGCGAAATGGCTGTGAAAACACGCGTGACCACGACGGACGGCATGATCGAGGGAAAGCCGGTCGGCGATCTCACCACCTGGCGGGGCATTCCCTACGCCGCCCCTCCCGTCGGTCCCCTCCGGTTTCGCGCACCTCAACCCACCCAGCCGTGGCAGGGCGTGCGCGACGCGACCGAGTGGGGCAACGCATCCGTTCAGCACAAGCGGGGCACGATGCTCGCAATCGGCAAGTACCAACCGTCGAGCGAGGATTGCCTGACACTCAACGTCCTGGCACCGAGCACGCCGAGCACGACACCCAGACCGGTCATGGTGTTCATCCACGGCGGTGCATACACCCTCGGCACGTCGGCCACCCCGCTGTACGGCGGAGGTTCGCTGGTCCGGCGCTCGCTGCAGGACGGCGACGGCATCATCTACGTGTCGGTCAACTACCGACTCGGCGCTTTGGGCTACCTCGACATGTCGCGATTCTCGACCCCCGAGCGGCCGTTCGATTCCAACCTGGGACTACGCGACCAGGTGGCGGCATTGGAGTGGGTAAAGCGCAACATCGCCGAGTTCGGCGGAGATCCCGACAACGTCACCGTCTTCGGCGAGTCCGCAGGCGGCAATGCCGTCACCACCCTGATGACAGTGCCCGCCGCGAAAGGCCTTTTCGCGCAGGCAATTGCCGAAAGCTCGGCACCGGGCATGACGACCGCCAAGCACCGGGCGGACCAGTGGGCGAGCGAGTACGTCGGGTACCTCGGAGGCACCGCCGAGACCGCGGTGGAAACCCTGGAGAACGCCGAGGTACTGGCACTCGGCCGAGCAGGCACCAAACTCGGACTCACCACGCTGCACCGCACTCCCGGCCTGCTCCCCTTCGGCCCGGTGATCGACGGTGATTTCCTTCCTGTCGATCCGGTCGAGGCGTACGCGAACGGCACCGCACACAACGTGCCGCTGATCATCGGCACCAATGCCCGTGAGGGAACACTGTTTCCGAAGTTTCTGGACGCGTTGCCCACCAACCCCGAACGCATTTCCAAACTCTTCTCCCTCACCGATCCCGCGGCAGAACCGGTTGTCACCGGCGGATACCGGGGATACCCGAGCGAGCGGGCCGCCATCGACTTCGGCGGAGATTTCACGTTCTGGAAGCCGTCTCTCGAAGTGGCCGAAGGACATTCGCGTCACGCACCGACGTACTTCTATCGATTCGACTTCGCCCCTCGGTCGATGAAGTTGCTGGGCCTCGACGCCACTCACGGGTTCGAGTTGTTCGCCGTCTTCGGCATCAACGAGACGTTGTTCGGCAAGGCCCTGACCGCGACAGGGGGACGAAAGTCGTTCGCGGAGGTCACCGAGCACGTGCAGTCACACTGGATTGCGTTCGCCACCAACGGAAAGCCGTTGGAATCGTGGCCGGCCTACGACGAAGCCGAGCGCAAGACACTGATCTTCGACACGCGCACTCGGGTGCAGAAAGATCCGCGCAGCGATCGCCGCAAAGCGTGGGAAGGCTATCGCGGCTACGCCAGCCAGACGCTCGAACCCGCTACTTGAGCAACCGCGACATCCGGCGGTCGGCAAGAATCTTGCCGGCCGTCTGGCACGTCGCGCAGTACTGAAAAGAGCGGTCCACGTAGGCGACCTCGCGCACCGGATCTCCGCACACCGGGCACGGCAGCCCGGTTCTGGCGTGCACCCGCATGCCGGATCGCTTCTCCCCCTTCAGACGCGCCGCATCCTGCCCGGCCGAGCGGTCCACCGCGTCGGACAGGACCGAGCGCATCGCGGCATAGAGAACCGCGACGGATTCCGCGTCGAGCTTGCTCGACGACGCGAACGGCGAGAGCTTGGCGACGTGCAGAATCTCGTCCGAGTAGGCGTTGCCGATTCCGGCGAGCAACGATTGGTCCACCAACGAGGTCTTCAGACGCGCTGTGGTGCTGCCCAGTATCTCGGCGAATTCGAGCTCGGTGACCGTCATCGCGTCCGGCCCGAGCCGGGCGATGCTCGCAACCTGCTGAGGATCACGGACCACCCAGACCGCCAATCGCTTTTTGGTACCGGCTTCGGTCAGGTCGATGGCGGGCGTCGCGCCCTCGGGAGTGAAGAAGTGGATCCGCAACGCCAGCGGCCCCTTGCCCGGTTTCGGCGGAGCAACACTGGGGTTGTCCACCCATCGCAGCCAACCCCCACGCGACAGGTGGGTGATCAGCCACAGGTCACCCGCCTGCAGCGCCAGATGCTTTCCAAAGCGCGCGGCATCGGTGACGTCGCGACCCTGCAGATCGGTGATCGGCGGATCGAATGTCTTGAGAACACTGAGTGCCGCGATGTCGATGCGGCCGATCACGGCACCGACGGCATGCTCGCGCAAGAAACCGGCAAGGGCTTCCACCTCGGGTAATTCCGGCATGCGTCCAGTATGCAGCTACGATGGCCGTCGTGATGGTTCCGACTCCGTACGAAGATCTGCTGCGCCGCATCCTCGACACCGGTACAGCCAAATCCGACCGGACGGGAACCGGGACGACCAGCGTGTTCGGGCATCAGATGCGCTTCGATCTGGCCGCGGGCTTCCCGTTGATCACCACCAAGAAGGTCCATCTCAAGTCGATCGTCTACGAACTGCTGTGGTTTCTGCGCGGAGACTCCAATGTCACGTGGCTGCAGGAACACGGCGTCAGCATCTGGGACGAGTGGGCAGCGCCGGACGGCGAGCTCGGCCCCGTCTACGGAGTGCAGTGGCGTTCGTGGCCGACCCCGTCGGGCGAGCACATCGACCAGATCAGCCAGGTCATCGAGACCCTGAAGACCGATCCGGATTCGCGGCGAATGATCGTCTCGGCGTGGAACGTCGGTGAAATCCCGCAGATGGCCCTGCCGCCGTGCCATGCGTTCTTCCAGTTCTATGTCGCCGACGGCAAGCTCTCGTGCCAGTTGTATCAACGCAGCGCAGACATGTTCCTCGGCGTGCCCTTCAACATCGCCAGCTACGCACTGCTCACCCACATGGTCGCCGCACAGACCGGCCTCGACGTCGGCGAGTTCGTGTGGACCGGGGGCGATTGCCACATCTACGACAACCACCGCGATCAGGTTGCCGAGCAGCTCTCCCGCGAGGCGTACCCCTACCCGACTCTGAGACTGGCACAACGGGATTCGATCTTCGACTACACCTTCGACGACGTCGAGATCATCGACTATCAGCACCACCCTGCAATCAAGGCCCCGGTAGCAGTGTGAGTGCACCGCGCTTCGTCGGTCTGATCTGGGCTCAGAGCACCGCGGGCATCATCGGAGACGCCGGATCGATCCCCTGGCACGTGCCCGAGGACATGGCGCACTTCAAATCGAAGACGGCCGAGCACCCGGTGATCATGGGCCGGAAGACGTGGGACTCCTTGCCCGCGAAGTTCCGTCCACTGCCGGGCCGTCGCAACCTCGTGGTCACCCGCAACTCCTCGTGGGCCGCAGACGGTGCCGAGACCGCACCGAGTGTCGCCGACGCAGTGGCCCTGATAGGCGACAGCCCGATCTGGATCATCGGCGGCGGCGAAATCTATCGCAGTGCAATGGGTATCGCGACCCACCTCGAAGTCACCGAGATCGATCTCGACGTCGACGGCGATACGAGAGCCCCCGAGATTTCGGACGAATGGAGTGCCGAGGCGGGCGATTGGCAGAACAGCCGCGTGGACGGAACGCGATTCCGTTGGGTCGAGTACGGAAAGCCTACCCAAACTGTTTGAGCGCGTTCATGATTCCCCCATCGCGGCTGCGGGTGGTGCGTCATACTGGCGGCTATGGACAAGAAGTCACTCACCGCACTTGCCCGTCAGCAACTCAAGCTCGCAGTCGGCGCGTCGAGTGGCCGCAGTTCGCAGACGGTGTACGGCGGCCACAGCCGCAAATTGAGGCAGACCGTCGTGGCGCTGGCCGCAGGCAACAGGCTGGCCGAACACGATCTCAGCGGTGAGTCGACCGTCCTCGTCCTGAGCGGCAAGTTGGAGCTGATCAGCGGTGAGAAGACCTGGAAGGGCTCGACCGGCGATCTCCTCGTCATCCCCGACGCACGACACAGCGTCGAAGCGCTCGAAGACGTCAGCTTCTTGTTGACCGTCGCTATGTGACCGCTTTCCTGACGACCAGCACCGGGCAATCTGCGGTGTCGACCAGAGCGAAGCTCGTCGACCCGAGCAGCATTCCCCCGAATCCGCCGCGTCCCCGATTACCCACCACGATCAGCGCTGCCGTTTCGGACAGTCCACTGAGCACCCGAACGGGGCGATCCTGGGCGACGACGCGTTGGACGTCGACCTCCGGGAACCGCTCTTGCCACCCGGCGAGACTTTCCGCCAGCAGCGCTTCCTCGGTGTCGGTGATGGACTGCCAGTCCGCGGGTGCCCGGCCGAACGAGCGCGTCAGATCCACGTCGGACCACACGTGTACCGCGATCAACGGAGCATCACGTGCCGAGGCCTCGGCGAACGCCCACTCGACCGCTGGCTGATTGACGTCGGAGCCGTCCACGCCGACGACGACCGGGCCCTCGGCGACGGGACGGCCGTCGATGTCCCGGCCGCGTACGACGGCCACTGGCGACACGCTGTGGGCTGCCAGAGAGATTGTCACAGCGCCCGTTTCGCTCGCTCCGATCACCAACAGCTCGGCTTGGGCCGATACGCCGATGAGTACGTCCATCACGCCGCCTTCGACGGCACTCGAGGTCACCTCGAACGTCGGGTCGTCGACGACCGACACGGCCAGCGTTTCCGCGGCTGCGAGCCGCGATTTAGCGGTGGCGACGAATTCCGTTGCCTCGCCTGCAAATTCGCTCAGATCGACAACGCCCGGCATGTCGACGGCCGTCACGATGTGCAATCGCCGATCCCGTCGCCGAGCGCACAGGGCCGCCCAGATCACAGCCTTGTCGGCCGCAGCGGAACCGTCGATGCCGACGATGATCGGTCGATGCCCTGTCACGTGCCGGCCTCCGGTAGTAGCCCCGAGCCCGCTGGCTCGGTGAATGACGAACAGGGGTTCAGGCTAGTCGATGAATGGTCGCCGAAGGCGTGATGCACTCACGTCAGCTGGCGCGCAGCGCGTCTGCGTACCCCGGAGTTCGGGTTCGGTTCGCCTCGGCTGCCGCGGCCCGGGTGTCGAGATGGACCAGGTAGTCGGCCAATTGGTCGCGGCTGCGGACACCGACACCCAGGTCGGTCCGCTCGAAGACGCGCCACCGAGCGAGCAACGGCAGCAGCACCTCGTCGAGATGACGTCGAAGATCGAAGATCCCGTCCCGCTCGATGAGCATGGCGCTCCGACCGAAGCCGGGAAGGTTGGTACCCGGCAACTGCGCGTTCATGACGACTTCGGTGATTGCCGTGACGGTCGGAGCGGGGGCGACGTCGAGCGCTGCCGACACAAGATTCGCAAAGAAGGTGACGTGCAGTTTCTGGTCGTCGACTATCCGGCCGAGCAAGCGATCGGCAACCGGATCGTGGCACTGGTGTGCGGTATTCGTATGGCAGACGCTACTGATCGTTTCGTCGAGGGTCACCTGCGCCAGAGAACGAAGGAGGTGAGCGCCGTTCATCGGGGAGTCGAATCCCACCGTCTTGCACTGTGCGCGAGCTCGACCGAGTGCCGTCGGATCGACGCTGCGCGTGGCCACCAAATAGTCGGTGACGGCTGCAGCATGCCGGGTGCGCTCGGCGCTCCACTCGGCGAGCCAGGCAGGCCACGAGCCAGTACCCGACGCCGCGACCTCGCACCGATACAGCGGAATGTTCTGCTCGGTGAGGAGATCGGTGACCAGTGCCGCCTTGGCGGCTTCGGTCAGCGGTGACGTACGCGTTCCCCAGTACATCTCGGTCCGGACGAAATCCGTGGGCTGCCAGGAGACAGCTGTCGAGCGGTGGCGCGCGAGGTTGTCGTCGATCGTCGGCTGCAGTTCCCGTAGAACCGTGAACTGCCCGATGTCGCTGCGCATACTCGTCCTCTCACCCCGCTCGTCCGGACCGATCCGAGATCAAAGTAGGCGCGTAGCGCAGGCGATGGGACCGCCTTCTGCATTGTTTAGGGCAAGTCGCAAGGCCCCTCGTGACCCGCTCGAGATAAATCACAACGAGTTTTGCCGAAACCATGGATCACACGTAGATAACAACCTATGATCGATCCCGTTAGAGGCCAGGAAACAAACTCAAAGTTTGAAAAACCTGCCATTTCGGCTGAAGTTGCATAGATTCACGACAGGAAGCGCGTTTCTACGCGTGAGTACGGTAGCTCTCTCAAAACCTGAAGAATCCAACACGAAGGGTTGATCTGTGACCGTTCACAACTCGACTGGCCTCGGAATCATGGTCGCAGGGCAGCCTGCTTCGGCTCCCCTTCGCGATTTTCGCGCAGTGGCGCGCCTCCTGGTAGGCCACTTCGCCGCCAATACTCCCTGCGGTTCACTTCCCGGTGAACAACTCCACGGAGACGTCACCGAATTCACCGTCAAGTGCATCAGCATCGCCGTGCAGATGCTCGACGAGCGGCGCGCACCTGCCGAGTCCGACTTGGCCGAACTGCGCGCCAAGGCCAGTCAATGGGCTCGTGAGGGTGTCCCGCTCGAGTCCGTCCTCAGCGTCTACCACGAAGGCATTCAGATCGGTTGGAATCTGGTGTCCAAGCGGGCAGGAGAAGGCGACGCCGCCCAGTTGATCGAGGCTGCGCGCATGTTCGTGCTGCTGTCGGAGAAGGTCTCGATCGCGGCCAGCAAGAGCTACGTCGAAGAGCTTCAGGCGGTGGCGAGCGAGCATCACACAGCCGCGCACACGCTGGTCACCTCGTTGCTGAGCGGACACAACGCCGTCTCGATGGCCCGCCAGTCGGGCATCGAACTCGCCGACAGTTACCTCGTGCTCGCACTGTCGGTACCGCCGCACCCCGACGAGAACGACCCCAACATCCAGAAGACGGTGGCTGCACGACGCAAGCTGCGTCGCGTGCAGGCCGAACTGGCCACCGTGTGCGGACGCACTCCCCTGTCGCTGCTCAGCACCGAGGGCGGAACCGTCCTGATCCCCGGCGTCCACGACGACGAGTGGGTCGAGGCGCTGGTGCACCGCATCGGTACCGCCGCAGAGGTCCCCGTCACCGCCACCGCCGAGCAGGCTGCGACAGCCGACATTCCCACCGCAGCAGACCAGGTCCACGAACTGCTGTCCCTGGCTCATCAGCTGCACCGCCCGTCCGGGTTGTACCGGATGGACGACCTGGTGCTCGAGTACCAGCTCACTCGTCCCGGACCGGGTCGACGCCACCTCACCCAGATCCTCGAGCCGCTCGATTCGTCACCCGAATTGCTCGAGACCCTCGAGATCCACATTTCGCACGACCTCAACCGTCAGCGCTCCGCCCGGCAACTCCATCTGCACACCAACACCGTCGACTATCGCCTCAAGCGAATCGCACAACTGACCGGGTTCGACCCGACTCGTCCGTCCGGTATCCGCCACCTCCAGGCGGCACTGGTGGCCAGGCGGCTCGAATCCTCGCGCGGCGCAGCGTGATCTGAGAACTCCGACCGGTTTCTCGACCCGACGGCAGGTAGCGTCGGAAGTATTCGAGAAGCAGGGGATCATGCATGACGAAGTTGAAGCTCCAGTTGTCCGGCGTGGTCAAGGAGTACCCCACCGGCGAACAACCGGTCCGTGCGTTGGACGGCATCGATCTCACGATCGACGGTGGTCAATTCGTGTCGCTGGTCGCGCCGTCCGGAGCAGGTAAGTCGACACTGCTGCACATGCTCGGCGCGCTGGACACCCCGACGGCCGGGTCCATCCGATTCAACGACGTCGAGGTCACCACCCTCGACGACAACGCACAGTCCGATTTCCGACGCCATCAGGTGGGCTTCGTCTTCCAGTTCTTCAACCTGCTGCCGACCATGTCGGCGTGGGAGAACGTGGCCGTCCCGAAGCTGCTCGACGGCACCCCCATCAAGAAGGCGAAAGCCGACGCGATGCGGCTGTTGGACATGGTGGGGCTGGCGCAGCGGTCCGAACACCGCCCGGCACAACTGTCGGGCGGCCAGATTCAACGCATCGCCATCGCCCGAGCCCTGATGATGGACCCGGCGCTGCTGATCGCCGACGAGCCGACGGGCAACCTCGATTCCAAGACCTCCCACAACGTCCTCGAGATTCTTGCCGACGTAGCCCACGGCAGCGAGGGACGTCGGGCAGTGGTGATGGCAACCCACGATCTCGAGGCGGCTCGGTCGACCGATCGCGTCGTCAGCATGATCGACGGCCGCGTCGACACCGACACCGCTGGTACACCTCGGTGATCGGTACCGCGCTCAGCAGATTTCGCGTCATCAGCCTCCGAGACCTCCGAATGCACTGGGTGCGTTCGCTGGTCTCGGCGGGAGTCGTGGCCGTCGCCGCGGGTTTGCTCATCGCCGTCCTCGGCACGTACGGATCGCTGACCGGATCCGTCGAACGTCTGGCGGTGTCGATCGCAGGCAATGCGCAATACGAAGTGGTCGGCGTGACCGATTCCGGATTCGACCAGAACGAACTCGACGTCGTCCGCGGTGTGACGGGCGTCGATGCGGCGGTACCCCTGCTCCGCAGCATCGTACGATCCGATGTCGGCGAGCTGACGGTACTGGGTGTCGATTCATCGATCACGGCACTGCAGTCCGATCTGCAAGGTGCCGTGGGCAACGCAACGGGTCTGCTGTCCGACCCGTCGGGCGTATTGGTCGGAGCAGCAACGGGATTGACGCAGGGTGACACGGTCACGATCGCCGACCGACCCACTGCGGTGGTGGGCGTGATCGACGGCCCTGGTACGCAGCGCATCGGTGGGGGCATGTTCGCGGTCACGTTGCTGCCCACCGCGCAGGCGTTGACCGACCGTCCGGGTCAGCTCGATTCCATCTTCGTTCTCGGTGGCGGGGATTCGCTACGGTCCGACCTGGACGCAGCGTTGGCCGGCCGAGTCTCGGTGATGAATCCGGAATTCCGGGCCGACAGAGCCGATCAGGCCATGAGTCTGACGCGCAATGCGACGCTGATGGTCTCCCTCATCGCGTTCGTCGTCGCGGCGTTCCTGGTGTTCAACGTCATGAACATGGCCATCGCCAAGCGTCGCCCCACCATCTCCCTGCTCCGAGCGGTCGGCGGTCGGCGCGCGGACATCGTCCGCGACCTGTTGTTCGAGTCGGTACTGGTGGGTCTCGTCGGCGGTGCCGTCGGGGTACCTCTCGGAATCATCATGGGCCGCATCGCCATCGAGAGCCTGCCGCCGTTCCTGTCGCAAGCATTCGATGCGCGAATCGAATACGTGTTGCCGAGCTTCGCCATTCCCGTCGCGATCGTGGCTTGCGTGCTGGCCTGCGTCGGCGCGTCCGCTCTGGCTGCCGTTCAGGTGTATCGCATCTCGCCGATCGAAGCATTGGCGGTCGGCGGCGGAGAAACATCCGGCGGCCCAAAGCTGTCGTTCACGTTGGCCGCCACCGTGTTCGGTCTGCTCGCCATCGCCGGATCGTTCGTGTTCGCCGTCAACGTCGACGGGCAACTGACCCTCGGTGCCGGTGCCCTGTTCATGTTCGGCGTCGTCGCACTGTGCGTCGGCGGAACCGGGCCGATCGTCTGGGCCACCGGCGCTGTGCCCCGCAGATGGGGTGGTGCCGGACGCCTTGCCACCGCGACCATCGAACGCGCTCCGCGGCGCATCTGGGCGACGGTGATGACCATCGTCATCGCCGTGGGAGTCAGTGTGGGAGTGTCCGGTTCGTTGACGAACATGACCGACTCCGCCGCCGAATCACTGTCGTCGCTCGCCGACACGGACCTGTACGTATCGATGAGCTCACCCGACGCCATACCGTCGGGCCCGATCGTTCCCACCGCCGTAGACGAAGCCGTGCGGGCGACGGCCGGCGTCTCCCGCGTCGTCGAAGGACAGTGGGCCTACGCGACCATCGACGACGAGCTGGTCTCCATCCAAGGCGTCGCCGACGGAAGCAACGCGGTGACACTGGCCTCGCTCCCCGCAGACGTACGCGCGGGATTGCTCGCGGGCGACGGGGTGGTGCTCTCGAAGGCGCTCGGTACGACGCTGGGAGTGACGGCGGGAGACACCATCGATCTGCCGACGCCCACCGGGGTGCAGAACGTACGCGTGCTCGATCTCGTGGACTACATCAACGCCGCAGGCGGCACGATGGCGATCTCACTGGAGTCGATGCAGCGCTTCTACGACCGCCCGGGTGCGACGTACCTCGAGATCACCGTCGACGGAGACGTTGCAGCCGTGCAGAATTCGCTGCGATCGACTCTGCCGCCCGAGGCGTTCGTGTACACGGGCGCCGCGGCACTCGAGGGCACCAGCGCGGCCATCCGCCAATCCGGTGCACTCGCCATCGCACTGCAGTGGATCGTCGCACTGGTCGCTGCCGTCGCATTGCTGAACACGTTGACGCTGTCGGTACTCGAACGTCGACGTGAACTCGGAGTACTGCGCGCCATGGGCGGCGGCCGAGGAACCCTGGCACGCATGGTGTTGGCGGAGGCACTGTCGGTCGGCATCGTCGGCGGTGTGCTCGGGCTGATCATCGGTGCCGGCCTGCAATACCTGAGCACACTGATCCTCGGTGCCAGCATCGGAATCCCCGTGCAGTACAACGCCAGTTGGACGGTGCTGCTGTACGGACTCGTCGCGTTGGGCCTCTCGCTACTGGGATCGGCTCCGCCTGCGGTACACGCATCACGCTTGAACATCGTGGATGCTATTGCCGCGGATTGAGTGGTGGGGATCGGGCTCGTTCTGCGGTGCTGGGACCTAGGGATCCGCAAACGCGCGCGCGTTCGTCAGGTGCGAGCGAAATAGACAGCCAGCGGCTGACGACTCTGCGCGCGTCTGGCACATGCGCGCGCGTTTGTACGAGGATGACCGACGTGGCCACATTCAGCGTCGAAGTAGAGAAGTACGCGGTCGAGACTCTGCGCGACTGTGTGGGTGGTCCCGAGTGGGAGTTGCGGCCCGAGCGCACGGCACTTCTGGTCCACGACATGCAGCCGTACTACCTGAACGTGCTGCACTCCTCGGTTTGTGCGCGAGTAGCTGCGGAGGCGTCGGAGGTGGTCGCGCGCGCCAGGTCCGTCGGAGTGCCGATTCTGGCGAGCGGGCCACGGGCAGCTGAGGCGATCGAGCAGCGTGGGCTGCTGGGGCCGATGTGGGGGTTGGGCCCGTCTGCCGACGACGTGGCGGTCACCGAATCGGACTTCGTTCCGATCGCGAAGCGCAGCTACAGTGCGTGCTACGCGTCCGATCTCGAGGTCGAACTACGCCGACGAGGCCGTGACCAGCTGGTCATCGTGGGTGTCTTCGCCTCGGCGGGAATTCTCGCGACGACGTTCGACGCTTTTGCCCGCGACATTCAGTGCTTCGTCGGCATCGAATCGGTCGCCGATTACACCGCCCACCAGCACCGCACCGCTCTGAATCTGATCACATCACTGACCGGTGTGGTGACGAGCAGCGCGAACCTGCTTCACGATCTGCGGTGCGGACCGCTAGACTGACGACCGCGATGTGGGCCCACTGTGCAGTACGACAGCGACCCACCCGCGACCCGATTGTTCGACTGATCGAAAGACCCTGCCGCACAGGGACTTTGGAGCACTCGTTCGATCACCAGCCTTCGTAGCTCAGGGGATAGAGCAACCCTCTCCTAAAGGGTAGGTCGCAGGTTCGAATCCTGCCGAGGGCACCAGCATCGCTTTTCGGCGCGCACTCTCAGATTTCACACCCCGCCCTATTGCCCTCCCCTCCAAACCGGCGTACATTCGAACATGTATTCGAGTACTGGGGAGGAACTCGTGGTCACAGCTGTACTGAAATCACCGCTCACATCCGCTGAGGTGTTGAGGTTCGTTGCACGTCTTCAGGCGTCCGACATAGTCGTCGACGCAGCAGCGGGCATCGATCTCATCTCTGCTCTCGAAACCGTCAAATGCGTCAGTGTGGCAACCCAAGCCGTGGTGACCGATGCCGTTGCAACCGTGATCAGCACCGAACGTCGTGAACGTGGCAAACCGAAAGCGCAGTGGCGCACAGGAATTGCGTCGCAGATCGGCCTGGCTCGACGAGAGTCACCCAACCGCGGCGGCACTCATCTCGGGCTTGCTCGTGCGCTCGTTCACGAAATGCCACACACCCTGGCCCGCCTGAAAGCCGGCGAACTCAACGAGTGGCGCGTCATGATTCTCGCCCGCGAAACCGCGTGTCTCACCGTCGACGATCGCCGAACCATCGATGAACGCCTGTGCGCAGACCCCGCCACCCTCGCCGGTTCAGGAGATCGCACCATCGAGGGTCGCGCCCGCGCACTCGCCAACGAACTGGACGCCGCCTCCCAGGTCAAGCGACGCGCAAAGGCATACGCCGCACGCCGAGTCAGTACGCGCCCCGCACCCGAATTGATGGGATTCTTCACCGCGCTCACCTCGATGGAGAAGACCGTCTGCATGTGGGCGACCCTGCGGCGCGACGCCGACACCGTCATCAACGCAGGTGGCGACACACGCAGCCACGATCAGATCATGGCCGACCTGGTGTTCGAGAGAGTCACCGGCGCATCGGCCGCTCAAGGTCCACCGGTCACCGTCGACATCGTCATCTCGGATTCGACCCTGCTCGCCGGTGGCGACACGTCCGCATATCTGCACGGCTACGGCGACATCCCGTCGGACGTCGCACGCCAACTCGTGCGCGACGCACTCGACGGCGCACAGGGCAATGAGACGCGCGTCGCATTACGTCGCCTCTATGCCCACCCGAAAACCGGCGCACTCACAGCCGTCGAATCCACATCCCGCGCCTTTCCCACCGCATTGGGACGCCTCATCGATCTCCGCGATCGCACGTGCCGCACCCCGTGGTGCGACGCGCCGATCCGACACCACGACCACATCACCGCACACACCGCGGGCGGAGCGACCAGCGCCGAAAACGGTGCAGGCCTCTGTGCCGCATGCAATTACGCGAAAGAAGGCGAAGGCTGGACGGCCGAAGCACTACGAGACAAACGGAACGCGCGACATCGCTACAGGCTCATCTCACCCACCGGGCACACGTACGATTCGAGCGCGCCGCCGATGCCGGTGGTCGAGCTCTACAGCTCGCCGGCGGAGAACGTCTACATCGACGGACTGTTCGGCTCCGACGCCGCGTGACCGTCGACCGCGGGAAGAGATCGGGTCCGCACTCGGTTACACTCGGTATCGACGCGCGTAACTGCACGTCAGACGTCGTGGAATGCTCCCGAATCACCATGTGCACCCCGCACAGGCTTCTCTTACGGCGATCGAAACTGCCCACCGGCAGTCTCGCCACCTTGCATCTCGGCCCGAAGGCCCGCAGGTGCAACACCCTGCCCGAAAGGCACTTTTCATCACAATGACGACCCCACAGACTTTTGCTGCACTCGGAGTACCCCAGGCCATCGCAGACGTACTCGCGAGCCAGGGCAAGACCGAGGCCTTCCCCATCCAGGCCGACACGCTCCCCGACACACTGCAGGGACGCGACGTACTCGGACGCGGAAAGACCGGCAGCGGAAAGACACTCGCATTTTCCATCCCCATGGTCGCGCGCCTCGCCGGCCAACTCCCCGGCAACCGCAAGCCCGGCCGCCCGCGCGGACTGATCCTTGCGCCGACGCGTGAGCTCGCCACCCAGATCGCCGTCGCGATCGAACCCCTCGCCGCCGCATACTCGTTGAAGGTCACGACGATCTTCGGCGGTGTCTCGCAGGTTCGCCAGGTGTCCGCACTCAAGTCGGGTGTCGACATCGTCGTCGCCTGCCCCGGACGCCTCGAAGACCTCATGAAGCAGCGCCACCTGACGCTCGACGGCGTACAGATCACCGTCCTCGACGAGGCAGATCACATGGCCGACCTCGGGTTCCTGCCCGTCGTCACCCGGATCCTCGCCGCTACCCCCGACAAGGGTCAGCGGATGCTGTTCTCGGCGACCCTGGACAACGGTGTCGACAAACTGGTCAAGCGCTTCCTGCACAACCAGATCACGCACTCCGTCGACGAGGCCACTTCACACGTCGAGGCCATGACTCACAGCGTGTTCGAGGTCGACGGCGTCGAAGCCAAGAAGAAGCTGGTTCACCAGCTCGCCTCCGGCACCGGACGCCGCATCCTGTTCATGCGCACCAAGCACCAGGCCCGCAAGCTCGCCAAGCAGCTCACCGACGCCGGAATCCCGTCCGTCGACCTGCACGGCAACCTCTCGCAGGCCGCACGTGACCGCAACCTCGCGGCCTTCTCCTCCGGCCAGGCCCGCGTGCTCGTCGCCACCGACGTCGCAGCCCGCGGCGTCCACGTCGACGACGTTCAGCTGGTCGTCCACGTCGATCCCCCAGCCGAGCACAAGGCATACCTGCACCGCTCCGGCCGCACCGCGCGCGCCGGCAGCGCAGGCGACGTCGTGACCGTGGTTCTGCCCGAGCAGCGCAAGGACACCGCAGTTCTGCTGCGCAAGGCCGACATCAAGGTCACCCCGATCCGCGTCACCGCCGACTCGCCTGCAGTGGCGAACCTCGTCGGCGAGCAGGCCCGCTACGTCGAGCCTGCACCGAAGGCAGAGCCGGCACCGGCCCGCACCGGAGCCCCGCGCAACAACAACGCGCGACGCGGCGGCCCGGCCCGCTCGGGTGGACAGCCGCGCAGTGGTGGCCAGCCGCGCAGTGGTGGCGGCGGCCACAGCCGTCGCGCAGCAGGCCCGGCCACGAGCCAGCGCAGCCGCTGACCCGAAGTTCGGAAACAGGAAAGCCCTCGCTACGAGGGCTTTCCTGTTCTGATGCTCACGACGGCAGCAACCGCGCACAAGCCGGCCGCGCCGAACCACGCCATCGTGTATGCGCCGGTGGCGTCACGCACAATGCCCGCGACGACGGACGCGATGCCCGCTCCGATCTGGTGTGAGGCGAAGACCCACCCGAACACCAGAGAACCCTTGTCGCCGAACACCTCTCGGCACAGAGCAATCGTGGGCGGAACCGTTGCCACCCAATCCAATCCGTAGATCACCACGAAGATGACGATCGACGGTTGGATGGTCGCCGACAGCAACCACGGCAGAAACAGCAGCGAGATTCCGCGAAAGCCGTAATAGGCCGCCAACAGATACCGCGGATTCACCCGATCGGTCAGCCAACCCGATGCGATCGTCCCGACGATGTCGAAGATTCCCACCACCGCCAGCAGACCCGCTGCGGTGGTTTCGTGCATTCCGTGGTCGTGCGCAGACGGTATGAAGTGAGTTCCGATGAGCCCGTTGGTCGTTGCGCCACAGATCGCGAATCCGAGCACCAACGCCCAGAAGGTTCGTACTCGGCTCGCGTCGCGTAGAGCCTGCACCGCTGCGCGCGCGGGGTTCACGGTCGACACCGCCGCCGGCGGGACGTAGTCGGCGGGTGCGCCGTACGGAGTCACGCCGACATCGGCCGGCATGTTGCGCAGCCACCGCAACACGAACGGCACCACGATCAGCGAGCCCCCGGCGATGAGGAACGACGCTGCGCGCCAACCGGATCGGTCGACCAGCTGAGCGATCAACGGCAGAAAGATCAACTGCCCCGTCGCGCTGCCCGCGGTCAACACGCCCGAGACGAGCCCGCGACGCTGCACGAACCATCTATTCGTCACCACCGCCGCGAACACCAGAGCCATCGACCCGGTGCCCAACCCGATCATGACGCCCCACGTCAACACCAACTGCCACGCCTGGGTCACGAACACACTCAGAGCGCTGCCCGCGGCCACGACGACCAACGCCGTCGACGTCACAGCTCGGATCCCGAAACGCTCCATCAACGCCGCGGCGAACGGTGCCGTCAGACCGAACAGCACCAGGTTGACGCCCACCGCCAGCGACAGCATCGACCGCGGCCAACCGAACTCTTCCTGCAGCGGCACCATCAACACGCTCGGTGCGGCCCGGAACCCCGCCGCACCGACGAGAGCGAGGAAGGCCACCGCGGCGACGATCCATGCCGGATGAAGTCGCCTGCGGGTCGCGATCTCGGAAGTCACGCAGACAGTGTGCCTCAGTCGAGCTGGCACACTGGAGCGGTGACCGTCAGCGCTGCCCACCGTCCCGAGTCCGGGCCCCTCGGTCCGCAAGAATTGGCGACCGCTGCGGTGATGAGCAGCTTCACCGTCGCGCTGACGGTGATCGGCGTGCTGGTGCCGATGGCAGCGATTCTGCAGGTTGTCGCCGCTATTCCCATGTCGGTGGTGGCCCTGCGCTATCGCACGCGAGCATTGGTCACCTCAGCGGTGGCGGGCATACTCGTAGGATTCGTCGCGGCCGGCACTCAGACGGCGCTCACCGTGGCCAGTGCGGCATTGCTGGGCGGTCTGGTCGGCCGGGCGAAGCGCCGGAAACAAGGCCTGTTCGGCGTGCTCGTCACGTCGGCAATCGTCGGACCGGCACTCGGAGCCCTCGCGGTGCTGTTGCTGCTGATCCTCGTCCCGCTACGGCAGCTGTTTCTCGAGACGCTCCGCAACACCATCGAAGGCATCTCCCGACTGTTCGAGCGCGTATCCGCCCCGCAGGCCATCCCCGATGTGATTCGCAGCAGCAGCACAGCGGTACTCGACAACTGGTGGTGGTGGGTCGGCGGATCCATCGCATTCGGCATCGTCACTGGAACGCTGTTCGCGTGGCTGATCCTCACCGCCATCCTCGATCGCCTCTCGGCCATCCCCACCCCGGAGCCGTTCGTCTCGGGCATCGACGACGAGATCGCGCCACTGCCCGTCACCCTGACCGCCGTGGGCTACCGGTATCCCGGCAGCAGATCGGCAGCGTTGAGCGGCATCGACCTGCACATCGAACCGGGAGAATTCGTCGCGATCGTCGGCCACAACGGATCCGGCAAATCCACGCTGACGCGCATCCTCGCAGGCCGTGAACCCTCGGAGGGCTCGGTGACTCGTCCCGGCTCCACCGGACTCGGCCGGTACGGCGGCACCGCAGTGGTGTTGCAGCGACCCGAGAGTCAGATCCTCGGCACCCGCGTCGCCGACGACGTCGTATGGGGACTGCCGCCCGGCGACTCTCGCCCCGACGTCGACGCCTTGCTCGACGAGGTGGGGTTGAGCGGCATGGGTGCTCGCGACACGGCCTCGCTTTCCGGCGGCGAGATGCAGCGACTTGCCGTCGCCGCGGCCCTGGCTCGTCGCCCCGCTCTGCTGATCGCCGACGAGGCAACCGCCATGATCGACGCCTCGGGCCGGGAACATCTGGTCTCATTACTCGCGGCACTGCCCCGTCGGCACGGGATGTCGGTCGTACTCGTCACCCATCATGTCTCGGAAACTGTTGCCGCTGATCGCGTCGTACATCTACACGAGGGCATGCAGGTGGAGCACGACAGTCTGTGGATGCAGACCAGGACCGGCAACGCTGCTGTGCTGCACGACAATTCGAGCCCGCGCCTGCTCGAACTACGCGACGTGCGGCACGTCTACAACAGGCGCACCCCGTGGGCACAATCGGCGTTGAACGGCGTCGACATCACCGTCAAGCGAGGCGAGGGAGTTCTCGTTCTCGGCGGAAACGGTTCGGGCAAGTCGACTTTGGCGTGGATCATGGCCGGACTGACCGGGCCCACCACCGGCGTCGCGCAGCTCGACGGCAAGGCGATGACGTCGCGAGTCGGCGACGTCGGGCTGGCCTTTCAGCATTCGCGCCTGCAGTTGCAGCGGCGCGCCGTCTCCGAGGACATCGCCGCGGCCGCGGGGCCCGAAACCGGTTCTGCCACAGTGTCGGCCGCGATGGATGCCGTCGGCCTCGACCGGTCACTGGCCGCACGCGACGTCGACTCGCTCAGCGGCGGGCAGATGCGACGCGTGGTGCTGGCCGGTCTGATCGCTCGTCGACCCCGCATCTTGGTGCTCGACGAGCCGCTGGCCGGACTGGACCCGCCCGGGCGCGACGACATCATCGGCGTCCTCGCCGGCCTGCGTGAGCGCGGCGTGTCGATCGTGGTCATCTCGCACGACGTGGACGGTATGGACGCCGTCTGCAGTCGAACCATCACGATGGCCGACGGCCATATCGTCTCCGATTCGATTCATGGGAGCGTGCATTCGTGACGACCGTCGTACTGCGCCAGGTTCCGCGGTTCTCACCCATTCACCGGCTGTGGGCGGGCACCAAGCTCATCGTGGTGTTGCTGCTCAGCATCACCCTCGTCGTGGCTCCGACGTGGCCTGCCCTCGGCATCGTGTTCGCGCTGCTGATCGTCGCGGCTGTCATCGCCCACATTCCGATCACGGCTCTACCTCGGCCACCGTGGTGGATCTGGGCGCTGTTCGGCGTCGGAGCACTGATCAATCTGCCCATCGGCGGCGCAGCGGTTCTGCTGTACTTCCGTGCCACGCTGTTCGTGTTCGTTCTGCTGGGTGCATCGATGATGATCGGGTGGACGACGTCGATGAGTGATATCGCTCCGGCGGTGTCGAAACTCGGTGCACCGCTGAAGAAGCTGAAGCTGCCGGTCGACGAATGGGCGATTGCCGTGGCGCTCAGCCTGCGGTCGCTTCCGCTGCTCATCGAGGAGATGCGCACCCTCAACGCCGCCCGACGGCTGCGACCGAAACCCGTGGTCAACAGTGCGTCGGACAATTCGCTGGTCGACATCGTGACCACGGTGATGTCGGTGGCCATCAGGCGCGCGGACGAGATGGGTGAGGCCATCACCGCACGCGGGGGCACCGGCATGATCACCGCCACCGAGGCACGTTTCAAGGGCTCGGACGCGGCGACACTGGTGGTGGTGACGCTGGCCTGCGCGGCCGCGATCACGATCAGCTTCCTGCTGCGGTGAGCTACTCCCCCGCGAGACGCTCGGTGCGCGAGTTCAACGCCTTGACGAACACGTCCGGGATATCGCGGGGATCCTCGGCGACATAGCTCGTACCACCGGTGGCCGCGGAGATCTGCTGCAGCGCAACCGGATCGGCATCACTGGTGACGCCGACCGTGATGATCACGATGGGACGCACCGGATCCTGCTCCTTCTGCAGGGCGGCGAGAAGCTGGTCCAGAGAAATGCTGCCGTTGTCCTCGTTCGCGCCGTCGGTGAGGATGATGACGCTGTTGACGTAATCGGGGTCGTAGCCCTCCTTGACACGTCGGAACGCTGCCAGAGTGGTGTCGTAGAGTCCGGTCCCGCCTCCGACCAGAGCCGGTAGCCCACGGACTGCATCGAGAATGGCCTGACGCTGCGGCTTACCGTCGAACGTGTTGCTGACCGGGCCGAGCGGCACCAGTTCTCGATAGTCCTGCTTTCCACCACCGAGCCCGATGGAGAAGGCCCACAGCCCCATCTGCGTCTGGTCGCTGAACAGATCGTTGGCACCGAGCGAGGCATCGACGGTCAACGCGATGCGGGTGGAGTCGCCGGATTTCGCCGCCATCGAACCCGATACGTCCTCGACGACGAGGGTCCGGAGCGGCAACGCGAGCACCGCCCAGTCGCGCAGCGTCGTCTCGATCGACAGCGGATTCTTGATTTCCAACGCGGCGACCGAGCCGACGCCTCTGCCGTCGGCCAAGGGGGTTCCACTCGACGTTCGGAAGCCGGCTGCAACGAGTGTGTCCGTCGCCGACTGCGAGGCCAGCACCGACGCCAACGCGGCCCCGGCGGCCTTGACGCGGTCGTACTCCGGCCCGGCCGGAGCCGTGACGGCGAGGGGGTAGTTGAGGAAGTAGCTGCCCGTCGGCGGCACCGACTCGGTGAGCGACGATCCGGGGTTCGCTGCCTCGTAGGCCAGCACGGCCTGTTCGGTGGCGACGCTGGTTCCGCCCTCGGTCGCCACCTGGGCGACGAGGTCCGGGGTGTCGTGGGGCGTGTCGGCTATCCGGCCGAAGTCCTGTGCCATGGGCACCAGAGCGGCGGACACGGCTTTGGCGTCGGAGATCGCGACCTCGGACTCGGCCAACGCACCGAGGATCGCAGCGTTGGACGCACTACTGGTGAGCGGATCGCCGATGCGTTGGCCCGGCATCTGCAGCACGCTGAGCCAGGTGTCGGTCACCGGGGCGCCGTCGGACGCCGACACCAGCACGGGCAGTGTGTTCGCCACCGACGTCTTGGCGAGTTCGGGCAGGGCTCCGGTCGAACGCAAAGTCTTGAGCAGCCACAACGTCGAGTCCGGGATCCACAGGTCGGGGCGGTTCTCGTCGGTACCTGCGATCTCGGTCGCCGTGTCGGTGGGGCGCTCGGCCCGCACCTCGAAGTCGACGCAGCCGCGGTCCACCTCGCCCGCCTGGGCCAGGATCTGCTGCACCGGTTCGGCGATCGAGGTGTCCACCGCGAGCGAGACCGTGTCCAGCGATTCGCACGAGTCCGAACCCGCTGCGCGTACGGCCTGGACGCCGAACCAGCCACCGGCCGCGACCACGACTACTGCCAGCGCGGCCGCGCCCCAGGTCACGGCAGGACTGAACCTGCGACTACTGCCGCTGTGACGTCCTGACATCGCTGACTCCCCTACCTATACCCCCGACACGACTGTGTTGCGGGACTTCTCCGCACTACCCCACGTGACGGAGAGCACGCGGCGCACAGCATAGCCGCTCCCGTCAGCGACCGGTTCGATTTCTCAGCGCATTGACGAAGACGTTCGGTATTTCGGCGGGGTTTCGCGCCACGAAGCTGGTGCCCCCGGTAGCAGCAGAAATTTGTTGCAGCACACCCGCATCGGCGTCGTCGGTGATACCGATGGTGACGATGACGACCGGACGAGACGGGTCCTGTTCGGTACGCAGTGTGGCCAGCAACTCGTCGAGCGAGATGCTGTTCGGATCCTCGTTGGCACCGTCGGTGAGGATGATGACGCTGTTCACCGCATCGGGGTCGTAGCCCTGCTGCACGGTACGGAACGCGGCCAACGTGGTGTCGTACAGTCCGGTTCCACCACCGACCAGGGACGGAAGGGTGCGGGTCTGCTGCAGCAGCACTTCCCGCTGGGTCGTGTTGCCGACCTTCTCGTCCATACGCCGGATCGGAGCCAGCTCACGGTAATCCTGATCGCCGCCGCCGAGTCCGATGGAGAAGGCCCACAATCCCATCGACGCATTGTCGGGAAACAGTCGATTCCCGGTCTCGCTGGCCTGCACCGTCATCGCGATCCGGGTGTTCGCCCCGGCGCTGTAGTTCATCGAGCCGGACACGTCTTCCATCACGAGCGTTCGCGACGGGAGCGCCAGCACCTGATATTGACGCAGCACCGATTCGGCAGCCTGCTGGTCGCCGATCGCAAGACTCTCGACGGCACCGATACCACGATCCGAATCGAGGGGCGCGTCGTCTTCCGACCGAAAACCGGCCTCGGACAACATCTCCCGACCTCGATCGGATTCGATGACCGCGGCCAGCGCGCTGCCGACCGACTTCGCGCTGTCGTGCCGCTCGCCTGCAGGCTCGGTGACGGCCAGCGGGAAGTTCAGAAAGATGCTGCCCGTCGGCGGCACCGTCGCACCGAGTTCGGCACCGGTGTCGTTTCGATACTGCAACATGGTCTGCTCGGACACCACGGCCACGCCGCCGTCGGCCACCAGATCGTCCAACCGGGTGGTGGGATCGGCTTCGCCTCGGGTGGCGGCCTGAGCCTGAGCGATCGGCACGAGCGCCGTGGACACCGCATCGAGGGCCTTCTCGTCTCCACCCGCCTCGGCTACCGCCCCGAGGATCGCCGCGTCGGAGATGGTGTTGGCCAACGGATTACCGATGCGCAAACCTTCGAGCTTCAGTGCGGTGAGCCACGTGTCGAAGAACGGAACCTCGTCCTTGCGGGTTGCGAGGACGGCCGGGGTGCTCGCCACCGACTGGCTCGCCAGGTCGATCAGCGAAGCGGTCGATCGCACGGTCTTGCCGACCCACAGCGACGAATCGGGAATCCAGAGCGAGGGAACGTCGTCACCCTTGGCCACTGCGGCAGACACCTGACCCGACTCCATCGCCGTCACCGTCACCTCGGCACAACCGAGATCCTCGGGCGCGGAGTCGTCGACGATCTTCTGCAGTACCGGCGCGATCGCGGGGTCGGCAGCCAACGTGTAGTTCGACGGGTCACCGCAGTCGCTGCCGAAGACCTTCTGCGCCACGAACACTCCGCCTGCGACGATCAGAAGCAGGACGACGGCAACGACGACGTACTTGGCGAACCCTCTGTTGCCCGTCGCGGACGACGGCGCACTGTGCCTACCGGGCATGCATCTCCACCCCTACACCGTCAGGCGTAGATCTTGACGAACGTCTTCAGCGAGTTCTCGATGTCGCCCTTGAGTGCGCGAGCGACACCGGACCCGATGGGTCCGAACAACGGGGCACCGCCCAGGTTGACGTCGATCGTGATCTCGGACCCGTCACCCTTGGACTTCACAGACAGGTCGAGACCGATCTTCACTCCGCCCTTACCGTTGCCCTTGAGCTCGAGCTTCCGGGGCGGATCGTAGGACTCGATCTTCCACGAGACGCGGTTGCGCATGCCCTTCACGCTGGCGATGGAGTCCAGAGTGGTGCCGACGGCCAGCTGCTCGGGCAGCTCACCGCGCCACGCTTCGTGGATGGAGAGCCACTGCTCGTAGCCGGACAGATCGGACGCATGCGCCCACGTCTGCTCGGGGGTCAGCGGGACGTCGAGGGAAACCTTCAGCTTGGCCACAGCAGGGATGGTAACCGCTGGACGAAAAATGCCCGTGTGAGGCCTTGCTCACACGGGCACTTCGCGAACAGTTCTACAGGTGGATCAGTGGGCGCTGGCCTTCTCCGCACCGATGCCGGTGAGAGAGCGAACCTCCATCTCGGCCTGCTTGTCGGTGTTCTCGGTGTCCTTCGAGATCAGCGTTCCGACGATACCGAGGATGAATGCCAACGGAATCGACACGATGCCGGGGTTGGACAGCGGGAACCATGCGAAGTCCGAGCCGGGGATCATCGACGTCTTCGATCCCGACACGGCCGGGGAGAAGATGATCAGCACGATCGTCGAGATCAGGCCGCCGTACATGCTGAACAGTGCGCCCGTGGTGGTGAAGCGACGCCAGAACAGCGAGTACAGGATGGTCGGCAGGTTCGCTGCTGCCGCGACGGCGAACGCCAGCGCCACCAGGAAGGCGATGTTCTGCCCGTTCGCGAGGATGCCGAGGCCGATGGCCAGGATGCCGATGACGACGGCCGTGATCCGCGAGACCTTGACCTGCTTCTTGTCGTCGACCTTGCCCTTCTTGATGACGCTCGCATAGATGTCGTGAGCGAACGACGCCGACGCGGTGATCGTCAATCCGGCGACGACGGCGAGGATGGTCGCGAAGGCGACCGCAGAGATGACGCCGAGCAGAATGACGCCGCCGAGCTCGAAGGCCAGCAGCGGGGCTGCGGAGTTCTGACCGCCGGCGGAGGCCAGGATGCGGTCGGGTCCGACGATCGCTGCGGCGCCGTAGCCGAGCACGAGGGTGAACAGGTAGAACGCACCGATGAGCGCGATGGCCCACACGACACTGCGACGAGCTTCCTTGGCGGTGGGCACCGTGTAGAAGCGCATCAGCACGTGCGGCAGGCCTGCCGTACCAAGGACGAGTGCGATGCCGAGCGACAGGAAGTTGATCTTCGAGGTGGCGCTGCCGCCGTACTGGGCACCGGGCTCGATGACGTCACGTGCGGCCACGGCATCGGTCGCCGAGCTGGACACCATTGCCTGCGCGCTGCCGAGGAGCTCGGAGAAGTTCAGGCCGAACTTGGCGAGCACGAGCACGGTCATGAATGCGGCACCGGCGATGAGCAGAACGGCCTTGATGATCTGCACCCAGGTGGTGCCCTTCATACCGCCGATGAGCACGTACGCGATCATCAACACACCGACGATGGCAATGACGATGGACTGCCCGGTGCGGTCGGAGATGTCGAGCAGCAGTGCGACGAGTCCGCCGGCACCTGCCATCTGAGCCAACAGGTAGAACAGCGACACCGTCAGCGTCGACAGTGCGGCCGCGGTACGAACCGGGCCTTGCTTGAGCCGGAAGCTCAGCACGTCCGCCATCGTGAACTTGCCGGTGTTCCTGAGCAATTCGGCGACGAGCAGGAGCGCGACGAGCCAGGCGACGAGGAACCCGATGGAGTACAGGAAGCCGTCGTAGCCGTAGACGGCGATGGCACCGGCGATACCGAGAAAGCTTGCGGCCGAGAGGTAGTCACCGGCAATGGCGACGCCGTTCTGCGGTCCGGAGAATCCGCCGCCCGCGGTGAAGAACTCCGCAGACGTCGCGTTCTTCTTGGAGGCGCGAATGACGACGGCCATCGTGATGAGGACGAACGCGCCGAAGATCGCGATATTGACGAGCGGTTCACCGACGGTGGTGTCGGCGGCCTGGGCTAGTACATTCACGGCTTCTACATTCACGGCTTCGCTCCCTGGGAGGCTTCCATCTCGGCGCGCAGGGCTGCGGCGCGAGGATCGAGTTCACGGTTGGCGAACCGCACGTAGATGCCGGTGATGGCGAACGTCGTGATGAACTGGCCGAGGCCGAGCAGTAGACCGACGTTGATGTTGCCCCACACCTTGGTCGACATGAAGTCGACGGCGTAGGTGCTGAGCAGCACGTAGATGACGTACCAGACCAGGAAGAACCCGGCCATCGGGAACACGAAGCTACGCAGGCGGTGCCGGAGTTCCTGGAACTCGGGACTGGCCTGCATGTCGACGAACGCTTGCGCGTCCGGTGGCGAATTGGTTTCCGGTGCGGTCACCTTGGACTCCTGAAGTTGATGTGAGCTGTAGCTGACTCGGAACAGTAGTGAGAGTCAGGTCACAACATCAGGGGGTGGCGTCGATCACACGACGGGCTGCGGGAGTGTGCGACGAGCGGTAGCGCAGACCCGACGAACGGCCTCCTCTCGCTACAGCTCGCGCTCTCGGTCTTTGCCCATGTCGAGGCCTTCGGGCAGGTGCAGTCGGGCGAAGATTCGGGAGATGTCCGACGGCACTGTTCGCCGGGTGGCGAGGCTGACGACGATCATCGCGGCGAAGGCCACGGGAACGCTGACCGCGGCCGGGTAGCCGAGTATCGCTGCCGCCCAGCCCCCGAGGACACCGTCGGAGATGGGGGTGACGACGGAGATCGACGCGGCGACGAGGGAGAGTCCGCCGCCGAGGAACAGCCCGGCCGCGGCTCCTGCTGCGGTGAGTCCGCGCCACCAGATGCCGAGCACGAGCAGCGGACACAGCGTGGACGCGGCGACGGCGAACACGAGCCCGACGGTACGCGAGAGATCCAGTGAGACAACGCCGATCGACAGTGCAAGTGGCACTGCGCCGGCAAGGACGGCCGCGACACGGAAGTCTCGGACCTTGCCCGAGAGCACGTCGGTGCTCAGGACGCCCGCGATGCTGACCAGCAGGCCGGACGACGTGGACAGGAAGGCGGCGATGGCACCGGCGGCCACGAGCGCCGCGAGCAGCTGCCCCGGCACCCCGGACAGTACGGAGCCGGGCAGCAGCAACACCGCGGCGTCGGAGGCACCGGTGATCAGCAGCTGCGGCACGTAGAGCCGGGCGAACACACCGAGGACCGTCGGGAACAGATAGAACGTGCCGAGCAGCGCCAGCACGGTCAGCGAGGTCAATCGCGCGGCTCGGCCGTCGGGGTTGGTGTAGAACCGGACCAGCACGTGCGGCAGCCCGAGGGTGCCGAGGAACGTGGCCAGGATCAGTGAATACACCTGGTAGAGCGGGTGCTGACCGCCCAGTCCCCCGCCGGGCATCGCCCAGGCGCGGTCGGTGGTCGGTGCGCCGGCGACCACCGGAACCGGCGAGCCTGCGTCGAGGGTGAGCAGTGTCCCGGACCCGAGCCGGTGTTCGCCTGCATCGAGAGTCACACGTCCATCGACGCTCTGCTCGTCCAGGGTTCCTGTCACGGACACCACGATCGGTGAGTCGACCTGCACGAGCACGTCGGTAGTGATGTCGACCCGGGTCTGCTCGGCGACGGTCGGCGGGGCCGCGGTACCGACGCTGCGGTCGTCGGCGACGAAGTGGACGGTCAGCACCAGTGCGGGGATGGCGATCGCGGTGAGCTTGAGCCAGTACTGGAACGCCTGCACGAAGGTGATCGAGCGCATTCCGCCGCCGACGACGTTCGCGATGACGATCAGACCGACCGCGAGTGCTCCCACCCAGCCCGGCACTCCGAGAAGGATGTTCAGCGTCAGGCCTGCACCCTGGAACTGCGGCACCAGATACAGCGCGCAGATCACCACCACCACGAGCATGGCCACGGTACGCAACCATGGTGCGCCGAGCCGGAATTCGACGAAGTCGGGCACCGTGTACGCACCGCTCCTGCGCAGTGGGGCGGCGACGAAGAGCAGCAGACCGAGATAGCCTGCCGTGAAGCCGACGGGGTACCAGAGCGCATCGGCACCGTACTTGGCGATGAGACCGGCGACACCGAGAAACGATGCGGCAGAAAGGTATTCGCCCGAGATAGCCGCGGCGTTCCACCGCGGTCCGACGGTCCGCGAGGCCACCAGGAAGTCGGACGTGGTGCGGGCCAATCGAACTCCGTAGACACCGATGCCGACGGTGGCCACCGCGGCCACGATCAACGCAATCAATGTCGCGACGGGTATCGATCCGTTCACCGGCGCCTAGTCCTCGACCAGGCCGACGAACTCGGCCTCGTTACGCTCGGCGCGGCGCACGTACGCGCGGCCGACGCCGAACAGCAACGGATAGATGGCCACCCCCAGCAGCAACCACGGCAACCCGATACCGAACGGCGCGACATCGGTGAAACGGGTGAGCAGCATGCCCAGCAGGGGAATCGCGAACAGGATCGACAACGTCATCACCGCCAGCCGCAGCGACAGCAGGAGTTGCGCACGCACCAGGCTTCGCACCAGCGCGTCGCCCACCTCGGTTTGCTCCTGCACCTCGACGCGGGTGCGCACCAGGCGCGCGCCGCGGCGCTGCGAGAGCACCACCCGCTCCCGGTGCGGCTGACTCACCGCGCACCTCTCGTCACCGCGACGACCACGACTGCAGCGGACCGCGCACGAGCCGGTCCTTGAGTTCTCTGGTGTGCCGCCGGCTCACCGGTAGCTCGCAGGCCGGCAGCGCGCCGGTGGCGCGCAGACACACCACCAAGCCCGAACCGACGCTTCTGATTCCGGTGACCAACGGAAGCGACACCAGATACGAACGATGCACTCGCAGGAAACCGGCATCGGCCCAACGACTTTCGAGAGCCGAGATGGGAATGCGCACCAGGTGCGAACCGGTGGCGGTGTGCAGCCGCGCGTAGTCACCGTCGGCCTCCACCCACGCCACCGACGACCGGTGTACCAGCGTGGTGGTTCCACCGAGCTCGACCGGGATGACCTCGTCGGCAGCCGATTCGGCCGACTCGGCGGGCCGACGACGGGCGAGCAGAACCCGTCGGACGGCCTCGGCCAAGCGGTCGTCGCGCAACGGCTTGAGGAGGTAGTCCACCGCGCCCAGATCGAAGGCAGCCAATGCCCGATCGTCGTGCGCGGTGACGAATACGACCGCAGGTGGCCGAGCGAACGCCGACAGGATTCCGGCGAGCTCGAGGCCGTCGAGGCCGGGCATGTTGATGTCGAGGAACACTGCATCGACCACGGATTGACCGGAGGTCTGCTTGAGTTGGCGCAGGGCTGTGGTCGCGTCCTGCGCGGTGTACACCTCGGCCACGGCCTCCTGCTCGCGCAGCAGGAAAGCCAGCTCGTCCAGGGCAGGCCGCTCGTCGTCGACCGCCAGCACGACCAGCCCGCGCGCCGAACCGGAGTTCGCTGGATGCGTCATGCCCGCACCCCCGGCCTGAACTTGGGCACCCGCATGCTCACTTTCGTGCCTGCTCCCGGTGCGGTGTCCACGACGAGACCGTAGTCGTTTCCGAAGGCCGCCCGCAGCCGATCGTCCACGTTCGCCAGTCCGACGTGGGCCGCATCCTCGGTGTGCAGGCTGCCCGATCGCAGTACCTCGGGGTCCATTCCCACTCCGTCGTCCTCGATGCTGATCACGGCGTCGGTGCCCTCGTCGGCGGCGATGATCGTGACGCGACCGCCGTCGGCCTTGCCCGACAACCCGTGCCGGACGGCATTCTCCACCAGTGGCTGCAGCGCCAGAAACGGCAGGGCCACCCCGAGCACCTCGGGAGCCACCTGCAGGGTGACCTGCAGCGAATCGCCGAACCGGGCCCGTTCGAGCGTCAGGTACCGATCGATGTTGCGTAGTTCGTCGGCGAGCACGGTGAATTCTCCGGCGTTGCGGAAGGAGTACCGGGTGAAATCGGCGAATTCGAGCACCAGTTCCCGTGCCCGATCCGGGTCGGTACGGACGAACGACGCGATGGTGCCCAGCGCGTTGTAGATGAAATGCGGGCTGATCTGGGCCCGGAGTGCACGCACCTCGGCTCGGTCCAACCGCGCCCGCGATGCGTCCAGTTCGGCGAGTTCGATCTGACCGAACGCGTAGCGCGCGACCTCGGCGATGGCCCCGAGCATGCCCGGCCCTGGTTCGGCCACCACCGCGGCACCGAGCACCCCCACCACCGGCGAATCCTCGTCGATCAACGGCTGCACCACCAGGGCTTTGACCTCGTGAATCGAGCCGAGCGGAAGCCGCACGAGCACGCGGCGCTGCCCGTCGACGGCGCGTCTGGCCGCCTCCACGAACGCCGGCGTCAACTCCGGCCACGGCCCGTCCCAGGCCAGCAGCGACGCACTCGGATCACAGATCCCAAATGCATCCGCCCCGGTCAGGACCCTGAGATGGGGAGCAGCGGCGGCAGCCGAGCGGGCATCGAGACCGTTCCGCAGCGGCTTCGCCGCCAACGACGCGGTATGCAGGGTGGCGTGAACCGCACGCTCCTCTGGAGTGGTCAGATCGCGTCGCCCACGCAGGCTGATCAGCGCGATGGCGGTGACGATCGCCGCCACGATCACCGCCATCCACGCCAGTGCCGCGGTCATCGTGCGCAGGTCCCGGTGGTCGGAACGTTCAAGAAGCGCTCGACGAGCCAGTCGACGCCGATGGCGTTGGCGGCCAGATCCGCGTGCCCCTGCTCGGGTTCCGAACGCAGTTCCACGTCGTCGCCGAGTCCGCAGGCTTTCGCCACGGCGTCGCGGGTCCACTGCGGATCGATCAGGTCGTCGCGCTCGCCGACCAGAACGAACAGCGGAACATCGGTGCGGGACGTCGGCAGCGCCACCGATCGGAGCCAGTCCGTCATTCGATTCGCGGCCCGGTCATCGGCCGGGACGGCATCGGCCGGATCGATGACGGCTCCGGCGTCGGCCTTGGAGAATCCGAGCAGGTCGCTGCAGGCCGTCAGCGCGGTCACGTTGTCGGCGAAGGAGCCGCGGATGTAGTCCGAGCGCTCGACGCTCGGATCCGTGACGTGCAGACCCTCGTAGAGAAACGGCACCAGCAACTGACGGGACAGGGTCTGTTCGGTGTCGGCTGCGAAGTACCGCGTCAGATCGGCTGCGGGCGACAGCGCGGCGACCCCGACCAGTTCCAAACCGTCGCCGTACTCCGCATTACGCTCGGCAGTGGCCCAGACTGCTTGTCCCCCTTGAGAAGTGCCGATGGCACCCCATCGGGTTCCGACGTCGGGCACCACGGTGCGCGCGGCGCGCACGGCATCGATGACGTCGTAGGCTGCTGCATCGATGTTCAGATACGCCGGATCTCCCGGGGTTCCCAGACCCTGGTAATCCGTCACCACCACGACGGTGCCGCGCTCGAGGAAGGGCGTCACCAGGCCGATGGTGCCCAACAGGTTCGGATACAGCGAGGGCGCACACTCGTCGGTGACACCGGTGGTACCGTGCCCGACCGAGACGATCGGCCAGCCACCGGCAGGCGCAGAACCCTTGGGCACGAACACGGTTGCCGATGTCTCGGTTCCGCCTCCGGTGACGCCGTCGGTGGTGCGGTAGACGATCTTCGTGGCGGATCCACCCAGGAAGGCGACACCGATGTCGACCTGACCGAGCGGCATCGACGACACGATCGAACCGCGGTCGGAGCCCTCGGGTGCCGGATTCGACGTGGGTGCGGGAGCCACGGGAGGCACGGCAGGCGAACTGCACGCGGCGAGGGCGAACACGAGTGCCGCGGCGGCCACCAGTCCGGTCGACCTCACTGTCTCAGCGCTCCCACTGTGTTCGTCGTCTACGTCGTGCGTCGTTCGATGCGTGCCTCGGCCGCGATCTCTTCCACGTCCAGACCATTCAACACTGTGCGTAGGGCTTCGTCGTCCAACTCCCCCGAGTCGCGGGCGGCGATCAGTGCGGCCCGCTGCGCGACCAGGACATTGTGCCGCAGGGTGTCGAACAGCGCGCCGGCCGCCGCGATTCGCTTCTCGCGGTCCTCGGTCTCGTCCGCGTCCATCCGGGCCCGCACCGACCGTCGCACGCGGGCGATCACCTCGGCTACCCGGTCACTGTCGACGCCGGAGATGCCGTCCTTCGCGGCCCGCTCGAGGTAGGTCTCGGCAGCCGTGCGGGCGATGGCCTGCGAGAGCAATCGTTGGTTGTCGTTGCGTTGCTGCTCGAGTGGATCGGCGACGTCCAACCGCCGAATCAGGAGCGGGAGCGTCAGGCCCTGCAGCAGCAACGTTCCGACTGCGACGACGAACGCGACGGCTTGAATCACCGCCCGCCCGGGAAATTCGTCGCCGAGAACGGTGGTGAACGGAACACCCGCGGCTGCGGCGAGAGTCACCACCCCGCGCATCCCGGCCCACGACAGCACCAGGTTCTGCTGCCACGTCAGGCCGTCGGCCACCCCCTCGCGGCGAAACACCGTGCGGAAGAGCAGGTTTCTCCCCGAGTTGAGGAAGATCCAGGCCGGACGAACGACGATGACCACGAGCAGCACCAGCAGCGCGTACCCGAAGATGTGATGCACCGGAAGACCCTCGCGCTGCACCTCGGAGATGACAAACTTCAGCTGTAAACCCATGTACGCGAACACGAATGCTTCCAGCAGCAGGTCCACCGTGGGCCACACCTGGCGCTCCTGCACCCGGGTCGAGACCGACACGTCGGCCGTGACACGGCCCAGTACGAACCCCGCGGTGACGACGGCCAACACGCCGGACGCGTGAATCTCTTCCGCCGCCAGATACGCCGCGAACGGTAGGACGAGTCCGAGCACAGTCTCGAGCGCCGAGTCGGCGATCCGGTTTCGCACGAAACGAACGATGCGCGAGAGGACGAATCCGACGAGCACGCCGCCGACGATCTCGTACAGAAAGAACAGAACCGGTGAGCCGAGTTCGATACGACTGCCCGTCACCGACGCAACGGTCAAGGTGAACAAGGTCAACGCAGCCGCGTCGTTCACCAGGCTCTCCCCGGTGAGGATGGCCATCATTCTCGCGGGCAGGCCGAGCTTGCGACCGACGGCGATCGCAGAGACCGCGTCGGGTGGGGCCACGACGGCACCGAGCACGAGGGCCGCGCCCAGGGTCAGCTCGGGAACGAGCAGGTTGGCGAAGTACCCGACGGCCACGGTCGTCACGATCACCATCACCAGACCGAGGCGCAGGATCTGGCCGATGTTGCGGCGAAAACTGACGAAGGAGTAGTTCAGCGCCGCGGAGTACAGCAACGGCGGCAGCACGACACCGAGGATGAGCTGGGGCGAGAGACTGATGTGCGGTACGCCGGGCACGAACGATGCGATGGATCCGACGGTCACCAGAACGAGCGGGACCTGCAGGTCCAGACGCTTGGCGAATCCCGCGACCGCGATCGCGAAAATGACTACGAGAAGAAGTACCGGTCCGTCCACCCGCCCGATTCTGCCGTCCGCAGCGCCCTACGGCACCACCGACGACCCGAACACCGGGTGGACGGCCCGAATCGACCTACTTGTCCGGAATTGCCTTCTTGGCGGCTTCCTGCACCTTGTCGATCTTGTCGGCGTACTTGCCACCGGTCTTATTGTCGATGAAGTCGCCGGCCTTCTCCACGACATCGTCGATCTTGTCCGAGTTCTCTGCCGCAAGGTTCTTGCCCTTGTCGACCATGCCCTTCAAATTGTCTGCGAAGCCCATGAAACTCTCCTGCCAGTCGGGTGAAACGGAACACCTGCAGTTTACGTTCGCTCCTGCCGATTACGCAGTACCGATCCGAATCGGTGGGCAATCTCGACGAGTGCGATACCGACAGCGCCGATGATCAACGCGCTCGTGGTGGCACCGACGTTCGAGGGATCGAGCTTGAAGAAGGTGCGGCAGAACGGGATTGCGAACAACAGCAGGTATCCGCCGACGGATCCCGCGAGCAGCACCACCTTCCACCAGGTGTACGGCCGCGCGACGACGGCCAGGACCCACAACGCGATCATGATCAACGTGATCAGTGCGGTGGTGCTCGCCTGGGTCACCTCAGTCTCGGTGGCGTTCGGACCCGCGTAGGCCAGCAGATACGACACGAACGTGCATGAGCCGACGATCAACCCGGACGGAACGGCCAACCGCATCACCCGCGAGACGAACCCGCTGCGTGCCCGTTCGTTGTTCGGGGCCAGCGAGAGCACGAACGCTGGAATGCCGATGGTGAACCACGCGGCGATGGTCACGTGCCTCGGCAGGAAGGGATACGGGATCGGCTCGAAATGGAAGACCTGCGACAGCACTCCCGAGAGCCCGATGAGAAACGCCAGCAACACCGAGTACACGGTCTTGGTCAGGAACAGGTTGGACACGCGCTCGATGTTGCCGATGACGCGTCGCCCCTCCCCCACCACGTAGGGCAGGGTGGCGAACTTGTTGTCCAACAACACGATCTGCGCAACGGCACGCGTGGCCGCACTACCCGAGCCCATCGAGACACCGATATCGGCGTCCTTCAGTGCGAGCACATCGTTGACGCCGTCACCGGTCATCGCAACGGTATGACCTCGAGACTGCAACGCGCCCACCATCGCACGCTTCTGGTCCGGCCGAACGCGGCCGAACGTCGTCGAGTTCTGCACGGTGTCGGCCAGTTGCTCGGAATCCTCGGGCAGGTCACGTGCGTCGATCGGGGCATCGCCACCGGGAAGTCCGAGCGAACCGGCGACCGCGCCGACCGACACGGCGTTGTCCCCGGAAATGACCTTGACCTGAACCTGCTGACTTGCGAAGTACTCCAACGTGTCTCGGGCGTCCTCGCGCACCTTCTGCTCGAGAATCACCAGAGCCCGCGGGGTGACGACTCCCGGCGCCGCGGTGTCGTCGACGGCGAGGTCACTGCTGGCGAGCAGCAGTACCCGCAGACCCTTGGAGCCGGCATCTTCGGCCTGTCGAGCGGTCTCCGAGGTCGGGTCGAGCAACACGTCCGGGGCACCGAGCAGCCAGTTACCGTGCTCGCCGTACGACAGACCGCTCCACTTCTTGGCCGAGGAGAACGGAGCTACCGCGCTCTGCGTCCACCCCGGCGCGTCGGGATACGCCTCACCGACGGCCTGCACACTGGCATTGGGACGCGGGTCGTCGTGCGCCAGAGACGCCAATACTTTTGTCACCGAGTCGGAGTCGTGCTCGTCGATCAACACCAATTCCGAGAGCCGCATGCCGTTCTCGGTGAGAGTGCCGGTCTTGTCGGCGCATACCACGTCGACTCGGGCGAGCCCTTCGATCGCAGGCAGCTCCTGCACCAGACATTGCCGCTGACCGAGCCTGATGACGCCCACGGCAAAAGCGATCGACGTCATCAGTACGAGACCCTCGGGGACCATCGGGACCAGGGCCGCGACCATGCCGTTCAAAGCAGGCCGCAGAGCCTGCCCGCTGGAGAACAACTGGTTGTAGATGATCAGCGCCCCGGCCGGAATCATCAGGTAGGTGATGAATTTCAAGATCTTGTCGATACCGCTGCGCAGCTCGGACTTGACCAGGGTGAACTTGCTGGCCTCTTCGGCGAGCTTGGCCGCATAGGCGTCGCGTCCGACCTTCGTCGCCCGGTAGGCCCCACTGCCCGAGACGACGAAGCTGCCCGAAAGTACCTGCGCTGCTTCGAGTTTGTGCACCGTATCGGCCTCACCGGTGAGCAGCGACTCGTCGATCTCCAGGCTTGCCGTCTCGATGACCTCGCCGTCGACGACGATCTGATCACCCGGTCCGAGTTCGACGATGTCACCGAGGACGACCTCGTCGGGCGGAATCTGTTGCGAGACACCGTCACGTCTCACCTGCGGCTTGTTCTGACCGACGATGGCCAACCGATCCAGCGTGCGCTTCGCGCGGATCTCCTGAATGATTCCGATGCCACTGTTCGCGACGATCAACAGCCCGAACATGCCGTCGATCACCGAACCGGTCGAGAGCACGATGATCAGCAGCACACCGAGAATCGCGTTGATTCGGGTGAACACATTGCCCCGCACGATGTCGCGAAACGAGCGTGAAGCGCGAGCGGGAACGTCGTTCGATTTCCCCTCGGCCCGCAGTGCGGCGACCTCCGCCTCGGTCAGCCCGGTATCCCGCTGTGCATCGGCGTCGATAGACATGGGTGCAGCCTAGTGCTGCCTCAGCCCAGACGGGTCCACCAGCGATCGTCGTGCAGGGCCCTCGTACCGTCGACGCGTTGACCCGGCATCGGTACCGCAACCTGCACACCCACGTCCTGAGCGGCGGCGTGCAGTCGCACGATCGGCTCGGACCACGGGTGAAAAGCCAGGTTGAACGTCGCCCAGTGGATCGGCACGAAAATTCCCGACGGCGTCAGATCCACGTGCGCCGTGACCGCCTCCTCGGGATTCATGTGAATGTCCGGCCAGCGCACGTCGTAGGCCCCGACCGGAAGAAGCGTCAGGTCGAACGGTCCGTACTTACTGCCGATCTCGGCGAACTTCGGTGTGTAACCGGTGTCGCCGCCGAAGAAGACCCGCCGCACCGGACCGGCGAACGCCCAGGACGCCCACTGCGTCGAATCGCGAGTCAGGCCGCGTCCGGAGAAGTGACGAGCCTCGGTGCACGTGACGGTGAGGCCACCGATCGCCGTCTGCTCGTCCCAATCGAGTTCGATGATGCGCTCACCCGGCACCCGCCACTTGCGCAGGTGCGCGCCGATGCCCAGAGGCACGACGAAGGGAGCCGACTGCGTGCTCGCCAGCTTCTGCACCGTCGCCTTGTCGAGATGGTCGTAATGATCGTGGGAGATCACGATGGCGTCGACCCGAGGTAGGTCCGTCAGGTCGACCGGCGTCGGATGCAGCCGTGCCGGGCCCACCACCGAGGACGGGGACACGCGATTGCTCCAGACCGGATCGGCGAGAATGCGATATCCGTCGACCTCGACGAGCACACTCGAATGTCCGTACCAGGTGACCGCCAGCTCGCCCGCGTCCACCGGCGCGATCGGCGGTGCCAGTGGGATCGGCCGCTGCGGCCTGCCCTTACCTCGCTCGGTGAACAGCGAGACGAGCATGTTCTTCTGCCCCTTCTCGCCGCGACCCGGCACGTAACTGGAACTGGGGTCGGAGTTGTGGAACCGGCGGTCTCGGTATCGCGGCGACCCGGCCGCGTAGGGAGTGATGTGCACGCGTCTGGCACCGATGGCCGACGGAAGACCCCACAGCGCACGCGCCAACCATGCCCCGCCCAACGCTGCGGTTGCTCCTGCTGCCAACTTCGTCTTCGTCACGGGCACCACAGTAGGCGGCGCCGACGTCTTCGCAGCTCACCCGTAGCCTTGCCGTAGAATATTCGCGTCGGTTTTGCTGCTAGAAGGGGAGACATTGAGTACCGAACAGCTCGAATTCCAGGCGGAGACGCGTCAGCTCCTGGATCTGATGGTGCACTCCATCTACTCCAACAAGGACAGCTTTCTCCGTGAACTGATCTCGAACTCCTCGGACGCGCTGGACAAGCTGCGCCTGGAGTCGTACCGCAACAAGGATCTGGACGTCGACGTCTCGGATCTGCACATCGAGATCGACATCGACTCCTCCGCTCGTACCCTCACCATCCGGGACAACGGCATCGGCATGTCGCGCTCGGAGGTCATCGACCTCATCGGCACACTCGCCAAGTCCGGCACCGCCGAGGTCCGCAAGAAGCTCAAGGAGGCCAAGGATGCCGCGGCTTCCGAGGAGCTGATCGGCCAGTTCGGCATCGGCTTCTACTCGACGTTCATGGTGGCCGAGAAGGTCACGCTGCTCACCCGCAAGGCCGGCGAGAGCACCGCCACCAAGTGGGAATCCACCGGCGAGGGCACCTACGAGATCACCGACGTCGACGACGCCCCGCAGGGTTCCTCGGTCACGCTCGCTCTCAAGCCCGCCGACGAGGAAGACCACCTCCACGATTACGCGTCCGAGCGCAAGATCAAGGAATTGGTCAAGAAGTACTCCGACTTCATCGCCTGGCCCATTCGCATCGACGTCGAGAAGCGCGTCAAGAGCGAAGAGGAGGGCGGCGAGGACACCGTCACGATCGAGACCGAGACGATCAACTCGCAGAAGGCGCTGTGGACTCGCTCCAAGGACGAAGTGTCCGAGGAGGAATACAAGGAGTTCTACAAGCACGTCAGCCACGCCTGGGACGAGCCGCTCGAGGTCATCCCGTTCAAGGCCGAGGGCACGTTCGAATACCAAGCGCTGCTGTTCATTCCGTCGCAGGCACCGTTCGACCTGTTCATGCGCGAGAGCAAGGCCGGCGTACACCTGTACGTCAAGCGCGTGTTCATCATGGACGACTCGCAGGAACTGCTGCCCGAGTACCTGCGCTTCGTCAAGGGTGTCGTCGACGCAGCGGACCTCTCGCTCAACGTTTCTCGCGAGATCCTGCAGCAGGACCGGCAGATCCGCGCGATCCGTCGTCGCCTGACCAAGAAGGTGCTCTCGACCGTCAAGGAGCTGCAGAGCGAGCAGCCCGACAAGTACAAGACGCTGTGGTCGCAGTTCGGGACGGTCCTCAAGGAAGGCCTGATCTCCGACTCCGACAACCGCGAAACCCTGTTGGGCATCTCGTCGTTCGCGTCCACCCACTCCGAAGAGGGTCTGACGACCCTTGCCGAGTACGTGGACCGGATGAAGGACGGCCAGCAGCAGATCTACTACATGACGGGCGAATCGCGTCAGCAGATCGAGAGCTCGCCGCACATGGAGGCGTTCAAGGCGCGCGGTCTCGAGGTGCTGCTGCTCACCGACTCGGTCGACGAGGTGTGGGTCGGCAACGTCACCGACTTCGACGGAAAGTCGTTCCAGTCCATCGCCAAGGGCGAGGTGGACCTCGACACCGAGGAAGAAAAGAAGGAGTCTGAGGCCAAGCGCGAGGAGCAGGACAAGGAATTCGCCGACCTGCTCACCTGGCTGACCGAAACGCTCGGCGAGGACGTCAAGGAGGTACGTCTGTCGACGCGCCTGACGACGTCACCGGCCTGCGTCGTCGGCGACGAGTTCAGCTTCTCCCCGCAGCTCGAGAAGATGTACAAGGCCTCGGGCCAGTTCGTGCCGACCTCCAAGCGCATCCTCGAACTCAACCCGAACCACGACCTGGTGACGGGATTGAAGAAGGCCCGCGAGGATCGCAGCGACGATCCGCACCTCGCCGAGACCGCCGAATTGCTCTATGCGACGGCACTTCTCGCCGAGGGAACCGAGCTGAAGGATCCGGCCAAGTTCTCCAAGTTGCTCGCCGATCGGTTGACGCGCACCATCTGAGTGCCTGCGGCAGTGGTGTGGTTAGGTGCCCCAGGCGGCACATAACCACACCACTGCGGCGCAGCCGCACTCACTGAGGCGGGAGAATGTGCTCCCCCGTCTTGTCGGTGCTCAGTGACAGCGAACTGATGTACTGCTTTTCTCCGTTGGGCCCCGGCACGTTGGACGCGATCATGTCGGGTCGCTCGAATTCCATGCCGCTGACGTGGCACATCACGAGTTCGTCGGACGGGTTGCCGTGCTCGTCGAACATCGGCAGATCGATACCGTCGTCGGTGCGTCGCAGGTAGTACTTGCCCTTGGTCGCCACCGCCAGGATCGGCGGAAGAACGAGTGCGAGAACGAGAGCCACGATGGGCGAATACGGTTTGATCGCAGACCCGAATGCCCCGAAGAACACCAGAATCGACAGGATCGCCGACACCGCCATCGATCCGAAGCCGACCGGATTGATGTTGTAGAGCATGCCGCGTCGGAACTCGGGCACCTTGGGCGAGAGCTTCAGGATGTACTTGTTGAACACGATGTCCGAGGCCACCACTGCGATCCACGCGATACCGCAGTTGGCGTAGAAGCCGAGGATGCTGTTGAGGAAGTCGAACATGTTGGCTTCCATCAGGATCAGCGCGATGGCCAGGTTGAACAGCACGAACACCATGCGGCCCGGATACGTCTTGGTGAGGCGGGTGTAGGAGTTGGTCCACGCCAGCGATCCCGAATAGGCGTTGGTCACGTTGATCTTGATCTGGCTGATGACGACCAGGATCACCGCGAGGGTCATGGCGAGCCAGCCCGGCATGAAGTTCTCGTAGATCTCCAGGAATTGGTGCACCGGCTCGTTGGCGATGCTGGATCCGTCGACGACGTTGGCGATCAGGTACACGGCGAGGAAGAGGCCGACGACCTGCTTGAGGGCACCGAAGATGACCCACCCCGGTCCGGCGAGAAGTACTGCCGTCCACCAGCGTCGGGAGTTCTCGGGAGTCTTGGGCGGCATGAAACGCAGGTAGTCGATCTGCTCGGCGATCTGCGCGATGAGCGAGAGACACACGCCTGCGGCGAGCATCACCGACCCGACGTTGACGCCCTTGCCGTCGGCCCCGTCCTGACCGCCGTAGGCGAAGAACTCGCCCACCGAGTCGGGATTGCTGATCACCAGGTAGACGAACGGCAGCACCATCAGGACGAGCCACAGCGGGGTGGTCCAGACCTGAAGTTTGGCAAGGGCTTTCATGCCGTAGATGACCAGCGGGATGACCATGATGGTCGAGACCGCGTACCCGATGGGCAACGGGATGCTCAGCCCGAGTTCGAGTCCCTGCGCCATGATCGAACCTTCGAGCGCGAAAAAGATGAACGTGAACGTCGCGAAGATGACGTTGGTGACGACCGATCCGTAGTAGCCGAAACCGCTTCCACGCGTGATCAAGTCGAGGTCGATGTTGTAACGGGCCGCATAGTAGGCAAGCGGAAGGCCGGTCAGGAAGATGACGACGGCGAACACCAGGATGCCCCACAGTGCGTTGCCGGTTCCGTACGAGATTCCGATATTGGCACCGATGGCGAAATCCGCGAGATACGCGATGCCGCCGAGCGCGGACGTCGCGACAACACCGGTCCCCCACTTACGGTAGCTACGCGGCGCGAAGCGCAGCGTGTAGTCCTCGAGCGTCTCTTTCAGCGCGGTGTCTGTCGGCGCTGGCTGTACGGCGGTCATGGATCAACACCGTAGAACCGCCACGTTGCCGACGTGTCTTGCGCCGATGTAGCTGGTGTTAATCGAACCGGCTTATCGGACATACGTCTCGGACGCCCATCCACCGGGCGGTGTCAGGCAGCTGTGCGGGCCGCCAGTAGCGAAAAGTTCGCGAGTTCGGCGCGCAGCATGTTCATCGCCCGGTGCTGGGCGACCCGTACGGCACCGGCCGTCATTCCCAGAGCTTCGCCGGTCTGCGGTGCCGTCAGGCCCCACACCACTCGCATCAGGATGATCTTGCTGTACTTCGGGGGCAGGGTGTTCATCAGGGCCTGCGCATGGGAGCGGAGTTCGTCGCCGAGCGCGACCTGCTCGGGACCGTCCTCGCCCGACACTTCCTCGGGCAGCTCGGCCGTCGAGAACGTCTGCCGCAGAGCCGATCGGCGACCGGCATCGGCCAGTTTGTGAGCAGCGATGCCGTAGACGAATGCCATGAACGGTTTGCCCATGTCGCGGTACTTGGGAATCGCGGTGACCAGAGCGAGGCAGACGTCCTGCACCACGTCGTCGGCCGCGACATCGAGATTGCCGATGCGGGCAGCGCAGTAGCGGCGAATCGGAGGTTGGATCAACACCAGTACGCGTTCGAGTGCGGCACGGTCGCCCGCGACGGCCCGCGGTACGACGTCTTCGAGCGTGTCCATGGAAGTGCTCATGGCCGATCTCCTTCTTGGCAACGCGCGCCCTCACCTGAACGCTCACCAGTACTTCGAGGCAGCCGACCGTTCGGCTTGGTCGGATCGGCTACCACAATCGAGAAGAATGTGACTCAGGTAACACGGCGTGTCGTACGAGCGACGTATTGGACAACATCCACGTCGCGTCACGTGACCCTGACACCGCGGAGCGCACATGAACACCAGTGAGCAGAACCACCTGGTCGGTCGCCGGAGCACCGTCGCCGCAGGGGACGGCACCACGCTCGCAGTGCGCGAGTTCGGACGGCCCGATGCGGCTCTGACCGTGGTGTTTGTCCATGGACACTGCCTGCGGATGCAGTCGTGGACCGAGCTGCGCACCCACGTCGAGGATGTCTGGGGCGAGAACACGCGAATCGTTCTGTACGACCACCGCGGCCACGGCGAATCCGGTGCCGCAACGCCCGACAGCTGCACCATCGATCAGCTCGGCGAGGACCTGGCCGACGTGATCCGCGCTGTCGTACCGGTCGGGCCGTTCGTTCTGATCGGCCACTCGATGGGCGGCATGACGGCGCTCTCCTACGCGCGTCAGTACCCGGATGCCGTCGGCTCGCGCCTCGTCGGGGTCGGGTTGATCGCGACGTCCGCAGGCGGGATCACCGACGACGGGCTCGGTAGCTGCCTCGCGCATCCGGCCGTGTCGGCGTTTCAGGCAGCTGTTCGACGGGCCCCTCGACTGATGTCGGGTGCCAAGAGGCTCAGTCGCGGGGTGTGCGCGCCCATCGTCAGGACGGCGGGATGCGGCTCCCACAAAGTCAGCCCGCGGGTGGTCACTCTGGCGACGGCGATGCTCGGCGACACGTCCATCGTGACGATGGCCGGCTTCCTCGGCGCGTTCCGCGGACTCGACGAAGTGGCCGGTCTGGCCGCGCTGGCCTCGATTCCCACGCTGGTGCTGTGCGGTTCGGACGACCTGATGACGCCGATGCGACACTCGGAAACCCTTGCATCCCACCTGCCCGATGCACGGTTGGTACGTATCGCGCAGGCCGGACACATGGTGATTCTCGAACGAGCACACGAGGTGGCGGACGCCATCGTCGAACTCGTGACGGCAGCTCGGCGAGCTCACGTGGGGGATCTCGCCTTGGCTCGCTAGACCTTTCGACGACTGTGGCCCGCACCGGATATCCGATGCGGGCCACAGCACTGTTGTCGAGGCGGTGTTACTTCTTCACTGCGGGAGGAGCGTTGAGCAGCTGGATGAACTGTCCGGCGTTACCGATGACTGCGCCGAGGCCACCGGCGGAGGTGCCGGCGAGCGATCCGATGGCACCGAGGGCGATTGCGCCGATGACGCAGCCGCCGATGGGGCCTGCTCCGAGAAGAGTCGCGACCGGTGCGGTCACGACGACTCCGGTGATGATTCCGAGGATGCATCCGCCGACGATTCCGGTTGCAGCACCGAGGAATCCACCGACGGAGGCGGTGAGGCTGAGGTTGTCCTTGACGCCTGCGACTGCGGCGGGCAGGTCGACCTGCTGCAGGCCGGGAAGGGAGGTGGAGACCGGGGTTGCCGCGGCAGGCGAGACATCAGCGGTCAGAGTGGCGTGGTTGCCGTCGATGTCGGCAGCGACGGGGTGCGAGAATCCGTCGGCGGCGATGGCGAGCGGTACGGAGTCGACGAGTGCGCCGTTGGCGTCACGGACGACCAGGTGGTTGTCTTCGTTGCTCAGGGTGCCGGCCGTCGTGTCGACGAGGACCTGGTTGCCGGCCTGGGTGACGTTCCACCCGACGGCAGCGGCGGGAGCCGGGGCCGGATCCGCATAGGCGGTGCCCATGGCGGTCGTCATCGCTGCAATGACCAATGCGGACGTTGCCGCGAATCGAGTCAGCTTCATGTTCCTCAGTCTTTCGTCGTGTCCATCTCTCGATACCGAGCAGCGAAAAGCTATGGGCACAACGAGCGTGAAGAGCGAACCGAAGATGAACGAGAGGGGTCGAACCGAACAACGATCGATCGCATCAACGCGAAAGGGACAGAACGACTTTCAGCGACCGATCGGTTCGTAAAGGACGCGCAGGGTTTGCCCCTACTTACCGAAAAGACCAGGCTTGTTGCTGCCTCCGTGGCCCACTCCGAAGTCGTAGGCGGACTCGGCGTGCTCGTGCTCGTCCAGGCCGTCGGCCTCGTGCTGCGCGTCGGCGCGCACGCCCATGACGGCCTTGATTGCGAACGCGATAGCGGTGGTGACGACTGCCGTGTACGCGAACACCGCCACGACGGCGATGGCTTGCACCCAGAGTTGATGCAGACCGCCGCCGTACAACAAACCGTCCTTGCCCGCCGGCATCTGCGCACTGGCGACGAGTCCGATCATCAGCGTTCCGACGACACCGCCGACGAGATGCACACCGACGACGTCGAGTGAATCGTCGTAGCCGAAGCGATATTTGATGCCGATCGCCAACGCGCACAACGCACCCGAGACGATGCCGATCGCGGCTGCACCGATCGGTGTGACGGCAGTACACGACGGCGTGATCGCGACGAGTCCGGCCACCACTCCGGACGCCGCGCCGAACGACGTCGCGTGCCCGTCCCGCCATTTCTCGACGACGAGCCACGCCGCCATCGACAGCGCGCCCGCGCCCATCGTGTTCACCAGCGCCACTGCGGCGACGCCGTCGGCCGCCAACGACGAGCCCGCGTTGAAACCGAACCAGCCGAACCAGAGCAGTCCGGCTCCGAGCATGACGGCCGGAAGATTGTGCGGACGCATGGGATCTCGCGGCCACCCGCTCCGCTTGCCGACCACGAGGGCCAGCACCAGCCCGGCCACACCCGCGTTGATCTCCACGGCAGTGCCACCGGCGAAGTCGATCGCGCCGAGCCTGTTGGTGATCCACCCGCCGAACTCACTGGTGAGCCCGTCGAGCGAGAAAACCCAGTGCGCCACAGGGAAATACACCAGCGTGGACCACAGGGCCGCGAACAGCACCCACGGCACGAAACGCATCCGGTCTGCGACGGCACCGGAGATCAGCGCGACCGTCACCATGGCAAATCCTGCCTGGAACGCTGCGAACACCAACGCCGGAACGGTCCCCACCAACGGAATCGACACCGTGCCCGCCGCCGAGGTGTACACGCCGCCGAGCAAACCCTCGAAACCGGCGTACTGCAACGGGTTTCCGATCCAGCCGCCGATCACGTTGTCGCCGAACACCATCGAGAACCCGAACACCAACCACAGCAACCACACGACGGCGATGGCCGACAGGCTCATCATCATCATGTTCAGCACGCTCTTCGAGCGCACCATGCCGCCGTAGAAGAAGGCCAGGCCCGGCGTCATCAGCAAGACCAGCGCGGTGCTCGCCAGCAACCAGGCCGTGTCGCCCGCGTCGGGCGCTCCGTTGATCACTTGCCCACGAATTTCGGTGCGCGCTTCTCGGCTCGCGCGCGGCGCGCTTCCTTCATGTCCGCACTGCTCCACGCGGCCTCGAATGCCGCGCGCTGTGCGGGCGTCGGATCGTCGTGCGCGCCGTCGTCGTTGAACACCAGCTTGAGGTGTCGCAGCGCCAGGGGTGCGAGGGCAGTGATCGAGTGCGCCCACTGCACGGCAACATCGCGATCGCCGAGCTTGTTGGCCAGACCGCATGCATACGCCTGATCGGCGTGCACCCGTTCGCCGCCGAGAAGGATCGTGCGCGCCACGCCGCCGCCGGCCAATGCCGCCAGCCGCTTGATCGTCCAGTTGCTCACTGCGATTCCTAGACGCGTGGAGGGAATCTCGAAGAATGCCCCGGGTGCGACCACCCGCAGGTCGCAGGCAATGGCCAACTGCGTCCCCGCTCCGACGGCAGGCCCGTTGATCGCCGCCACGACGGGAACGGACACTCGCTCGATGGCGGTGAGCATGCCTTCCAGCGTTTCGCCGAACGCGTCGGGAAACGCATCTCCGGTCAGGTCGGCACCGGCACAGAAGCTACTGCCCTGTCCGGTGATCACCACGACCCGCGCGCCGTCGGCATCCGCCTGCTCGACTTCGCGTCGTAGCGCGACACAGAGATCCGTGCTCAGCGCATTGCGCTTGTCCGGTCGCTGCAATTCCAGGATGACGACATCGCCGTCACGAGTGTGTCCGATCACGCCGAGCAGGTTACCGGCTGGTAGCCGCGGTCACAGGGCGGGGCCTGATCTACTGATACTCGTGATCGACACTCGGGTTGCTGTCATCGGTGCCGGCCAGGCCGGGCTCTCGGCCGGCTACCACCTCAGGCGGGCCGGACTTGCCGCAGGTGCGGGCTTCGTCATGCTCGACCGCTCCCCCGGACCTGGCGGTGCCTGGCAGTTCCGGTGGCCGTCGCTGACGCTCAGCACCGTCAACGGCGTGCACGATCTGCCCGGGATGCCGTTCGCCGACACGCTGGGAGACGAGCCACCCGAATCTATCGCGGCAGCCGACGCGGTTCCCCGCTACTACCGCGCGTACGAGGAACGGTTCGAACTGCATGTCCGACGCCCCGTCACGGTGACCGTCGTGTGCGACCGCGAACCACTCTTTCGGGTCGAGGCCGGGGACACGGTCGTCATGGCCGAGGGCCTCATCAATGCGACCGGAACGTGGGAGAAACCGTTCGTTCCGCACTACGACGGAGCCGAGTCCTTCACCGGTAGACAACTGCACACCAAGGACTACCGAACCGCGGACGAGTTCGCCGGCAAACACGTCGTCGTGGTCGGCGGCGGAATCTCGGCCGTGCAGCTACTCGACGAGATCTCGCAGGTGACCACCACAACATGGGTGACGCGTCGACCACCGGTGTTCCGGGACAGCCAATTCGACCACGACGCCGGACGCAAAGCCGTCGCCATGGTCGAGGAGCGAGTGCGAGCGGGTCTGCCGCCGGGCTCGGTCGTCTCGGTGACCGGTCTGTTGCTCACCCCGTCGCTGGCTGCCGCACGCGAACGTGGCGCTCTCGAACGCAAGCCGATGTTCTCCTCGATCACCGCCGATTCCGTTGTCTGGGAGGACGGTTCGACCCAGCACGCCGACGTGATCCTGTGGGCCACCGGATTCCGCAGCGCCCTCGATCACCTTGCCCCGCTGCGACTGCGCGGGCACGGCGGCGGAATTGTCATGGACGGCCGGCTGACCACCCGGGTGGCCGCGAACCATCGCGTCCACCTGCTGGGGTACGGCCCGTCCGCGAGCACGATCGGGGCGAACCGGGCCGGGCGAGCAGCGGTGACGGAGTTGCTCGAGACTCTGGGTTAACCCAGCTGCTCGACGACGAACTTGGCCAGGGAGCCGAGACGCGCACGGCCCGGCATCGACGTCGGAACGCCCAACGCATCCAACGGGGCCGACGTCACCGGCCCCACGCAGATCGCGGCGACGGGGCCTCGAAGTGCGGCGAGGAAGGCGTCGAGCATGCCGTTGTCCTTGGCCGTCGACAGCAGCGAGGCGACGGCGGGAGCGCTCGTGAACGTCACTGCGTCCACTCGATGCTCGATGATCTGTGCCAACAAGTCGATCAGCGGGGCCTGATCGACGGGGCGGATCCAGCGGTACACCGGGATCGGTCGCACATGCGCACCGAGTTCGCTCAGAGCGTCGCTCAGGTGAATCGTCGGTTCCCATTCGGTGATGACGCCGTGCAGTTGCACGGCAATGTCGGCACCGGAAATGCCCTGGGCAGCAAAATGATCGGCGACTTCCTGCGATGCTTCGGTGGCGGGCGACCATTCATCACGCAGCCCGGCCCCCCGGATCGCACCACGCGCTTTGGGGCCACGCGCAATGATTCGCGTGTGCCCGAGCGCTGCCAGGAGGTCGTCGCGCACACCCCATTCGGCCGCCGCGTCGAGCCAGCCACGGAAGCCGATACCCGTGCTGATCACCACGATCTGCGGGGGACGATCGACGATGCCCTCGGTAGCCGACTTCAGCTCCGAGTCGTCGATCAGGGGCAGAACGTGAATCGCCGCGGCGTGAACGATGTTCGCGCCGCGGCGTTCGAGCATGGTGGCCAATTCGTCTGCACGCCGCTCGGCGGTGAGGGCAACGGTCTTGCCTGCGAGCGGTTCCGACATGGGTACAGACTAGGCCCCCATGTGCGCGCTGTGCCCGCGGTCGTTCCGCAGGCTCCACTCCGGACTTCGTAGTCCACTACGAAGTTCCACTCACATGGCGGGTCAGCTGCTGAACTTGTCCGGGTCCGGGCCGGTGCGGCCGTCGGCGGTGTCCAGAGCGTTGATCTGCTGAATCTCGTCGTTGCTCAGCTCGAAGCCGAACACGTCGAAGTTGCTCGCGATCCGCTCCGGGGTGACCGACTTGGGGATCACGACGTTGCCGAGCTGGATGTGCCAGCGCAGAATCACCTGCGCCGGGGTGACGCCGTGTGCCTCGGCGATGGGCGCGAAGGCCGGGTCGTCCAGCACGGTGCCGGAGCCGAGCGGGCTCCACGCCTCGGTAGCGATGCCCTTCGAGGTATGGAAAGCGCGCAGTTCTTCCTGGATGAAGCGCGGATGCAGCTCGATCTGGTTGACCGACGGGACCTCACCGACGGCGTCAATCAGCTTCTCGAGCGTGGGGATGGTGAAGTTGGAGACGCCGATCGAACCGATGCGGCCGTCCGACTTCAGCTTCTGGAACGCCTTGAACGTGTCGATGTACTTGTCGCGATCGAGCTGCTGCCAGTGAATCAGGTACAGGTCGAGGTACTCGAGGCCCAGACGATCCATGCTGGCGTCGAAGGCCTTCAGGGTGGAGTCGTAGCCCTGATCGTCGTTCCACAGCTTCGTGGTGACGAACAGTTCGTCGCGCGCGATGCCGGACTCCGCGATGGCCTTGCCGGTGCCGGCCTCGTTCTCGTACACCTTTGCGGTATCGATGCTGCGGTATCCGACCTTCAGCGCCTCGGACACTGCGGCCTGGGCACCGTCGTCGGGAACCTGCCACACACCGAACCCGAGCTGGGGAATCGACGTGCCGTCGTTGAGCACGATGGTCGGGACAGTACTGGTCTCGGCTGAATACGTCATACGAATGCCAACGGACGGCGCTGTGAATCTGTTCCCGGTCCCGGGGATACTGGTCCGGTGACTGCCACGCTCCGCATCGACGATCTGGCCGCCTTTCACGGCGATCGAACCCTGTTCTCCGGCCTCGATCTGACGGTGGCCGAGGGCGATGTGATCGGGTTGGTCGGTGCGAACGGTGCCGGTAAATCGACGCTGTTGACGCTGCTGGCGGGCGTGGGAACGGCCGATCACGAGGGTGAGATCTACACCAGCCCGCCCGACGCGACCGTCGGGTATCTGGCGCAGGAGCCCGAGCGCATCGCCGGGGAGACGGTGTTGGATTTCCTCGGCCGGCGGACCGGGGTCACTTCGGCCGAAGCTTCTATGAACGCAGCCGCCGAGGCGTTGGGTGGCAGCGACTCCGGTCACTCCGCAGGCTCCGCTCCTGCCGACGAGGACCTCTACACCCCTGCGCTCGAGAAGTGGCTGGCGCTCGGCGGTGCCGACCTGGCGGAGCGGACGGCGAAGGTACTCGCGGATCTGGGCCTCGATGTCGACGGCGGCGCATTCATGACGGATCTATCGGGCGGGCAGGCCGCCCGAGCCGGGCTCGCCGCGATTCTCCTCGCGCGCTACGACGTTCTTCTGCTCGACGAGCCCACCAACGACCTGGACCTCGCGGGCCTCGAGCAACTCGAACAATTCGTCGTCGCGACGCGGGCGGCCATCGTCGTCGTCAGTCACGATCGCGAGTTTCTGGCCCGGACGGTGACGGGAGTCGTCGAGCTCGATCGGGCGCAGCGTCGCATCGATGTGTACGACGGCAACTACCAGTCCTATCTCGCGGAACGAGAAATTGCGCGCCAGCATGCACGGGAGAAGTACGACGAGTTCGCAGACACCAAGTCGGCGTTGGAGTCTCGCGCGCAGATGCAGCGGAACTGGATGGAATCGGGCGTCCGCAATGCGCGACGCAAGGCCACCGACAACGACAAGATCGCCCGCAAGACCCGCGCCGAGTCGACCGAAAAGCAAGCCGCGAAAGCTCGTCAGACACAGCGCCGCATCGAGCGACTCGAGGTGGTCGAGGAACCCCGTAAGGAATGGGAACTGCGGATGGAGATCGCGGCGGCTCCTCGCAGCGGGACCGTTGTCGCGGTGTTGGGCGGCGCTCTCGTACGCCGATCGGAGTTCACCTTCGGTCCGGTGACGACGCAGATCGACTGGGGCGATCGCATCCTCATCACCGGACCCAACGGCTCCGGCAAGACGACGTTGCTCTCGGTACTGCTGGGCCGGTTGACGCCGGACGAGGGAACGGCATCACTGGGTTCGGGTGTGGCGATCGGCGAAGTCGACCAGGCACGAGCCTATTTCGTCGGCGACGGAACAGTGTCCGACGCCTTGAGTGCAGCAGTTCCCGAGTGGCCCGACGCCGAGGTCCGCACACTGTTGGCCAAGTTCGGGCTGCGCGGCGACGACGCGCTGCGGCCGGCTTCGTCCCTGTCGCCGGGTGAGCGAACCCGTGCGGCACTCGCATTGCTACAGGCCCGCGGCGTGAACCTGCTGGTGCTGGACGAGCCCACCAACCACCTCGACCTGCCCGCCATCGAACAACTCGAACGCGCGATGGAAAACTTCGAGGGCACCCTGTTGCTGGTGACACACGATCGCCGCATGCTCGACACCGTTCGCAGCACTCGTCACTGGACGATGAACGATGGGCAGCTGAGCGAGAAGTAGGTCGCGCTGAATCGGGTGCAGCTGACCGCGGTGAGCGCGGCTAGCTGCACCCGATTTTCGTCAACTGAGAAGAATTTCGTTCACCTCGGCGGCGGGAAGCATCGGCAACGTGTGATGCGTGGCTCCGTCGAGTATCACCGTCCGCGCTGCAGGCAGGGCGGTTCGGACCGCCGATTCGATCCGAGCGGCATTGTGCACCTTGCCATTCCCTGCCAGCACCACGGTTGTCGCTACACCGAAGTTCGCGAACGTAGCAGGATTCGGCCGTTTCGGAACAATGGTTTTTGTGGTCGGAGCATGCGCGGCTCCCAGAGCAAGTACGTCGAGCCAATCCGGATCCAACTGCGCGTCATCGGTTTCCCATCGGACGAAAGCACGCTGCCGTTTCTCGTTGGGAGACAGCAGTATCGGTAGGGCGTGCAGCAGGTAGCGCGGACTCATGGAGCCGAAGCATGCGCTGGGATCGAGTAGCGTCAGCGCATCGACGCGGCTCTCGTTGCGCAAAGTGTACGCCAGAGCGATCATCGCGCCGTAGGAATGGCCGCACAGTGCCACAGCTCGAAGGCCCAGTTCATCCAGCACCGCCGTCACCCAGTTCAGCAGCTCGTCCACGGAGTCGACGGACTGCTCACCGGGAACACTGCGCCCGACGTCGCCCATGAGGTCGACCGCGTACACCCGATATCGCTGCGAGAGCGCCTCGACGTTGGCGAACCACACGGTGGACGTGGCACCCGCCCCAGGCAGCAACACCAGCGCCGGACCGTCGACGGGCCCGCAAGCGTTGATTCGTGTGGCACCGTGCACCGTGTTCACGTCGATGGCTTGGGTATCCGCCGGCCACTTCTGCAGCACCCGGTCGTAGGCGGAGAAGAATTCGTCCAGCGTCACTGCAACCCTCCATTCTCTCGATGATCGAGATAGTAGACAATGGAGAGACATCTCGTCCAGCATCTCCCGAGGGATCAGCACATGACCGAGCCCGCCTCTACCGTCCATCAGCTACGCGCACTGACGGTCGACCTCGATCTTCTGGGCGCAGAATTCGCCCAGCGTCACGCGCTCCACCCGACGGATATCCGGGCGCTGATCTGTCTCCTCGACGCGGACCGAGCCGGAACGCGTGCCACACCCGGCTGGCTCGGCGGACAGCTGGGTCTGGAATCCGCGTCGATCACTGCCCTGATCGATCGAATGACCAAGCGTGACTTGGTGTTACGCGAACCCGACCCGTCCGACCGCAGGCGAGTACTGCTGCACGTGACTGCGCACGCGTCGGAACTCGGGACAACGTTCTTCGGCCCCGTCATCGGCCAGGCCGTCGACGAGCTCGCCCGCTTCACGCCAGAGCAGCGGGCAACGATCGATGAGTTTCTGACCACGATGCGCGCCATCGTCGCCTCCACTCGGGAGCAGCAGACACCGTAGACAAATCAGCAGTTTTGTTATTAACGGTTGACACATCGTTGGGTTTATACAACACTTCATTGTCATGAGCCCCGTCAAGCGCGGTACCGCGCTCCCGATCTACAACAGGGTGGGTGTTCTGCGGGCAGAACGAAAGATGAGCCGCGCGCAACTGGCCGAACTCGTCGGAGTGAATCCCCAGACGGTGGGAGCCCTCGAACGAGGCGACCACTACCCGAGCTTGGACCTCGCGATGCGCATCTGCGACGTCTTCGATCTGCCGATCGAAGCGGTGTTCTCACGCACCGAACTCGGACCACTCTCGGCCGAACTCTTCCGAAAGGAAAAGGATCGATGAACACTGGTCCCAGCATCTTCAGCAGATATCAGGAAGCCCGGACGAGAGTATTCCTGGAGAACGAAAAGACCTATGCGAATTGGCTACCGGGACTGCGACCCCAGAAACGACGCCGAGCCTTCGTTGCGTTCCTTCTGGTACTGCTCGCGGCATCTGCGGGATTCGCACTCTCGGAACCGGTGTTCGACTGGGCGATCGGATCCTGGGGGATCTGCTACATCGTGTTCACGTTCGCGGCAATCGTCCTCGGCATCGTGTCGAATCGGCGCGCCGAAGCCCCCGTGGATGCGCTCGACGAGCTCGAAGTCCAGCTCCGCAACGAAGCCCGATCCATCGGCCTGACGGTTACTCAAGCGTTGGGCACCGCTGCCGCGGCGTACCTGTTCCTCGGATCAATTTTCGGGGCAACGAATTTCGGGATCTCCGGCGGCGCACTGATGCTGACCGCATTGAGCGCTGGAGGGGCCACCCCCGCAATGCTTCTCGCGTGGACTACTCCGGACTACGACCCAGAGGACGGCTGAGACCATGACCCCGCAACCCGACATCCTCACCCGCTATCAGGCCTATCGCACCCGGCGATTCCTCGAGAACGACGCCAACACGAGACACTGGCTTCCGAAATGGCGCACGCAACATCGACGCCGCATTCTCGCCATCGCAGTGATGGCTGCCGACATGACGTTCCTCGTCATAAGCATCTCGACGCTGTTCTTCTCGTGGGCCGCAATCGCCTGGATTCCCGCCGCACTCATCTTCATACCGATCTGGACCGCTCTACAAACGGTCTCCGGCCGCCACAGCGATGCACCCGTCGGAGCACTGGACGAATGGGAAGTACAGCAGCGCAACGAAGCTCGATCCATCGGCCTCACCGTCACGCAGGGGTTGGTCATGGCTGCGGCCTTCGCGCTGATCGTCCTGTCCACGACCTTTCCGGACCTCCCCCGTCTCGCCTACGCCGGCGGCGGATGGACTCTCGCAGCCTTGATGATCGGAATATCGACCCCGGCAATCATTCTCGCGTGGATAACCCCTGACCCCGAACCAGAAGACACCGAAGAGTTCGAACAGCAGTAACGACCGAAAGGGCACCATGAGCACCCTCACGATCGACTCCGTCTCCAAGAGATACGGCGACAAGATCGCCTTGGACAACCTGAGTTTCGACGTCCGGCCGGGCGAACTGTTCGGCTTCGTCGGCAGCAACGGCGCGGGCAAGACCACCACGATGCGCATCGCGCTGGGCGTGCTGTCGGCAGATTCCGGCCAGGTTCTGTTGGGCGGCAAGCCCGTCGACCTCGACGTTCGCCGCACCATCGGTTACATGCCGGAGGAACGCGGGCTGTACCCGAAGATGAAGGTCGGCCCGCAATTGGCGTACATGGCCGAGCTACACGGCCTCTCGTCGAGGGATGCCAAAGCCGCAGTGATTCGCTGGACCGAACGCCTCGGCATCGACGAGCGAGTGAACGACACCGTCGACGCACTGAGCCTGGGGAATCAGCAGCGCGTGCAGTTGGCAGCCGCGCTGGTGCACGACCCCGCAGTGCTCGTGCTGGACGAACCGTTCTCCGGCCTCGACCCGATCGCCGTCGATGTCATGAGCGAGGTACTGCGCGAAAAGGCCGCTGCCGGAGTGCCGGTGGTGTTCTCGAGCCACCAACTCGATCTGGTGCAACGCCTGTGCGACCGCGTCGGCATCATCGCCGCCGGCTCGATGAAAGCCGTCGGTACCGTCGACGAACTACGCGGATCAGGAGATTCGCACCTGCACGTCCACGCACCGAACGCTGCGCCCGGATGGGCGTCGGGCATCGCCGGAGTGAGCACACTCGGGCACAGCGACGGCGTCACCGTTCTCGGGCTGGCACCGGGAGCCGATGATCAAGAAGTCCTGCGGGCCGCTCTCGCGACCGGACCGGTCCACGAATTCTCGATCCAGAAACCTTCCCTGAGCGACCTGTTCCGAGAGGCGGTAGTGGCATGAGCTCACAACTGAATTCCTTCAGCGCGGTCTCACTGATCGCCAAGCGCGAGTTCACCGTTCAGGTGATGAAGAAGAGCTTCGTCATCAGCAACGTGATCATCCTGGCCGTCATCGTCGGCGGCATCATCGCGTTCTCGATCTTCTCCGGCAGCGGCGACGAGGAACGCGACGTGATCGGCGTCGCCGGAGATCAGTCGATCGCGGCTGTATTGGAGGCGACCGGCGACGCCGTCGGAAGTCCCGTCGAAGTCCGTGACGTTGCCGACGCGGCGGCCGCGCGCAGTGGCGTCGAATCCGGGGATCTCGACGTGGCGTTGGTTCCGGACGGCAACGCAGGCGCATACACCGCCGTCACCGAGTCCGATCTGACCGGCACGTTGCGCGCCGTCGTCGAGGGCAGTGTCGCGACGCAGGCCACGAATGCTGCACTGGCGCAACAGGGTGTCGACCAGAACGAGCTCGGGGCAGCGACGAGTGCCGCCACGGTCACCGTCGACGCGATCGATCCGCCCGACCCCGAGGCCGGTCAGCGGACCGCCCTGGCCCTGTCGGCCGTGTTCCTGTTGTACGCACAGATCATCGGCTTCGGCATGTACGTCGCGATGGGCGTCGTCGAAGAAAAGTCCTCGCGCGTGGTCGAACTGCTGCTCTCCACCGTTCGCCCCCTGCAGTTGCTCTGGGGCAAGATTCTGGGCATCGGTGCGGTCGGCATCCTGCAGCTCGCTCTGTACGGAATCGCCGGTGTGGGAGCAGGATTGGGCACAGGCGTACTCACCGTCACCGGTGCCGCGGTGAGTGTCTTCGCGGCCACACTCGCGTGGTTCATTCTCGGCTTCGCGTTCTTCGCGGTGCTGTACGCAGCGGGCGGATCCATGGTCTCGCGGCAGGAGGACGTGAACTCGACGACCATGCCACTGCTGATCCTGATCATGGCCATGTTCTTCGCGGCCTTCTATTCCGTCAGCGATCCGGAGAGCACTCTCGCCAACACGCTGAGCTGGGTTCCTCCGTTCTCCGCGATCATGATGCCGCTGCGGATTGCGGCCGGCGTGACCTCGCCGGTGCAGATCGTCGGCTCGGCGGTCCTGATGATCGTCACCACCGCGATTCTGGCCATGGGCGCGGCGAAGATCTATCAGCGCTCCATTCTCCGGATCGGCAAGACCGTCTCGTGGAAGGAAGCTTTCGCTCGATAGAGTTCGCGCCATGAGCCCACGGACATCCGCCGCCGAGATTCTCGATTCCGTTCTCGACGGCGGATCGTTCGTGTCGTGGGACTCCACGCCCGTGGACGTCCATCCTGGGGAGTCCTACCTGAAGGATCTGGCCAAGGCTCGCGAGAAGAGTGGCGTCGACGAATCGGTGTTGACCGGCGAGGGCACCATCGACGGCCGACGCGTCGCGTTCATCGCCTGCGAGTTCGCGTTTCTCGCCGGATCGATCGGAGTCGCGGCGGCCGAGCGCATCACCTCCGCAATCGAGCGCGCCACTGCAGAGGGCCTGCCACTCATTGCCTCCCCCACCTCCGGTGGCACGCGCATGCAGGAGGGAACGTTGGCCTTCGTGCAGATGGTCAAGATCGCCTCGGCCGTCACCGCACACAAAGCGGCGCACCTGCCGTATGTGGTGTATCTCCGCAATCCGACGACGGGAGGCGTTTTCGCATCCTGGGGTTCACTGGCCCACGTCACCATCGCCGAACCCGAGGCCCTCATCGGGTTCCTCGGCCCGCGGGTGTATCAGGCCCTGTACGACAAGCCATTTCCCGATGGCGTCCAGACCGCCGAGAATTTGTACCAGCACGGTGTCATCGACGGTGTGGTGCCGGTCGAGCAATTGCGTCACTTGCTGATCCGCACGCTGCGAGTGATCGTCGACGCATCCGTGTGGACGGACGTTCCCGAAGTCGAACGTACGAGCATTCCCCAGCAATCGGCCTGGCACTCGGTGCAGTCGTCGCGCCGCGCCGATCGTCCAGGGATTCGGCAGATCATCGAACATGCTGCGGCCGAACATGTTCCGCTCAGCGGCACCGGCCAGGGCGAGGCCGACACCTCGATCCTGTTGTCCCTGTGCCGCATTCGCGGTGTCTCCTGCGTGCTGTTCGGCAACGACCGAAGCAGCAGCACCGCCACGGCAACAATGGGCCCGGCAGCACTACGAGAAGCTCGCCGCGGCATGCGCCTGGCCGAGGAACTCCGGCTACCTCTGGTGCTCGTCATCGACACATTCGGCGCAGCGCTGTCCAAAGAAGCCGAGGAGGGTGGTCTCGCTCCCGAGATCGCGCGGTCGATCTCCGACCTGGTCACCGTGAACACCCCGACGGTGTCGGTACTACTGGGCCAGGGCACCGGCGGCGGAGCACTCGCACTGCTGCCCGCGGACCGCGTCCTGTGTGCCCAGAATGCCTGGCTCGCACCGCTTCCACCCGAGGGAGCCAGCGCAATCGTGCACCGCGACACCGCCCATGCACCGGACATGGCCGAGGCTCAGGGCATCAGGTCAATCGACCTGCTGCGAGACGGCATCGTCGACGCCATCGTTCCCGAACTCCCCGATGCAGCCGACGAACCGGCCGCGTTCTCCGGTCGCATCGCCGATGCCATTGTCCGCGAACTACGCGAGCTGTCGACCCTCGAAGCGGCAGCTCGGACGAGTGCGCGACTCGGCCGCTACCGCACTCTCGGAGTCGCCTTGTGAGTGGAAACTCGACCCCTGCTACGAGACCGGAGTGGAGCCTGCGGAACGACCGCAGGCTCCGCCGTGCACGTGCGAGGTCACGAGCGCTACTACGTCGCCCGCACGCAGGTCGGCTGGCAACTCGACCGGACTGACGCAACTGCGCCCCGGACCGTGCACGTCGACCTTGACCACCGGACCCACCGAGTGCCGGTTGACCACTACTGCCTGCAGCAGATCACCGAACTCCGCATCGACGCCCACCTCGCCTGCAATGACCGACCGCACGCGAGTGATCAGAATCCGACCCCACTGCACCGGAGTGCCCTCGGCATCGGCCACATCCTCGAGCGCGACGCCGTCGACGGTGATGCGGCCGCACACACAGTGAGTGTTCGCCGGCCAGAGCGCTGGATCGCACCGCGACACGTAGGCGGCACCGAGAGACGGAAGAATGTCCACAAGAGTCATGAGAAGAAGTCTTGCGCCGGGCGGTGGCGTCGAACAGGGGTGTTGACGCAATCTTGACGCCCCGGCCGTGAATCTTGACGGCGTGTGGGCACCGTTGCACATTCCGACCGCCGGTCGACGGGATTCCGCCGGTCGTCGCCGGTAGTGCGCAACCCGGCCCGGACCACCCCACCTCGAACTACGCTCGCAGACATGAGTGGCGAGTATCGGCAGGCGTTCGACAGCAGCATCGAGAACCGCGAGGACTTCTGGCTGGCGGCCGCGTCGGGAGTCGACTGGGACACCCCTCCCACCACGGCGTTCGACGGTTCGCGCTGGTTTCCCGGAGCCCGCCTGAACACCTGCGTCAACGCTCTGGACCGGCACGTCGATGCCGGGCACGGTGACCGGACCGCGTTGATCTACGACTCTGCGATGCTCGGACTCACGCGCAGCTACACGTATGCCGCACTACTCGATCAGGTCGCTCGATTCGCCGGGGTACTGCGCGCACAGGGCGTCGGACCGGGCGACCGCGTGGTCATCTATCTGCCGATGATTCCCGAGGCCGTCATCGCGATGCTCGCGTGTGCGCGACTCGGCGCAGTGCACTCGGTGGTGTTCGGCGGATTCGCCGCCAAAGAACTCGCAGCCCGCATCGACGACGCCGAGCCGGTACTGCTGATCACCGCGAGCGGTGGGTTCGAGCCGGGTCGCGTTATCGAATATCTGCCGTTGGTGCAGCGCGCCCTGACGATCACGACCGCGAACACACCGGCCGTGATCGTGAAATCACGAGAGGGCATTCCCGGCGAACACGAGTGGCTGGATTGGGACAACCTCATCGCCGACGCATCCGCCGCACAACCGGTTTCGATGGCGGCGACGGATCCGCTGTACATCCTCTACACGTCGGGTACGACGGGCAAGCCCAAGGGCGTGGTGCGCGACAACGGCGGTCATGCCGTCGCGTTGACGTGGTCGATGCGCAACATCTACGACGTGAATGCCGGTCAGGTGATGTGGACGGCCTCCGACGTCGGGTGGGTGGTGGGACACTCGTACATCGTCTACGGCCCGCTGTTCGCCGGTGCCACAACGGTTCTCTACGAGGGCAAGCCCGTCGGGACTCCCGATGCAGGCGCGTTCTGGCGGGTGATTCAGGACCACGGTGTGCGGGCCCTGTTCACCGCACCGACCGCGCTACGCGCCATTCGCAAGGTCGATCCGCACGCCGCCGAGCTCGAGAAATACGACACGTCCTCGCTCGAGACACTGTTCGTCGCCGGTGAACGCCTCGATCCCGATACGTACGAGTGGATTTCACGCACCCTCGATCGACCCGTCGTCGACCATTGGTGGCAGACCGAGACCGGGTGGGCCATCTGCGCCAACCTTCGCGGGCTGGAACCACTTCCGATCAAACCCGGATCGCCGACCGTGCCGGTACCGGGATTTCAGGTCGGTATCCTCGACGCGTCCGGTAATCCCGTGGACGCAGGCTCGGAGGGCAACATCGTCGTGCAGCTGCCACTGCCGCCCGGTGCACTGGTCGGACTGTGGAACGACGAATCACGTTTCCAGCGTTCGTATCTCGATACTTTCCCCGGTTACTACCTCACCGGCGACTCCGGTTACATCGACGCCGACGGTTACGTCTACGTACTCGGTCGCAGCGACGACGTCATCAATGTCGCCGGCCACCGCCTGTCCACCGGGTCGATGGAGGCGGTGCTCGCGGGCCATCCCGCCGTCGCCGAATGCGCCGTCATCGGTATCCACGACGACCTCAAAGGCCAGCGTCCCAGCGGATACGTGGTTCTCAAGGCCGGCGAGAACATCTCCGAGGAGCAATTGCGTACCGAACTGGTGGCCATGGTCCGCGATCAAATCGGTGCACTGGCGACCTTCCGCGATGTGACGATCGTCGGAGCTCTGCCGAAAACCCGCTCGGGCAAGATACTCCGAAAGACGATGCGACAGATCGTCGCCGGTGAGCAGTACGGGGTCCCGTCGACCATCGAGGATCCCGCGGTCCTCGATGCACTGGAGAAGCTACTCGGCAGATAGGCGGAAACAGGCGCAACCATGGCCGAAACCCGCGCGCCATGGGGCACTCCCGCACGATAGCGTCCTCGGCATGACAGATCTCGACACCCGCCCCGCCGTCGACTGGCTCGCCCTCGGTGCGGTCACCGTCACGGTGATCTCGTGGGCCTCGGCCTTCGTCGCCATCCGCGGCGTCGGCGAATCGTTCGGTGCCGGCCCACTCGCTCTGGGCAGGCTCCTCATCGGATCGTGCGCACTCGGCGCGATCGTGTTGATCAGGAGACAGTGGGTCAAGCCGAACCGCACGCAGTGGTTACAGATCGCCAGCGTCGGCGTGTTCTGGTTCGGCGTTTACAACGTCGCCCTCAACGCCGCCGAGCAACGTGTAGACGCCGGAACGACGTCGATGATCATTCAGATCGGCCCTATCCTGGTGGCCCTGTTCGCCGGTCTGCTTCTGGGCGAGGGCTTTCCGAAGTGGTTGGTGATCGGTGCCGGTATCGCGTTCGCCGGTGCTGTCATGGTCGGCGTCGTCACCGCCGTCACCACCACCTCGACCACCAGGACGGACGCCGACTTCCTCGGCATCGCACTGTGTCTCGTATCCGCAGTGACCTATGCGATCGGAGTACTCAGCCAGAAGCCGGTACTGCGCACGGTCCCCGGCCTGCAGGTCACCTGGATGGCCTGCACCATCGGCGCGGTCTGCACACTCCCGTTCGCGCCTGCTCTGCTCGACGACCTGTCCACCGCCTCGGCCGGAGCCACCGGCGGATTGGTCTACCTCGGCCTGGTTCCCACCGCGCTGGCGTTCAGCACCTGGGCCTACGCGTTGACGAGAATGAACGCAGGCAAGCTCGGCATCACCACGTATGCGGTGCCGCCGATCACCATCACTCTGGCCTGGTTGTTGCTCGGCGAGATACCGCACATTCTCGCCGTCGTCGGCGGTGTCATCTGCCTCGTCGGGGTCGGATTGTCCCGCAGGAAATAGCAGCCGTTACAGCGCCTTGAACCGAGCAATAGCAACCTCACGCTCGTGCTTGTGGTCGACGATCGGATCCACGTACTCCTTGGGTCGGCCGAACTTCAACGTGTGCACGGCTTTTCCCTCCTCACCGCGTAGCTCCGGCACCCAGCGCCGGACGTAATCGCCCGTCGGATCGAATTTCTCACCTTGGGTGATCGGGTTGAACACCCGAAAGTACGGCGAGGCGTCGGTACCGGTGCCCGCGGTCCACTGCCAACCGTGCTGGTTGTTGGCCAGATCCCCGTCGACGAGATGCTGCATGAAATAGCGGGCACCTCGCCACCACGGCAGGTGCAGGTCCTTGACGAGGAACGACGCAACGATCATCCGCACCCGGTTGTGCATCCACTTCTCCGAGTTCAGTTGCCGCATACCGGCATCGACGATCGGAAAGCCGGTCTCGCCCTTGCACCAGGCCTCGAACAGCTCGTCGGCGTGCTTGCCCGAGTCCAGTTCGATCTTGTCGAACTTCTTGACGTAGTTCTCGCGCGCACTGTCGGGGCGCTGAAACAGGATGTCGGCGTAGAAGTCTCGCCAGCAGATCTGCCGCCGATACGCGGCAGCACCCTCGTTGCGGAGCTTGCCCAGGTCGGCCAGCATGGTTCGCGGGTGAATGGTGCCGTACTTCAGATGCACCGACATCCGGCTCGTCGAATCGAGGTCGGGGCGGTTGCGTTCGTCGTCGTACTTCGAGACGTCGTCGAGAAAGTCTTTCCACTGCGCCAGTGCGGCCTTCTCCCCTGCATCGGCGTCGGAGGTCTCCTTCTCGCTCGGAACTTTCGCCCTCTTCACGCCTTTCACGTCGTCGGGGTCGATCCACGTCACGGTTTTCGCGGACGTATCGGCTGGTCCACGCCAACCGTGTTCCATCCACTGCCGCGAGTACGGCGTGAACACCTTGTACGGCTCACCGTCGTCCTTGGTGATTCGTCCGGGCGCAACGGCATACGGCGACCCGGTCTCGACCAGCGTCACCTTCTCGCCGACGCGCTGGTCCCGCTCCCGGCCGTACGGACCGTAATCGGCGCTGATGTGGACCTCGTCGGCGTCGATTGCCTTCGCCACCTTCGGCACCACCGTCTCGGGTTCGCCGTGCACCACCATCAGTCTGCCGTCGAGCTGCTCGTTCAGTGCCTCGAGCGACCGGAACAGGAAGTCCTTGCGCGGACCGCCGGAGGGCTTCAGCAATCGGTCGTCCAGTACGAAGAGCCCCAGTACCGGATCCCCGGACTCGGCAGCGGCGGTGAGGGTGGGCAGATCCCCCAGTCGGAGATCACGGCGAAACCAAACGAGCGACATGCCGTCAGTCTTACCCAACCCGGCTACGAGCAACCCCCATCGCTGTTTCGGGGATTCTCAGAGAATCGCCAATCCATGCTCACCGACGCCGCAACATCGCCCCCTACCTTGGGAAATACGCCGATCAGCCGCGAGCAGAGGAGAGAACATCATGACGAACATCCGCCCCTTCCCCGGTGCCCTCTCCCTCGTCGAGAGCACCTGCACGTTCGAGAAGTACTACGAGCAGCTCTATGCCAAGGCACCCGCCCTCGCCTGGACCCTCGACGCCGACGTCGATCGCCGCACGGCCCTGGAAGAATTCTTTGCCAAGACGCCCGAGGAGCGGCGTACCACCGTAGACAGCTGGGTTGCCTAGCATTGGGAGGTGACCGAATCGCCGAGCACCCCCGCCACCGTCCTCGTCGTCGACGATGACACCGATGTGTTGTCGTCGTTGCAGCGCGGCCTGCGCCTGTCCGGCTTCACGGTCATCACGGCGTCGGACGGGGCCGAGGCGCTCGGCGTGGTGTCGCGCACCTCGCCCGATGCGATCGTGCTGGACATCAACATGCCGGTGCTCGACGGCGCAAGCGTCGTGACTGCGTTGCGCGCCATGGGGAACGACATTCCGATCTGTGTTCTCAGCGCCCGCAGCTCCGTGGACGATCGCATCGCGGGTCTCGAATCCGGTGCCGACGATTACCTCACCAAACCGTTCGTGCTCGCCGAGCTGGTGGCCCGCATCCGGGCCATGCTCCGACGGCGCGGCACCAGTCCTGTCCTTCCGGCAGCCGATCCCGGGCTCCCCAATTCGGCTGTCGCCGTGGGCACTTTGGTTGTCGACATCGCGGGGTACCGAGTGCACCGCGGCGGCGTCGACATCGATCTCACGAAGCGCGAGTTCGAGTTGCTGGCCATTCTTGCGCGCAACAAGGGCGTCGTACTGACGCGCGAGCGACTCCTCGAATTGGTCTGGGGATACGACTTCGTCGCCGACACCAACGTCGTCGACGTGTTCGTCGGCTATCTACGCCGCAAACTCGAGAGCGACGGCTCGCCGCGCATCCTGCACACCGTCCGCGGAGTGGGCTTCGTCGTGCGGGAGTCGGTATGAGTTTCTCACTTCGCGCCCGGGTCGCGGCGGCGACTGCCCTCGGTGCCACCCTCGTCGTGGCGGCCCTGGCCGTGGTGACGTCGGTGGCCATTTCCCGCAACAACGTCAACCAGCTCGACGAGCGTCTGACGACGGCATCGCAGGTGCTGGTCCCGAACTCGTCGACGCTGGAAGCCTTCATCGATCAGCTGTCCGGAGCGTTCGCTGTCACCATTCGCAGCGGAGACATCGTCGTCGCCTCGACTCCTACGCGGTTGCCCGCCCTCGACACCGGTTCTCAGACAGTGGATGTGGACGGTCAGCGGTTTCGGGTCTACACCGCGACCTCGACCGTGGTCTCGTCCGTGTCCATCTCCATCGGTGTCCCGGCCATCGAGGCGCAGCAGGTGACCGACGAGCAACAGAGACAGGTGATCCTGCTGGGGCTGGCTGCGGTCGCCGTGTCGACGGGCCTGGGTTGGCTGTTCGGAGGACGTGCCGTCAGACCGCTGGTGACGCTGACGCGGCAGGTCAGCGCTCAGCCTCCGTCGGCGCCGCAGACCCGAACCGGAGTCACCGAGGCCGACGAGCTCGCGGTCGCGATCGGGGGCATGCTCACCCGACTGAACGAGGCACAGGAACGCACCAATGCTGCCCTGGACACGGCACGCGATTTTGCGGCCGTGTCGGCCCACGAGCTGCGCACCCCGTTGACGGCGATGCGTACCGACATCGAAGTGCTGCGCACCCTCGACCTCGAGCGCGCGCAGCAACAAGAAATTCTGACCGACCTCGAGCGCACTCAGGGCCGAGTCGAGACGACCCTGACCGCGCTCGAACGATTGGCGTCGGGTGAATTGTCCAGCGAGGGCGACCGGGTCGAGACCGACATCATCGACATCTGCGACGTCGCCGCGCAGGATGCGCAGCGTCAGCACCCGGGTCTGGACGTTCGGGTGGAGTCGGAACCGGAGTGCGAGATCACGATTCGCGCACTACCCACCGGAGTTCGACTCGCGGTGGACAACGCGATCGGCAACGCCGTCCGGCACGGCGGGGCGAGCACCGTCGTCATTCGCGTCGAGCGCGCGGACGCGCTGGTCCGAATCCTGATCGACGACAACGGATCCGGCGTTCCGGTGGACGAACGCGAGTTGGTGTTCGGACGCTTCGAGCGCGGAGCCGGAGCCGCGAAGGGCGGCTCCGGCCTCGGTCTCGCGCTGGTGGCCCAGCAGGCCGAATTGCACGGTGGCCGCGCATATCTGGCAGACAGCCCCCTCGGGGGCGCCCGATTGGTGCTCGAGCTACAGGACCGCTGACGAGAGATCTGCTACTTGACGTCGAGCAGATCGATGACGAAGACGAGCGTCTTGCCGGACAGACGGTGACCTGCGCCGGCGGGGCCGTACGCGAGCTCCGGCGGGATGGTGAGCTGGCGGCGTCCGCCGACCTTCATCCCGGGGATGCCGTCCTGCCAGCCCTGAATGAGACCACGGAGCGGGAACTGGATGGACTCGCCGCGGTTCCAGGACGAGTCGAACTCCTCGCCGGTGTCGAACTCGACGCCGACGTAGTGCACCTCTACGTTTCCGCCCGGTACTGCCTCTGCGCCGTCACCTTCGACGAGGTCGACCGTCACCAGATCCAACGGTGCCGGTCCGGCTTGAAATTCGATCACTGGCTTCGTCACTGAAGTCTCCTGCGGTTGTGCCGGCCCGCCGACGCCGACTGCGGTGTTCTGGGCATGGTCGGCACCGATTTTACGTCGTCACGGTCAGCCGATCGGAGCTGGCATCAACATCGTCTTGTATTCGCAGGTCAGCGTATTGCCGGTTGCGGGGTCGGACATCTCGACCTTCCAGGTGTCGGCGAACTGGTTCACACCGGGGTGCATCGAGATGGTGCCGGAGATCAACACGGTTCCACGGGTGAACAGTCCACGGCCGGCGAGCACGTCGAGCCAGTAGTGCGGAGCGAGAAGATCACCGAGTGTTCCGGTCTGAATTGCGACGCCGTCCGCCCACGCGGTCAAGGTGATCTCGTCCAGCCGATCGGCGACCTCCGACAGACGCCACGCGCCGGTGCCGAGCACATCGGGTGCCGCGTTCTTGCTCCATGCGACACTGTGCACCTCCAGGTCACGGTCAGTGTGATCGCAGGCGACCGTCAGTAGCACGTCGTCGATGGTGTCGCCCAGGATCACCAGCGCCCACTCGGCCTCGCCCGACGTACGGCCGTGCTGGACGGCAACGGCGTCCGTCTGCTGCGCCAGGTATGGCGAAATCGGATACAGCGCGGGCGTCACCGTCGGGGCAGGGACGCCCAGTTCGGCCAGCTCCGCGATGTGCGACGCCACCTCCTCCTGGTTGCGTCCGGCGTACCCGGCGTTGAGCAAGGCCTTCACCTCGACCGATTCGGATGTGCCGTCGGGCAGCGTGAATGTGAGCATCAGTAAGGACCCTCTCCTCGTAAATTTTCTGTTTCCGATGCGCCCAAAGCCTTGCGCATACGTCTTGTATACAGCAAGTATGGAGCAGGTACAACGGATACAGTGATCCCAGGCACACGAAGGAGTCGTCATGACCGAACCTGTTTCGGTAGATAGAAAAGGCCTGGCCAAGGCCTTTGCGGCCAGCCTCACCGGAACGGCATTGGAGTGGTACGACTTCGCGGTCTACTCGGCCGCCGCAGCTCTGGTGTTTCCGCTGGTCTTCTTCCCGGACATTGACCCGCTGACCGGGACTCTGCTGGCTTTCTCGACATACGCCGTCGGCTACGTCGCCCGTCCGGTCGGAGGGTTCGTCTTCGGACGGCTCGGCGACGTCATCGGACGAAAACAGCTCCTCGTCATCACCCTGATGTTGATCGGCGTCACGACGTTCGCCATCGGCCTGATCCCCGGATACGACTCCATCGGCATCGCGGCACCGATCATTCTCGTCACGATGCGTTTCTGTCAGGGCGTTGCCGTCGGCGGCGAATGGGGCGGAGCCGTTCTCCTGTCGAGCGAATACGGCGATCCCCGCAAACGCGGATTCTGGTCCTCGGCAGCACAGATCGGACCACCCGCAGGCAACCTGCTCGCCAACGGCGCACTTGCCGTTCTGACGCTGACATTGACCGACCAGCAGTTCGAGTCCTGGGGATGGCGCGTGGCGTTCCTGTTCTCCGCGGTACTCGTCGGATTCGGTCTGTGGATCCGGTTGAAGCTCGAGGACACCCCGGTGTTCAAGGCGCTGCAGGAAAGCGGCGAACGATCCGAGGCACCGATCAGCGAAGTGTTCAAGACCGAGCTACGACCCCTGGTGGCTGGCATCATGTCTCGTGTCGCACCGGACGTCATCTACGCGCTGTTCACCGTCTTCTCGATCACCTACGGCACACAGAAGTTGGGCTTCGAGCGCAGTGAGGTACTCACCGCCATTCTGATCGGGTCGGCATGCCAACTCGGCCTGATCCCGCTCGCCGGAGCGGTGTCCGATCGCATCAACCGACGCCTCGTCTACAGCGTCGCAGCCGTGGGCGGTGTCGCGTGGAGTGCGATCTTCTTCCTCGTCATCGGCGGAGGATCGCTACCGCTGCTGATCCTGGGTGTGGTTGTGGGCCTGGCGTTCCACTCGTTCATGTACGGGCCACAGGCAGCATTCGTCACCGAGCAGTTCAGCGTTCGATTGCGCTCGACCGGCAGCTCGTTGGCGTACACGATCGCCGGTGTTTTCGGTGGCGCGATGGCCCCGCTGATCTTCGTCTACCTGTTGGACAAGACGGACAGCTGGGTGCCGATCGCCGGGTACATCGTCGTCGTCGGTGCCGTGACACTCGTCGGCCTCGCCCTCGGACGCAACCCGGACCCCACCGAGGACGAGCACTACGTGCTGCTGGGCCAGCAGCACGAAAACGCTACGCGCGCAACAGAGTCTGAAGCGTGACCTCGAGGTGAGCGTCGATCTTCTCGTGCACCAGGCCCTCGTCGCCGGCACTCAGTGCGTCGATGATGGCCTGGTGCTCGGCGCACACTCGGTGTTGCCGGTTGGCGGCGGTGAACAACGCACTCAAGCCCACTCGGAGCTGACGCGCCCGCAAACCGGCATACGTGCGCGAGAGCAGATCACTGCCCGCCGAATCGATCAAACTCTGATGGAACGTCCCGTCCCAGTCGATGAATTCCTTGGGAGCGTCGGTGCTGTCGGAGTTCATCAGCAGCTCCTGCTGATGCAACGCATGCTGCATCGCCGCGATCGGAGCGTCACCGGCACGCAACGCCCGCGACGCCGCGTGCCGTTCCAGAACGCCACGCAGATCCATCAATTCGGCGATCTGCCGTCCGGACATCGCCGGCACATGGGCACCGCGCTTGGGCACCATCTCGACCAGACCCTCGGACTGCAGCATCAGCAACGCCTCACGGACCGGCGTGCGCGATACGCCGATTCGAGTCGCAAGTTCCTGTTCGTTCAGAAAAGTGCCGGTGGCGGCCGGTGACGACAACACCTGATCACGGACGAACTGGTACGCCTTGTCCCTCCCCGACAGTGGTTGCATACGATATGTATACCTGTCTTCCCCCGACGAAACCAGGAGTCACACCGTGAGCTCGACTATCCGCATCAGCCTGGCCCAGATCACCAGTGGCGAAAATCCCACCGAGAACCTCGAACTCGTCGAGACCCACACCCGCGCCGCGGCGCACGCAGGCTCGGACCTCGTCGTGTTCCCGGAGGCAATGATGCGCTGCTTCGGCGGACCCATCCGAAAGTTCGCACAGCCACTTGACGGCGAATGGGCACAGACCGTTCGTCGGATCGCGTCCGACGCCGGCATCACCGTCGTCGCCGGAATGTTCACTCCCGCGCCCGACGACAGAGTGACCAACACACTGCTCGTCACCGGCCCGGGCGTCGAGGCGAGCTACGACAAGATTCATCTGTTCGACGCGTTCGGATTCGCCGAATCCGATACCGTCGCACCGGGTTCCGACCCGCTCGTGCTCGACATCGCGGGAGTCCGCGTCGGCTTCGCGACCTGCTACGACATTCGCTTCCCTGCCCTGTTCCAGAAACTCGGGGACCTCGGTGCCGAACTCGTCGTGGTTCCGGCGTCCTGGGGATCGGGCGACGGCAAAGTGGAGCAGTGGACCCTGCTCGCTCGCGCGCGCGCACTGGATTCGACGACGTTCATCGCAGCCTGCGACCAAGCCGAACCGGCTGCCGCCGAGGGAAATGCACCGTTGGGCGTGGGACACAGCATCGTCTGCTCCCCCACCGGCGAAATTCTCGGCCAACTGGACGCGACGCCCGGAATGCTGACCATCGACATTCATACCGAGCTGGTCGACGCCGTGCGCAAGAACCTGCCAGTGCTGAAGAACCGCAAGCACTTCGACGCCTGAGCGCGCCGCGAACTCGAAGTTATGGACGAATTCCGGCCCAAATCCGTCCATAACTTCGAGTTCAGCGAGGATCTGCGCGCCTGGACCAGAACTCGTCGACCACCTCGGCCAGTCGATCCGGCTGCTCCAACGCCGGTATCACCCGCGCGCCGCTGACGGTGACCTCGCGCGCATCGACCATCGTGGCGACCACGGCGCGGGCCTCCTCCGGCGTCCATTCACCACGATCGTCGGTGGTGACGAACAGGGTCGGACACGTCAAGGCCCGTGCAGCCCAATTCAAGTCCGTTCGATTCAGAATCGCCGTTTCGATGGCCAGGATGGTCGCCCGACGGCCCGCCCGCCCGATTGCGTCGCGCAGCAACTGCACCGCCTCGGGGTCGTGAGCTCGGGAGTGATCGGTGAAAATGGTTTCCTCGATGGCCGATCGCACCGGGCCACGAAGCCCGACAAGATGATACAGCGGCAGCAGCATGCGGACCTTGCGACGCAACGGCTCGTCGATGGGATGCGTCGGCGCACTGATCGCAACGAGGGTCGAGATCAAATCCGGTCGTCGCGCGGCTACCTCCATACCGACATGACCACCCCAAGCATTTCCGACCCAATCGACGCTGCCGAATCCCCATCGGCGCTGCATCTCTTCCACTAGTTCGACAGCGGCATCGGCACACGCCGAGATATCGGCGGCTTCGCTCAACGGGTCGCTCGAACCACAGGATGGGGCGTCGACCAGGTGCACAGTCCGAGCTGCAGCCAGCTCCGGCAGAACGCGATCCCAGCTCGAGGAGTCGACGAACATGCTGTGCCACAGCACAACCGGCGGTCCCGTGCCCGTCACTCGGACGTGTAACCGACCGAGTCGAGTAGGAAAGTGGTACTCGTTCATATTTAACATTACACAGCGTAATCTCAATTATGTCTAGACTGCGTCTCATGGCCAGGGCTTACTCGTCGGACCTGCGTACCGAGCGCGCTCGACTCAACCGCGCCGCAGTGACCGACGCCGCACATGCGATGTTCCTGAGTCGAGGATGGGTCGCCACCACCATGGCCGACGTCGCGTCGGCTGCCGGTCTGACCCGGCAGACCGTCTACCAACAATTCGACGGCAAGCTCGCGTTACTGGACGGATGCATCGACAGTGCGCTCTCGAACGGCCTGGACTCGCCCGTCCGCCAGTTGCCGGACTACGAGAAGATGGGCACCGGAACGTTCGAGGAACGACTCGCCGCCGGCGCGGCCTGGCTCCGCGGGGCACATGAGCGATCCGCGGCCATACAACACGTGCTGGACGAGGCCGCAGTAGTGGATCCAGTTGCTGCGCAGCGACTCTCGGTCCGCGAGAAAACGCGATGGGACGAGAACCGTTGGGCAGCAGGGCTGATTCTCGGCGGTCCTCCGCCGGACATCGTCGTCGACGCCATGTGGTTGCTCACGGCTCGCTCGGTGTGGCTGAGATTGACCCGCGAGCGCGGATGGACCTCCGAGCAATGGGAGCAGTGGTTCATCGCGCACGCTCGAACAGAACTGCAGCCGCGAACTCGAAGTTAGGGATGGATTCCGGCCGAATCTCGTCCATAACTTCGAGTTCGCCGGGACACCAAGCCCCGTCACGCAGCGAGATCGCAGTTGTGCAGCCAAGAGTGGCCATATCACCTGCGTAACTGCGAACTCGGCGGGATACGCAGGCCGTAAACGACAACGCCGCCGACTCCCGAGGGGAGCCGGCGGCGTTGTCGTGCAGCAAGAGCTAGCGGGAGCTGACGTCCTGGTAGTCGCGCTCGGTGTAGCCGGTGTAGATCTGGCGCGGACGGCCGATCTTGCCGGTGGTGTCCTCGTTCTGCTCGCGCCAGTGCGCGATCCAGCCCGGGAGACGACCCATCGCGAACAACACCGTGAACATGCGCGGCGGGAAGCCCATCGCGCGGTAGATCAGGCCGGTGTAGAAGTCGACGTTGGGGTACAGCTTGCGCTCGACGAAGTAGTCGTCGGTGAGTGCGGTCTCTTCGAGCTTGAGGGCGATCTCGAGCAGTTCGTCGCCGTTGCCCAGCTTGCCCAGGATCGTGTGTGCGGTTTCCTTGACCAGCGTCGCGCGCGGATCGAAGTTCTTGTACACCCGGTGTCCGAAGCCCATGAGCTTGACGCCGTCTTCCTTGTTCTTCACTCGACGCAGGAAGTCGGTGGCGTCGCCGCCCTCGGCCTTGATCTTGTCGAGCATCTCGAGCACGGCCTGGTTGGCACCGCCGTGCAGCGGGCCCCATAGCGCGTTGATGCCGCCGGAGATCGAGGTGAAGAGGTTGGCCTGCGAGGATCCGACGAGGCGGACCGTCGACGTCGAGCAGTTCTGCTCGTGGTCGGCGTGCAGGATGAGCAGCATGTCGAGTGCCTTGACGATCTCGGGATCGACCTCGTACGGCTCGGCGGGGAAGCCGAACGTCATGCGCAGGAAGTTCTCGACCAGGCTCTTCGAGTTGTCCGGGTACAGGAACGGCTGACCGACCGACTTCTTGTAGGCGTAAGCCGCGATGGTCGGCAGCTTGGCCAGCAGACGGATGGTGGAGAGCTCGACCTGCTCGGGATCGTTCGGCTCGAGCGAATCCTGGTAGTACGCCGACAGTGCGTTGACCGCGCTCGACAGCACCGGCATCGGGTGGGCGTTGCGCGGAAAGCCGTCGAAGAAACGCTTGAGGTCCTCGTGCAGCAACGTGTGGCGACGGATGCGGTCGGTGAACGTCTCGAGCTCGTCCTCGGACGGCAGCTCCCCGTAGATCAACAGGTAGCTGACCTCGATGAACGACGACTTGCCCGCAAGCTGTTCGATCGGGTAACCGCGGTAGCGCAGGATCCCCGCGTCACCGTCGATGTACGTGATGGCCGACTTGGTGGACGCGGTGTTGACGAACCCGCCGTCCAGCGTCGTGTAGCCGGTGGTCGCCAGCAGCTTTCCCAGCTCGATACCGTTGTTGCCTTCACTGGCCTCGGCAATCGACATGGAATATTCGCCACCGGGGTAGGTGAGGGTGGCTTTGGCATCATTCTCAGCGGGCACGAATGGTCCCTCTCGAACTCGTGTAACGGACACGTACTTAAAACGGACAGTTCTAACGTCGCTAGTGAAACTAGTCTCTCGGTGCCTCGGACGCCCAGGGAGGGTCGGCACCGGGTCGTGAAACCGTGATCGCGGCTGCCGTGGCAGCGAACGAAAGAGCTTGCCGCCAATCCTCCCCGGTCATCTCCTGTACCGCTTTCGATGTGATAATGGTCTCTTTTTCCAGGTAGCTCAACAGTGCGCCGTGCACGGTGTCACCAGCGCCGATCGTGTCGACGACGTCGACGGCAACGCCCGGTACCGACACCTCCTCGGCTGCTGTCACTCCCGTGGCCGTCGTCTCCCCGGACGCGGTGAACACCGAGATTCCGTCTCCGCCGCGGGTCATCACCACCGCGGTCACCCCAGCGGCGAGCCAGTCGTCGACGGTGGTGCCCTGGGTGCCCAGTCCCAGCCAGTGCGAGTCGTCCTCGGACACCTTGAGAATGTCGATGCTCGGCAACCACGAGCGAAAGCGATCGCGGAATCCGTCGGCGGTGATGTCGCCGCTGGTGCTGTCGATGGCGGCCGGGCGAATATTGGGGTCGAGCATCGTCAGCTTGCCCGCGGCCCGAGCTCGATGCAGCAGTTCGGCGTACACCGACGCGCCGGGCTCGTACAGCAACGACAACGTGCCGAAGGACAGAACGCTGATCTCGTCGGGCAGATCACCGGGATCGGCGACGAGTCGATCGGCCGTGCCATCGGCGTAGAACGAGTACTCGGCGCTGCCGTCCTCGGCGAGGGTCGTCATCGCCAACGTCGTCGGCTCGTCACCGCGCTGCACCCACGAGATGTCGACACCGGCATCGCGCAGACTCGCCAGGATCTGCTCGCCGAACGAGTCGCGAGAGATGCGGGAGAGATAGGCAACCGGCGACCCCAACCGACCGATCGAGATGGCGACGTTGAACGGCCCGCCGCCGAGTTTCGGTGAGAGCAGCGGCCCCTCGTGCACCGGCACCAAATCCACCAATGCTTCGCCGCACACCAGAATCGTCACTTCTCGTACTCCATTCCCCAGCTGCCGGACCAGGTCTGACCCGGGTCGAGCACGATCAGATCGATCTCGGAATTCAACGCGTCGGGCGGGCAGGTCATCGGTTCGATCGCCAACGCACGTCCCCGATCCGGGTACGCCTGATCGTTGGCGGGATCGGCGGTGAACACCTGCACCCACCCGAAGTTGCTGTCGGTCCACAGCACCGTCGCGGTGCCGTCGGGGCCACGCAGTGTGTGCTTCGCGCGTCCGTCTACGTCCGGCACCGAGGCACTGAACGGAGTGTCGAGCTGCACGCCCTCGAGGTTCCGAGGCTGCCGAAAGTCGTACTCGGTATCGGCCGTCGGCACCGAAAGCCCTACGGGCAGATTGCGTACCGGATCGAGCGGCAGCCGCGTACCCGCGGACAGTTCGAGCGTGCATTCGTCGAGGGGTACGTCCCCGACACGCACGTAGGTATGGAATCCCATTCCGTACGGCGCAGCCGATTCGCCCGTGTTCGTCGCCGACGCGGTCACCGTCAGACCGTCGTCGGACAGCTCGTGTGCCACCGTCAATCGCAACGAGAACGGCCAACCCTCGTGCGTACCGATGTCCACGCTCTGCTCGACGCGAGACTCGGTGTGCTCGTCGAGAGTCCACTCCACCCGTCGGACGAAACCGTGGCTCGCGTTGTTGCGGGCCGGTTCGGTGATCTCCAACCGATGTTCGACGCCTTCGAACGTGAACGTTCCGTCGGCCGTTCGATTGGGCCACGGGGCCAACACCAGTCCCGCCGACAGCGGCGGCTTGGTGCCCGCCTCCCACGTTTCGGTGAGCGGTGAGCCGTCGTACTCGAGGACCCGCAGGCCCGCTCCGACAGCAGCGACGTCGGCGCGATACTTGCCGCTCGTCAACGAATACGTCTGCGCCTCAGCTGTGGGAGCCATGCGAGCCATTGTCCACGACGGTGTCGTCCACCGTCTTGCTACCGACGATTGCGCCCACTCGGTAGCGAATGAATGCCGGTAGCGCGAGGGCTGCGATCGAGACACCGATGACCACCAGCACACCGCCTCCTGCGGCGGCCGCGGCCGTCCCCACCGAGGCCGCTGCCGCGCCGTGCAGAACATCGCCGATCCGGGGCCCTCCCGCGACGACGACGATGAAGACGCCTTGCAGTCGGCCGCGCATCTCGTCGGTCGCCACCGTCTGCAGCATCGTGCTGCGGAACGCCGCCGAGATCATGTCGGCACCACCACCGAGCGCCAGAAACGCCAGTGCGAACCACAGGGCAACCGTCGTCGCTCCGTCGGTCGCCGCACCGACGGCGAGCCCGAATCCGATCATCGCCACGCCCCAGACGACGATGCAGATCAACACCGCAAGTCCTTGACGCTGCACGCGCGGTAGCCAACCGGAGAACACTCCACCGAGCACCGCTCCCGCGGACATCGCCGCGAACAGCATGCCGAGCACGGGCCCACCCGAGGCCGGGTCCCCGAAACTGTCGTGGGCGATCTGCGGGAACAGCGCCCGTGGCATCCCGAACACCATGGCGATGATGTCGACGACGAAGGACGCCAGCAGCACCTTCTGGGTCGCGAGGTACGCGAAACCCTCGAACACCGAACGCAATCCAGCGCGTTGACCGGACTTGGCCGGCGGAATGCCCGGCAGCCTGATCACCGCCCACAGCGTGGCGAACAGTGCGATGGTGTCGATCAGGTAGAGCGTCTCCAGTCCGATGTAGTAGATGAGGATGCCTGCACTGAGCGGACCGGCGATGGCACCGAAGTTCATCACCGTCATGTTCAGAGAGTTCGCGGCGGGCAGCTGCGCCGCGGGCAGGATTCGCGGCAGTATCGCACTGCGGGTCGGCTGATTGACGGCGAAAAAGGCCTGCTGAATTGCCAACAGCACCAACACGATCCACACGTTGTTCAGTTCCAGGAACGCCTGCAACCAGAACAGTGTCGACGTTCCGATCAGACCGAACGTGGTGATCATCAACAAGGTTCGGCGGTCCATCACGTCGGCCAGGGCCCCGCCCCACAGCCCGAACACGATGAGGGGCACCAGAGCGAACACGCCCGTCAAGCCGACGTAGGCCGAGCTCAGGGTGATCTGATAAACCTGTTGCGGCACAGCGACGATCGAGAGCTGCGCGCCGATGACGGTGACGATGTTCGCCAGCCACAGGCGGCGATATGCGGGAGTCTTCAGCGGGGTCGTGTCGGCCAGGATGCCGCGCAGCCCGCTCACGGTTGCAGTCGCTCGATCACACCGCTCGCCGGCATCACTCGAATTCTGTTGTGCATCCGGCTGGTTCGACCCTGCCAGAATTCGACGACCTCCGGTTCGACGCGGATGCCGCCCCAGTTCGGCGGCACCGGCACCTCGCGTCCGTCGAACGTCGCGGTGACCTCGGCCAGTTGCGCGGCGAGGGCGTCGCGAGACACGACGGTTCGCGATTGCTCCGACGCCCATGCACCCAGCTGCGAGCCGCGCGGTCGCGTCCGCCAGTACGCCTCGGTGGTGTCTCGGTCGACTCTGGTGACCGGTCCGCGGACGGTGAGCTGACGGGCGATGCCGATCCACGGAAAGGTGATGGACGCGTACGGCGTCGACGCCAACGCGCGGCCCTTGTCCGAGTCGTAGTTGGTGTAGAACACCACGCCCTCGGCGTCGAGGTCCTTGCACAGGACGGTGCGGGTCGCGGGCCTACCGGCAGCGTCGACCGTGCCGAGCACGATCGCGTTGGGCTCGGGCAGATTCGCGGCAACGGCGTCCGAGAGCCACTGCCGGGCCAGTGGCAACCAGCCGTCGCTCAGGGCGTCGACGTCGAGATCCTTGGGCTCGCCGTAGTCCACTCGCATGGTGGCCAGGCGCTGTTCGTCTGCAGACACGAACCCAGACGCTACTCCCGCGTAAAAGCTCGCTATGGTTTCCGCAAGCACGCCCGGATGCGGCGCAGAGCCGGGCGCAGTCGCGACGAGGGAGTCCACAGACCATGGCTGTTCAACACGTTCCCGAAGATTTCGTTCCCGGTCTCGAAGGTGTGGTCGCCTTCACCTCCGACATCGCCGAACCCGACAAGGACGGCGGCGCACTGCGTTACCGCGGAGTCGACATCGAGGAACTGGTTGCACAGGGCGTCACCTTCGGCGATGTGTGGGCGCTGTTGGTCGACGGGGAATTCGGCCGCGGCCTGCCACCGGCCGAGCCGTTCCCCCTGCCCATCCACACCGGTGACGTCCGCGTCGACGTCCAGGCAGGCCTGGCGATGCTCGCTCCCATCTGGGGATATCAGCCGGTACTCGACATCGACGACAGCACCGCCCGCGACAACCTGGCCCGCGCCTCGGTGATGGCGCTGTCCTACGTCGCGCAGTCCGCTCGCGGGATCTACCAGCCCGCTGTGCCCCAGAGCCGCATCGATCAGGCAGCCACCGTGACCGAACGCTTCATGGTCCGCTGGAAGGGCGAGCCCGACCCCGCACACGTCGCCGCCATCGACGCCTACTGGGTGTCCGCCGCCGAACACGGCATGAATGCATCGACGTTCACCGCCCGCGTCATCGCCTCCACCGGAGCAGACGTCGCAGCATGCCTCTCCGGAGCCATCGGCGCGATGTCCGGCCCACTGCACGGCGGCGCCCCGGCCCGCGTACTGCCCATGATCGAAGAAGTCGAGAAGACCGGCGACGCCCGCGCGCTGATCACCGGAATCCTCGACCGCAAGGAAAAGCTCATGGGCTTCGGGCACCGCGTCTACCGCGCCGAGGACCCCCGAGCCCGCGTCCTGCGCGCCACCGCCAAGCGCCTGAACGCTCCGCGCTACGAGGTTGCCGCCGCGCTCGAACAGGCCGCGTTGACGGAACTGCGCGAACGCCGCCCCGATCGTGCCATCGAGACCAACGTCGAGTTCTGGGCCGCCGTGATCCTCGACTTCGCCGAGGTCCCGGCACACATGATGCCCGCGATGTTCACCTGCGGACGCACCGCCGGCTGGTGCGCTCACATTCTCGAGCAGAAACGCCTGGGCAAGTTGGTGCGCCCCGCCGCCCTCTACACCGGCCCCGAACCCCGCACCCCCGACTCCGTCGAGGGCTGGGAGCTGATCCGGTAGTCGACGGTGTCATGACACCCGACTAGCCTGTGGAGGCCATATTCCATCGACGCTAGGACGCGCTACTCCATGGCCGATTTGCCGATCATTCCCGCCGATCTTCTTCCCGCCGACGGACGCTTCGGTTGCGGCCCGTCCAAGGTTCGCCCCGAGCAGCTGCAGTCCCTGGTCGACGTCGGTGCGTCCGTGTTCGGCACCAGCCACCGCCAGAAGCCCGTCAAGGACGTCGTCGGACGTGTACGCAGTGGTCTGAAAGACCTGTTCTCGCTCCCCGAGGGCTACGAGGTCGTGCTCGGCAACGGTGGTACCACCGCGTTCTGGGATGCCGCTGCGTTCGGCCTCATCCGGGAGAAGTCGCTGCACCTGACCAACGGTGAGTTCAGCTCGAAGTTCGCCTCGGTGGCCAAGAACAACCCGTTCATCGGCGATCCGATCGTCGTCAAGGCCGAGCCCGGCAGCGCGCCCGAGCCCACGTCGGATCCGTCCGTGGACCTCATCGGTTGGGCCCACAACGAGACCTCGACGGGCGTGGCCATCCCGGTCAGCCGTCCGGCCGGCTCGGAGAACGCCCTCATCGCGATCGACGCCACCTCCGGTGCCGGCGGTCTGCCGGTGAACGTCGCCGATTCCGACGTCTACTACTTCGCTCCGCAGAAGTGCTTCGCCGCCGACGGTGGCCTGTGGGTCGCGCTGATGAGCCCGGCCGCGCTAGCCCGCGTCGACGAGATCGCCTCCAGTGGCCGGTGGGTTCCGGACTTCCTGTCGTTGCCGATCGCCGTCGACAACAGCAGCAAGGACCAGACGTACAACACCCCCGCAGTGGCGACGCTTCTGCTCTTCGCAGACCAGATCGAATGGCTCAATTCGCAGGGTGGACTGGACTGGGCCACGAAGCGGACCGCGGACTCGTCCTCACGCCTGTACGACTGGGCCGAGAACAGTGACTTCGCAACGCCGTTCGTGACCAACCCGGATCACCGCAGCCAGGTCGTCGGCACGATCGACTTCGACGAGAAGGTCGACGCGGCCCAGGTCGCCAAGATCCTGCGCGCCAACGGCGTCGTCGACACCGAGCCGTACCGCAAGCTCGGCCGCAACCAGCTGCGTGTCGGTATGTTCCCGGCCATCGAGCCGGACGACATCACCGCACTGACCAAGAGCATCGACTGGGTCGTCTCCACGCTGAGCTAGTCGGCAGCCAACTCACAGCTACAGCGCTCCCTCCGAGGCCTACACTTGCTATCAATTACGCAAGCGTAACGACCTCGGAGGGAGCGTTCGCATGTCCAGGCTCCTGTCCGTCGTTCTACGACTGCGGGTGACGCTCGTGTACTGCCTGCTCACAGCCGCAGGAACCGTCACTCTTGGGCAGATCGGGCCGCACGATCGTTGGCATGTGCTGCACGCCGCGAGCACCAACCTGCACAATCTCACCGACGGTCATCTCGCCACGCTCGTCACCAGCGCCTTCCTCACCGAAGGCCGGCCCGATTGGTGGTGGCTCGCCTCGGTCGCCATCCTGTTCGCCGTCGCCGAGTGGGTCTCGGGGTGGCGCCGGTTTCTGCTCACGTTCTGCGCCGGGCACATCGGCGCGACGGCACTGGTAGCTGTCGGGCTGTTCGTCGGCATCCACGTCGACTGGTTTGCCGACTCGTTGGCCGTAGCCGTCGACGTCGGGGTCAGTTATGCCGCAGCTGCGGTGGCGGGGTCCTTGATTCGATACCTGACGATGCCGTGGCGCGCAGTGTGGGGCGCATTGTGGATCGCCGTTGTCGCCGCCGGAGCCATCACGGATCCCTCGTTCACCGCTGCCGGCCACGCCCTGGCGCTGACCATCGGACTCGGACTCGGCGTGTTCTTTCTTCGCCGAGACGCAATGCCGTTGTCCCGCAATCGAATCGACTCGACTTCGGCCGATCGGGTGCAACCGAGCGCGCAGCTGTCTACTCTCTGAGAAAGAAACCGACGCCGCCGCCGCGAGGCGTGTCGGACACCCGCCGAATACGGTAGGTGAACTAGGCTCGAATTCGACGGTATCGCGAGCCGGCGCGATGAGGAGGTCAAGGTGCGAGACTTACGTGTGGTGGGTCTCGAGGCCGACGGAAAGTTCGTCGTGTGCGCAGATCCCAAAACCGGCGACAGATTCCGGCTTCCAGCCGACGACAAACTCCGCGCAGCCTCACGCGGAGACATCGCTCGACTAGGACAGATTGAGATCGAAATGGACAGCTTGCTCCGGCCGAAGGAAATCCAGGCCCGTATCCGCAGCGGCGCGACCATCGAACAGGTCGCCGCAGATTCCGGAATGGCCATCAGCCGAGTCGAGGTGTTCGCGCACCCCGTACTGCTCGAGCGTTCGCAGGCAGCGTCGATGGCCCAGGCCGGACATCCGCTGCGGCACGACGGCCCGGCTGTGCAGACCCTGCTCGACATCGTCACCCTCGCCTTCCGCGCTCGCGGACACAACCTCGACGACGCGGCGTGGGACGCCTGGCGCGACGAGGACAACAAGTGGGTCGCCCAGCTGAAGTGGCAGGCAGGTCGCACCACCAACAAAGCGCACTGGCAGTTCTTGCCCGACGGTCACGGCGGCACCATCGCACCACTCGACGACACCGCACGCGAACTGATCGACCCGGACTTCGGACGTCAACTCCGCGGCCTGGCCCCGGTACGTGCACTTGCCTCCGCCGAGGATTCCGACGACGAGACCTCGCAGCAGAGTTTCGACGAGTACTACGGCACCACCGCCGACAGCGAGATCGACGCCGAGACCATCGACGTCGAGGTGGACGATGCGCCGACTCCCGAGCCCGAGCAGCCGCGCGAAGCGGTGGCGAGGGAGCCCAGGCCCGCACCCAAGCCTGCCGCCGGTCACACCAGCGGCAAGGACAAGCGTGGCAAGCCGGCCATGCCATCGTGGGAAGACGTCCTGCTCGGTGTGCGCAGCAGCGGTCACAACTGAGTTCTTCGTGTGACCGATGTGCCGCGCGATGTCGGAGTGTCGACACCCACACCGTAGGCTTCGATGGAAGTCACGGAGAGAGAGGTGCCGGTAGTGGGGGCCAAAGCATCAACGATCTGGTACGTGGACGCACCGGATCCCATATCGGTACTGCGAGAAGCCACCACCTCCGACTGGAACGCCGCCAGTGCGCTCGTCGGACGGCTCTACCCCCATCTCACGGCCGTCCCCCTCGAGCAGGGACCCATCTCGACCTCGGCGGGCGTGGACGACGATCACGTGTTCATCGGGTGCTACCCCGGCGTCACCGTCGTCTGCGGATCCAACTTGTCGGTGCCCACGCCGTCGACCCTTCCCGAATCCGTCACCCGCCCACTGGCCTCCGAGCACACCTACCTCGTCGCCTCGGACCCCGAGCATGCCTGGGGCGCGTTCGCCTACTGGGAGCGCGGTGAATTCCGACGCTCGTTCAGCGCCACCCCCGTCTACATCTACGAGGACGTCGGTCTGCCTCTGGTGTGGGAGCGTCCGTTCTGGGCCGGTGACCACCCGCTGATCTACCCGCCCGGAGTGATGCCGGATCCGCAGTCACTGCCGTTCCACCCCCAGGAATTCGCCGAAGCCGCAAACGCCGAATGGCTCGGCTTCCGCTACACCGGTGGCCCGAAGCCCGGCGAGCTCGACCCGAATGCGCTGCCTGTCTGCGGTTTCACCATGTACGTGCCGGGGCAGGAGCCGCGGCCCCAGACCGTTCCGGTCCAGAATGCACCCGCAGCGGACTCGGCCGAGCCCGCACCGCGACCGAAGAAGCGCTGGTTCTCCCGCAAATAGTGGCTCGGGTGGGCACCGTTGCACGCAACGACCGCCGGCCGACGGGATTCCGCCGATCGTCGGCGGTAGTGCGCAACCCTGTCCGGGCCGGTCGGTCAGAACGCCAGAGCCGCCAGTGCCACGAAACTCAGAAGCGCACCGGCGCTCGCGCCGTACACGGCCCAACGCCATACCGGAACACCGAGCCACCGCATGACCGTCGGGGCTGCGCCTGCCACGACGACGAGGTTGAGGCCGATCGCGAGCAGCGGATGAACTCTGGCCAGTTCCAGGCCGAACGCCGTCAGTGCCACCGCGACGAGGATCGCCGCGATCACGGCAACCGGGACACCGGTCCAGCGAACGTCCGGATCCTTCACGTCAGACGCACCCGTTCGTAGAAGCCCATCGCCGCGGCCGTCGCGACATTGAGTGAATCGGTACCGGGCGCCATCGGAATACGAGCGCGAATGTCTGTGGCGCGCATGGCGTGTTCGGTCAGACCCGGCCCCTCGGCACCGAGCAGCAACGCGATCTTCTCCCCCGTCATCGCCGTCGCCAGAGACACCGCCTCCGGGTTCGGCGTCAGCGAGATCAGCTGAAAACCGTGCCGCCGCACCCGATCGAGGCCACGAGGCCACTCGGGCACCTTCGCGAACGGCACTCGGAGCACATGCCCCATCGACACCCGGACAGACCGTCGGTACAGGGGATCGGCGCAGGCGGCCCCGAACAACACCGCGTCCACCCCGAGACCGGCCGCATTGCGGAACATCGACCCGAGATTCTCGTGATCGTTGACGCCTTCCAGAATCGCCACCGTGCTCGCGCCCGCCAGCACCTCGTCCAGATCGAGGGCCGGCGGCCTGTTCGCCGCCGCCAACACACCACGGTTGAGGTGGAAGCCGACGACCTCGGCCATCACCTCGGCCGACGTCCGATAGAACGGAACGTCCGAATCGGCGAGGTCCTCGCGCAACGCGTCGAGCCGTCGATCCACGCCGAGCAGGCTGATCATCGGAAAACGCGAGCTCAGTAGGCGCTGCGCGACGAGCACGCCCTCCGCGATCACCAACCCTTTGCCCTCGGGCAGATCGGGGCGCCTGTCCGAGGAATTGAGGTCGCGGAAGTCGTCGAGCCGCGGGTCGAGGGGATCGTCGATGTCGATTACATGCACCACCTGCTCATCTTCTCACCCGGCATTTCTGGCAGTCCCTCGGCGAAGCACCACCCCGGTATGGAAAAGTCGTGAGCGATGACTACCGACGAATCGATCACCATCCGTACCGCCACCGACGACGACTGGGATGCCGTCGCGCTGCTCGACGCCCATGCGTTCGGCGAGCACCAGAACGCCGAGGACTTGGCCGAGACGCAGATCTTGACGAAGTCCGAGCACGTCTACCTGGCGTGGGACGGCGAGACCCCGGTCGGTGTGGCCATGCACTTCCCGATGTCGGTGACCGTTCCCGGCGGAGCTCAAGTCGAGGCATCGGGAGTGTCCTGGGTGTCCGTCGCGCCGACACATCGCCGACGCGGCATCCTGCGATCGATGTTCACCCAACAGCATCGCGCTCTGAACGATGCAGGCGCACCGTTGTCACTGCTGACGGCCAGCGAGGCGACGATCTACGGACGCTTCGGCTACGGGCCGGTGACCGAGGAGATCAGCGTCTCGATCGACCGTCGGTTCGCTCAGTTCCGCAAGGACGCTCCCCCGGCGACGGGTGTGCGGCTGATCGAATCGACCGAGGCCACCGAACTGCTTCCTGACATCTACCACCGCTGGCAGCAGCAGACCGCAGGCGCGCAGCCCAAGCCGCCGATCCGCTGGGAGCGCTTCTTCGCCGATCGCGAGAACCGACGCGGCGGACTGACCGCACTGTTCTTCGTCGTACATCCCGACGGATACGTCGCCTACCGACGCGGACGCAACCCGAGCCGGGTCGTGGTGGAGGAATTCATCGCGGTGACCGACGACGCCTACGCCGCGCTGTGGCAGATCCTCGTCGGCGTGGACCTGGTCGACACCATCGAGGTACGGCAGGCACGCGACGAGGCACTGCCGTTCCTGCTGACCAACAACCGGCTGCCGAAGGTCACCGCTCACCACGACGCTCTGTGGGCCCGGATCATGCATGTCGAGGCTGCCCTCGAGGCGCGCACCTATGCCCTCGACACATCACTGATCATCGCCGTCCGGGATCCCTTCCTCGACTCAGGCGGTACCTATTCGCTGACCGTCACGGACGGCAGAGCCACCTGCACCCGGGTGGAATCCGAGCCGGACATCGAACTCGACATCGACGTGCTCGCCAGCATCTACTTCGGTACCCACCGAGCCCGATTGTTCGCCGCGGCCAATCGCCTCACCGCCCGCAACGAGGAATCTCTGCATGCGCTGGATCTGACGTTCGGAACAGCGCGTCCCGCCGTCATGGGTTGGGGTTTCTGAGCGACTACCCTGCCAGCCCGTGTGTGAAGGCGAAGTGCACGGCCTGCGCTCGATCTCGCAGTCGGGCTTTGGCGAACAGATGGTTGATGTGTGTCTTGACTGTCGCCTCGCTGACGAACATCTGCTGAGCGATCTCGCGGTTCGACAGGCCGGCCGCGATCGCGCGTAGGACCTCGACCTCACGCGGGGTCAAACCAGCTGGGATCTTGGGCGGACGGGAGTGCTCGACGGCTCCGAGCAGGCGCGCCTGTACCTCCGGATTCAGCACCGCCTGCCCGGCTGCCGCCGCCCGCAATGCCGCCGCTATCTCGACCCGTCCGGCGTCCTTGGTGAGATATCCGCGTGCGCCCGCTCCGAGTGCATCGAGTATCGAGCGTTCGTCGGAGAAGGTCGTCAACACCACCACGGGTAGATCGGGGAAGAGCCCCTTCAGGATTCGGGTCGCCTCTATCCCGTCGGTGCCCGGCATCCGCAGGTCCATCAGCACGACATCGAGGGATTCGGTACTCATCGCGGCCTGCACTGCGGCGACCGCGCTGTCGCCGTCCGTCGCGGTCGAGACGACGGTGATGTCGTCGATCAGATCGAGCATCGTCGCCAGCGCCTCGCGCACCGACGCCTGATCGTCGGCGATCACTATCCGAATGCTCATAACCTCACCTTCGTGTTGTCTTCAGTGTGGTTGCGGCACAGCAACTGTGGCACGGACCGTCCAACCCCGCCCGTCCGGACCCGCCGCGATCGACCCGCCGACCAGTGCGGCGCGCTCGCGCATGCCGACCAAACCCATTCCGGTACTATCGACCGGTTTCGGCGGCGACGGAGCCGGGCCGTTGGTCACGGAGAGCTCCACCTGTTCTGCCGCGAAGCGAAGCACTACGTCGACTGCCGCTCCGGGAGCATGAGTACGGGCATTGGTCAGCGCCTCCTGCGCGCACCGAACAAGGAACTGCGACTGCGGCGTATCGAGATCGACAGCCTCGCCCTCGACCCGGAAGTTCCCGTCCGCGTCCACCAAAGCGGCCATCGTCGGCACCAGGGGCAGCACGTCCTGACGCAAAGTCTGCACGGCCCTGCGGGTTTCGGTGAGGCCCTCGCGAACGAGGCTCTGCGCCTTGCTCACCGCGGCTCTGGCCTCGTCGGCGCGACCGGCGTCGAGCAACGCGTCGGCGACTTCGAGCTGCATGTTGACCCCGGACAGCGAATGCGCGAGAACGTCGTGGATGTCGCGTGCGATACGGGCCCGCTCGGCCAGGGCATGCTCGCGCAATTCGGCGTCGGTGGCGCGCCGGGCATTGCGCAGTGCGTCCAGACGACTTCGTCGTGAATACCCGATCAGTACCGGCCACCCGGCGAAAAGACCGGCGGCCCATGGCCACCCGTCGACACCGTGGTGATCGGCGATCCACAGCGCGCACGCGCACGCCACGCTGAGCGACACCGCATACGGAAACGCAATCGACGGCTTGAACCGCCACCCGGCATGTCCGGCGAACAGGAACGGAAACGCTGCTGCGACCCCGGTTCCGCCCAGGGGAAGAATCGCGGCGGAGGCGACGAGTGCGATGCCGGCCCCGGCGAGCGAGAGCCGGAGACCGGTCGACCGACGAGACACCGTCGAGGCCGCCAGTACGAGACTGTTGACGACGAGCAGCGTGAGCACGAGCGGATCGTGCAGATCCGACGTCGCGAACGCCGCCACGACGACGACGGCCGTGACATACGGCCGACTCGACAGCCGGAAGCTGTCGAGTGCGGGTAACCGTACGTCCGGCGTGGGTGCCGACGTCACCGAATCTTCGCCCGTCCTTCGCGAACCCGACTGTGCATGTCGGCCAGCGTAGGCGACAACGTGTGGTTGCCGGACTTGTCGGCTCGCCACACGATGGTGGCCTCGGAATGCATGGCTCGGTAGAGCACGACGACCGACTCGGCGAGGAATCCGACCCCCACGGCCAACATGGTGGCCTGCCCGGCGACCGACGCTGCTGCCGGATCCACGACATTCTCCACCGGCACGAGGAGGAGGCGCACCGCGATCGCGGCCACCCACAGGCCGACCGACGCCAACGAGTAACGCATCCATGCCGCTCCGTCCCGCTCGGCGATCCGGACGGTGTAGCCGCGGACCACCCCGAACACGGCTCCGACGACACAGCCGAGGAGCAAGAACCCGATCGCCGTGGCCGAGAGCGCCGTCGAATTCAGTGACGCCAGTCCGGCGACGGCGAGGATCGCCGGAAGCACCAGCATGCGCCGAGCTTCCATGAGCTGGCCGGTCATGCGCCGCACCAGCAGGTACCCGACCAGAAGGACTACGAGAGCAATCGTTGCAATGTTCATGGCAGCAACGCTACGAAGATCGCGGTGGGGGCACATCGACCCACGGGTGGAGATCGGGTGGAGACACGCGCGCATGACGTTTGTCATGGCTGGACCGTGACGGTGTCACCTCAGGTCATGATGCGCTGCACTGTTTTCGGTGCGCGACGCGCAGCAGGATCGTAGTCATGAAGCAACCAGACGAAGGAAATCTGTTCACCGATCTGATGGAGCTCGGGCCGGCTCCGACGATGGCGCGTGAGATTGTCGTCATCGTCATCAGCATCGCTATCATCGCCGTGCTGTTCGCGATTGTCGGCCCGTCCCTTCCGGCGTTCGTCGCACTGGGCGTCATCGTCGCCTTCATGGGTGTCCGGTTCGTCATCGGACTGCGCCATTGGGGGACGCAATCATGACCATCATCGACGTCGACGGGATGACTCGCCGCTACGGATCGGGCAAGAACGCGTACGAGGCCGTCCAGGCTCTCGATCTCCATGTCGCGGAGGGTGAGCTGTTCGGCCTACTGGGCACCAACGGTGCGGGCAAGACATCCACTCTCGAAGTGATTCAGGGCCTTTCGCGACCCAGCAAGGGCACGGTGCGGATCATGGGTATGGATCCGGTGGCCGATCGCCGCAAGGTTCGGCCTGCTCTGGGAATCATGCTGCAGAAGGGCGGACTGCCTCAGGATCTGACCACCGCCGAGAGTCTTCGGATGTGGGCGGGCACCTGCAGCCATCCACTGCCGGTGGCGGAGGTGCTCGGTCGCGTGGACCTGGCCGACCGTGCCGATACGCGGGTCAAATTCCTGTCCGGCGGCGAGCAGCGCAGGCTGGACCTGGCATGCGCGATCATCAGCCGTCCGCGCATCTTGTTCCTGGACGAGCCGACGACCGGTCTCGATCCCGAAAGTCGCCGCAACACATGGCGGTTGATCCAGGAGTTGAAGAACTCCGGCGTCACGATCATGTTGACGACGCACTACCTCGACGAGGCCGAGTCACTGTGCGATCGACTCGCGATCATGCACCGCGGCAGAGTCGTTCGGAGCGGCACGGTGGACGAGGTGGTCGCCGACCATCCGGCGAAGATCGAACTGAAGGCCCCGGGCACGGCGTTGCCGTCGCTGCCGGGTACGTCGATGGACGTCTCGGGAGAGACGGTCTCGATCCAGACGTCCTCGGTTCAGGAGACGCTGACCGATCTACTGATGTGGGCTCGCACCAACGGCGTCACCCTGCACGGCCTGGACGCCCGCGCGGCATCGCTCGAAACCGTGTTCCTCTCCATCGCAGACGAATTCGACAACTCCGATGTGAACGACCCAGCTACCGACAAGACCGAGGTGATGAGCGCATGAGTACGATGACCGCCCTGTCGCGAGCAGAATTCACACTGCTCGGACGCAACCGAGTACTACTGTTCAACGCGACCGTCATACCTCTCGTGCTACCGGTGGTCATGCTGATCATCAGCAGTCGGGGCGACGACGGATTGACCGACGTGGGCGTGGGAGCGGCACTCGAGTTCTTCGCCCTGTTCCTGCTGGTGTTCATGGTCTACTACAACATGCTCTCGATCTACGCCACACGTCGAGACGAGTTGGTGCTCAAGCGACTTCGCACCGGCGAAAGCTCGGACATTCAGATTCTGCTGGGGCCGGCGGTCCCCTCGTTCGTCCTCACCGTCGCACTGGGCCTGATCGTCGGAGCTGTAGTGCTGGCCTTCGGTGGGCCCACTCCCACCAACGTCCTGCTCGTTGCTGTCGCCCTCCTCGGCGGCGCGGCACTGTTCGCCGCACTGGCGTTGATCACGTCTGCCTTCACCCGTAATGCGGAAGCAGCGCAGATCACCAGCCTGCCGGTCATTCTGATCGCCATGGCCGGCTCGGCCATGCTGCGCGACGTTCTCCCGGATTCACTGAGCCGAGTCGTCGAGCTGACCCCGATGGCGGCCGTGTCGGACCTGTTGAACCTCGGCTGGTTCGGCACCACCACTCCCGGCGACGCGTCGGTCGGGTTCGCCGCCACGTTCGCCGAGGCGGGGATGCCCTCAGTGGTCATGCTGGCCTGGATTCTCGGCAGCCTGCTGATCGCCCGGACCCACTTCCGCTGGGAACCGCGGTCCTGATCGCACCTGGCGTCGTCCGTCTGCAAGGCTGGAGATCATGAAGCTGTACGAGTACCTCAATCCACTGCACGGCTGGAACGACAGCAGTGCAGTGGAGAAGGTACGCGTCTACACCCGCCAATCGTTCCTGCTGATCACCGTCGGTGTCGCCGTCGGCGCGATGCTGACGACGCTTCAGTACGACGACTATCGATCGACGGCGGCGGCAGCGGTGTGTGCCGCCGCCGCTTTCGTGGTCGTTCAGCGCACCCCGGCACTCGGCGGCGAGTCGACGGCCAACCCTCGAATCCCGTTGGCGATCATGGCCGTCGCCGCTGTGGTGCTGGTTGCCGGAGGGACGACGAGCAACGCGCTCTGGGCCGCGGTACTCGTCACCACCGCGGTCGCGACCCTGATTCGATTGCGCTGGTCTCTCGCGGCAGCCGTGGCCGCGGCCGCGATTGCCGCGGCCGTGGGAACCCCGGCGCTGGAAACGGTAATACTCGGCGTCTTCATCGCTTTCATGGCCTTCACCGTGCAACTGTCGGCGTGGCTGCTGCGCATCGTGACCGAACTCGACGCCACCCGCGACGCAGCCGCAGCTCTCTCCGTCGCCGAGGAGCGCCTGAGGTTCTCGCGCGATCTGCACGACGTCGTCGGGCGCGCACTCTCGGCCATCGCGGTCAAGAGCGAACTTGCCGCAACGCTGGCCCGTCGGGGTGACGACCGCGCCGCGACGCAGATGGACGAGGTGCGCGCGTTGGCGCAGGAATCGATGACCGACGCCCGAAAGCTGGTGCGCGGCTATCGATCGGTGGATGTCGCAGGCGAACTCGACGGTGCCCGCTCGCTCCTGTCGGCGGCCGGGATATCCACCGAGCTCACCGGCGAGACCTCGGCACTGTCCGAGCGCGCGGCCGAGGCGGCCGCCTGGGTGGTTCGTGAAGGCGTGACGAACATACTGCGTCACTCCGCGGCCACCTATTGCCGAATCGAACTGACCGACAGCAGTATTCGACTGACCAACGACCACCCCGGCGCGCCGAACGGCCGCAACGACGGCACGGGCCTGAGCGGCCTACGGGAACGCTTGGTCGCGGTCGGAGGGGAACTGCGCACGGAGCAGACACCCGAGGAATTCACCCTCATCGCAGTGTTGCCCACATCGCCCCAGAACCCGAGGACCACACCATGATTCGAGTTCTACTGGCCGACGACGAGAACCTCATTCGATCGGCGCTGGCGACCATGCTCGATCTGGAGGACGACATCGAGATCGTCGGACAGGCCGATTCGGGCGAGAAGGCCCTGACGGTTGCCGCGGCCCTGGCACCCGATGTGGCAGTGCTGGACCTGCAGATGGGCGGGATCGACGGCATCGAGACGGCGCAGAAAATTGCCGAGACACTGCCCACCTGCGCGTCGATCATCGTCACCAGCCACGGTCGGCCGGGCTACCTGAAGAAGGCGCTCGAAGCCGGCGTGCGCGGGTTCCTCCCCAAGACCACCTCGGCCGCCACCCTGGCCGAGGTGGTGCGCACCGTGCACGGCGGCGGGCGGTACGTCGACCCGACGCTCGCCGCGGAAGCCATCGGAGCCGGGGACTCACCGCTCACACCGAGGGAAGCCGATGTGCTCGAGTTCGCCGCCGACGGCGCATCGATCGCGGAGATCGCGCAGCGCGCGCATCTGTCACCCGGGACCACCCGCAACTATCTCTCTGCGGCGGCCGCGAAACTCGGGGCGGCGAACCGGCACGAGGCCTGCGCACTCGCCCGACGCCACGGGTGGATCTGAGGAGCGTCAGACCTTGGCGGCTGCGGCCACCGTGTCGAGGGTGGGCAGCCGGTGACCGTCGGCGGGCGGCACCACGGTGATCCGCAAGTTGTTGTGCCGCAGCAGATACACGGCAGCGAAGAGTCCCGTCGCCAATGAGATGACACCGCCGAACAGGAGCGGTGCGCGTGGGTCGAGGGCGTCGGCGAGCCAGCCGAGCACCGGGCTGCCCAGCGGAGTTCCGCCCAGGAAGCACAGCATGTAGATGCCCATCACGCGGCCGCGCATGTCGGACGGCACCGACATTTGCAGAATGTTCATCGCCGACGTCGTGAACGTCAGCGTCAATGCGCCGGTGGGCACCAACAGCACTGCCACGAGAACGTAATTGGGCATCAATCCCACGAGTAGCTCGAACAGACCGAACGCGATGACCGCACCGATGAAGAGCCGCAATCGAGGGGCGGTGGCGCGCCGGGCCGCCAGGGTCGCTCCCGCGAGCGTGCCGACCGCGAGGGTGGTCGACAGCAACCCGTATGCGTCGGCTCCGCTGCCGAACGTGTTGCGCGCCAGCACCGACAGACTCAGCGGAAAATTGAGACCGAACGTCGAGACCATGAACACCGTCGCCAGCAACACTCGTAGGTCTCCCCGCCCCCAGACGTAGCGAAAGCCCTCCCGTACCTGCCCTTTGGCGCGCGGTGCCGGTTCGACACGGAAGAGTTGACCGACGTTCATCGCCAAGAGGGCACCGAACACCGCGGCGAACGACACCGCGTTGATCAGGAACACCCAGCCGGTACCGACGAGGGTGATGAGCACTCCCGACACCGCAGGCCCGACGATCCGCGCCATGTTGAACGTCATCGAGTTCAACGCGATCGCGTTGGACAGAGTTTCCTTGCCCACCATCTCGATGGTGAACGATTGCCGCACCGGCGCGTCGATGGCAGACGAGCAGCCGAGGATGAAGGCGATGACATAGACGTGCCAGAGCTCGACCATGTTGCCGACATCGAGCACACCCAGCACCAGACCGCAGACTGCGGCGAACACCTGGGTGATCATGAGGAGTTTGCGCTTGTCGTACCGGTCTGCGAGTACTCCGCCCCACACCGACAGAAACAGCGTCGGCCCGAATTGCAGGGCCATGACGATGCCGACGGCAAAGCCGTTGCCGCCGGAGAGCGTCAGCACGAGCCAGTCCTGGGCCACCCGCTGCATCCACGTTCCGACCAGCGAGACGATCTGCCCCGACGCCCACAATCGGTAGTTGCGAGTCTTCAGAGCAGCGAACATCGTCGCGCCGGACGTACGTGAAACTGGAGCCACAGGTCAAATAATAAACCTAGGTAACTACTCGGAGTCGCTGACCAATGCGCTGATGATGCTCACTGCATCTCGCAGCGTCGCGAGCTGCTCGGGTCCGAGGCCTGCCAGCTGTGCGGTCATCCACGCCTCGCGAGCACTCGCCTCGTCCGCGATCAGTTCCTTGCCGGCCGCCGACAACGACACGATCACCTGACGGCCATCGGTGGGATGCGGCGTGCGCTCCACCAGACCCAGCTCGGCCAACGACGCGATCACCCGCGTCATCGACGGGGGTTGAACCCGCTCCCGAGCCGCCAACGCGCCAGGCGTCATGTCGCCCTCCCTACTCAGCGTGGCCAGAGCCGACAGCTGAGTGAGCGACACTTGCGAGTCCACTCGCCTACCTCGAAGGTGGCGAGTCAACCTCACCACCGCAAGCGACAGGTCGCTTGCCAATTCCCGATTGTCTTTCACACTGTTTCCCGACGTCACAGCGCAGAGAATACGCCCTGGTACCGACCCAGCATCAGGTAACCGCATCCGTGATGGGACCGACTGCGAAAAACGCTACGAACAGCAACGCGACGACCCATAACAAGGGATGTACCGTCTTCGCTCGGCCCGAACCGACGGCGAGCACGACCCAGGTGATGAAACCGACGCCGATACCGTTCGCGATGGAGTAAGTGAACGGCATCACCAGGATGGTGAGGAAGGCCGGCAGCGCGTAATCGAAGCGCTTGAAGTCGATGTGGAGAACCTGACCGATCATCAGGGCACCCACCACCACCAGCGCCGGAGCAGCCGCCTCGATGGGCACGACAGCCGTGAGCGGGGTGAAGAACATCGCCAGCAGGAACAGCAGGCCGGTGACGACGTTGGCCAGTCCGGTGCGTGCGCCTTCCGCGATTCCCGAGGCCGACTCGACGAACACCGTGTTCGACGATGCGGACGCGCCGCCGCCCGCAATGGCTCCGGCACCTTCGACGACCAACGCCTTGCCGATGTTGGGCAGCGTGCCGTCCTTGTCGAGATTCGCTTCTTTACCCAGACCCGTCATCGTTCCCATCGCGTCGAAGAAGTTCGCGAGGACGAGCGTGAACACCAACAGACTCGCGGCCAGCACACCGATGCGGGTGAACGCACCGAACAGGTCGACGTTGCCCACCAGCGACAGGTCCGGTGACTGTACGAGAACGCTGGGCAGCTGCGGCACGGACAGGTTCCAGCCCTTGGGGTCGACGCCGTTCGACGGCCCCACGTCGGTGACCGCCTCGATGATGGCCGCCAACACCGTCGTGACCACGATGCCGATCAGCAGACCGCCGCGGACCTTGCGCACCACGAGCACACCCATCAGCAACAACCCGAACACGAAGATCACCGTCGGCCACGACGCGATGGACCCGTCGATGCCGAGGCCGACGGGAACCGTCGTGCCTGCGGCGTCGGGGATCCGGCGTACGAAGCCGGAATCGACCAGGCCGATGAACGCGATGAAGGCACCGATGCCTGCGGCGATCGCGGCCTTCAGTTCGGGCGGAATCGCGTTGAACACCGCCGTCCGGAAGCCGGTCACGGCCAACAGAACGATGATGATGCCGTCGATGACGACCAGGCCCATGGCCTCGGGCCAACTGACCTGAGGAGCGATGGTGACGGCCAGGAGAGTGTTGATGCCGAGGCCGGCCGCGATACCGAAGGGGTAGTTGGCGATGATGCCGAACGCGATGCTCATGAAGCCGGCGACCAGTGCCGTCACGGCGGCAACCTGGGCGACGGGCAGGATGTTGCCGAGCACGTCGGTCTTGGCAGCCGCGTCGTCGGCGGAGAAGCTACCGAGGATGAGCGGGTTGAGCACGACGATGTAGGCCATCGCCACGAAGGTGACGACACCGCCGCGAACCTCGGAACCCACAGTCGAGCCGCGCTCGGTGATCTTGAAGTAGTTGTCGAGTAATCGCGACGACATAGGCATGAGTGAAAGATAAAGCACACCGCGAGGGTTGGCGAAATATGGTGGCGTAGCGTGAATTCGTGGCCGACGTCCCGCAGATCCCGCCCCGCCTCACCGATCCGGTGCCGGTGTTGACGATCGGCATCCTCGGTTGGATCGTTGCGCTGGTCGTGTTCACCGCCACCGGCGACCGCAGCGACGACGCGGTGGCGACGTGTTGGTCCGGCATCGCGGTCGGCGCTGTCGGGTTCGCTCTGTTCCTGGCGCAGAGAGCCGCGTCACGACGCGGCAGCAGAACCGCCCAACGCGGCCTCGATTGAGATCAGGATCACGTTAGCCCGATCACGAAAACCGTTCTGACGTGGGCAAACTAACCCCTCAGCCGGTTGAGTAACACAGAGTTAACGTGGAGCATAGGTTATGTCAGTTTCGATAACCTTTGATCCACGAAAGCACAGGCCATGAAGTTCGTCGCTCAGTACCGCAACCGCCGCAACCACGTCCGCTCGCTCCGCGCCCTCTACGCACGCGCCAACGCTGTCTCCAGCCCGGCCATGCGTGACGAGCTCCTCGTCATCGCGCAGCGCTCGGATTTCTCGCGCTGATCGCTTTTTCGGCGTAGATCCAACCCAGCCCCCACAGGGCACCGAACACCCAGCCGGCCAGCACGTCCGTCGTCCAGTGCGCACCCAGATAGATCCGAGAGAATCCGATCAGCAGGGCCGCGACCACGGGCAACGTCAGTAGCACCGGCCGATGCAGCCACGGAGTGGACGATCGCAGCATCACCGCGATCGCCACCGTGGCAAGCAACATCGACATCGTCGCGTGGCCGGACGGAAACGAATGGCTCGAAATCTCCACCAGGCGTTCAGGAATCGGTGGACGTTCCCGCGCGAACGCGAACTTCAGCGCATTCATCAGCCCCCACCCGGTGAGCATCGAACCCGCGACCATCCACGCGTCGACAGTCCTCTTGGACGTCAGCAACGCGCCCCACACCCCCGCGGACAACACGAACATCATGAAGGTGTTCCCCACCGTGGTGATGATCCAGAACATCGTCGTGACCCAGCCGACTCGATGCTCGACCATCCACTCCAACACGGCATGGTCAGGCCCCACGAGGTCGCTCCCAACTTTCCACACAATGCACTGTTCCGTCCGCGGTCACCCACCACGGCACAGCACGGTCACCGCTGACAGCCCCCGACAACCGCACCACGAGTTCGCGGTGCACCACCACCGAACCTGTCGGCAGCGGTAGACCCAGCACCGCACAGGCCAGCACGGCCCCGGGCTCTCGATCCCACGAGCTGACGCGTCCGACTCCGCGAACCTCGCCGGTGATGGCCTCCGACGCCCGCCTGATGTCGAGGACATCGGCCAACGCGGCTGCCGTGGTCATGTCCGAGAGCACCGCCACCTCCGGTGGCACGACCGGTGCCAGCCATGGCGCATCGACGACCAACCCGTCCGACGCATCGGCCACGGTGCCGCCGAGAGTGCGCACGCGATCCGGTGGATCGAGATCCGCCACGTCGATGCGTCGATCCAGGACGGCACTGGCGATCAGCGTGTGCGTGCGCGCGATCACCGCCGCCGTCGGATGTCGCTGCGGGTCCTCGAGTGCACGCAACAACACCCGCGCGCTCTCGACGCTCTCACACGTCGACGCGGCGAGCACCGCGTGCAGTTCGTCGGCGCGCGGATGATCGAACGGATCGAGCAGACCGGCGAACGTCTCGTCCGACGGCGCCCGGAACGTGGTCGGCGAGCGGTTGTCGATCAGCGCATGACGTCGCAGCCACCATGCCGTGTAGCCGTCCCGGTCGGTCATGGCTGCACGGGTACTCGGTTCGTCGAGCAGAATCGTCAGAGCTTCGGCCCAGGCATCCGACCGGACCAGGTCGAGATCACGAACCGCAACAAGGGTTTCCGGCTCCGTGGCCAGACTCGACCACCAGGCGGGCTCGTCGTCCAGGTCGTGATCCGGCCCCGTCGGACACTCGTCGCGCACCACCGAGAACCCCCAGCCGACGCCCACCGCGCGCAGGGCCCGCTCACCGAACCTGGCCACCGAGGCCGCCGACAGAACACCGAACGGCGAATCCCGAACCAACAGCCTCGCCAACGGTGCACCGGGCAGCAACAGTTCGTCCGCACTGCGCAATTCGCCCTCGTCGTCTTCGAGTGGCAGACTCCCGAGCCACCCCGGAAGCTCTCCCGCCTCCCCCGCCAGCGCCAGCACTGCCGACACCAGGCCATCCACCTCGTCGCCGTCCCAATCGAGATCGTCGAGGGCCGCTTCGAGGGCGGGATCCGACAACAGCTCGGCCGCAGTGGCCTCCCGCGCACCCAGCCGAATCAACAACGGACTCACCGCATCCGGATGCACCAGGCGTACCCACGTGACCTCGGCCGACGCGTCCGACCCGACGACGGTAGTCCGTGGACCGGTGACCGTACGACCGTCCGCAAGCGGAACCGGCAGCGCAGCAAGTTCTTCCGCTGCCAACCCGTCGACGACGAGCGGAGTCAACGCGTCGTACAGCCGCCGCCACCAGGCCGGCTCACGGGCCTGCCCGCCGAGCATCTCGGCCAACCGCGCCAACCCGATGCGGTGCACTCCCACCGCCGACAACGCCGACGCGTGCCGCGCGCCCGACAGAGTGGCGTCCACCAGATTCGGGACCACATCGAGCAACACCGCGGCGAGTTCCTCGGTGGCATCGGCAAGAACATGCGCACGTTCTGGTACGAGATCGGGTCCGTCGGCAGCGGGAAGCCATGGTGCGGTGGACAATCGGCGGAAGATCAGCTCACGTAGCGCACCGTCGATCGCACTGCGCGCGAACCCGACCTCGGGTACGAACGACACTCGCGCGGACGCAGGCAACGACGCCACGAAATCGGGATAACCGTGGGCCACCTCGGCGACAGAGACGCCGGGCAACACCCGTCGACGATCCGGCTGCATGGGTACATCGGCAACGACCAACGCGGGCAACGACAACAGCTCGTCCGACCGCGTCGGGGCCCGCAACACGTCCGGCGCAGCGGGAACGGGTAGACCGTCGACCATCGGAACGATCCACCGCGCAGCCGAGGTGGTGTACTGCAGCCACGTTCGCGAACCGATGGCGATCTCGACGCGTGCATCGTCGAGTTCCGTTCTCACACAGTCGACGACGACACCATCGATCTCGATGGAATCCAACGCGTCGAGCTCGAGCAACAAGTCGACGGCCTCGTCGAGGAACCCCCCGGCAAAGGATTCCGCTTGCACATCGGGTCGCGGCGTCAACACGATCTCGGTATCGAACCCGGCAGCGGGCGGTGTGGAAGTAGGCCACGCCAACCGAAGCACCGGCACACCCGACTCCGGCACTGTCATGTCCCGCTGGCGCAACGCGCTCAGAGTGCGCTCGGCACTGAAGATCACCCCGCCACCGCGCGAGCGGACCTCGATCTCGTCGGACGCCGATCGCACCGCGGTGAAGCCGACCCCGAACTGTCCGACACCCGGATCGGCCGTAGCTTTCGCCGACGCCCGCAGCGCGGTGAGAGCGTGCACACCCGACACGTCCAGTGCGGCACCGGTGTTGGCGACATGCAGTGCACCCGCCTCGTCGGTCCACACCGAGAGCCGACCCGGGACGCCGGCTCGCTGCGCAGCATCAGCCGCGTTCTGTGCCAACTCGGTCAACAAACGATCGCGGTATCCCCCGCGCACCAGATCTGCCTCGGATGCCGAATCTTCCCGCAGCCGCGTGGGCGAGGAACCCCAGGACGCGAGAATCGACTCGCGAAGCGACCCGGTACCGAAAGGATCGATCAGCTCGGCGATGCCGAATCCTCCTGCTGCACAACACCGTCGACACTGGAATCGGCGTCGAGCTCGACATCGGAACCGACATGGGTCGTCTCGGCATCGACTGCGGGAGACGCGTCATCAGTCGACGAGGCGTCGCCAGTGGAAGGGGCTGCATCAAGGGAAGGGACTGCGTCAGGGGAAGGCGCTGCGTCAGCGGCATCGTGCCCGGTCTCGACCACCTCTGGCTCTGCCGGTGCGGAGTCTGCCGACTCGGGTGCTGCCGTGTCGGGCTGGGGTGCCTTGGACTCCGTCACCGCTACCGTCTCGGCCGACGAGACGATCGCTTCCGAATCATCTTCTGCAACAGCGTCGTTCGCGGTAGGCTCGTTCGTCTGTGCGGCACCGGTCGGCGACGGGGTGACGTCGAGTGCTGCGTCGTCGTACGGCTCGAACTGCGGCGAGCCCGCTCCGGTGGGCAGCTCGGTATCGGAGTGCGCGCCGCAACCGTATTCGACGTGCACCACATGACCGTCGGCGGCGAACTCGTTGCCGCACACTCCGAACGCTGCGGAGAGCGATCCCGCGAGGGGTAGGTAGAAACCGCAGAGTCCGCACGTGGACGGCGCGGCCTTGGCCATCTCGCTGTCCGGGCCGAAGTCGCCGTCGTGCCATCGTTCGGCGGCATCGAGCCGTCCTTCGAGGCTGGTGACCTGAGTGCGGCCGAGCCCGATCTCGCCGGCCACCTCGTCGATGGCGGGGTCACCGGACGCGACGTATCCCGGCACCAGTCGCGGGTCGTCACGACGTGGAGAGAGCAGATCGCCCGGCCCGAGATCACCGGGTCGGATGCGCTCGTCCCAGGGCACCCAGGACGGTGCCACGAGAGCATCGGGACCGGGTAGCAGCACGAGTTCGCTGACGGTGGCGTGATCGGCGTCGTCGGGAGCAGCGACGACAACGGCCCACTGCCATCCGCGATAGCCGTCCAGATCGCTGGCGAAGCGGTGGGTGGCAGCGCTGTCGTCCTCCACGGTCACGCCGAGGTACTCGCCGACACCGCCCTCTCCCAGCTCGAGCAGAGCCTGCCGCGCGAGGTCCACGGCATCGGCCAAGACGGGGCGGATGGATCCGAGCTCTGGAGAAGATACGACACTCACACATTCAGTTTGCCGCATCAACTCGGTGACGCCCAGTTCGGGCTGCCATCATGGATGCAATGACCGTCCGCGCTCGCACCTTCGCTGCACTCGTGACGTCCCTGTTGACCGTCACCGCCTGTTCGTCCACGTCGGGTCCAGGCGACTCGGACCCCATCGCGTCGGACTCGGTACCCACGCTGGGTGCCGAGGTTCTGCGTTCCTACGATCGCGCCGACGACGCCTTCACTCAGGGGTTCGAGATCGACGGTGATGTGCTCTACGAGGGCACCGGGCTGGAGGGCTCCTCCTTCGTCCGCCGCACGTCGCTCGAGAACATGACCGAGCTGGAGCGGGTCGATCTGCCGTCCGACCTGTTCGGCGAGGGCATCACCGTCGACGGCAACACGCTGTGGCAGATCACCTGGCAAGACGGAGTCGCCATCGCCCGCGACCGAGACACCCTGGCCGAACAGCGTCGAGTGAACTACGACGGCGAAGGATGGGGGCTGTGCACGCAGGGTGAAGGAACCCCGGACGGCCGACTCGTCATGAGCGACGGCACATCCACCCTGACCTTCCGTGACCCCACATCCTTCGACGCCGTGAACACCGTCGACGTCACACTCGACGGCAATCCGGTGGAACGGCTCAACGAACTCGAATGCGCCGAGGACGGCTCGATCTACGCCAACGTCTGGCAGACCTTCGACATCATGCGCATCGACCCCACCACCGGCCGCGTCACCGCCGTCGTCGACGGCAAGCCGATGTGGGATTCGATGTCGGCCACCGAGCGAAACGGAGCCGACTTCTTCAACGGCATCGCCCAGATCCCCGGGACCGACAGATTCCTCGTGACCGGCAAATTCTGGCCCAAGATCTTCGAGGTGCGATTCACCGATCCCGCGGCCGTAGGACAGAATTGATCACGTGACCGATCCGCGACTCCCCCACCCCACGCCAGGTGCGGAAAACTCGGGCGCTGGCACCGAAATAGGTCACTCCGCAGGCTCCGCTCCTGGCAACGAAACCGGTCACTCCACCGCTGATGAACAGAGCTCGGAGCATCCCGGTTTCGTCAACTATCCACCGGCCGACCCCCGTGCTGTCCAATCCGGTGCCGGCGGCCACGTTCCGAGCCGACGCCAACCGTTGCCGCCGCTGCACCCGGCGCGCACGCAGCAGATCACTGCCGCGCGCGGCCGAACCGGCGGCCGTAAGCCACCACCGATGCCCAAGAAGCTCACCGTCACCCGCGTCGCGGCGATGCGTGGGCGCGAGCTGACCGGCAAAGGAATCGCGTCGTTCCAGCGGGCCGCGAAAGCCGATGGGGCCGACAAGTCCGGGCTGACCGCGCTGACCTACGCGACGATGGCGAACTTCGCATCCGACGCTGCCCTGGCGATTGCACTGGCCAACACGCTGTTCTTCTCCGCGGCGACCGGTGAGGACAAGACGAAGGTTGCGCTGTACCTGGTCATCACCATCGCCCCGTTCGCGCTGATCGCGCCGCTGATCGGCCCGTTGCTCGACCGGTTGCAGCACGGCCGACGCATCGCGCTGGCCACCTCGTTCGGCCTGCGTACCGTGCTGGCGGTGGTGTTGGTGTTCAACTTCGACAGTTGGGTGCTCTATCCAGCGGCGCTGGGCATGCTCGTCCTGAGCAAATCGTTTGCGGTACTCAAGAGTGCGGTGACGCCGCGGGTACTGCCACCGGAGATCGACCTCGTCCGCGTCAACTCGAGGCTCACCGTCTTCGGACTGCTCGGGGGCACCATCGCCGCAGGGGCTGTCGCCGGCGGTATCGCCTTCGTCGCCGATTCGCCCGGCGCACTGTGGTTCGTCGCCGCGATCACCGTGCTCGGCGCATACCTGAGCATGCGCATCCCGTCCTGGGTGGAAGTGACCGAGGGCGAAGTTCCGGCCACCCTCGGCTACCACGCCGACCAGCATCACGGCAGTGATTACCCCGGCAGCGGTGCCCCGACCGAGAATCTGAAGCGCACCCCACCGCCTGCCACCGCCGCCAAGAACCGCAGGCAGCCACTGGGCCGTGCGGTGATCGTTGGACTTTGGGGCAACGGCACGATCAGAATTCTCACCGGCTTCCTCACGCTGTACATCGCCTTCGTCGCAAAATCCCGCACCGAACACGAGCCGCTGCAGCAGGCCGCGATGCTCGGACTGGTCGGAGCCGCCGCCGGTCTCGGCAACTTCGCCGGCAACGCACTCGGTGCCAGGATCAAGCTCGGCCGACCATCGGTGGTCGTCCTGCGGTGCACGGTCGCGGTGACGGTCGTCGCCGTCGTCGCAGCCGTCACGGACAGTTTGCTCACCGCCGCCGTGGCCGCCCTGGTCGCGTCGAGCGCGAGCGCACTGGCCAAGGTCTCGCTCGACGCATCTCTGCAGTCCGACCTGCCTCCGGAGTCCATTGCATCCGGATTCGGCCGCTCGGAAACCGTCATGCAGCTGTGCTGGGTTCTCGGCGGAACGCTCGGGGTGTTGCTTCCCACCGAGTACTGGCTCGGTTTCACGGTCGTGTCGGTGTTGCTTACGATCGGCCTCGTGCAGACCTTCCTGACGTACCGCGGTAGATCATTGCTACCCGGGTTCGGTGGCAACCGGCCCGACCATGTCGAACAAGAAGTATCCGACAGCTCCTACGGCGAAAACGTGACCAAGTGAACCTGGCTCCCCGCACCAAGAAGATCGCGTCGCTGATCGCCGCCGGCCTGTTCGTCATCGCCGTCGCGTTCGTCGGTGTACTCGCCGTCCTGATCGGCAATGCTCCCGACAAGGAACCGGTCGTCACGGCGTACTCCAACGGTCGAGCCGTACAAGTCGAGCCGTACCTGTACTGCGCCGTGAGCGACCCGCTGTGCACCAACGTCGGCGAGACCGCCGAGATACAGGTGGGATCTGCCCCGACGGTGCAGTTGTCGATGCCCGAGGCCGTCTACTCCGCGCCGTGGGAACTGGCACTGGTCTACGGCGACGACACCGGGGCGGTCGTCGAGAGCAGCCAGTTCAACCAGCCCGGAACCCGGCTGAGCGTCACCGTCCCGACGACGGACGACGGCGGCCGAACGTTGCTCGGCATCGAGGTTCGGCTACCCACGGGAATCATCGACACCGACACCAATACCGAGAGCTTCGTCAGCCACGCGATCTGGTCCATCGGCGCGCGTCCGTAACGATCAGCTGTCGAGCTCGCGAGCGACGGCGCGGACCACCTCGGAGATGCGCTGAGCGATCTTGCGGTCCGGGTACTTGCCCTTGCGGAGTTCCGGCTGCACCGTCGCTTCGAGCAGCGTGATCATGTCCTCGACCATGCCGTGCAGTTCGTCGGGTGTGTGCTTGCGCTCGACGGGCTCGCGGCGGGTGCTGCCGCTGTTCTGGCGAATCGACGGGGCAGGCTCGAGAACCTTCAGGCTCAGCGCCTGCGGGCCACGACGGCCCGCGGCCATGCCGAATTCGACGCGCTGGCCGGCTTTGAGGCCGTCGACGCCTTCGGGCAGCGCTGACGAACGCACGTACACGTCCTCGCCTTCCTCCTGCGAGAGGAATCCGAATCCCTTGTCGACGTCGTACCACTTCACCTTGCCGGTCGGCACTGAGCTCACCCGTTCATCTGTTGCTGTCGTTGGTTTCGTATCCGCACGCCCGATGTCGGGACCCTGCGGTGTGCACAAGTTTCGCGCCCCACGAAAACGCAGGACGCGAATACGCCAGTCTAGCGCGCAGGCCCCGAATAGGGCATTCCGGTTTTTCGCACGACGCACCGCCGCGCACTACCGTGGTGGTGTGGACTCATCAACTCGCAAGCGAAGTACTGCACTGCTGCGCATCGCGCTGGTGCTGTTCGCGATCGGCCTCGTTGCCATCGTCGCGATCTTGTTCTTCCCGGTCTTCTCCGACGCCAAGCCGCCACTGGGCCTGTACCTGACGGCGATGTTCTCGGCACCCGCCGGATTCGTGCTCGCTCTGGTGTACGCGCTGCTCTCCGGCCGACGGGCGCGATAGATCATGCGACTGCTCCTGAACGTCATCTGGCTCGTGTTCGGTGGACTGTGGCTCGCACTCGGCTACTTCTTTGCGGGACTCCTGCTGTGCATCCTGATCGTGACCATTCCGTTCGGGATCGCGTCGTTCCGCATCGGCGTCTACGCCCTGTGGCCGTTCGGGTCGACGATCGTCGACAAGCCCGGCGCGGGTTCGGGTGCCCTCGTGGGCAACGTGCTGTGGCTCGTCCTCGCCGGGTGGTGGCTGGCGCTGACACACGTCGTCACGGCGATCGCGATGGCCATCACGATCATCGGTATTCCGCTCGCGATCGCGAACCTCAAGTTGATTCCGGTTTCGCTGATGCCGCTGGGAAAAGACATCGTTGCGGTTCGGTGACCTTTCGAGGCCCTGTCGCGTGATGTGACTTCCATCACATCACGCTTCGGTAACAGACCGGCAACAGCACGGGGTCGATCACCGAGAACAGCCACTAGCTGGGCCTATTCGAGCGACCGGAATCAGACCGTCGGGACGGTCGCGGACACACGAAAAAATCGACAGTTACCAAATAGTGACGTAACCCGGGAATTTCAGTACGGTCAGCAGCGGCCGGAAAGTTCGGCCGAATTCCGGCCCGCAGCGCCAAACCTCGTCCCGCGGGAACCGGAACAACCCTCGACGATCACCCAGGGGACGAGGACGGGGGACCCACGTCCTCCACGGACAACCGGGAACCTGTAGCGACTCACGAAGCCGCACCAAGTTCCCTTGGGGTGAAGCCCAATTGCTCATCCGATATGGAAGAGCAAGAAGGCCGGGCTACCTCTCAGCCCGAACCCGACAGCTGACCTCGCAGGCGCGTGTGGAGAGGATTTCAACTCGTATGAGCGGACGTCATCGCAAGCCGAGCACCACTGGCAAGACCGTCGCAAAGGTCGCCGTCACCGGTGCCATCATGGGCACCGCGGGCATCGCCTTCACCGGTACCGCCAACGCGGCACCGGATTCCGACTGGGATCGCCTTGCACAGTGTGAAGCAGGCGGCAACTGGGGCATCAACACCGGCAACGGCTTCCAGGGCGGATTGCAGTTCTCCCCCAGCACCTGGAACGCACACGGTGGACAGCAGTACGCGGCAACGGCCAACCAGGCCAGCCGTGAAGAGCAGATCGCAGTCGCCGAGAAGGTCCTCGACTCGCAGGGCTGGGGCGCATGGCCCTCCTGCTCCTCGAGCCTCGGCCTGAGCAGCGCACCCACCGAGCGCAGCGTTCCGGCCACCCCCAAGGCACCGGAAGTTCCCGCCCTCCCCGACCTGACGTCGATCCCGTCGATCGATGCGTCGGCCGAGGTCGTCAACGGCATCGTCACCGCCGTCCAGAACATCACCAACGATCCCCAGATCGCGTCGTTCGTCCAGAACGCCGCTCAGGGCATCCAGCTCGATCCGCAGGTCGTCAGCTTCTACCAGGCGAACAAGGCGTTCCTGCCCCAGTAGCAAGAACCGCCGCTATACGAGAAAAGCCCCCGACATCGCGAAGATGTCGGGGGCTTTCTCGTGTTCGGGCGCCGTTGTCAGCGATTGACGACGGTCACCGGATGGGCGTAGGGCAGGTCTTCGACGGGCAGCGGGAACTCGGTGTCCTCACCGAAGGGCGACAAGCCACCCGATCGAGCGGACGAGAGTTCGGTCACCGCGTGGTCACCGCGAGCGGTTTCCGGCCAGCCTGGATCGACATAGGGCTTCTTCGACTTGTTCACCATGGGCCCATTTTGACACCTGCCCTGCGGCGAGCACCAGCCCAGGTCTCTAATCTGATAGACGATGACCGACACGACTGCGCCCCGACACACCGACATGCCTCCCGATCTGCCTCAGTGGATCGCAGCTCGCACCGACGCGGAGCTGATCAAGGCCATGTCGTTGCGTCCGGATCTGACTGCGCCGCCGCCCGCCTCGCTGGCAGTGCTGGCCGGCCGGGCAGAGCAACGCCGGTCGATCCTGCACACTGCGGACACCCTCGACACCCTGGCCCTGACCGTGCTCGAGATCCTGGCCATCGAAGAGGCCTACGAGCGTCCGGTCACCAGGGCCACGCTGCTGTCCGTCATCGCCAAGCGCGCCCCGGCCAAAGCCGTGGACAAAGCGCTGTCCCAACTGCGCGAACGCTTTCTCGTCTGGGGCGACGCCGCCGGGTTCCGGATCAGCGCAACCGCTGCGGACGCCGTGCCGTGGCGCATCGGCCGCGCACTCGACCCGGTGGACACCCTCACCGAAACCCACATCACCACAGCGCTGGCCGCACTCGAAGACGGCGAACGCAATCTTCTCGACACCCTGGCCAGGTCTTCGCCCACCGGCCGTACCCGAGACGCCGCACCGGGCACCCCACCCGATCGGCCCGTGCAGAAACTGCTCGCCGCAGGCCTGCTGATCTGGTTGGACGAGCAAACCGTCGAACTCCCCGTCCAGGTCGGACAGATATTGCGCGGCGAGCCCATGACGGATCCCCGCTCACTCGCCGAACCGAAGCTGACGACCACTGCACATGCGCTCGCCGACGTCGACGCTGCCGCGGCGGGCGAGGCACTCGAGCTCGGGCGGCACTGTGTGGCCATCATCGAGGCGCTGTCCGCGTCACCGGCTCCCGCCCTCAAGGCCGGCGGGCTCGGAGTGCGCGAGCTGCGCAAGATCACCAAGGCCACCGGACTCGACGACGACCGCGTGAGCATCCTCGTCGAACTGCTCGCCGCCGCCCATCTGATCTTTAGCGGAACCACGGACCCTGTCCCCTCTGCCGACACCGGCGACGACTATTGGGCACCGACGCCCGCCGTCGACGCGTGGCTCGCCGCGGCCCCGGCCGCCCGGTGGCACACCCTCGCCTCCGCCTGGCTCGAGACGCCGCGAGCACCGTGGGTGATCGGCATGCGTGACCCCAACGACAAGCCCATCGCCGCGTTGTCGGACGAAGTCCGCTCGCCTGCCGCGCCCCGCGACCGTCGCATGATCCTGGAGCTTCTGGCCGAGCTCGGCAGTGGACACGCCGCGACGCCCACCGACCTCACCCGCACACTGACGTGGCGTCGACCCCGGTGGTCCGGACGGTTCGGCGTGACCCCCGTCGGGCACGTGATCGCCGAGGCGACCGCGCTGGGAGTGGTCGCGCGCGGCGCGATGTCGACGCCGGGACGCTCGCTGCTGCACGACGGTAATGCCGAGGCCGACATGCGCGCGGCACTCCCCGAGCCGATCGACTACGTGTTGGTGCAGGCCGACCTGACGCTGGTGGCACCGGGACCGCTCGAACCGGATCTGCAGGATCGGATCGCGCTCGTCGCCGACGTCGAGTCGGCAGGTGCCGCGACGATGTATCGCATCAGCGACACGAGCCTGCGCCGGGCCCTCGACGTGGGCCTGACGGCCTCGGAGTTGCATTCGTTGTTCGCGACCCATTCCCGCACTCCGGTTCCGCAGGCCCTGACGTATCTGATCGACGACGTGGCCAGGCGTCACGGCCGACTACGCGCCGGCGTGGCCGCGTCGTTCGTCCGGTGCGAGGATCCGGCGTTGCTCGCCGAGGTGATGGCCTCTCCGGCCGCCGAGTCGCTCGCCCTGCGCGCCCTCGCCCCGACCGTCGCCATCTCCCAGGCACCGCTGGCCGAGGTGCTGTCGGTACTCGCCGGAGCCGGATTCGCGCCCGCGGGTGAAGACTCGTCCGGCACCATCGTCGATCTTCGAGCCCGCGGCTCCCGGGTGTCGGCGCGGCGGCCGCGTCAGACCTTCCGTACCCCGGCCGTTCCCACCGACGAGCAGCTCGGGTCGTTGGTACGCGGAATGCGAGCCGCCGACCGCGCTGCGGGCAACGGCGGTGCGGTGGTGCGCGCCGACGGATCTCGCGCGAGCAGCACCGCGACCATGACGCTGCTGCAGACAGCAGCGAAGGTCAAGCGCAGCGTCAGCATCGGGTACGTCGACGCGCAGGGCGTCGCGACCCACCGCATCGTCGATCCGATCAGCGTCGGCGGCGGCCAACTCGACGCATTCGATCCCGCCACCGGGGGCGTGCGGCGGTTCACTCTGCACCGCATCACCTCCGTCGCCTTGGTGGACTGAGTCACTGCTCACGTGCACGCGGGCCCCTACCTGTGGACAATGGAGAAGTTGCGCTCTTTCGGGCGCAGCAGAAGTCTCTAGGAGGAACCGTGACCGACGGCCCGCTGATCGTCCAGTCCGACAAAACGCTGTTGCTCGAGGTCGATCACGAACTCGCGGGCGCAGCGCGGGCGGCGATCGCACCGTTCGCCGAGCTCGAACGTGCGCCCGAGCACGTGCACACCTACCGCATCACCCCGCTGGCGCTGTGGAACGCGCGCGCTGCCGGTCACGATGCCGAGCAGGTGGTCGACGCGTTGGTCAACTTCTCGCGCTATGCGGTACCGCAGCCGTTGCTGGTCGACATCGTCGACACGATGGCCCGATACGGCCGGTTGCAGTTGGTCAAGAGCCCGGTCCACGGTCTGGTGCTGATCAGCCTGGACCGCGCCGTGCTCACCGAAGTGATGCGGCACAAGAAGATTGCGCCCATGCTCGGCGCGATGGTGGACGAGGACACGGTCATCGTGCATCCGAGTGAACGCGGCCACGTGAAGCAGATGTTGCTCAAGATCGGCTGGCCCGCCGAGGACCTCGCCGGCTACGTCGACGGCGAAGCGCACCCGATCGAGCTCGATACCGAGGGTGGCAAGTGGACGCTGCGCGACTACCAGGAGATGGCCGCGGATTCGTTCTGGGCCGGCGGCTCCGGCGTCGTCGTGCTGCCGTGTGGTGCGGGTAAGACCATGGTCGGTGCGGCGGCGATGGCCAGAGCCAAGGCCACCACGCTGATCCTGGTCACCAACACCGTCGCCGGCAGGCAGTGGAAGCGCGAGCTCATCGCTCGCACGTCACTCACCGAGGAGGAAATCGGCGAGTATTCGGGCGAGCGCAAAGAGATCCGCCCTGTGACAATCGCCACGTACCAGGTCATCACCCGTCGAACCAAGGGTGAGTACAAGCACCTGGAGCTGTTCGATTCCCGCGACTGGGGATTGGTGATCTACGACGAGGTACACCTGCTTCCCGCACCGGTGTTCCGCATGACAGCCGACCTGCAGTCACGGCGTCGACTCGGCTTGACGGCCACGCTCGTCCGCGAGGACGGACGCGAGGGCGACGTCTTCTCGCTGATCGGCCCGAAGCGCTACGACGCGCCCTGGAAGGACATCGAGGCGCAGGGGTGGATCGCACCGGCCGAGTGCATCGAGGTGCGCGTCACCCTCACCGACGCCGAGCGCATGTCGTACGCGGTCGCCGAACCCGAGGAGCGCTACAAGCTCTGCTCGACGGCGCACACCAAGATCGCCGTCGTGAAGTCCATTCTGGCGAAACACCAAGACGCTCCGACGTTGGTGATCGGCGCGTACCTCGATCAGCTGAACGAACTCGGTGAAGCCCTGAACGCGCCGGTGATCCAGGGCTCGACCAAGAACAAGGAACGCGAGGTGCTGTTCGACGCCTTCCGCAAGGGTGAGATCCAGACTCTGGTGGTGAGCAAGGTGGCGAACTTCTCGATCGACCTTCCCGAAGCGTCGGTGGCAGTCCAGGTTTCGGGAACGTTCGGCTCCCGGCAGGAAGAAGCCCAGCGACTGGGCCGATTGCTTCGGCCGAAACACGACGGTGGTCAGGCGCACTTCTACTCGGTGGTCTCGCGCGACACCCTCGACGCCGAATACGCCGCGCATCGGCAGCGGTTCCTCGCCGAACAGGGATACGCGTACCGCATCACCGACGCCGACGACCTGCTCGGCCCGGCAATCTGACGCTTCGTGTCGGGATCGGCGGCATGCTAGGAATAGCAGTGTGCGCCGATTCGAGTTCCCCGTAGACGTAGCCCACGCGAAGTCGGTCAACGAGACGTTCACCGAACTTCGCCGGCTGCGGATGTCCGCGGCGCTCACGGCAGCGGTCCTGCTGGCACTGGGGATCTGGTTCTTCTGGATCGCGACGCCGTGGTCGTACATCCTCGGCGGCGTGTTCTGCATCGGGGCGGCGACGTCCCTGTGGGTCATGGTGTGGGCACCGAAGAAGATGGGGTCCATCGAATCGCTCTACACCCGGGGCGATCTGGTTCCGGCGGTGGTGGCCGAGACGATGCCGAGCGGCGCGACATTGCTGTCGCTGGTCGATGTCGCGAAACCAGGAGTCGACGAGCCGCACTACGTCCTGATCACGCGCGTCGTCCGTGCGCTGCCCGGCCACGCCGTCGAACGCGGTGCCGAGGTGCCTGCGGTGTCGGTGCTCGCCGATCGCGGCCGTAACACCGGTGGACGCACCTGGCAGCTGGTGTCGGCGATGCCGATCGCCTGGGGCACCACCGACGCAGCCGTCCTGGCGCGCGCCGCCGCCGAGATCACCGAAGGCGAATGGGCACTGCTGCACGCCAACATCGGACTGTCGGAGAAGGTACGCAAGGCCAAGAACCAGCAGCTGCTCGTGGACCCCGCCGATCTGCCCGAGGATCTGACGCGGCCTACCGAAGAGCCGGGGGTGGAGCCTGCGGAACGACCTACCGAAGAGCCGGGATGACCTCGCGCTCGAAGAGTTCGATGCCGGAGCGGTCGTAGGCGGCTTCGGGGAAGTAGAAGATTCCGTACGTCATGCCCTGCTGCTGCAGTTCGGTGAGGTTCTCGACGATCTGCTCGGGTGTTCCGACGGCGGGCATTCCGCGGTATGCGCCCAATGCCTCGTGTGCCTTCTCGGCTCCGACGTGTTCGGTCAGTCGAGCCTCGAGAGCGCGTAGCCGCTCCTGCACCTCGGCCTCCGTGGAGCCGATGGCCACGTTGTAGTTGGCCGAGCGGACGATGGCGTCGAAGTCCGTGCCGACGGTTGCGCAATGATCGCGCAGCAGAGCCGATTTGGCGGCGAAACCGGTAGGGGTTCCATCGAAGTTGGTGTAGTTCGCGTATTTCGCTGCGATCTTCAGTGTCACTTTTTCGCCGCCACCGGCGATCCACAGTGGGATGCCGCCCTCCTGCAGGGGCAGTGGGCGCACCACGGCACCGTCGATCTCGTAGTGCTTGCCGTCGAGATACACCTCGCCGGTGGTCCACGCTTGTTTGAAGATCTGTACGCCCTCGTCGAGGCGGCCCAATCGTTCACCGGCAGAGGGAAATCCGTAGCCGTAGGCGCGGAACTCGTGCTCGTGCCAACCGCCGCCGATACCCATCTCGACCCGACCGCCGGAGATGATGTCCACTGTCGCAGCAACTTTCGCTAGATAGGCGGGGTTGCGATAGGACATCGCCGTGCACATCTGACCCAGTCGGATACGCGAGGTGGACGCGGCGAGTGCGGACATCAGCGACCAGGCCTCGTGCGTCGCCTCGTCCGTCGCGACAGGAACGGTGTGGAAGTGGTCGTAGACCCACAGTGATTCCCACGGTCCGGCTTCGGCGGCAACGGCATGCTCGCGCAGCACACTCCACTGCTGGGCCGGATCGATCCCGACCAGATCCAGCCGCCAACCCTGAGGCACGAACATTCCGAATCGCATGACAGGCACAGTACAGACGCAGGCCCGACGCTCGCGCCGGCTGTGTGAACTACGCTGCAGGAATGTCCGAGATGTTGCCGTCGCGCACAGTGACCCGGTTGCGCCCGTTCGCATCGACCATTTTCGCCGAGATGACCGCACTCGCGGTGGCGAAGAACGCCGTCAATCTGGGGCAGGGATTCCCGGACACGGACGGACCGTCGGCCATGCTCGAGGCCGCGCGGGACGCCATCGCGAACGGCCTCAACCAGTACTCCCCCGGCCCGGGAATGCCGGTCCTGCGCGCAGCCATCTCCGAAGACCGGCACGCCCGGTTCGGACTTCGGTACGACCCCGATTCGCAGGTTCTCGTGACCGTGGGTGCCACCGAGGCCATCTCGGCGACGCTGCTCGGCTTGATCGAGGCGGGCGACGACGTGCTGTTGATCGAGCCGTTCTACGACTCCTATGCGGCCGCTGTGGCGTTGGCCGGAGCCACTCGCACGGCCGTTCCCCTGGTCACCGACGGCAACGGATGGACCGTCGACACCGACGCCCTCGAACGGGCCGTGAGCCCACGAACGCGCATGCTGATCGTCAACTCGCCGCACAATCCCACCGGCACCGTGTTCGATCGCGAGACGATGATCCGTATCTCCGAGATCGCGATCGCCCACGACCTGCTCGTGCTCACCGACGAGGTGTACGAGCACCTGATCTTCGACGACGGTGTGCACACCCCGATCGCGACGCTGCCGGACATGTTCGAGCGAACCGTCACCGTGTCCAGTGCCGCGAAGACGTTCAACGCCACCGGCTGGAAAACCGGGTGGGCGCTCGGACCGAAAGAGCTGATCGATGCGGTGCGCGCCGCCAAGCAGTTCATGAGCTTCGTCGGCGGTACCCCGTTCCAGCCCGCCGTCGCGTACGCACTCGGTCACGAGCAGGCGTGGATCGCCGCCATGCGCGACGGTCTGCAGCGCAAGCGAGACACGCTGTCCGCGGCATTGTCCGAGGCGGGTGCGGACGTCAAGCACAGTGCCGGAACATATTTCGTGTGCGCCGATATCGCACCGATCGGCCGCGGTGATGCGTACGAGTTCTGTCGCACCCTGCCCGATCTCGTGGGCGTCGCCGCGGTACCGGTGACTGCCTTCGTCGACGAGCCTGCGCCGTGGAAGTCGTTGGTGCGCTTCGCTTTCTGCAAGCAGGACCACGTGCTCGCCGATGCCGCCGAGAGGTTACGGCGATTGTGACTGCGCAACCGACGATTCCGGCGTACTTCGTCAGGCAAGCCGTCGACCTCGCGGCCAACGGCGGAGTGGACCTGACGTACCCGTTGTCGATGGCCGGGATCGGAACCACCATTCTCGACGACCCGGCGGAGCGGCTCACCACCCGACAGGTCACCGCGTTCACCCAGGCCGTCTGGGCGATGACCGGCGACGAACTCTTCGGACTCGCCGCAGTTCCCGTGCGGCGCGGCAGTTTTCGGGTGGTGTGTCAGACGTTGATACACACGGAGAATCTGTGGGCAGCGCTGATTCGAATGTCCGAGACCATGCGCGTGCTCATTCCGGTGAAACCGATGACGCTGGATCGAACCGAGCAGTCGACGGTTCTGACGGTGCACGTCGAAGCCACGACCGACCTCAGCCCCGAAGCGAACGAGCTCGCCGAGCGATTGCTGACCGACTTCCTGTTGATTCTGCTGCATCGGTTCGCGGCGTGGCTGATCGGTAACCGGGTCAAACTCCTGTCGGTTCAGTTGCCCTATGCACTGCCCGGACCCGAGGCCGGGAAGATGTACGACACCATATTCGGAACTCATGTGCAGTTCGGATCCGAGCGCGCCGCACTGGAATTCGACACCGCGCTCATGCGCGCCCCGATAGTGCAGACCGAGGCCACACTGGCCGAGTACCTCGCGGAGTCACCCAACCTGCTGTTCTCGTCGAGGGACTACGACAGCACTGCGTCGAGTCAGGTCCGAAGGGCCCTGGAGACCGGATTCAGAGGCGGGACGCCGGCTACCGAAGAGATTGCGGCCATGCTCAACATCAGCCCGCCGCATCTGCGGCGCGTCCTTCGCCAGGAAGGCACCTCCATCAATCAGCTCCGCGAGGAGGTTCTGCGCGACGCTGCCATCTCGGGGTTGAGCCGCGGCGACAGCGTGGACGACATCTCGGCCCGCCTGGGCTTCTCCGAACCGAGCGCGTTCCGCCGGGCCTTCAAACGCTGGACCGGGCAAACTCCCGGCACGTATCGATAGAGCTCGGCGCGATCAGCTGACGCAGAACTCGTTGCCCTCGGGATCGGTCATGGTGATCCAGGTGCTTGGCCCCTGCTGCCCGCGATGCAGTACCGACGCGCCTCGACCTTCGAGTTCGGTCACCACCGCCTCGCGTCCGTCACCGACACGAACGTCGAGATGGAGTCGGTTCTTCACGGATTTCGATTCGGGTACCGCCTGAAACAGCACCCGCGGGGTGCCAGGAGATTCCGGATCGGTGATGCCCTGGCCTGCTCGCCACACCAGAACGCCGTCGAACACGGTTGTGTCCTCCTCTCGGGCGTGGCCTGCCGCAACCATCTCGCGAATGAACTCCTCGTTGCTGGGTTCGATCTGCCAGCCGAGAGTCTGTGCCCACCATGCCGCGAGCGCATGCGGGTCGACGCTGTCCACGACGACCTGAAATCGGTAACCCATGCGAGAACGATACCGCCGGGAGCTGGCAATGGGAACACCTGTTCGATACAGTCGAGTCATGTCGCTCGCGATGCAAGGTTCGCTGTTCGGTGACGACGACGGTGGCGTCGGGTCGCTGCAGTCCGTCACCCGCCGCGAGCTGACGCTCGGTGCCTGGGTCGATGTGCGGCCGGGCTGGTTGTCCGACAGCGATCTCTTCGATTCGCTGGTCGCCGACGTCGACTGGCGCGCCGAACGTAGGCAGATGTACGACCGCGTGGTCGATGTGCCGCGCCTGGTTCGGTACTACGCCGAGCGGGAGCACTGGCCGCATGCGGCACTGTACGAGGCCCGCGATGCACTGGACGACCACTACCGAAGCGAGCTCGGGGAGTCGTTCGCGACCGCGGGACTGTGTTACTACCGCGACGGGTCCGACAGCGTCGCCTGGCACGGCGACAACATCGGCCGCAGCGCCACCGAGGACACGATGGTGGCGATCGTATCGCTCGGTGCGACAAGACAACTCATGCTCCGTCCCCGCGGCGGCGGGACCTCTCTGAAATTCAGCCTCGGTCACGGCGACCTGGTGGTGATGGGCGGGTCCTGTCAACGGACCTGGGAGCATGCAATTCCCAAATCGACCCGCGCGGTCGGCCCACGCATCAGCGTGCAATTTCGACCGCGCGGGGTTCGCTAGCGTACGACGCGTCAGCGCGCGGCGTTCGCGGCCCGCCGCGTCTCGACGGCCGCCGCGAGAGTGGCCAATTGCGTTGCCGTCGTGTCCCAGTCGAGGCATGCATCGGTGATGGACTGGCCGTACACGAGCTCGTCGCGGTGGCCGAGTTCGAGGTCCTGACGCCCCGCGACGAGGAAGCTCTCGAGCATCAGCCCGACAGTTCCGTGCTCGCCGGCCGCGACCCTGGTGGCCACGTCGGTGACGACGTCCACCTGCTTGTTGTGGTCCTTACGGCTGTTGCCGTGGCTGGCATCGATGACGACTCGCTCCGGCAGACCCGACTTACGCAGGCGGGCAACGGTATCGGCCACGGACGCGGCGTCGTAGTTCGGTCCGTCGACGCCGCCGCGCAGGATGACGTGGCAATCGGGGTTTCCGACGGTCCTGATCAAAGCCGCCTTGCCGTCGAGATCGGTTCCGGGGAAGACGTGGCTCGCCGCGGCGGCGCGGGTTCCGTCCACGGCGACCTGGATGTCACCTTCGGTCGAGTTCTTGATGCCGACCGGCATCGACAAGGCGCTGCACAGCTGCCGGTGCACCTGGCTGGCTGCGGTCCGTGCTCCGATGGCACCGTAGCTGACCAGGTCCGCTATGTACTGCGGGGTGATCGGGTCGAGGAATTCGCAGCCGACGGGCAGGCCGAGCGCCGAGATGTCCAGCAGCAGCTGGCGTCCCACTCGAAGACCTTCGTTGATGTCGAAGCTGCCGTCGAGGTGCGGATCGTTGATCAGACCCTTCCAGCCGAGCGTCGTCCGCGGCTTCTCGAAGTAGACCCGCATGACGATGTGCAGTCGATCGCCCAGCTCAGCTGCCGTGGCGGCGAGGCGTCGGGCGTAGTCGAGGGCAGCGTCGGTGTCGTGCACCGAACACGGGCCGACCACGACGATCAGTCGGTCGTCACGGCCGTCGAGAATGTCGACGACACCGGAGCGTCCGGTACGAACACTCGCCGAGATCGCGTCGTCCACCGCGTGCTCGCGGCGTACGACCGACGGCGCGACCAGCGGACTGATGCTGATCGTGCGCTGATCGTCGAGTGACGGGGTGTCGAGGGAGAGCGTCATGAGAGGGTTTCCTGTTCCCAGGCCGGCTCCGCATGCTCCACGCGCACTTCGAGCCGGTCTGTATCCGGCTCGTGGGGTGGAGGGTCAGCGCATGGCGTCGCTGGCTGACCCACCCGGGGCCGGCCTGCTAAACCAGAAATACGTGCGCTGCATGAAGAGCACCGTAACAGACTCTCCCGTGATGCATCTACGCTCGTCCCTGCAGTCGGTTCGCCAGGTGGTCATGAGGAGCCCCGAAGTTCACCTCGGCGTCGAGCGGTGCGTGCAGTCACGGCGCATCGCGAGAGGGAACCCGGTGAGAATCCGGGACTGTCCCGCAGCGGTATGCAGGAACGACCGCCGTCATCACGCACTGAAGAAGCCTCTTCGGGAAGCGACGGCCAGTAGGAGTGGGCTCTTCGTCCGCGCGCCTGCAAGTCCGAATACCTGCCCTCTGTGCTGTGCACGCCGTGTGCAGCGGTTCACCGCCTCGTGGAATGGGCGCGTAACCCTGGTACGGCTGTGGTCAGGGCTCACCGGGATCTGCGCGCCCGTGAAGACGGTGCACCACCCACGTGTAGTCACCCTGGAGATCAACTGTGAACAACGATTTCACCGCCACCGTGCTCGGTTCGGCTCGCATCGGACCCAACCGAGAACTGAAGAAAGCCGTCGAATCCTATTGGGCCGGAAAGCTCGACGCCGAGGCCCTCGAATCGGTCGCGAAGAATCTTCGTGAGAACGATTGGCACACACTCGCAGCCGGGCTCGATTCCGTTCCCGTGAACACCTTTTCGTACTACGACCAGATGCTCGACACTGCGGCCCTCCTCGGAGCGTTGCCACCGCGAGTCGAGGCGGTCGAAAACGAACTCGATCGGTACTTCGCCGCCGCCCGCGGCACCGAGACCATCGTCCCGCTCGAAATGACCAAATGGTTCGACACCAATTACCACTACCTCGTGCCCGAGATCTCGCCGGAGACCACGTTCTCCCTGCACCCGAACAAGGTGCTCGGCGAGGTGAACGAGGCTCGTGCACTGGGGATCCCGGCACGTCCGGTGATCATCGGACCGATCACCTTCCTGTTGCTGTCCAAGTCCGTCGGCTCCTCCGATTCGCTGCTGGGACGAGTGGACGAACTGATACCGCTCTACGCCCGTCTGCTCGAACTCCTCGCCGCAGCCGGAGCCGAGTGGGTCCAGATCGACGAACCGGCGCTGGTGCGCGATCTCGACGACGAGACCGTCGCAGCGGCGACCCGATGCTTCGAGCAACTCGCAGCCTCGCAGACCCGCCCGGCCATTCTGTTGGCGTCCTACTTCGGCGACCTGGGCGACGCGCTGCCCGCAGTGGCGTCCACCGGGATCGAGAGCCTGGCAATCGATCTGACCGTTCCCGGTGTGGCAGAGCAACTTGCAGCTACTCCCGCTACCTCGACGATGCTCGTCGTGGCCGGCGTCGTCGACGGACGCAATGTCTGGCGCACCGATCTCGACGCCGCGCTCGAGACACTGCACGAGGTCGGCAGACATGCGCGCGCAGTGGCGGTGTCGTCGTCGTGCTCACTGCTCCACGTTCCCTATTCGCTGGACGCCGAACCTCAGCTCGAACCGACACTGCGGTCGTGGCTGGCGTTCGGGAACGAGAAGATCACCGAGGTCTCGGTGCTCGCGCGCGCACTCCAGGGCGGAACAGCCGGGGAGAACGATCGATTCGTGTCGGACCGATTCGAGTCGGCCCGCGCGGCTCTGGATTCGCGGAGACACGATGCACGGCTGCACGATCCGACAATCCGTGCGCGCGTGACCAGTGCTGTCGGCCGTGACCGCAGCCCAGGAGACGTCCGCCGCGTCGTGCAGGCCGAGCATCTTTCGCTTCCTGTTCTGCCGACGACGACCATCGGCTCCTTCCCACAGACGAGCACGATCCGCCGCGCGCGGGCGGCGCTGCGCAGCGGAACCGTCGACGTGGCGGAGTACGTGCGGCAGATGCGCGCGGAGATCGCCGATGTCGTTGCACTGCAGGAGCGTCTGGGGTTGGACGTGCTCGTCCACGGCGAGCCCGAACGAAACGACATGGTGCAGTACTTCGCCGAGCAACTCGACGGTTTCGTCGTGACCGCCAACGGCTGGGTGCAGTCGTACGGGTCACGGTGCGTGCGACCACCGATCCTGTACGGCGACGTCTCCCGCCCGGCACCGATGACGGTGGAGTGGGCGACGTACGCGCAGTCACTGACCGACAAACCGGTTAAGGGCATGCTGACCGGTCCGGTGACCATTCTCGCGTGGTCGTTCGTCCGAGACGACATCCCGGCGGCCGAGTCGGCAGCTCAGATCGCCTCGGCGATTCGAGACGAGACGATCGACCTGGAGTCGGCGGGGATCCGCATCGTCCAGGTGGACGAGCCCGCGCTTCGCGAACTGTTACCGCTGCGCTCGAAAGATACTGCAGCGTATCTGGATTGGGCCGTCCGCTCGTTTCGTATCGCGACGTCCGGCGTCGACGACGCGACACAGATCCACACGCACCTGTGCTACTCCGAGTTCGGCGAGGTCATCGACGCCATCGTCGCCCTGGACGCCGACGTGACGTCCATCGAGGCCGCACGCTCGCGCATGGAGGTGCTCGACGACCTCACTGCGGTCGGCTTCGCACTCGACGTGGGACCCGGTGTCTACGACATCCATTCGCCGCGAGTTCCGACGGTCGCCGAGATCACCGAGTCGCTCCGCGCGGCGGCCGAGGCAGTTCCCCTCGAACGGCTCTGGGTCAATCCGGACTGCGGACTGAAGACACGAGGCCCGGCTGAGGTCGAGCAGTCATTGAGAAACATGGTGCTGGCCGCGGCAGCGCTGCGCTGACCCCATGTGAGCGGAACTTCGACCCCTGCTACGAAGTTCCGCTCACGTGGTCGCCAGGCTAGGGTTACCTATCCATGCCCGCTCGGTGAAAGAGATCGAAGTGAAACGTCTGCTCGTCGTCACTGCCCTCGTCGCAGTCGCAGCTCTGACCACCGTCGCGTGCGGCGACAGCGGCGGGCAGACACCGAGCACCGTCACCCCTCCCACCTCCAGCACCGACGCCGCATCGGACGCTCCGGGCCCCACCGGCATTCCCGACGGGATGGGTTCGGGTGCCGCCGACGGCGAGTTCCCGCGCACCGTCGGGCATTTCGGCGGATCCACCGACATCCCCGCCGAACCGAAGAAGATCGTGGTGATCGCCACCGGCCAGCTCGACGCCGCATTGACCCTGGGCGTTATCCCCACCGGTGCCGCCTACGGCGACGGAGCCGATCTGGTGCCCGACTACATCAGCTTCTCGTTCCCTCAGTACGCGGACCAACTGACGCAGATGGCAGATCTGGGCAACCGCCAGAGCGTCGACATCGAGGCCGTCGCCGCCGCCGAACCCGACCTCATCCTGGCCAACAAGACCGGCTCGGAAGACATCTACCCGACGCTGTCCGCCATCGCGCCGACCGTATTGACCGAGGGCACCGGCGTGAACTGGAAGCAGGACTTCCTTCTTCTCGCGGATGCACTGGGACGCACCGAGCAGGCGCAGGGGTTCCTGGACACATTCGCTTCCGACGCTCGCGCACTGGGTGATTCGGTCTCCAACGGCGGCGGGTCCGGGGGTGCTCCAACGGTGTCGTTCGTCCGCTTCACCGCAGACCGGGCACGCGTGTTCGGCGTCGCGTCGTTCGCGGGATTCATCGCCTCGGACGCCGGTCTGGCGCGTCCGCCCAGCCAGCAATTCGACAAGACCTCGCAGGACTTCAGCGAGGAAGAGATCCAGTTGGCGAACGCCGATTGGGTATTCGTCTCCAGCCAGGACGCGAGAGCCGATTCGAGCGCTGCGTCGTACACCACCAATCCATTGTGGACCGGGATGAGCGCGGCAACGCAGAACCACATCGTGCGCGTCGACGACGACCCGTGGTACCTCAACGCCGGCCCCACGGCGGCGACCATCGTGCTCGACGGCCTGAAAAACGCTCTGCAGAGCTGACCCCCATGTGAGTGACACTTCGTAGCAGGCTACGAAGTTCCACTCACATCGGGCGGATAGGTTGCGCACAACTTAAACGTGCACTACTGTTCTTCTCGTGACCAACGAACTCGCACTCGATCGTCAGGTGTGCTTCGCGCTGTACTCCGCTTCGCGGGCTACCACCGCGGTGTATCGCCCGATGCTCGACAAGTTGGGTGTCACGTACCCGCAGTACCTGGTTCTGCTGGTGCTGTGGGAGAAGGACGGGCGCGGCGTCAAGGACATCTGTGCCGAACTCGATCTCGACACCGGCACGCTCTCGCCGATGCTCAAGCGACTCGAAGGGCTCGGCTTCATCGAGCGTCGACGCCTGAGCAGCGACGAGCGCCGCGTCGAGATCCATCTCACCGAGACCGGAAGCGCCTTACGCGCTGAGGCACTCGACATCCCGCGCAAGTTGGCCGAGAAGACCGGCATGGACGTCGGCGATCTCGTCAAGCTCAAAGAATCGCTCGACGCGTTGACGAGCGCTCTCCATCACACCGATTCGCGCACGACAGAAGGAGAATCATGAAAACCATCTACACCGCAGAGGCACTCGCCACCGGCGAAGGCCGTAACGGCCACGCCCGCACCTCCGACGGACGTCTCGACCTCGATCTCGCCATCCCGGAGGCCATGGGCGGCAGCGGAAACGGCACCAACCCCGAGCAGCTGTTCGCAGCCGGCTACGCCGCGTGCTTCCACTCCGCACTGCAGATGGTGGCGCGTCAGGACAAGGCCGACGTCACCGATTCGGCTGTCGGCGCTCGTGTCGACATCGGCCCCAACGACGCAGGCGGCTTCCAGCTCGCAGTCACCCTCGAGGTGACCCTGCCGAACCTGAGCCGCGAGAACGCCCAGGCCCTGGCCGACAAGGCCCATCAGGTCTGTCCGTACTCCAACGCCACCCGCGGCAACATCGACGTCACCGTCACCGTCACCGAAGACGAGTAAGAGGAAACACCATGAAGGCACACGAAATTCACCTCGCGTCCCGCCCAGAAGGCTGGCCGACCGAAGACAACTTTCGCGCGGAGGTCGTCGACCTCCCCGAACTGCAGGACGGGCAGATCCTCGTTCGCAACATCGTGATGTCGGTGGATCCGTACATGCGTGGCCGGATGAACGACGTGAAGTCGTACGTCCCGCCGTTCCAGATCGATGCGCCGCTCGACGGCGGTGCCGTGGGCGAGGTCGTCGAATCCAAGGCCGACGGTTTCGCAGTCGGCGACGCTGTCGTGCACGGCAAGGGATGGCGCGATCTCGCCATCGTCCCGGCACAGGGAGCCAGCAAGGTCGACCTCGGCGCAGCCAAGGCATCGGCATACCTGAGCGTACTCGGAATGACCGGCACCACAGCGTATGCGGGCCTGACGGCCGTGGCGTCGTTCCAGAAGGGCGACGTCGTGTTCGTCTCCGGTGCCGCCGGGGCCGTCGGCTCGCTCGTCGGACAGATCGCGAAGGCGCTCGGCGCATCTCGCGTCATCGGTAGCGCCGGATCCCCCGCCAAGGTTGCGCGCTTGCTCGAGCTCGGATTCGACGCGGCATTCGACTACCACGACGGCCCTGTCGCCGAACAGCTCCGACAGGCAGCTCCCGACGGCATCGACGTGTACTTCGACAACGTCGGCGGTGACCATCTCGAAGCTGCTATCGGGTCGATGAACAAGCACGGCCGAATTGCCATGTGCGGAGCCATCGCTCAGTACAACTCGACCGAACCGACACCGGCCCCGCGCAACCTCGCCCTCGCCATCGGCAAGGAGCTGACGTTGAAGGGCTTCATCGTCGGTTCGTACGCGCACCTCACCGAGGAATTCCGCGCGAAGATGACGGATTGGCTCGCCAGCGGCGCAATCGAATTCGACGAAACGATCGTCGAAGGCCTCGACAACGCTCCGGCAGCCTTCATCGGACTGATGAAGGGCGAGAACACCGGCAAGATGGTCGTCACCATCTAGGTCGGGCCGGCACGGCGCGTCACCGCAGTCCACACCCCGGTCGGGAATTCCGACCGGGGTGTTTCCATGCGTGCACCGATTACAGTCGTTGCATGCCTGCCGCCCCACTTCCGTTGCGCGACGGCCTCGACCCCACCAGGGTGCGGATGCCCGACGTCGCGACCGGCGCAACGGTGCTCCAATATCTGTGTGCCCGCTTCCCGCAGGATGCGGCCAGGCTGACCGAGAAGGTGTCCGCCGGGGAGGTCGTCGATGCAGCGGGCGTACCGATCGACCCGTCGACGATCGCCGGCCCGCGTGCGGACATCTACCTCTACCGTGACCCACCGGTGGAATCGGCCGTGCCGTTCTCCCTCGATGTGCTGCACCGCGACGAGAACCTGCTCGTGGTGGACAAGCCGCACTTCCTCGCCACGACGCCGCGAGGCGCGTACATCGCACGCTCGGCGTTGGTTCTGCTGCGACGACAATTCGATCTCCCCGAGTTGAGCCCTGCTCACCGACTGGATCGACTCACCGCGGGTGTACTGGTGTTCACCGTGCAGCGGCAGGCGCGCCGGCCGTATCAGGAGATGTTCGCTCAGCGCACGGTCACCAAGCAGTACGAGGCAATTGCCCCACTGTCCCAGAATGTCGACTTCCCCCTGACGGTGCACAGTCGAATCGTCAAGGACCGCGGCGTTCTTCAGGCGCGAGAGGTACCGGGCGAGCCCAATGCCGAGACACGCGTCGAACTGGTCGACACTCTCGGATCGTACGGTCGATATCGGCTGCACCCGCGCACCGGGAAGACGCATCAACTTCGGGTTCATCTGTGCTCGCTGGGAATCCCGATCGTGGGCGACAACTTCTACCCGTCGTTCCGCGAGGTCGCCGACGACGACTACTCCGATCCGCTCCGCCTACTGGCTCGCTCCATCGAGTTCGTCGATCCGCTCAGCGGCGTGGTTCGACGGTTCGAGAGCAATCGGAGTCTCGATCCTCCTGCAGTGCAACCGATTTCGTAGTACCGGCTATTTCGTCGGCTCGGACGGTGATGCGGTGCGAGATGACCGCGAGCGCGAACAGACCGACCGCTACATTTCCCAGCGCAGCGAACCCCTCCTGGGCGAAATCCACGAGCGCGTTGAGCAACGTGAACACCAGTGCGGACACGCGGAGAGTGCGCAACGGCCACACGGGACCGCCCGTTCGCAACCGCAGCATCGCCGGCAGCGCCGTGGCGAAAGTGATGCAGGCACTGACGAACAGGATGCCGCTGGCGATGCCCATCCTGTCGACGTCGATCGTCAGGTCTCGGCGATCGATGAGCAGGTCACCCAGGACGAGCTCGACGATCCCGAACACGACTCCCGCCCCGGAGATCAGGACCAGTCCCCAGCCGACGACGGGAACCCAACGGGGACTGGTGAAGAACGCGGGAATCAGCCGTGGAACGAACTGGCGCATCGAGTGGGTACGCGATGTCGACCGGCGGCAGGTGCCGAGCAACAATCTGATTCCGGCTACGGTGTCCGGGTCGGCTCCGTCCGACTCCGCTCGCGCAACCATCCGCAGCGCCCAGTCGCGCCGATGCTCGGGAAGACCGTGCGCGACGCCATCCGCGGCGATAGCGGCCGCATTCGCCAGCGACTCGTCCCGCGACGGCCTGCGGAACTCCCGCACGATCCTGCTGAACACCAACAGCAGCACCACCAGGACGTACATGATCTCCGACGACGGGCCGTAGAAGTAATCGTTGTCCTTGGTGACGAACTTGCCGACCTCGTCGAGAAACAACCCGAACCCGATTCCGCCGAGCACCACGGTGAAGACCCGAACGCCGAACCCGATGAACATCCACCCGATCAGCAGAGCCAGCATCATCGCCGCCCCGCCGTACAGAGCGTGCGCGATGTGCAGCGACTTGCCACCGACCTGCGGGTAGTGCGTGAGCTCCAAATACGCCCTGGTGACCAGAATCGTGGCAATGGCCACCACCATGAAGGCCTCGGACGCGGAACTGCCGTAGGCATCGCGGACCACGCCGGTACGTTGCGGGTGCCCCGGAAGAGCGATCATGAACCGAGTATGAGCTTCCCGCCGTCGCCTCCGGGCTGTTTTCGCCTCTGCATTCCCGCGCGCCGCATGGGGGCGACTTGACAAATTCGTTTGCCGAAACTGCAATGGATCGATGACGGACGCAGAAACCACCCTCGACGAGCTCATCGCCGGCCTCGGCCCCCGCCTCAAGCGCATCCGGATGGAAAAGAACACCACCCTCGCCGCGCTGTCCGACACCACCGGCATCTCGATCAGCACGCTCTCACGGCTCGAATCCGGTGACCGCAAACCCAGTCTCGAACTGCTGTGGCCGATCGCCCGCGCGCATCAGATGGCGCTCGACGATCTGGTGACGGCTCCCCCCGTCGCCGATCCCCGGGTACGCACCACAGCCACGGTGCGCGAGAACGTCACCATCCTTCCGCTGACGCTCCGCCCCGGCGGACTGCAGGCCTTCAAACTGCTGATTCGTCCGGACGACAAGGAGCCACGCCCGCGGGTGCACGAGGGGTACGAGTGGTTCTACGTTCTCGACGGCACCCTGAGACTTATTCTCGGCGAACACGATCTGACGATGAAGGCCGGTGAGGCCGCCGAATTCGACACCCGGGTACCGCACTGGTTCGGCGCTGTCGGCAACCGACCGGTCGAGCTGCTGAGCTTGTTCGGACCTCAGGGCGAGCGCATGCACGTCCGCGCGAAACCGACTGTATGAAAAGTCATGTCGGTGTGAGACAGTGAAGCCCGCTCGACCCAGAATCCACTCGGTCATCCGCACCGACAACACCATCTCGAGGAAAAAGATGACCGACAGACTGCCCGATTCACCCGCCTCTCGTACCGACGTCGACATCGCGACCGGAGTGCTCATCGGTATCCACGGCGGCTCGGTGGCCGACGCCATCGACGAGTTGTTCACTACGGCGAAGAATCACCGGGTAAGTCTGTTCGAGCTCTCCCGCACGCTGATCACTGTCGCCGAGGGGCGCGACGTGGAGCAGTCCACGACAACGGACGCGGTGTACTCGATGTGGGGTTCGGCGCTGGGCCGGCGTGGAGCCGTGACCACGTTCGGCTTGGTCACCGGTTCCGCCGCAGTCTGATTCGGGCGGTCGCTATCCGCGGACTGCCGGGTCGGTCCGCAGTTCCGGGAATCGAGCCGTCATCGCGTCGATGTGCCGATACATCTCGTAGAGCTCGGTGCGGAGAGTGGATGCCTCGGACTCGAATTGCCTCGCGCGAGATTCGGCACGGTCGGCGCGAGCCCGAAATGCTTTGGATTGCGCAATTTCGATGGCCGCCGAACACGTCCGAATGTGTTCGGCCAGTCCTCGCGCGAACACTCTCGCCTGGGCAAGATTGACGTCGTAATTGTCGTCGCGCGGTGACGGTGCGCCGTTCGCTGTGCCCATGAAATGAAGTCGCCCTCGGTCGTCGGCCTCGATATCCTCCGACGAACTCTACGCTCGGATTCGAGCGACCCGTTCGAGAACCGCCCCTCCGAGAATCGCCATCACCCGAAGACGAGTGCCAACACCACCGACGCAGAGGTGGCAACGATGGCAAGGACGATGGTCGCTGCGATCGCACGTTGCCTCACGGTGCGGTAACCAGACGTCTCCAACCCGTCGTCGGCATCGTCCTCGTCGGCGGTACGCGCGGCATAGAAGTCGTCGGAGTCGACTCCGTCCTCGTCGAAATACACGACATCGCGCGGTGGGATCCAGCTCTGCCCATTGGCTGCGATTGCGGCTCCCAGTCGCTCCAGGCGCATCTGAGCCCGCACCGGATACCAATCCGAGGGCGCGTGGATGGGGAGCGATCGGGCGAGCATCAGCGGCGACCGGTACTGCTTCTGCAGTGCCGCGAACGCAGCGGACGCCGTCGGATCGTCGTCGGCCTTGTCGGTCAGAAACCACACGGCACCGGCCGCCGCACGATCACCGAGAAGGAGATACGTGTACGCGAGCAGTTCCAGAACCGCCGGCGACGACGGGTTGCGCGGCAAGGCGTCGAGGAGCCCGTTTCGTGCGGCGTTGGTGTCTCCACGTGCGAGATCGGCTTGCGCGCGAGCGATCACATCCACCTATCGAGCCTAACGTTGCAATCGAGCGCCGTCACGGGACAGTGAATACTCCGCAGACGACTAAGCCCCTCTCGACCGAAGTCGAGAGGGGCTTTGTCAGTGCTTGTCGATCACAACCGTGGTGGCCAGGGCCGGGATCGAACCGGCGACCTTCCGCTTTTCAGGCGGACGCTCGTACCAACTGAGCTACCTGGCCGGGCGGCACCGGTGAAACAATGCCATCGCAATGCCGGTGCTTTCACACCGATTCTGCGACCCTGACGGGACTCGAACCCGCGACCTCCGCCGTGACAGGGCGGCGCGCTAACCAACTGCGCCACAGGGCCTTGCTGTTGTTGCCGCGCTATTTCTAGCGCACCAACTCTCCGAACTGCAAATCTGCTTCTCGCCGGAGCGAGATGAAGAATGCTGTACTGCACATCGGATTGTCAATCCGATGCTTTCCTGCGTACCCCCTACGGGATTCGAACCCGCGCTACCGCCTTGAAAGGGCGGCGTCCTAGGCCGCTAGACGAAGGGGGCCCGCCGAATTGCTTCGACGCTACCCTCAACGGCGTTCCGTTGGGAGCTGGGATAGCTTAGGACACTTTCGCTGTAAATCTCAAACCGGCAGGTCAGAGGCAGTTTTTGCCTCGTTTTCGCCGAACTGCTCCCACCCGTGGAGTTCGAACTCGGCCAACCAACTATCCGACGCCATGGCAAGGAGCACGATCTCGACGGACTCCTCGAACCGCTCGCGTAGATCTGCGTTGTCGGCCACCAGATCCGACATGTAACGCTGACCCGCCATCGACGCGGCGAGTACCCGCACGAACTTGGCCGCGTCGAACTGCGGCTTGAGGTCTCCCATCGCCAGCGCTCTCTCGGCCTGCGCGTACCCCTGAGCGCCCCACACCCGGCCACCACCGGAGTGCACCTCCGCGTAGAACTCGGGTTCGACGATCAGCCGGAATTCTGCACGCACGATCACATCGTTCTGAAAGTTCTGCGCGATGTCGTCGACGATTCCCTTGATGACGTAAAAGGGATGCGCGGTCGAATCCGCCCATTTCTCGGAGATTGCGACATAACGGTCGAGTCCGGCCGCGAGCACCGCTCGGGCCAGGTCTTCCTTGGACTGGAAATGGAAGTACATCGCCCCCTTGGTGGCGTTCGATCCTTCCAAGATGGTGTTGACGGACGCAGCCGCATATCCGCGCTTGGCGAATTCCGCCGCCGCTGCCTCGACGATTGCCGCCCGGGTCCGCCGTGCGCGCTCCTGTTGTGCCATTTACTCCGTGCCTCCGAGCCCAAGCGCCCTGCATATCCACAGGTAGTACAAGTAGAGAGTACTTCACCCGAACGACACGCGACTCGACTCACCTGCGGTCCGCTACGACGCGTGCAGCCGACAGAAAATTCGGTTGGGTAACTGAAACAAGCCGAATGGTATTGTTCACCCGGCTCGAGTGCGCTGCAGGGGGTGCGCACTCGAGCCGCTCACGTACGTCCGCTCGGGCCAGGTCGGCACCGCCGTTCGAGCCACAACGCCGATACCGAGCATGCGTACGAATTCCGCCGAATGGCCGCCGGTCTCCCAGAGCCGGAAAGCAGTTGAATATCGAATTACATTCTGCACGAGCATCTCTCGAGGCACCTTCGTTTGCACCGCTCCTTAGCGCATGAAAACTGTTGCTGATCAATCGAATACGGCAAACCCGCTCCGTGAGGTCACCAAAAGCACTGTCTCATAATCGATATCAGCGGCGAAACGGTAACGGTTTCGACACATTCTCGGAATAGCCGAAGACGTAGACCACCTCGGGCATAGCGTGATTCGCATCACACATGATGCTTCGGCCGATCGGGGACGGGTGCACGCCATGAATCTATCGATCCGCGTATGTCGTTCGATGACAGTACTACTCGTGTCGTCGGCCTTGACGTTGTCGACGGCGCACACCGTCGCCGCCGACCCACTGACGAACTTCCTCGATCCCGTCGCCGATCCCGCCCTCTACCTGCCGACCCCACTCGGCGAGCCGTTCTTCGACCCGCCGGCAGGATTCGAGGAGCTCCCGCCCGGATCGGTTCTCGGCACCCGACGCGTGAGCGTCGGGCCGCTGTTCACCCCGGTCACCTCGACCCAGATCCTCTACCGCACAAGCGATTCCAAAGACCGACCCGTCGCAGCGGCGACGACCGTCATCGTGCCCGCCGCACCCTGGGCCGGTCCCGGCACGCGTCCCGTCGTCGCGTACAACATGGCCATCAACTCACTGGGCAACACCTGTGCACCGTCGTGGACCCTGCCCCGAGGTATCGCCCGGGAGATTCCAGCGGTGCAGGCGTTCCTCGCCAAGAACTATGCAGTGGTCGTCACCGATCACGAGGGTCCGCGGCAGGCGTACGCGGCCGGGCGCATGGCCGGCCATGCGGTGCTCGACGCGTTGCGCGCGATGGTGCGCCTCCCCGAACTCGGGTTGCCCGCGTCCTCCCCGATTGCCGTCACAGGCTATTCGGGCGGCGCGATCGCCACCGGATGGGCCGCTCAACTCGCCCCGTCGTACGCGCCGGAGGTCAATCTGGTGGGCGCGGCCTTCGGCGGTCCGCCGACCGACTACCGGATTCTGCTGACGTCGATGAACGGCAACGTCGCGTCGACGCTGTTCCTGTCCGCAGCGCTCGGGGTTGCCCGCGAGTATCCCGAGATGTTCTCCCTGATGAACGCCAACGGACTGCGCCTGGCGACCGTGGCCAAAGATCTCTGCATCACACTGCTCGCTCCCGGCGGACTGGTGGCACCGATACCGGCCCAGGCCCTGTCGGACGTGCCGAACGTCGACCGGACCGAGATCGCCGAACGCATCATCGCCGCGACCCGCATGGGCGGTGATCTCGCCCCCACCGTGCCCACGATGATCTACCAGGGCCGTCAGGAATTCTGGATTCCCCGGGAAGGTGCGGAAACGCTGTACGACGAGTGGTGCGCACACGGTGCCGACGTACGCCTCGAGGAGTACTTCGGTGAACACCTCGTCGTCGCGATCAGTGGCATTCCCGGTGCGTACTCCTGGATCGACGACCGCCTGGCCGGTATCCCCGCGCCGCAAGGCTGCAGCAGTTTCGGGCGCTGACCCCGAAACGCGGCACCGGGGGTGCATGACCGACACGGCTGCACTGCCCATTACACTTTCGATCCGCGCCCCTATAGCTCAGTTGGTAGAGCTACGGACTTTTAATCCGCAGGTCGTAGGTTCGAGTCCTACTGGGGGCACCACACACCCTTCCGCCGAACTGCATTCGGCGGCACCCGGTCCGTACACTCGGGGTAACGATCGGCCCGTCCGCAGCGACGTGCAGGGAGAACTGCAGCAGTCGCGAAGATCCCCACATCGGCCGATGTCGGTCGTCACGACTGCTCGAACAGCAAGTGAACAGCCGCGACACGGTTCACACCGAACCTACGGTGCCGTAAGCTGGACCGGTCGTACGCAATCTATGGAGGCGATCTAATGGCGAGGGATCTGACACAGCTCGAGCTTCTGCAAGAGCTGGTGCCCACTGCCGAGGACAACGTGAACCGTCACATTTCGATGGCGCGCGAATGGCATCCCCACGACTACGTGCCGTGGGACGAAGGCCGTAACTTCGCCGCGCTCGGCGGCAAGGACTACGACCCGGAGCAGTCCAAGCTCTCCGACGTCGCACAGGCCGCGATGATCACCAACCTGCTCACCGAGGACAATCTGCCGTCCTACCACCGTGAGATCGCCGAGAATTTCTCCCAGGACGGTGCCTGGGGAACCTGGGTCGGCCGCTGGACCGCCGAAGAGAACCGCCACGGCATCGTCATGCGCGACTACCTCGTCGTCACCCGCGGCGTCGATCCCGTCGCCCTCGAAGAAGCCCGCATGATCCACATGACCAACGGCTTCGCATCGCCCGCAGGTTCGCAGACCGGATTGCTCCACTCGGTGGCGTACGTGACGTTCCAGGAACTCGCGACCCGCGTCTCGCACCGCAACACCGGCAAGGTCTGTGACGACCCGATCGCCGACCGCATGCTCCAGCGCATCGCCGCCGACGAGAACCTGCACATGATCTTCTACCGCAACATCACCGGCGCAGCGATGGACATCGCACCCGACCAGACCCTCGACGCGGTCTCCGACATCGTGACGAACTTCGTCATGCCCGGTGCCGGCATGCCGAACTTCCGCCGCAACGGTGTGTTGATGGCCAAGCACGGCATCTACGACCTGCGTCAGCACCTCGAAGACGTCGTCTGGCCCGTGCTGCGCAAGTGGCAAGTGTTCGAGCGCAACGACTTCACCGCCCGCGGTGAGAACAAGCGCGAGGAACTCGCCGCGTTCCTCGAAGACCTCGAACGTCAGGCCACCAAGTTCGAGGAGATGCGAGATCGCTCGCTGGCCCGCGAACGCGCCAAGGCCGAAGCACGCGCGTCCTGAATTTCGATCGACTGGTGTGCCCGGTACCGACTTCGGTGCCGGGCACCGCCTTTTCTCCTGAAAGTTCTCCCTTCGTTCCAAAGGCTTGTTTTCCATGACATTGCAGATCGGCTCCCTGGAGTTGCGCAGCCCCGTCGTCCTCGCACCGATGGCAGGCGTCACCAATGTGGCGTTCCGCACGTTGTGCCGCGAACAGGAACTCGAGCGCGCGGGCAGCACGTCCGGTCTGTACGTCTGCGAGATGGTCACCGCACGTGCTCTCGTCGAACGGCAACCCGCCACGATGCACATGACGACGTTCGGGCCCACCGAAACTCCCCGGTCCTTGCAGCTCTACACGGTCGATCCCGACACCACGTACGCCGCGGCGAAAATGATCGTCGACGACAACCTGGCCGATCACATCGACATGAACTTCGGCTGCCCGGTCCCGAAAGTCACCCGCAAGGGCGGCGGAGCCGCATTGCCGTACAAGCGAAACCTGTTCGGCCGCATCGTCGCTGCGGCGGTCAAGGCCACCGAGGGCACCGACATCCCCGTCACGGTCAAGTTCCGTGTCGGAATCGACGAGAACCATCACACCCATCTCGATGCCGGCCGGATCGCCGCCGACGAGGGTGCAGCGGCCGTGGCGTTGCACGCCCGCACCGCCTCCCAGCGTTACTCCGGCACCGCCGACTGGAACGAGATCGCTCGACTCAAGGAGCACGTCACCGGGATTCCCGTCCTGGGTAACGGCGACATTTTCTCGGCGTCCGACGCCGTCCGCATGATGGCGGAAACCGGATGCGACGGCGTCGTCGTCGGACGTGGCTGCCTCGGTCGTCCGTGGCTGTTCGCCGAGCTCAGTGCCCGCCTGAACGGGCGGCCGGAGCCGACGCCGCCGACCCTGGGTGAGGTCGCCACCATCATCGCGCGCCATGCCGAGTTGCTCGCGCAGCACCACGGTGAGGGCAAAGGCCTGCGAGAGTTGCGTAAGCACGTGTCCTGGTACCTGCGCGGCTTTCCCGCCGGCTCGGATCTTCGGGTGTCGATGGCATTGGTGTCGACCCTCGCCGAACTGGACGACCTTCTGGCGCAACTGGATCCGACCGTTCCGTTTCCCAAGGACGCCGAGGGTCCCCGCGGCCGGCAGGGCTCGCCCGGTGCAGTGTCGCTGCCCGACGGATGGCTCGACGATCCGGAGGACCTGTGTGTCCCCACCGGTGCAGATCTGATGCATTCCGGCGGCTGATCGACCCCCTCACCAGGGCCCGTCTCGCACGAAGTGGACCGCGCCGCTCGAGTCAGTACTATGGCTTGGATTGCCGAGTAGACGGCACATGCGTGTGATGGAAGGCCGGGTTCGAATTCGTGGGAGACGATCGAGAGTCGGGCCCGTCTGTGCCCGAGGGTCGCGCCCCATGGGAGCGCCCGCTGTCCTCAATCGGACGAACCGGCGCAGGCGGACGTTCCGGACAACGTCCCCCTCGGTCCGACGACCCCGCCACACCCGACCCCGCTGGTTCGGAACCCGACTCGACAGACTCCGATTCTCCACCGAAGCCGGGTGACAGCGGCCGACTCGGTAAACGCTCCCCCCGCAACGCGGACACGGTGTCGGTCGCCGAACTGGTCGACAAGATGTCTCGTTCGGGAGCCACCCGACGTGATCCCCCCGAACGGCCGGACGTCGAAGAGCCCACCGAGGTCATCTCACCGATCACCGACTCCACTCCCCCGCCGGCTCGGGCGAACCGTCCGATGCCCACCCCGCCACCGCACGCTGCACCCGAACCCGTCGGAGCACCCGCCACCGACCGGCCGGCGCTGACGCGTCTGGCGATGAGCCGGGTACGGCGACGACGACGAGTACGCATGATCGGCCGAAGCCTGGTCTCGATCGTCGCCATCCTCGCCGTGGCTCTCACCGGAGTGGTGTGGGGCTACCTTCGCAACACCGATCAGGGATTCCTCCAAGTCGCCGCGCTCGACCCCGATTCGACCGATGTCGTCGACGCCGCAGGCCAGTACGGAGACGAGACCTATCTGATCGTCGGCACCGATACGCGCGCCGGTGCCAGTGGTCAGGTGGGCGCAGGAACCGTCGCCGATGCCGAGGGGTCGCGCTCGGACACCGTCATGCTCGTCAACATTCCGGCCGACCGCAGCCGCGTCGTCGCCGTGTCGTTTCCTCGCGACCTGGACGTGACCCGGCCCGAGTGCGAGCAGTTCGACAACGTCACCAATACCTACACCGGTGAAATGTTCCCGGAGGCGTACGGCGACAAGCTGAACGCCACCTACGCCCTCGGCGGCCCGAAATGCCTGGTCAAGACCATTCAGAAGATCTCAGGACTGCGGATCGGACACTTCGTCGGCATGGACTTCGCCGGGTTCGAGTCCATGGTCGACGAGGTCGGCGGTGTCGAGGTGTGTACCGCGCAGCCTCTCGTCGACTACGAACTCGGAGACGTACTCCCCAATGCCGGTACCCAACGCATCGACGGCCGCACCGCACTGAACTACGTCCGGGCACGCAACATCGAATCGGAGGGCAACGGCGACTACGGCCGCATCAAGCGCCAGCAGCGCTTCCTGTCGTCACTGTTGCGGTCGGCGTTGTCGAACAAGGTTCTTCTCGACCCGGGCAAGCTGAACGGATTCGTCAACGCGTTCACCTCCGACACCTTCGTCGAGAACGTCAAGACCCAGGACCTGGTGACGCTCGGCCGTTCGTTGCAGAACGTCGACGCCGGCGCGGTGACCTTCCTGACCATTCCCACCACCGGGACGAACGACTACGGCAACGAGATCCCCAACGAGGACGCGATCGGTGCCATCTTCCAGGCGATCATCGACGACCTGCCCCTGCCCGGCGAAGAACGGGCGGAACCGGTGACACCGGAGCCGACCCCGCCGCCCGCGGCTCCCGACGCCCCGCTGCTGGCCGTCGATCCTGGCACCGTGTCGCTACAGGTGTCCAACGCATCGGACATCGCGGGAATGGCGCAGACCGCATCCGATCAGCTGGCGACGTACGGATTCCAGATCCTCACGGTCGGCAACTTCTCCGGCTCCGCCGCTCAGACCGTCGTTCGATACTCCCAGGATCAGGAAGCCGCTGCGGCGACGGTGGCGTCGGCGATACCCGGCGCTGCGATCGAACTGGCTCCGAGCCTGAACAACGTCGTGGAGGTGGTCCTCGGTTCCAACTACCCGGGCTACACCCAGTACCCGGCCGACGTCGGTGCGCAGATCGACCCCACCCAGGTGGAGGGAACGACCGAAAGTGCACAGTTGCCCGAGGATCTGTCGTTCACCAACGCGGCCGACGACACGTGCGCCTGACTCCATTCATTCCCCGTTAACCCTCGGGACAGAGAACTGGTCGGTGTGACCTACTAAACTGCGCTCATGCGCGTCGCCTACAACGAACAGATGAACGAGCTCGCCGATCTCCTCGGAGAAATGGCGAGCCTGGCTGGTGCGGCCATGGAAAAGGCCACGCAGTCTCTCCTCCAAGCAGACCTGGTTCTCGCCGAGCAGGTCATTTCCGAGCACGACAAGATCACCGAGCTCAGCGCGATCTGCGAGGAGAAGGCATTCACACTTCTTGCGCTGCAGGCTCCGGTCGCGGGCGATCTCCGTTCGGTGGTGGCCGGCATCCAGATCGTCGCCGATATCGACCGGATGGGCGCACTCGCACTCCACGTCGCCAAGATCACCCGTCGCAGGCACCCGAACCACGCCCTCCCCGAGGTCGTCAACGGATACTTCGCCGAGATGGGACGCCTCGCCGTGCAGATCGGTGCCTCGGCCCGCGAGGTGCTAGAGACCCGCGATCCCGAGCGTGCTGCGAAGCTGCAGGAAGAGGACGAGGCGATGGACGACCTGCACCGTCACCTCTTCACGGTGCTGATGGACCGTGAGTGGAGCCACGGCGTCGCCGCCGCAGTGGACGTGACCCTGCTGGGCCGCTTCTACGAACGCTTCGCCGATCACGCCGTCGAGGTCGGCCGCCGAGTCATCTTCCTCGTCACCGGCCAGCTTCCCGCCGACCTCCACCAGCAGAACATTCCCAGCTCGTAGCACCCACTTCGTTCGAGGTCGAGTAGCGCTGCGCGACAACGCTACTCGATCTCGACCCCAGGGCAGGCGCACAAAAAGAACCCCCGTCGAGCTTTCACTCGGCGGGGGTTCTCTGTGCGGTGTGCGGTTATCCGAAGCGGCCGGAGATGTAGTCCTCGGTGGCCTTCTGCGTCGGATTGGAGAAGATCTTCTCGGTGTCGTCGATCTCGATCAGCTTGCCGGGCTTGCCCGTTGCCTCGAGGTTGAAGAAGCCGGTCTGATCGCTCACGCGCGCGGCCTGCTGCATGTTGTGTGTGACGATCACGATCGTGAAGTCCTGCTTGAGTTCCTGAATCAGGTCCTCGATCGCCAGTGTCGAGATGGGGTCCAGGGCCGAGCACGGCTCGTCCATCAGCAACACGTCGGGAGAGACGGCAATGGCGCGGGCGATGCACAGACGCTGCTGCTGACCACCGGAGAGTCCGCCACCGGGCTTGTCGAGGCGATCCTTGACCTCGGTCCACAGGTTGGCACCCTTGAGCGAGCGCTCGGCGATCTCGTCGAGTTCCTTCTTGCCGCGGCCACCCTGCAGCTTCAGCCCGGCGACGACGTTGTCCTTGATGGACATGGTCGGGAACGGGTTGGGTCGCTGGAAGACCATGCCGATGGTGCGTCGCACACCGACGGGGTCGACACCACTGCCGTAGATGTCCTCGCCGTCGAGCAGCACCGAACCTTCGACGCGAGCGCCGGGCGTGACCTCGTGCATACGGTTGAGCGAACGCAGGACGGTCGACTTACCGCAGCCGGACGGTCCGATGAACGCGGTGACGCTGCGCGGCGGGACTGCCAGAGTGACGTCGGAGACGGCATGGAACTTGCCGTAGTAGATGTTGACGTCCTTGAGATCGAGACGCTTTGCCATGTTCTGATTCCTTAGGATTCTCTGGAGTCGGGTGGGTCAGAAGTTCTTGGGCGAGAAGAACTTCGAGACCAACTTCGCGCCGATGTTGAGTATTGCGACGATCAGGATCAGCGTCAGGGCTGCTCCCCACATGCGCTCCGCGGTGAGCACGCCGGTTCCTGCTTTCTGCAGGTCGACCATCATGAGCGGCAGTGACGTCTGCGGCCCCTCGAAAATGTTGAAGTTGATAGCGGTGGCCGAGCCGACCAGGATCAGCACCGGAGCCGTCTCACCCATGACGCGGGCCAGCGCCAGCATGATGCCGGTGACGATGCCGGAGAGCGCGGTGGGGATGACGATCTTGGCGATGGTCTTCCACTTCGGCACGCCCAGTGCGTAGGACGCCTCGCGCAGATCCTGCGGAACGATGCGCAGCATCTCCTCGGCCGACCGCACGATGACCGGAATCATCAGCAGCACGAGGGCGAAAGCAACGGCGACACCGGAGCGCTGGAACCCGAAGGTGGCGATCCACAGCGCGTAGATGAACAGGGCCGCGACGATCGACGGAACACCGGTGAGGATGTCGACCATGAACGTCGTGACCTTGGCCAGTTTGGTCCCTGCGCCGTACTCGACGAGGTAGATGGCGACGAAGATGCCGATCGGGATGGAGATGACGGCGCAGAACAGTCCTTGCAGGAGGGTTCCCACGATCGCGTGGTACGCACCACCGCCGGCGATGAACTGGGTGATTCCGGCCTGCGAGTTCTGCCACCAGGCCGGTGCGACCACAGCGGACAGTCCACGTGAGATCACCGTGTAGAGCACCCAGATCAGGGGTACGAGGGCGACGAGCACCGACAGGCTGACGAGAATCGTCGCCGCGAGGTTCGACGCCTTGCGCCGGGCGCTGACGCCCTGGAACGTGGGCTCCTTGACGGGCTTGTCCATGGTTGCGGTCATGGGTCAGTCCTTCTTTCCGGCGATGGCGGCGCGGGCACCGGCGTTGACGACGAAGGTCAGGACGAACAGCACCAGACCGGCGGCGATGTAGGCACCGGCCTGCAGCGGGTTGTTGAACTCGCCTGCTGCCAGCGCGATCTTGGTCGCGAATGTGGAACCGCCGTCGAACAACGTTCCGCCGAAGGTCGCCTGGGTGCTGCGGATGATGATGTAGAGCGCGATGGTCTCACCGAGTGCGCGTCCGAGGCCGAGCATCGAACCGCTGACGAAGCCGGACTTGCCGAACGGAATGACCGTGGTGCGAACAACTTCCCAGCGAGTGGCTCCGAGCGCGAGAGCCGCCTCGACCTGGCCCTTGGGCGTCTGGACGAACACCTCACGGGTGACGGCGGCAATGATCGGCAGGATCATCACGGCGAGCACGATGCCGCCGGTGAAGATGGTGCCGCCGCCTGCGATCGATACCGAGCCGGTGCTGAACAGCGGGAACCAGCTCAGCGACGAGTTCAGCCATTCGGCGAACGGGCTGATCGCCGGGGCCAGGACGTACAGGCCCCAGAGGCCGAAGACGATCGACGGGACGGCGGCGAGGAGGTCGATGACGTAGCCGAGCGGTCCGGCAACACGCTTGGGTGCGTAGTTCGTCAGGTAGATCGCGATACCGAGCGCGACGGGCATCGCCAGGATCAGAGCGAACAACGACACGGTGACGGTGACCAGAAACAGGTCGAGGACACCGAACACCATTGCCGAGGTGTTCGAGGTGTCCCACGCGCCGTTGTAGGTCAGGAAGTTGACCGTGTTGTTGGACAGTGAGGGAATCGCTCGCCAGAGCAGGAAGATGCCGACCGCAGCGATCAGGGCGATGATGAAGATGCCCGAGCCCTTGGCCAGGCCGGAGAAGATCCTGTCACCGGGACGGGTGACCGTCCCCGATGTTTTCGAGTCTGACAATTGTGGTTCTTCCGGTTCGTGGGCGGCACCTGTGGTAGGCACGGTAGCCGCTGAGGGGATGCCGGTGATCGAGTGGGTGTCGCTCATACCGCTCACTGTCTCGTGTCGATGCAGGGTGGTCCGCCTTCGGCCCGCGTCACCGCGAGCCGAAGGCGAAACCGGGTTTATCGAGGATCAGGCGATCGCTTCGATGGCGGTGACCAGGCGTTCCTTGAATGCGTCGGGCAGCGGCACGTAACCGGCTTCTTCGAGGCCCTGCTGGCCCTCGTTGGCTGCACTGAGCAGGAAGGACTTGACTGCTGCCGTGGTGTCGGCGTCGTAGCCCTTCGAGCAGACGATCTCGTAGGTCGCGAGGACCAGCGGGTAGGTGTCCGCTGCGTCGCTGGCGTAGAGGCCGTCGATGTCGATGACGAGGTCGTTGCCCTCGCCCTTGAACTTCGCGGCGTCGATTGCCTTGCCTGCGGTCTCGCTGCTCAGCTCGACCGGCCCGTTGCCGAAGTCGACAGCGGCCTTGCCCAGCGACTCCTGGTCGGCGAAGCCCTTCTCGACGTAGGTGATGGCTCCGGGGGTGGCGGCCACGGCCTGGGCGACGCCCGAGGATCCGTTGGCACCTTCGCCGACGCCGCCGGCCCAATCGGAGCTGTGGTTCAGCGTCCACGCCTCGGGAGCGGATGCGGCGAGGAAGCGCTGGAAGTTGTCGCTGGTGCCCGACGAGTCGGAGCGGTAGACCGGGGTGATCGCGGTCGACGGGAGCGTTGCGCCCTCGTTGAGTGCGGCGATGGCCGGGTCGTTCCAGGTGGTGATCTTGCCGGTGAAGATCTGCGCGATGACGTCGGGGTTCAGCACCAGGTTGTCGACACCGTCGACGTTGTAGGCCACTGCGACCGGGCCGAAGACCAACGGCAGGTTCCACGCCGGGTTGTTGGCGCAGCGCACGGCGGCCTGTGCGGCCTGGTCGTCCTTGATGGACGAGTCGGAGCCGGCGAAGTCGACGAGGCCCGCGACGAACTGCGTGCGGCCGTTGCCCGAACCACTGGTGGTGTACTCGACGGCCTTGCCTGCGCAGACGCCGGAGTAGATCGAGGTGAAGTTGGACATGGCGTTCTGCTGTGCGGACGAGCCTTCACCGGTCAACGGGGACTTGCCTTCGCACGAAGCCGAGGACTGCGATGCACCGTCCGTGGTGGCGACGTTCGCGTCGCTACCGCATGCGGCCAGCAACATGGCACTGACTGCCACTGCACTCATGAGAGCACCGTTGCGCTTGAGGTTCACCTGTTTCCTCCGAGGAATCTTGGGCCGTGATCGCGGCGCGAACTCGAGGTTCGCGCTGCGACTGTGAAGGTGCCGGCTCAGAAGAACCCTCGCACCAGGCAGCGTAGGTTGCCGCCCAGAGAGAAAGGTAAAGGCAGGTGGTAGACGTTTACCCCCGCGTGGGTGAACGGAAGATGAACACCGTGCTGGAAATGTCCGATTACGCGGTCCGCGCGTACGCGGCGTCGACGTGGTAATTCGCGAACCCGAGCTTGGTGTACGTGTGCACCGCCGCGGTGTTGTCGGCCTCGACGTACAGCATGATCTGGTCCAGTTCACGACCGCGCAGATAGTGCAGCCCGGCCAGGGTCAGTACCCGTCCGAGACCGCGACCCTGCGCCTGCGGATCGATACCGACCACGTACACCTCGCCGATGGCCGGGTCGTTGCCCCCAGGGAGTGGAGCCTGCGGAACGACCCGATCCTCAGCGGCGTGAACTTTCGTCCAGTGGAATCCGAGCAGGTGGTCACTGCCTTCCTCGAAGGCCAGGAAAAGACCCGCCGGATCGAACCACGGCTCGTCTCGCCGCGACGCGATGTCGCGGTCGGTCCAGCCGCCCTGCTCGGGATGCCAGGAGAACGCCGCGTTGTTCACCCTCAACAATTCGGCATCGTCCTGGTGCCCACGATAGGTTCGCAGCGAAATACCTTGCGGTACAACCACATCGGGCAGGTCAGGCTCTGCCGCGGCCCGTCGCATCTGCAGCAGTTCCCGGGCCACCGTCAGCCCGAGCGCCCGCGCGACCGACTGTGCTGCGGGCAGATTTCCGTGCGCCCAGATCCGCGTGTCGGAGCCGAGATCGAGTGCGCTGCTGACCAATCGCCGACCTATGCCGCGACCGCGATACTCCGGATCGACCACTGCCTCGGCCATACCGTCGGCGGCGCCGACGTACCCGACGACTCGATCTGCGTCGGTGGCAACGAATCGAACGACGCCCTCACCCGCGTCGACGGCCTTGACGGCCTGCTCCGAGAGCGGCGCAGTACCGTCGACTTCGGTTGCACGCGAAAGGATCCGGTGAATCTCGTCGCTGACGCGCGAGGACGGTGCGTCGCCGTCGAGGGGGTGGACGTCGAACGCAGTATCCGAATTCATCTACGAGAGCGTACTCTCTTGCTCGAACTCGAAATCCGCATCGTCGGAATCGCCGGCCATGGCGTCCGGAGCCGTACCGCCCTTGGAGTTACGCGACGGACGCACGGCCTTGTAGCCCACGTTCCGCACCGTTCCGATCAGCGACTCGTACTCGGTGCCGAGCTTGGCGCGGAGGCGTCGAACATGGACGTCGACGGTGCGAGTGCCACCGAAGAAGTCGTAGCCCCATACTTCCTGCAGCAACTGGGCTCGGGTGAAGACGCGGCCCGCATGTTGAGCCAGGTACTTCAGCAACTCGAATTCCTTGTAGGTCAGATCGAGTGGGCGACCGCGCAACCGCGCGGTGTACGTGCCCTCGTCGATGACCAACTCACCGAGCGTGATCTTGCCCGACGTCTCGGGACTCGCAACCCCGCCGCTCCGGCCGACCAACAGACGTAGCCGAGCGTCCAGTTCCGCGGGACCTGTGCCGGGCAGCAGGATGTCGTCGAGCCCCCAGTCGGAATTGACTGCGACCAGGCCGCCTTCGGTCAGGACCGCGACCACGGGGATGGCCGAGCCGGTACTACCGAGCAGCCGACACAGACCGCGAGCAGCAGCCAGATCGGTACGTGCATCCACCAGCGCGATGTCGGCGGAACCGGCTTCGAGAAGAGAAGACACCTCGGTCGGTACCGGCCGGATGTGGTGAGCCAGCAACGCGAGAGACGGGAGTACGCCCTCCGGATTGGGATCGGAGGTCAGTAACAGGAGCTCCACTGCGTCTCCGTTCTTACCGCTGGCCGGTCCAGCCGACGCTGGAATCGAGTGATCGTCAAGGACACAGACTAGCTTGTCCGTACAACCGGTCGAAGCGGGCAGTACGCGATGCTTCGGTCACAATGGACCGGTGCGCACACTTCTCATCGGACTCGTCAGCCTGTTGGCCCTCGCGCTCGTCGTCGATTTCGGGGCCGCGGCCTACTCCGAATATCGAGTCTCGCGCGCCATCCGCGACGGCGGCGAACTCACCTCGGACCCCCAGGTGATCGTGCACGGTTTTCCGTTCCTCACCCAGGCCGCCGACGGCCGCTATCAGAACATCGAGATCCGGGCCCAGGACGTCCCGACCGAATACGTCGGCTCGACGACCATCGAAGCCAATCTGCGCGGCGTCCACATCGCCCTGTCCGACCTGATCGACAACAACGTCCGGGACATCCCGGTGGACGAGCTCGACGGCCGCGTCCGCATCGAGGCAACCGATCTCGGACGGTTCCTGGGCATCGTCGACCTGCAGGTTTCCGCACCTCCGGCCGACAGGTCCGACGGCACGGGCGGCTCCGGCGGGTCGGGCAAGACCACCGCCGGTGGCGTCGTACTGACGGGAACGGTTCCGGTGGGACCGCTGCAGACCACCGTCAGCGTGCAGGCCGACCTTCTGCTCGAAGGTGACAGTGTCGCCATCGTGGCATCGGACTTCTACTTCGGACCGGAGGGGCAGGCCGACTTCACGATTCCCGATTTCGCCAAACCCACAGTTCTCGGCCTGTTCACCAAGACCATCGAACGCCAGAGCCTGCCGTTCGGACTGCTGCCCACGGACGTCTACGCGGAGGGTTCACAGATCGTCGTCGAAGGGTCGGGAGAGAACGTGAACATCGACCTCAACGAGATCGAAAAGCCGTGACAGGGATCACAGTTCTGGTTGTCGTGGCGGTCCTTGCCGTTGCTGTCGGACTGATTCTGCGTCGTCGTTCCGGTGCCGTACGCACCATCGCGTCCACCGATTCCGACGACCTTCTCCCGCTGCTCGTCGATGCGGGCGTCACCTCGGGAACTCCGACGATTCTGCACTTCTCGGCGGACTGGTGTGGTCCGTGCGCTGCCGTGCGTCGTGTGGTGCATCAGGTTCTCGCCGACCGCACCGACGCACGCGAAGTCGAACTCGACATCGATGCTCAGCCTGTTCTCGCCCGTGAACTCGGAGTGCTCTCGCTGCCGACGACCTTCGTCCTCGACGGAGAACTGCGTCGGCGTTCGAGAATTGCCGGCGTGCCGTCGGCCGCAGCCCTGCGCGAGGCTCTCGACGCGCTGTAGGGCAAGAGCTACTCAGGTGGGCGGTACGACGCGCCCCTGGTAACGGGTAGGATGCACTTCGTGTTCTCCCGCCGCGAGCTCATGCTCACCAGTCGACGCACGGTTGATCTGTGCCGACTGGGCGGTTGTTGCTGTCGCTGCTGCTGATTTCCGTCTGCCGCCACGCCCATGCGTGATGTCGGCCCGATGATCGAAATCCACATCCGAGCACCGGCGACAAGCCGTGCCCCGGCCTCGCACAGGAGTACCTCTCGATGTCGACATCCGACACCCACACCACCACGATCGACCAGGTCGACGTCCGTGGTCCGCGCTTCGCCGCGTGGATCACCACCGCAGTTCTGGTCGTCGTCCTCCTCGCGAGCACGGTCTCGGTTCCCGCAGCGGCAATCCTGCTGGGGCTCCAGGCGATCGTGTTCGGAATCGGAGCCGTCCGCGGACCCAAGCACAGTCCGTACGGCACGATCTACGCGACATTCGTCGCGCCGCGGCGCTCACCGACCACAGAACGTGAGCCGGTGGCCCCGTTGAAGTTCGCCCAACTGGTGGGCTTCGTGTTCGCCGCCGTCGGAGTCCTCGGATTCGCTCTCGGCGCTCCCGTCGTCGGCACCGTAGCGACAGGCTTCGCGCTCTTCGCGGCGTTTCTCAACGCAGCGTTCGCAGTGTGCCTGGGCTGCATGATCTACCCCCTCGCAGCTCGATTGCGCGGCAACTCGCGCACCGCAGCGTGACAACTACCCCCTGATCCGACAAGAAAGACCGAAAGGAACACCATGGCTCGCTCCGACGTCCTGGTCTCTGCCGACTGGGCCGAGCAGAACCTGAACGCACCGAAGATCGTCTTCGTCGAGGTCGACGAAGACGCCAGCGCCTACGACGGCGGACATATCGAAGGTGCGGTCAAGCTCGACTGGCGCAAGGACCTGCAGGACCCGGTTCGCCGCGACTTCCTCGATCAGGAGCAGTTCTCCGGCTTGCTCTCGGCCAAGGGCATCAGCAACGACGACACCGTCGTGCTCTACGGCGGAAACAACAACTGGTTCGCCGCCTACGCCTACTGGTACTTCAAGCTGTACGGCCACAAGGACGTCAAGCTGATCGACGGCGGCCGCAAGAAGTGGGAGCTCGACGGCCGCCCGCTGTCGAAGGACGTCGTCAGCCGGGAGAACACCCAGTACCGCGCCGAGGCACCGGATCTGTCGATCCGCGCATTCCGCGACGAGGTCATCGACGCCATCGGCAACAAGAACCTGATCGACGTGCGCTCCCCCGACGAGTTCTCCGGCAAGATCCTTGCGCCGGCACACCTCCCGCAGGAGCAGGCTCAGCAGCGTGGCCACGTCCCGTCCGCGATCAACATCCCGTGGAGCACCACCGCCAACGAGGACGGCACGTTCAAGTCCGACGAGGCACTCGAAGAGCTGTACAAGACCAAGGGCTACGACGACAGCAAGGCCACCATCGCCTACTGCCGCATCGGTGAGCGCTCGAGCCACACCTGGTTCGTGCTGAAGGAGCTCCTCGGCAAGGAAGACGTCAAGAACTACGACGGCAGCTGGGTCGAATACGGCTCCCTCGTCGGAGCACCCATCGAATTGGAGGTTCACTGATATGTGTGGAGCACCCGTGCAGGGTCAGACCATCCCCGCAGGCGTCGACGTCGAGAAGGAAACGGTCATCACCGGCCGTGTCCTCGCCGGCGACGGTGAGCCGGTAGCGGGCGCATTCGTCCGTCTCCTCGACGGCACCGGCGAATTCACCGCCGAGGTCGTCGCGTCGGGAACCGGCGATTTCCGCTTCTTCGCTGCCCCCGGACAGTGGACGCTGCGGGCGTTGTCCGCATCGGGCAACGGCGACACCGTCATCACGCCCGAGGGCGCGGGCGTGCACTCGGCCGACGTCACCGTCGGAGTCTGAGTCACCGAACCGATCACATAGAAGAACCCCGCACCTGGCAACCAGGTGCGGGGTTCTTTTCGTTGCTCTAGCCGACCGCTCGCGCCGGCTCGGGGACCGTGGAGTACTGCGGCGGGAACATGCCGGGAGGTACCGGGATGCCCTGGGATTCGAGGAAGGCACCGAGGTCGCTGACGCGAGTCTGCGTCCCCGGCTCCGGCAGCACCCGGGATTCCGGGGCGGGCCCGGGCGTCTCGGGCACCTGGGTCTCGGGTGCCTGGGTCTGGGGTGCCTGGGTCTCGGGGGTGGCCGGGTCGACCGCGGGAGGCGCGTTCTTCTTCTCGCGTTCGGTTCGGGCGAGATCGGTCACCCACGCGACCATCTTTTCGCTTTCCCACTCGACCCCGTCGTTGGGGTCGTTGTACCAGTAGGACAGGTGCTGCAGAAAGCCGATCGCCAAGTAGGGGCCGAGCAAGACGTCGACGATGCCCTTGTTGTTCTCCACCAGGCCCTCGCCCTCGGCGCGCAACTTCGCCTTCACCGTTTCGGCACCCGGACCGAGGGCCCAGTTGAGATCGGCAAGTAGTTGATCGGGCGACAGCGCTGCTGCAGCCTTTACGTCGTCCACCTGATACTGCCGGTCGGAGACTTTGACGAGAACCTGCAGGAGCGTCTCGTCCGACTCGAGCCACGACTTGTTCGTGGCGATATCGATGATCGCGCGGGTGGCAATGGAGGCAACCGTCCGACCGAAGTCGGAGACGGTCTGCACCGGGTTGAGCAGCGTCAACCGCATTTGACCGAGTACACCGAGCGCCAGCTGCAGCAGTTCGATCTTGTCCGGCGAGTCGCAGGCGAGATCGTAGGGACGACACGACCAGGTGACCTTGTCCGTCATCGACCCGTAGTCCCGCGGCGACTGATCCATGAAGCCGCCGAGGGACTGGCCCACCTCGTCACCGAAATTAGGCACGCCGGCCGGGCGGTAGGGCGACCCCACCATGACGACACCGACGACGTCGTCGGACGTGACGAGAGCATTGGGATCACGGTGGCCGAGTTCCATCGTCACGCGATCGAGAATTTCGCCGCCGACGCTGTACCCGAGCAGCGCGAACTTGGTCTTCTCACCGCACTTGGTCTTGTACTCGTCCATCAACCGATTGGTCGACGCGATGCCGTCGGCGATCGACTCCTGGTAGGTCGGCACGTTGTCGAGTACGTCGAAGCCGTAGGTGGAGGAATACGGGACGTAGAGCCAGCCGACGGTGCCGGGGCTGTCCGCGTTCGCCTCACCGACCGGAACGGTGACGTTGCCGACCCAGTTCGACGCGATCGTCTGCGCTTCTTCGTTGAGCGGATTGCGATCGGAGTCCGAGTCGGTGGCTCCGGACACCGCCAACAGCAGTACGTCCGGGCAGTCCTGCGCGTAGTTGTTCGGATCGATATTCGGGCCCTGAGACGAACCGAAGTCGGCCGAACCCGACTCTGCCGAACCCGAATCGGACGATCCCGAGTCGGGCGCGGCCAGCGCAGCAGCGGGAGCTGCAAGGGCCAACGCCACTGTGACAACCGCCGATCGAACCAATACGGAACCGAACGACGATGTCAGAACACGCTTACGACGCAGCATTTCTGCAGAGACCTCCCCAGCCTTACAAGACAACAGCCTTGACGACACACATAGTGAATTCGTCGGCGCTCTCGAAATTGAGAGCCCGACGCCCCCGGGAAGAAGGTACCTGCTCGCGTCGGTTTCGCCATCACTACGAGTGATCCAGGGCACTGTGGGCCGCAAAAATGATGGTGTGTCACCAATGCCACAGCGCGGAAACGGACCGTTGTCATCGACCGGTCTCGCCGCGGGTTAAACTCGGTTCCGTGGTCATCTTCTTCGAGGTATTGCTGGCGCTTGCGGCAGTAGCCATCATCGCGTTCTCGCTCTATGTCGTCTACCGACTGGTCAACGACGAGTCGTGACGGAACCGGGCGCGGGCAACCCCGACAGCATCGACGACGGACTGGGCACCCCTATCACCAGCGGTGACCAAGCCATTTCGGCTGCCGAGCAGAAGTTCGCCGAGGCGTCGGCGCGCAACATCCCGGTGCTGCCCGACATCCCTCACCCGGACGACACCGCAAACCTGCGGCTCGGCCCCGATCTGCACCCGTCGATGCTGGCGCTGCTGCCACTCGTCGGCGTGTGGCGCGGTCAGGGCGAGGGGCACGACCCCGAAACGGACACCGACTATCCCTTCGGTCAGCAGATCGTCGTTTCCCATGACGGCGGCAGCTACCTCAGCTGGGAATCGCGCTCCTGGAGACTCGATTCCGACGGTAATTACGCGCACCCCGACCTTCGGGAGACCGGGTTCTGGCGCATCAGCGGCGGCGACGGAGTCAAGGGGTCCAAGGACGAAGAAGTCGTCGAGCTGCTGCTGACGCACAGCACCGGCGTCGTCGAACTGTATTACGGTCACGCCCTGACCCAGTCGTCCTGGGAACTTGCCACCGACGTCGTCATCCGCAGCACCTCGGGTGCACTGGTGGGCGGAGCTCGCCGCCTGTACGGAATCGTCGAGGGCGGGGATCTGGCGTACGTCGAGGAACGTGTCGTCGCCGACGGCCCGCTCGCACCGCGTCTGTCGGCCCGCCTCACCCGCTACATCGGCTGACGCAGAATCTTTTTCGGATCTCGGGGGCCGTTCGCATGCGAACGGCCCCCGAGCCATACCTGTTATCAGGTCCCGACCGGACAGGTCGGGGGCTCGGGGGCCGGGTAGCTGCCTGGGATTCGCCTGCCGCTCGCGCGGTCTTCGCAGTGAATCCGTCAGCGATTGCGGCTAGCTGACAGCCACCTCACGCGTCCTAGAGTTCATCAACTTCAGACCACCTCCTCTCTCGTGTACTCCCAACGTACGCCCGCGATCGGGAGTCGGCAAAGGGTTTTTTCGCAGTCCGGTCTCCGAGGTCGATCACCTGGTCGGCGTCGGTGTTCTCGGACAATTGGTGAGTGACGACGACCACCGTTCGCTCGGCACCGAACAGCCCGCCGTCGGTGGTGAGCAGCTCGCGCAGAATCCGTTCGCCGGAGATTCTGTCGAGATGTTCGGTCGGCTCGTCCAACAGCACGACGGGCGCGGTGCTCAGCAGTGCGCGTGCGAGAAGGAGTCGACGACGTTCGCCACCCGAGACCGCCTGCGCCCCACCGATCAGTGTCGTGTGAACGCCCTGGGGCAACGCGTCGAGCCACGGTCCGAGACCCACTCGTCGCAATGCCTGCGTTGCCTGGTCTTCGTCCACGTCACCCCGCACCACTCGCAGGTTCTCCAGAATCGAGGTATCGAACAGGTGCGCGTCTTCGGCGAACAGCGCTGCATCCGAGCCGAATTCGACGGCGAGCGCCCGAAGCATCGTCGTCTTTCCCGATCCGCTGGGCCCGATGATTGCGCTCCGCGCATGTGCGCGGAAGTTCGTAGCAGGGGTCGGGCAGGAGTGGAGCCCGCGGAACGACCCGTTCAGGCTGCCACTCACATGGGTCGGAGTCGCGTCGAGCATGGTCATGATTCGGGTGGCCGCGATTCGGCCGCGCATCAGTGCGATTGCCGCTGCGGGCAGAGCTGCGGTCGCCTCGAATGCGGCCAGTGGAACCAACACGATGATCGCCAACGCCATCGGCGTCATGCTGCCCGCCGTGCCTCCGTCCGGGCCGTACAGCCCGATGCCGATCAGCAACGACCCGATCACCGACGCTCCGATCGCCAAGGGCTGTGCGGCATCGGCGAGTGCCGACGGACGCGCCGCGCGATCTCGCGCTTTCACCGAGTCGTGTGCTGCGCCCTCGGCTTCGGCGAGTGTCGCGTCCAGACGACGGGCGACTCGCAGTTCCGCCGCATGGTCGAGTGCGCGGACCGCTGTCTCGGCGAAGCGCACGTCGGCTTCGGCACCGGCTTCCTCGGCGATCCTCGCCGACCGGGCCGCGAATATCGGTGCACCCACGCCGGCGATCAGCAATGCCACCGCCAGAATCGATGCGGCGGCAGGTGCGATTCCCGCGAGCAGGCCCACGGCCGCGAGCATCATCAGCACGCTCACACAGATGGGAACGACGGCCCGGATGACGACGTCGCCGAGAACGTCCACGTCCGCACCGGTGCGCGCCAGAACGTCACCCCGTCGCAGAGCGACCGCGCCGTTCCCGTTCGCCAGTCTCTCGTAGATCCTCGTGCGGGCCGCCGTCGTTCCGCGCAGCGCCACATCATGGGTGGTCAAGCGTTCGAGATACCGAAACACCCCGCGCGAGATACCCAGCGCCCGAACGGCTACGACGGCAACCGACAGGTCCAGCACCGGTGGCATCTGCCACGCCCGGGTGATCAACCACGCCGACAGCGCCGCCAGGGCGAGCGCACTGCCCAGCGTCGCTACTCCCGCCAACACGGCCAGTACGACTCTGCGCGGAGAAAGCTCGAGCAGCGCCAGCGCTCGTCGCAGATCAGACATGCTCGAACTCCCGCTTCGTGGTCGAGTCGCTGCGCACCTCGACGATGCGGTCGGCGGCATGCAGCACCGAACGCCGATGACCGACCATCACCACGGTGACGCCGCGGTCGGCGGCATCTCGAACCGCCTGCAGCACAGTCGCTTCACTCACCGGATCCAGGTGTGCCGTCGGCTCGTCCAACAGCATCACCGGAGCATCGGACACGAAGGTACGTGTCAGTGCGAGGCGCTGTAGCTCGCCGAGCGAGAGCCCCACCCCACCCTGCCCGACGCGGGTGTCCCAGCCCTCGGGGTGTTCTCGAAGCACCTCGTCGAATCCGGCTGCGCGGCAGGCGAGTTCCAGTGCAGCCGAGTCGGGGATTCCGTGCAGGGTCACGTTGTCGTAGAGCGTGCCCGGCACCAACACCGGCCGCTGCGGGAGCCAGGCCACCTGCGCCCACCACTGTTCGAGATCGAGTTCGGCGATCGGCACTCCCCCGACACTCACCGCGCCCGTCGACGGCGGAGTCAGGCCCAGGATCGCGTGCAGCGCAGTCGTTTTACCTGCGCCGTTCGGTCCGGTCAGGACCGTGACGGTGCCCGCCCGGCACAGCGCACTCAGCTCCGCTGGTGCCGCTCCGTCCCGACTTGCAACGCCGAGCCCGTCCAGCTCGATGTCGACCGCAGTCGCGTCGACGGTGCGGCCACCGGTCGGCCGCGCTGTTCGCCGGTCCAACACCCGGAATGCACGATCGGCTGCCTCGACGCCGTCTTCGGCCGCATGAAACTGGGTGCCGACGGCACGCAGTGGAAAGTACACTTCGGGCGCGAGGACGAGTGCGATGATGCCGGCTTCGAGTGTCATCTCGCCGAACACCAGACGCAGCCCGATGCCGACGGCAACCAGCGCTACACACAGCGTCGCGAGCAACTCGAGCACCATCGACGACAGGAACGCAATCTTCAGTGCGCGCATAGTCGTTCGACGATGGGCGTCGCCCAATGCACGAACACGAGCGGCCGGTCCGTGCTCGCGCCCGAGCGCGCGCAGAGTCGGCAAGCCTGCCAACAGATCGAGCAGTTGCGCAGACAACCTGGTCATCGTGGTGAGCGTGGCGGCCGCCCGGCCCTTGGTCAGCAAGCCGATCAGGATCATGAAGACGGGGATGAGCGGCAGGGTCACGGCGATGATGGCGGCCGACGTCAGATCCTGTGTGAGGATGACGATCAGGACCAACGGGGTGACGATGACGGCCAGCACCAGCGCCGGCAGATAGCCGGTGAGGTACGCCCGTAGTCCGCCGATGGCGCGGGTCACGACGACGGCCAGTTCTTCGCGCTCGGCGTCGAGCTCGCGAGGCTCGAAACGCGTTGCCGTCGTGAGTACTTCGATCTCCAGCTCGGCGACGACCCGCGACGCCGACCGGTGTGCGTAACGAGACTGGGCTCCGGTCGCGAGCACCCGAACCACTGTTGCACCGGCCAGGACGACCAGTTCCGTCGTCCATGCGGACAACGATCTGGCCGACGGGTCGGTGATGACGCCGGCCAGCACGCGTCCGATTGCCAGTGCACTCACGATGATGCACAGGGTGACCACGGTCGACAGCGCGACCGTGACGAGCACGTAGCCGCGGGCGGAGCGCGAGTACTTCCACAGTCGCGGATCGACCGGGCCCTTCGGCCGTGTCCGCGGGGTGGTGGCTGCGGTCACGACTTCACCGAAAGCCCGATCGAGTCGGGGATCTGGGCGCTCGAAATACGTTGCCGGAAAACCCAGTACGTCCACGCCTGGTAGCCGAGGACGACGGGTGCAGCGAAGGCCGCAGCCCACGTCATCACCGTCAACGTGTACGGGCTGGACGACGCGTTGGCGATGGTGAGATCGAAGGCGGCGTCGGTGCTGGACGGCATCACGTTGGGGAACAGGGACGCGAACAGCAGCACGACGACGGCGACGATGGCAATGCAGGTGAAGACGAAGGCCCAGCCTTCACGTACTTTCGCCGTCAGCGCGACGACGAGCAGCAGGGCCACTGCTGCCACCGCGACGAGTACCCACGTCCAGGTTTTCCCGTACGCGAGTTGTGTCCACAGCGCGAAGGCTCCACCGACGAGCACTGCCGGAACCGACAGCCACGCTGCCATTTTCACCGAGTCCTCGTGGACGTCGCCGGAGGTCTTGAGCGCGATGAACACGGCACCGTGCAGGGCGAACACCACGGCCATCGTTACTCCGCCGAGTAGTGCGTACGGGTTGAGGAGGTCGAAGAACCCTGCGGTGACCTTCTTGTTCTCGTCGATCGCGACTCCGCGGACGATGTTGGCGAACGCGACGCCCCACAGCACCGCCGGAACCCACGAGCCGATGCCGATGCCGATGTCGCAGCGTCGGCGCCACACCGGGTCGTCGATCTTGCCGCGCCATTCGATGGCGCAGATGCGCAGGATGAGCGCCACCAGGATCAACAGCAACGGCAGGTAGAAGCCCGAGAACAACGTGGCGTACCACTCGGGAAACGCCGCGAACAGGGCACCGCCTGCAGTGATGAGCCAGACTTCGTTGCCGTCCCAGACCGGGCCGATGGTGTTGAGAACTGCGCGACGACGCTTCTCTCCCGTCACGGGGTCGGGGTGCCTACCCAGAATGGGCATGAGCATGCCGACGCCGAAGTCGAAGCCTTCGAGCACGAAGTAGCCGACGAAGAAGAAAGCGATGATGAAGAACCAGAATTCGGGCAGTGACATTGGTATCCCCTAGTACGCGAACGAGAGCTGCTTGGGCTCATCGTCTTCCGATTCCGGTGGGTCGACGTGCGGGTGCGCGTCGTGGTCGAGAGGTCCTTCGATGACGTAGCGCCGAAGCAGGTAGAACCAGACACCTCCGAGAGCGGCGTACAGCAGTGTGAACGTCACCAGCGAGGCGACGACGAGGCCGACGGGATGGTCGGAGACGCCCTGGTCGACGGTGAGCCGGATCTGATCGACTCCCGAGAGGTTGGGCGCGACAACCCATGGCTGACGCCCCATTTCGGTGAAGATCCAGCCGGCACTGTTGGCCAGGAACGGCGTCGGAATGGCCAGCAGCGACAGCCACGAGAACCACTTCTGGTCGGGAATCCGGCCACCTCGGGTGACCCACAGTCCTGCGACAGCTAGCAACGCAGAGCCTGCGGCCAGGCCGATCATCATCCGGAACGCCCAGTAGGTGACGAACAGGTTGGGCTTGTAGTTGCCCGGTCCGAACTGCTGCTCGTACTGATCCTGCAGTTGGTTGACGCCCTGCACGGTGGCACCGAAGTCGTTCTTCGCCAGGAACGACGTGAGGCCGGGGATCGCGATGAGGTGCACCACGGATTCGCAGTTGTTGTGGGTACCCACGGTCAGGAGCGAGAAGCTGGCTCCGGTTTCTGTGTCGCACAACGATTCTGCGGAGGCCATCTTCATCGGCTGCTGCTCGAACATGAGCTTGCCCTGAATGTCTCCGGTGATGGCGAGCGCCCCACCCGCGACAATCATGACGATGAAGGACATGCGTGCTGCCGACCTGAACATCTGGCGCGAGTCGGTGGCTGGGACCGCAGCTATCTCGTTCTCGGCCTTTTTCTTTCGAGCCTCGCGGACCATCCACCATCCGGAGATGCCTGCGACGAAGGTTGCGGCGGTGAGGAATGCGCCTGCGACCGCGTGCGGAAATGCTGCCAGCGCAGTGTTGTTGGTGAGCAGGGCCCAGATATCGGTCAGCTCGGCGCGGCCGGTTTCTTCGTTGTAGATCGCGCCGACGGGATGCTGCATCCAGGAGTTGGCCGCGATGATGAAGAAGGCCGAGGCGTTGACGCCGATGGCGACGAGCCAAATGGTCGCCAGGTGAACGAGTTTGGGTAGTCTGCTCCATCCGAAGATCCACAGACCGAGGAACGTGGACTCGAGGAAGAACGCGACCAGCCCTTCGAGTGCGAGGGGCGCACCGAACACGTCACCGACGAATCGTGAGTATTCGCTCCAGTTCATTCCGAACTGGAACTCCTGCACGATTCCCGTTGCGACGCCGAGTGCGAAGTTGATGAGGAACAGCTTGCCGAAGAACTTGGTCAGTCGATACCAGGAATCCTTGCCGGTGATCACCCACATGGTCTGCATGGCCGCCACCATCGGCGCGAGGCCGATGGTGAGGGGTACGAGAATGAAGTGATAAACGGTGGTGATACCGAACTGCCACCGCGAGACATCCAACGCGTCCATCGATACTCCGAACTCTTCCACCCGAGCTGTGACGGGCAACACCGCAGGTCAGGGCATTGGCCCGCGACTGATTCGAATGTACTACTACGAGTAGTAGTAGGGAAGAGTCTTTCGACAGGGCCATTGGACCCTCAGAGCATCCGGACGGTCTCCACCGCGAGATCGACCATCTCGGGCACCTCGTCCGCGCGGCTGGGCCGCCCCAGAACGACGCCGTTCATCGATGTCACCCGCGCAGCCAGCGTGACGCTCGAAACGAGCCAAACACCGTCCGCTGCAATGAGATCCGCTGGATACAGATGTCCGTGCTCGCACGTCCAGCCGGCCGCCTCGGCCACCGAGAACAGGGCGGCAACTGTGGTGCCCGCCAGGATGCCCTGCTCGACCGACGGTGTGACGAGAGTCTTACCGCGCGCCACCACCACCGTCGACCGGGGTCCCTCGAGCACTCTGCCCTCGCTGCTGAGGTAGATCACGTCGTCCACGCCCTGGCGGGCAGCGTGGCGCAGCGCGGCCATGTTGGTCGCGTACGACAACGTCTTCGCGCCTGCCAGCTGCCACGGCGCACCGGCGGAGAAGTCGACCGAGTAGCCCCGATCGAGCGTCATCACCGACACCCCGTTCTCCCGGGCGTTTCGCACTCGACCCGGCAGTGGCCCCAGCGTCACGAACGCCGTCGGATCGCCGCCGCCCTCACGACCACGGCTCAGCACCAACCGCAGAACGCCCTCGTCCGTGGACTTCTCCGTCCACAGGCCGACCGACTGCTCGATCACTGCGCGCCAGGCATCCGGATCGGGGACGGGAAGATCCAGGGCCGCCGCCGACACGGCCAGACGCGCCAGGTGCAGCTCGACGCCGCAGGCCGAGCCGTCACGCACCAGCAGCGTCTCGAACGCGCCGTCACCACGCACGGCAGCCAGATCGTCGGCGAACAGCAACGGCCGATCCGCGTCGTGCACTCGGCCGTCCAACGTCACCACTACCGACTCCGACATGCCGCCACCCTAAAGGCTGTGGCCGGGTGCTCCTACTATGGAGTGGTGTCCGATCCTGTGACGATCACCCCGAGTCCTCTTCTCACTCTCCCCGGCGCAGTGCCCTCTCCCGACGACAGCGTCGATGCCGGCGTCGCCTGGCACTACGGCAATCCGTTCGGCGAACAACGCAGTGCCGTCAGCGCAGCCGCCGTCATCGATCGATCCCACCGATTCGTGCTTGCCATCAGCGGCGACGAGCGCTCGAGCTGGCTGAACACGATCTCGAGCCAACTCGTGTCGGATCTGCCCGACGGCAGCTCGGCCGAAAACCTGAGCCTGGACGTCAACGGCCGCATCGAGCATCACTTCGTTCAGACCGATCTGGGCGGGGTCACCTACATCGACACCGAACGTGCACAGGGACCGGATCTGCTGTCGTTCCTGAAGAAGATGGTCTTCTGGGCCAAGGCCGAACCCAGAGAGGCCGACGAACTCGTCGTTCTCTCCGTCCTCGGATCCGACGCGGCGTCGATCCTCGACAAGGCAGGCCTCCCCGTTCCGAGCGAGATCTACGGCGCGTCGGCAGTGGACGGCGGCGGCTTCGTCCGGCGGATGCCCTGGCCGGGTCCGAACTCGTACGACGTCGTCGTCCCCCGAGCAGGCCTGAGCGACTGGTTCCTTCGCCTCCGTGACGCCGGTGCTGCCCCGGCCGGAACGTGGGCGTACGAGGCGTTGCGGGTGGAATCGGTGCGACCGCGGGTGGGCGTGGACACCGACGAGAAGACCATTCCGCACGAGGTCCGATGGATCGGCAGTGCAGCCGAGTTCGGCGCGGTTCATCTGGAGAAGGGCTGCTATCGCGGGCAGGAGACCGTCTCGCGGGTGCACAACCTCGGTCGACCGCCGCGTCACCTGGTACTCCTGCATCTCGACGGTTCCGCCGACGGACGGCCCGTGACCGGCGACCCCGTCACCGCCGGTGGCCGCGCGGTGGGGCGTCTGGGGACCGTTGTCGACCACTTCGAGCTCGGGCCCGTTGCCCTCGCGCTGGTCAAGAGAACGATTCCGGTGGACACCGCCCTGGAGGCGGGTCCGTGTGCGGCGTCGATCGACCCCGATTCCATCCCCTCGTACGACGACGTGCAGGCCGGCCGCGCGGCCGTCGATCGCCTTCGCGGCCGGTGACCGGGACCGTCTCGGCGGTCTGCGTGGTGCATGCCGACGTCCCGTTCGGGCGGCGCGGCGTCGTCGACAGCGGCATCGACAAGCGCCCCGTGCACGGCCCGGTGGATGTGCACGAGCTCGGCATCGGCGGGGACCACTGTTCCGACACCAAGTTCCACGGTGGTCTCGATCAAGCCGTGTACGCCTACGACGAGGCAGAGGCCCGGTACTGGGCCGATCAGCTGGGTGCGCCCGTCGAGCCAGGACGGTTCGGCGAGAATCTGCGGACCAGCGGCGTCCCGGTGACCGACGCGGTGATCGGGACGCGGTGGCGCATCGGCACGGTGACACTGGAGGCAACCATCGCACGCAAGCCCTGCGGCACGTTCGCGCGGTGGATGGGCGAGCCGGGGTGGGTTCGCCGATTCACTGCCCGGGGAGATGTGGGCGCTTACTTCCGAGTGCTCGAGCCCGGGGTCTTCGCCGCCGGTGATTCGGTGACGGTCGAATCGGTTCCACGGCACGCGGTGACGGTGCGGATGCTCTTCGAGGGGCGGGACGCCGCGGCGATGCAGACTCTTCTGGACGAGCCCGGATTGGCACCGAAGGTGTACCGCGACGCGGCGGCGGCGCTGAAATCGTCGCGGAGGCCATGACGCGCAGCACTACTGTTTTCGTGTCGTAGCGCGAAGATAGTTCGCCTGAGCACGGATATGCGCAGGTACAGGCAGCGCGGACCCCTGCCCCGGGCGTGTCGCGCCGCCGGGCCCGGCATCGACACGTGGTGCCGTATGCGCATCGCGGCGATTCGCGCGCTAGAGTGTGTGCCAGGAAGAAATACCAACTCTAACGGGGCCGCCAAATTTCCCCAGGCCGCCCCGCAAGTCCGCGAGGGGGCACCGCCATGGGCCGAGGCAGGGCTAAGGCAAAGCAGACAAAGGTCGCTCGTGAGCTCAAGTACAGCTCGCCGACAACGGACTTGGAGAGTCTGCAAAGAGAGCTCTCCGGTGGTTCGTCCAACTCCCATCGTGGCGGCATCCACTCTGACTCGGATGTGCATTCCCGAGTCGAGGAAGACGAGTACGAGGACTGGCGACGCTAGAAACTGTGCATTGAACGACTGAGGGGGAGCCGCACCGCGGCTCCCCCTCACTTGTTCGTCGTGTGACCGGCCGGTCAGAACCTCGGGTGGTTACCCAGCAGCAGCGCGCGCTCGTCGGCGACGTCCTTGCCCGCAGCCTTCTTGACCGTGCCGAGCGTCCAGCAGTCGATGTGCCGTGCAGTCAGTACTGCCAGAGCACGATCGACGTCCTCGGGGGCGACGATCGCGACCATGCCGACACCCATGTTGAACGTCTGCTCCATCTCGGCCCGCTCGACGCGTCCGCGCTGCGCGATGAGGGAAAAGATCGGGGCCGGGCTCCACGTGGTCCGATCGAGTTCGGCCACGAGACCCTCGGGCATGACGCGCGAGAGGTTGTTGGCGAGTCCGCCGCCCGTCACGTGGCAGAACGTGCGCACGTCGGTCTCGGCCGCGAGTGCGAGGCAGTCCTTGGCGTAGATCTTCGTCGGCTCGAGCAGTTCCTCGCCGAGTGTGCGGCCGAACTCCTCGACGTGTCCGCCGAGATCCATGTGGTTGATCTCGAGCAGCACCTTGCGAGCGAGCGAGTAGCCGTTGGAATGCAGACCGGACGATCCCATGCCGATGACGACGTCGCCGGGACGCACGCGCTCGGGTCCGAGGATCGAGTCCGCCTCCACGACGCCGATGCCGGTGGCAGAAAGGTCGTAGTCACCGTCGGCCATCAGCCCCGGGTGTTCGGCCGTCTCGCCGCCGAGCAAGGCACAACCGGCGATGATGCAGCCCTCGGCGATGCCCTTGACCAGTTCCGCGACCTGCTCGGGAACGACACGGCCGACGGCGATGTAGTCCTGCAGGAACAGCGGCTCGGCTCCGCACACGACCAGATCGTCGACGACCATGGCCACGAGGTCGAGACCCAGGGTGTCGTGCTTGCCGAGGGCCTGGGCGACGGCGACCTTCGTGCCGACTCCGTCGGTCGAGGCAGCCAGGACCGGCTCGCGGTAGTCGCCCTTGAGCGCGAACAGACCGGCGAAACCACCGAGACCGCCCATGACCTCGGGCCTGCTGGCCTTCTTGGCGAGTGGCGCGAACAGTTGAACTGCTCGGTCTCCTGCGGCGATATCGACCCCGGCCGCCGCGTAGGAGGCACCGCCCGAGTGAGTTGCGCTCGTGGGTTGGGATTCCTCGGTCATTCGGCTCCAGCCTGTGTACTCGTTCATGTCAGCGCCCCCAAGCACGCGAACCGTGCGTAGCGGCGCAGATAGCGCCCTAACGGTACCGGAGTGCCCGCTGGCGGGAAGAATTTACGTGCGCAGCCGCTTGCCCGGGATGGCGGCCAACAGCTTCTTCGTGTACTCCTCCTCCGGCGAGCGCAGAATCTTCCACGGCGTGCCCTGCTCGACGACCTGGCCGCCCCGCAGCACCACCACCCGATGTGCGACGCGATCGACCACCGCCAGATCGTGGCTGATGAACAGGCAGGCGAAACCGAACTCCCGCTGCAGCGCCTCGAACAGGTCGAGCACGGCCGCCTGGACCGAGACGTCGAGTGCACTGGTCGGCTCGTCCGCGACCACCAGATCCGGTCCCAGCACCAGTGCCCGCGCCAGGCTGACGCGTTGCCGTTGCCCACCGGACAGCTCGTGCGGGTAACGCTTGTCGGTGCCGGACGGTAGTTGCACGGCGTCGAGCAGCTCGGTGGTCCTGGCCGCGATCGCATCCTTGGAGCCGTACTTGTGCACGATCATCGGCTCGGCGATGCACTGTCCGACGGTGAGCCGCGGGTTCAGCGACGCCGACGGGTCTTGGAAGACGAAGCCGAATCGCTTGCGCAAGGGCTTGAGCTTGCGCTCGCTCACGCCGGCGATGTTCTGTCCCATCACCGTCACGCTGCCGCTGGTCGGCTTCTGGAGCGCTGCAACGCACCTGCCGATCGTCGACTTACCCGAGCCCGATTCGCCCACCAGACCGAGGGTTTCGCCGCGGTGGATGGTCAGCGAGACGTCGTCGACCGCTCGGAATGCCGAGGAGCCGACCCCACCGGAGAACTGCACCACCAGCTGCGAGACCTCGAGTACCGGCTCGCCCGACGTGTCGACGGTCTTGTCCGACTCCACTGCAGCAAGGGTCGGCACCGCGGCCAGCAGCTTTTTGGTGTACTCGTCTTCGGGGGCGTCGAACAGCTGTGCCACCGGCGCTTCCTCGACGACTCGGCCGTTCTGCATGACGACGACGCGGTCCGCCAGATCGGACACGACGCCCATGCTGTGGGTGATCAGCACGATGGCGCAGCCCAACCGATCCTTGAGATCGCGGAGCAGTTCGAGGATCTCGGCCTGCACAGTGACGTCGAGGGCGGTGGTCGGCTCGTCGGCGATGATGACTTTCGCCTCACACGAGATGGCGATCGCGATCATGACGCGTTGCTTCTGGCCACCGGAGAGCTCGTGTGGGTAGTACGAGAAGCGCTGCTCGGGATTGGGCAGACCCACCATCGTCAGCAACTCGACGGCCCGGGCCTTGGCATCCTTTGCCGACATCCGTCTACCGTCGTCAGGAGTGTGGGCCCGGAGTGCTTCGACGATCTGATACCCGATGGTGAACAGCGGATCGAGAGCGCTGCCCGGCTCCTGGAACACCATCGAAATCTTGTTGCCGCGCAACTGCGCCCACGCCTTGTTGCTCAGCGTGGTGACGTCCTGCCCGCCGAGAACCACGTGTCCTTCGACCCGCGCGGTATCGGGCAGCAACCCGATGGCGGAGCGGACACTGACGGACTTACCCGACCCCGACTCCCCCACCACAGCGAGAACTTCACCGGGAAAGACCTCGAACGAGACCTCGGTGACGGCATCGACTTCGCCGGCATCGGTGACGAACGAAACGGACAACGACTGCACCGACAATGCGAACTCGCGTTCAGTCACGACACTCGATGTCATACCTTCACCGCCTTCTTGAACTTCTTGCGGGTCCGCAGCAGCGGATTGAGTGTCTCGCTTGCACTTTCACCGACCATGGTCAGACCGAGGACTACCAGCACGATGCCCAGGCCCGGGAACACCGACGTCCACCAGATGCCGTTGGAGATGTCCGGTAGGGCCTTGTTGATGTCGTATCCCCACTCCGAGGCGGAGGTCGGCTCGATCCCGAACCCGAGGAAGCCGAGCCCGGCGAGGGTGAGGATGGCCTCGGCTCCGTTGAGCGTGATGATGACCGGCAGTGTCTGCACCACGTTGGCGAGTATGTGCCGGAACAGAATTCGCGGTGTACCGGCTCCGGTCACCCGCGCGGCGTCGACGTACGGTTCGGTCTTGACGGCGACCGTCGCGTTGCGGACCACCCGGAAGTACTGGGGCACGAAGATCGCCGTGATGGCGATGGCCGCGGAGGCGATACCGCCGAAACTCGACGACTGACCGCCTGCCACGACGATCGAGATGACCACGGCGAGAAGCAGAGACGGGAATGCGTACATCGCGTCCATGAACAGCACGAGCACCCGGTCGAACCAGCGGCCGATGTAGCCCGAGGCCAGACCGAGGGGAACGCCGATGATCAGGGACAGCACCAGCGACGAGGCGATGACCATCAATGCGGTTCTGGCACCGTAGATCACCCGCGAGAACACGTCCTCACCGCGAACCGAGGTACCGAACCAGTGATCCGCGGACGGCGCGGCTTGGCGGGCGAAATCCGCACCGGCGTCACTGGTCTGCGAGAAACCGTACGGCGCGAGAATCGGCGCGAACAGCGCCGCGATCACGAACCCCACCATCAGCGCCAACCCGACGATGAGCGTGACCCGCTGCAATCCCGAGGTGGACTTCACGAACGCGACGCCGGGGAACCCTCTGCGGTGCGGACGGGTGGGAGGAACGTCGGACAGCACGACTTCGGTGCTCATCAGAACCTCACTCTCGGGTCGATGAGGGCGACGATCGCGTCGGTGACGAAGCTGACGACGGCGACCACCACGGCCAGGAACGTCACGATGCCTTGCACGGCAACGAAATCGCGGGCCTGCAGATAACGGGCGAGTTCGTAGCCCAGTCCTTGCCACTCGAAGGTCGTCTCGGTGAGTACGGCACCGCCGAGGAGGACGGCGATCTGCAGTCCGATGACGGTGACGATGGGAATCATGGCGTTGCGGAACGCATGTCGCCTCGTCACCGTGCCCTCGCTCAACCCGCGCGCGCGGGCGGCGTCGACGAACGGCGCCTGCAACGTCTGAATCAGGTTGACTCGCACCAATCGCAGGAACACACCGGCCGTCAGCAGGCCGAGCGCAAGAGCGGGCAGAACCGCGTGCTCGAGCACGTCGACGGTGTAACCGGTGTCGCCGTACAGGAACGAGTCGATGATCAGAATGTTCGTCTTCGGGGAGACGTTCTGCAGTGCCAGTTCAACATTGGTACTGGCCCGCCCGGCGACCGGCAGCCAGCCGAGCTTGACGGCGAACAGCAGCTTGAGCAGCATGCCGACGAAGAATACCGGGGCCGCGTACGCCAGGATCGCGAAGATTCGCAGCGACGCATCACCGAACCGGTCGCGATGGGTGGCGGCGTAGAACCCGAGCGGGATGCCGACCGCGAACGCGACGAGCAGCGCCCAGAACGCCAATTCCAGTGTGGCAGCACCGTTGACGAGCAGGACGTCACTGATCGCGCGATTGTCGGTGGCGGAGCGGCCGAAGTCGCCGCGCAACAATCCGGTGAGGTACTCCCAGTACTGCGTCAGGATCGGCCGGTCGTATCCGGCCTCGGCCTTGCGCTGGGCGATCTGTTCGGCGGGTAGTCGACCGCCGAGGGCGGCGGTGATCGGGTCACCGATCACACGCATGAGAAAGAAGACGACGGTGACGAGAATCCAGGCAGTCGGGATGATCAACAGAAACCTGATCCCGAGATAGCGGGCGAGCGCGCCGTATCGTGACGGCGCGCTCGCCTGCTGCGCTTTCTTCTCCCCTACCGGCGTCTGTGCGGTAGCGGGCACCGGTCAGCTCTTGGCGAGAGTGACGAAGCGGAACTTGAACGAGGCGTCGAGGGTCTCGTCCACACCGCTGATCTCATCGGTGGCGACGGCGATCTGCTTGCCCTCCAACAGCGGAAGGGTCGGCAGGTAGTTGGTCGCGAGCTCGGTCTGAATCTGTCCGATGATCTGCATCCGTGCGTTCTCGTCGGCCGTCGTGCGCTCGAGGTCGAGCAGTGACGTGATCTCCGGGTTCTCGAAATGCGACTGGAGGAAGTTGTCCGGCCCGAAGAACGGCGTCAGGTAGTTGTCTGCATCGGGGTAGTCCGGGAACCAGCCGAGCTGGTAGACCGGGTACGCGTCGGCGACGCGTTCCTTGGTGTAGGTGCTCCACTCGGTGGACTGCAGGTTCACATTGAACAAGCCCGTCGCGTCGAGCTGACTCTTGATCGCGGCGTACTCCTCGCTCGAGCTCGAGCCGTAGTGATCCGGGTTGTACTGCAGGTTGAGCTGGATCGGAGTGGCCACGCCTGCGGCCGAGAGGAACCCGGCAGCCTCGTCTTTGTTGGGGGTCTCACCGTAGACGTCGGAGAAGGCCTTGTTGGAACCTTCCAGACCGGTCGGCACCACGGAGTACAGCGGGGTGTAGGTGCCCTTGTAGACGCCGTCGGAGAGCGCCTGGCGATCGACCGAGGCAGCAATCGCCTTGCGTACGGCCAACTTCTGGTCGGGGGTGTTGCCGGGCATCGTGTTCATGTTGAAGACCATGTAGCGGGACTCGCCGCCGGGGCCCTCGTGCACCGTCAGGCCGTCGACGGCTCCCAGCGATTCGACGTCGGTCGGGGTGAGGGAACGCCATGCCACATCGATGGCCTTGTTCTGCACATCGAGCTTGAGGTTGTCGGAGCTGGTGTAGTACTTCACGTTGACCGACGACGTCTTCGGGGTGCCGAGAATGCCGTTGTAGTCCCCGTTGGCCACGAAGCTGACGAGTGAGTTCTTGCCATAGCTGGAGATGGAGTACGGGCCGGCGAACGGCTTGCCCGCAACCACTGCGTCGTCGTCGAGCACCTTGTCGGCCGGGAACACCGTCTGGTCGACGATCGGGCCCGCGGGTGTCGCGAGGATCTGCGGGAACGTCTGATCGTTGGCCGCTTTGAGGGTGAACTCGACGGTCTTCTCGTCCGGTGTCGCGATGCTGTCGAGATTGGTCAGCAGCGACGCAGGCCCGTTCGGATCGTTGATCGCGACGATGCGGTCGAACGAGAACTTGACGCTCTCGCTCGTCAGCGGATTGCCGTTGGCGAACTTCAGGTCGTCCTTGAGCGTGCACTTGTAGACGGTCGGCTCCGCGAAATCGCAGCTCTCGGCCGCATCGGGCTCGAGCTCGGAGCTACCGGGAGCGAAGTTCATCAAGAAGGGATACGTCTGGTTCATCACCATGAACGATCCGTTGTCGTACGAGCCGGCCGGGTCGAGCGAGGTGACCTGGTCCGTGGTGCCGACCGTGATGGTCTCACCGCCGCCGCCGTCGCCGGATCCACCGGCGTCGGTGCGTCCCGAGCCGCACGCTGCGGCGGTCAGTGCGAGTACCGACAGTGCGGCCACTGCGGCGGTCTTCTTGCCGTGCTTACGCACAGCCGTTCGTGATGCGGCGCTGTAGCGCTGCATGCGTCCGTCGTCGGGCGACAGGGTCATCTGAGCCTCTATCCAATCGGTGTGTCCTATGTAACTCGGGACAGTACCGATGGACTGTTTCCAATATGTGGCATTGAGAAAACCCTGCTGTTCCCTAACGGAAAAGACCAGGTCAAGGACGGCTGAGAGCGCTCACATTCGCGTCGTTGTCCACCGGTTGCCCAGCGGCCGACGCCAGCAGACCCTCGAGCACGTGCTTGCCGAGTGCATTGTCCGCGGGCAGATCGATGGGGTACTTCCCGGTGAAACATGCTGCGCACAAGCGCGATTCGGGCTGCTCCGACGCCGCGATCATGCCGTCGATGGAGATGTAGCCCAGCGAGTCGGCACCGATGGCCTGCCGGACGCCTTCGAGGATTCCGTCCTCGGAATCGACGCCGTTGGCGATCAGCTCTGCGGGAGAAGCGAAGTCGATGCCGTAGAAGCAGGGCCACCGCACCGGCGGGGACGCGATACGTACGTGGATCTCGAGGGCACCGGCCTCGCGCAGCATCCTGATCAGCGCCCGCTGCGTGTTGCCGCGAACGATCGAATCATCCACCACCACGAGCCTTTTGCCGCGAATGACCTCTTTGAGAGGGTTGAGCTTGAGCCGGATACCGAGCTGCCGAATGGTCTGCGACGGTTGAATGAACGTGCGGCCCACGTACGCGTTCTTCATGAGCCCCTGGCCGTACGGGATTCCCGAGCCCTGGGCGAAGCCCACGGCTGCCGGAGTTCCGCTCTCGGGCACCGGGATGACCAGATCACCCTCGGCCGGATGCTCCTTGGCGAGACGACGTCCGATTTCCACCCGAGTCGAGTGCACCGATCGACCACCGATGACGCTGTCGGGCCGTGCGAGATAGACGTACTCGAACACGCAGCCCTTGGGCTCGGGGGCAGCGAAACGCGAGGACCGAACGCCGTCGGCGTCGATCGCCAACAGTTCGCCGGGCTCGATGTCGCGGACGAAGGCCGCACCGACGATGTCGAGTGCTGCGGTCTCGCTGGCGACGACCCAGCCGCGATCGAGGCGACCGAGGCACAACGGCCGAACGCCGTGCGGATCACGCGCGGCGTAGAGGGTGTGCTCGTCCATGAAGGTCAGGCAGAACGCGCCTTTGAGCAGCGGCAGCAATTCCATGGCCGCCTGCTCGATGGTGCAGTCGGCCGCCTTGTGCGCCAGCAGTGCCGTCACGACATCGGAATCCGACGTCCCGTTGCCCTGCAATCGATCGCTGATCAGGCCCGCATCGCGAGCCTTGGTGGCGAGTTCGGCGAAGTTCACCAGATTGCCGTTGTGCCCGAGTGCGATACCGGTACCGGCAGTGGTGGTACGGAAGATCGGCTGCGCGTTCTCCCACGTCACCGACCCACTGGTGGAGTACCGGCAATGGCCGATGGCGACGTGCCCGGGCATCGCGCCGAGCGTCTGCTCGTCGAACACCTGACTGACCAGGCCGAGATCCTTGAACACGAGCACCTGGGAGCCGTCGGACACCGCGATGCCTGCGGCTTCCTGCCCACGGTGCTGCAGTGCGTAGAGGCCGTAGTACGAGAGCTTGGCCACGTCCTCGCCCGGTGCCCACACACCGAACACTCCACACTCTTCGCGCGGCTCGTTCTCCGGCTCGTCGATGGGTTTGCCTACCAGAAGATTCGGACTGTCGACCGACAAATCGGCGTTGGTCACGGGCATTGCTCCCTAGGGGGTCCGGGGCGGGGGGCCGTGCCCAGTCTACGGGCACACGGGCTGACACAACGCATCGTGTGTCCAGGAGATTCCCGGCGGTCGAACGGCCGCTGAAATCCGGCGGTCAGGTGATGGTCAGCAACGGCAACCAACGACCCACCTCGACGGCCCGGCTGCCGGACGCGTCGATCGAGCCGTCGCCGAGCGCCTCGGCAAAATCCCGGGTCCCGGTGGCCACCTGAAGCCATGTCAGAGCATCGGTTTCGACGACGTTCGGCGGGGTTCCTCTGGTGTGCCGGGGCCCGACGATGCACTGCACCGCGACGAACGGCGGCACCCGCACCTCCACCGACGACCCCGGCGCGTTCTGACCGAGAGTTCTGGCGGTGGTGCGCACGGCGGCGGCGATCTGTGCCCGCGGCGGCTTCTCGGCCTCGCCTCTGATCCAGCCCGCGACGGCCAGAACGGCCTCGCGCACCTCGGCGGGACCGACCTCCTTGTGCGGTGGCATCTCCGGTCAGCTCCTCTCACGTTCGGTAGCCGCGAGATGCGCCAACACGGCACCGCTCGCGTTGAGTGCGTAGTGCAGCGCAGCAGGGGCGAGCACACTGCCGCTGCGCGCCCGCAGCCACGAGAACACCACCCCGGCGACGGTCGTCGCGGCAACGGTCCCGGCCACCGAATCCCCGGCGGCGCGGGCGGGACGAATGTGCCACAGTCCGAAGAAGACCGGCGACAGGGCAGGCGATGCCGCATCGAGCACACCGCGGAAGAGCAACTCCTCGGTCAGCACCGTCCCCACCGGAATCCGAAACAGCACCCACTCCGCGAGATCGTCCTCGGACGGACGGACGCGTCGACGCAGTGCGGGTACGGCGGCCACCACCGCAGACCCCAGGACGGGTATCGCTGCCGCAGCCGCACCCCATTTCAGCCCGGATGCGGCGTTACGCAGGCCCAGCCGTTCGGCATTCGATCCCGACACCGCAGCCACAGCGACGGCGAACGACGCGTTGGCCACTGCCCGCCCGCGGGCTCCGAGCCCGGCCGCAGGCAGCACGTACGTGCTCCACGCCGTTGTCACGAGTCCGGTCAGAATGGGTCGTTCCGCAGGCTCCACTCCGGTTGCCAGAGCGGTTCTCACTTCTCGGGACCGTCACGTCCGGCGAATTGCTCCATGACGCCGCGCACTCGTTCGGTGTCGCGGTCGGTCCAGCCTTCGGGGGCGGCGACGGCCACCCAGCCGTCGAGCACGAGGGTTCCGTAGTTGTGACCGTGGCCGTCGGGGACGCCCGCGGCATTAGTCAGGTCCGCTGCCACCTGCCAGAACGTCACCACCGGGAACCAACGCATGCTCGGCAGTCGGTCCGGCCCCGGCGGCTCGGACAGCCAGTCCGGACGCTCGAACAGCAGGTCCGGTGACCACCAGACCACCGGATCCGACGCATGCTGGACGTACAGGATGCGCGGGGCGTACCAGGGCTGATCCTCCGGCGGGATGCCCGACGAATTGTCGGCGAAGCGAACCGTCAGGCCCTCGGAGTACACCGGCCGAACCTCGGGGCTGCCCGGATCACGCCTGCTGACGAACTGACTCCAGATGCGGTTGTCGTTCGGCGGACCCACCCACAGGACGCCGTCGGTGGTGGCGCGGATGTCCGCCAACCCGTCGAACGCGCCTTCACCGGACTTCGTCCCCAGACTTTCGCCGTAGACGTAGAACTTGGGGCGGGTGGCCTCGGGCTCCTGCAGCCAGCGGTCGTGCACTTTGTCGATCAGCGCCTTGCCTGCCTGGGCGGCTTTGTCGCCCTCGGCGATGAACGAGATCCAACTCGGCAGATACGAGTACTGAGAGGCGACGGTGGCGACATCGCCGTCGAACATCAGCTCCTCGGCCTCGACGGCGGTGGGGTTGACCCAGCCGGTGCCGGTGGTCGGCACGACGATGAGCGCTTTGCGCTGGAACGCGCCGGTGCGTTCGAGTTCGGCGACGACGATATCGAGTCGTTCGTCCTGAGTCTCCGCGGTTTCCAGTCCGGCGTAGGCCCGAATGGGTTCGAGGCTCGGACGTCCGGTGGCCCGTTCCATCTCGTCGGCTCGCAGACCGCTGGAGACGAAGTTGCGGCCCTCGAATCCGAGTGTGTCCCACGGTGCCAACGAGTTCGGGCTACCCGACCTCTCGTCGGCGACGGGTTGTTCTGTGCCCTCTCGCGTTTCGTTGTTCTGCAGACTGAACACCGAGTTGGTCACCTCGGAGACCGCACGCAGCAGCACACCCTGAACCAGGGCGACGACCAGAACCACCAGGACGATCACGCCGAGTGCGTTGGCCACCTCGCGTGGCATCTTGACGATGCGATTGATCTGACGGGCGAGCAATCGGACGACGTCGCGCAGCACCCGCGAGATCGAGATGAGCAGTGCGGCAATGGCAATGCTCAATGCTCCGGTGCGGAGGTAACCCGTCGTGGTGGTCCCCTCCGCGTCCATGAGCGCGGCGAGTTCACGCTGCCACTGCGCCGAGACCGCCAGCATGATCATCGACGCAGCGACGGCGACGACGAGTACGACCACCTTGACTGCGAGTTCGACCTTGCGCGGCAATGGCCACCACGAACGCGACGACAGCCACCAACGCGTCACCGCCCATCCCACGGCCACCCCGAAGGCGTACCCGATAGCCGAGTTGATGCCGCCGATGATGCCTTGGAACAGCCATCCACGAGGCAGCAGCGACGGCGTCAGTGACCAGCAGAAGAACAACGCGCTGAACGCGATTCCGGTGAAGTCAAGACGCAGCAGGCCCCACGACCACATGACGAACGGATGCTTCTCCGGCGACGGAGCCGAGAACTCCACCGTCGGAAAGTGATACCGATGATGCTGATCCTGCTCGAGTGTGGGCTCGGTCCCCCTTCGACGCTCCGATACCTGTCCCCCCACCTCGGTCAGCCGAAGAGTCTGGGAAGAGTGCTCTCGAACGTCTCCCGCAGTTCCGTCATCGGCACGGAGAACTGCCCCTGGACCTCGATCGAATCCGAGCCCTCGTCGACGACGCCCACTCGCGCCCACGGAAGTCCGCGTGCGGTGCACATGCCGGTGAACCGGGTCTCCTCGGTGCGCGGCACGGCGACCAGCACCCGGCCGGAGGATTCGGAGAACAAGGTCACGAACGGGTCTGCGCCTTCGGGAACGATGATGCGGCAACCGGTTTCGCCGGCCAAGGCTGCCTCGACGACGGCCTGAGCGAGACCACCCTCGGACAGGTCGTGTGCAGCCGAGACCAGGCCGTCGCGGGAGGATGCGAGCAGGATGTCTGCCAACAACTGCTCCCGAGCGAGATCGACCTTCGGCGGAACGCCGCCGAGGTGATCGTGCTCGACCTGCGCCCAGATGGACCCGTCGAACTCGTCGTGGGTCTCCCCCAGCAGGATGAGCGTCTCGCCGGGCTCGAGGCCGAGCCCCGTCGGGATGCGGCGATGGACGTCGTCGATGACGCCCAGCACTCCGACCACGGGGGTCGGCAGGATCGGCTCCGCGCCGGTCTGGTTGTAGAAGCTGACGTTGCCGCCGGTGACCGGGATGCCGAGGGTGACACACCCGTCCGCCAAACCGCGTACGGCCTGCTGGAACTGCCACATGACACCCGGGTCCTCCGGCGAACCGAAGTTCAGGCAATTGGTGACGGCCTTGGGAGTGGCGCCGGTGACCGCGACGTTGCGGAACGCCTCGGCCAGAGCCAGCTGCGCGCCCTGGTACGGGTCGAGTGCGGTGTAGCGGCCCGACGCGTCGGTGGCCAAAGCGATTCCGCGACCGGTCTTCTCGTCGATGCGGATGACGCCTGCATCGGCGTTCTCGGCCAGCACGGTGTTGCCGCGGACGTAGCGGTCGTACTGCTCGGTGATGAATCGGCGGCTGCACAGCTGCGGCGAGCCGATCATCTTCAGCAGAGTGGCCTTCAGCTCGTCCGCGGTTTCCGGACGCTTCAGCGACGCCGTGCTGTTCGCGATCAACGCGTCCTGGGTGTCCGGGCGCTGCACCGGACGGTTGTACACCGGGCCTTCGTGCGCAACGGTTTTCGGCGGTACATCGACGACGGTATCGCCGTGCCAGGTGATCTGGAGGTGCTCGCCGTCGGTGACCTCACCGATGACCGTGGCCAGGACGTCCCACTTCTTGCAGACGGCCATGAATGCGTCGACGTTCTCGGGGGTCACCACGGCGCACATGCGCTCCTGGGATTCGCTCGAGAGCACCTCGGCCGGAGTCATGCCGGTGGCGCGCATCGGCACCTTGTCGAGCTCGATGTGCATGCCACCACTGCCGGCGGACGCGAGTTCCGATGTGGCGCAGGACAACCCGGCACCACCGAGGTCCTGGATGCCGACGACGAGCTTGTTGGAGTACAGCTCGAGGCAGGCTTCGATGAGCACCTTCTCGGTGAACGGATCGCCCACCTGTACCGCGGGAAGCTTCTTGCGGCCCCCACCGGTCTCGTCGCCGTCGAAGGTCTCCGACGCGAGCACGGACACGCCGCCGATGCCGTCGAGACCCGTTCGTGCACCGAACAGAATGATCTTGTTACCTAGGCCCGACGCGAACGCGAGGTGCATGTCCTCGACCCGCATGACGCCGGCACACAGGGCGTTGAGCAGAGGGTTACCGGCGTAGGAGGCGTCGAACACCGTCTCGCCGCCGATGTTCGGTAGGCCGAGGGAGTTTCCGTACCCACCGACGCCTGCGACGATGCCGCTCAGGACACGGCGCGTATCGGGTGCATCGGCAGCACCGAATCGCAGCTGGTCCATGACGGCGATCGGGCGCGCGCCCATGGCCATGATGTCGCGGACGATGCCGCCGACGCCCGTCGCCGCACCCTGGTAGGGCTCGACGTACGACGGGTGATTGTGGCTCTCGACCTTGAACGTGACGGCCCAGCCGTCGCCGACGTCGACGACGCCCGCGTTCTCGCCGATACCGGCGAGCATCGGCTTGCGCATCTCGTCGGTGGTGGTCTCGCCGAAGTACTTCAGGTGCACCTTCGAGGACTTGTACGAGCAGTGCTCGCTCCACATGACGGAGTACATCGCCAATTCGGCGTCCGTGGGGCGGCGGCCGAGGATTTCCTTGATGCGGACGTATTCGTCGTCCTTGAGTCCGAGTTCCTTGTACGGCTGCGCAACGTCGGGGGTGGCGACGGCGTTCGAGACAGTGTCTGTGGGTACAGAGCTAGCGGACACGAGGAATAGGTCCCTTCGATGGAGCGAAATGCCAGGGAGAGTCTATAAGGTGCCGCCGACATGTACGGCATCGGACGTATCGGCCTCGTGCGAACATCACCTGATGGACATTGCACTGACCGAGGACGATCTGGACGAAACGGGCGTCATCGACCCGTCGATGGTGGCCAAGGGAGTCGACGTACCGCCGAAAGCCGTCGTCTGTTTCTTCGCCGAGGTGATCGAGAGCATCTGCGCGAAAGGCGACGCCCGAGTGGTGTCGATCATGCGCTCCGAGCACGGCGAACACCCCGTCTACGAGATCGAACGAGGCGGACAGAAACTTGCCGTCTTCCATCCCGGCGTCGGAGCGCCACTGGCCGCACTGTTCCTCGAAGAAGCCATTGCCATGGGCTGCACACAGTTCGTTGCTGTCGGCGGTGCCGGGGCGCTGTCCGACGACCTGGGCATGGGACACGTCATGGTCGTCGACAGCGCCCTGCGCGACGAGGGCACCTCGTTCCACTACCTGCCACCCGGACGGGTGGTCGACGCCGATCCCGTAGGTGTCGCCGTACTCCAGTCGGTACTGACCGATGCCGGCATCGACTTCGTCACCGGCCGCTCCTGGACCACCGACGCGCTCTACCGCGAGACCCGCGGACGAGTCTCGCGCCGCGTCGAGGAAGGCTGCCGCACGGTCGACATGGAGGCGTCGGCCTTCTGCGCCGTCGCCCGATTCCGCGGAGTCCGATTCGCGCAACTGCTGTACGCGGGAGACTCCCTGGCCGCCGACTGGGATCACCGCGGCTGGACCAAGGCAACCACGGTGCGCGAACAATTGTTCTGGCTCGCTGCCGACGCCTGCCTGCAACTCGATCCGCTCTAGGTCTTCGGCCCACCCCCCTGATCTCGCAAACGCGCTCGCGTTTGCCAGACGCGAGCCGAATTGCCCCGGAATCGGGCACGAAACTCCGCGCACCTGACGAATGCGCGCGCGTTTGCGATTGCCGAACGATGATCACGAACTTCGCGGTCCAAGGCTCACCAACATTCGACGTCCGCCCCCGGATTTCGCAAACGCGCGCGCGTTTGCCGAACGCGAGCGAAACAGCCCCGGAATCGGGCACGAATCCGCGCGCACCTGACAATTGCGCGCGCGTTTGCGACGCCGATCTGGCTCAGGCAGGGGCGAGGAAAGCCGCCAACGCGTCGGCGTATGCCTTCACGTCGCCGGCTCCCATCAACTCTCGGGACGAGTGCATGGCGAGTTGCGCTGCGCCGACGTCGACCGTCGACAACCCGGTGCGCGACGCGGTGATCGGTCCGATGGTCGATCCGCACGGTAGATCCGCGCGATGAACGTAGCGCTGCAACGGTACGTCGGCTTGCTCGCATGCCAGTGCGAATGCACCGGCACCGGCGGAATCGGTTGCGTAGCGCAGGTTTTGGTTGACCTTGAGCACCGGTCCCCCGCCGAGTTCGATGCGATGGGCGGGCTCGTGCCGATCCGGGTAGTTCGGGTGTGTCGCGTGCGCCATATCGCCTGAGGCACAGATGGATCCGGCCATCGTGCGCAGGAATTCCTCGCGGCCGCCGCCGCGCCCCAGCACGATGCGTTCGAGCACGGTGTTGAGCAGGTCCGAGAACGCGCCACGGTCGGACATACTGCCGACTTCCTCGTGGTCGAACAGAGCCAACACGGGAGTGACGTCGGTCGGATTCTCCACTGCCGCAAGCAAAGCCTGCGTTCCGGCGTAACAGGTGCCCTGGTTGTCCAGACGCGGCGCACTGACCAACTCGGATTCGACGCCCACCACCGCGCTGGGTGCCAGGTCGTGTGTCATCAGTTCCCAGCCCAGCACCGAACCGGGATCGACGCCTTCGCGGTCGGCGACGTAGGAGATGAACGATCGTGGCGAGTTACCCACGCCCCAAATGGCATTGACGTGCCGCTGCGGATCGAGCGTGACGCCTTTGCGGTCCTCGGACAGGTGGATCGCCAGCTGCGGAACGCGGAGGATCGGCTCGTCCACCTTGACGAGCACCTCGCGAGCGGTGTTGCCGTCGCGCACGCTGAGCCGGCCGGAGATACCCAGGTCGCGATCGAGCCAGGAGTTCAGCCAGGCACCGCCGTACGGCTCCAGGCCGACCATCTGCCAACCCGCCGATTCGAGATCGGGATGCTGCTTCACCCGGAGATTGGGGCTGTCGGTGTGTCCGCCGACAATGCGGAAGGGGCCATCAGGAGTGGAGCCTGCGGAACGACCCGAATTGGTGTGCTCGGTGCTCCACGCGACGAGAGAACCGCCGCGGATCAAGTAGTAGCGGCCTGGTTCGGTCGGCCAGGCATCGGTCTCGTCCAGACGTACGAATCCGGCGTCCTCGAGCTGCACCGACACCGTCCGACACACATGGAACGGGGACGGCGAGACGTCGACGAAGTTGCAGAGACCGGCAGCAGAGGCAGAGGACGACATGGGAACCATTGTGTCAGCCGCCGCGTCGAACACCCCGAGAGCACACACCGACCGGGGGAGAAACATGAAGATCGAGCCGACACCGAACCAACACGTCGCTCACGCAACCACACTCGCCATCGTTCGAATGAAAACGATCGAAGCATTTCGTACCCGCGGAATGGTGGTGCACCGTGAGGATGCGACCACGCTCGGCGCGGAGTCGGGTGCACGCTTCCCGCTCGACAACGTGTTCGCCCGCTGCTCGGGTGCGCCCCGGTCGGCGTGGGACAGCATCATCGGCGGCCATGTCCAGGTCATGATCGAGGCGATGCGCGAGTCCGCTCCGGCGTTCATCGCAGGCCTGTCCGACGACGAGTTCCATTCGAAACTCCGTGAACGCGTCGTTGCGCCGTGCGTGTTGGAATCGATGGGTTCGTACAGTTATTCGGTTCCCCTGCTCGCGGCACCCGATGCGCCGAGGCGGGTGTTGAATCTGTCGTCTCCGAATCGAGCTCTGACGTTGTCCGACAGTCACTTCGAGGGGCGCGACATCGACGCTGCGTGGGCTGCGGGTCGCAAGAACACTGCGGCGATCGAGTTCGAGGGAGCGCAGTTGCTCGAACGCGAGGGGGTCTGCATCGAGGTGCTCGACGGCGATTCGATCTATCTCGCGTCGAAGATCGCCGATATGACCACGTTGATTTCGTCGCATCTGGGCGAATGCCTGTACGGCGTACTCTTCGCCGTCCCCAACGCGTACGAATTCGCCTTTCATCGGCCCCGCGACGCCGACGACGCAGTCGCGGCAGCCACCGCACTCGCCGAGCTGGCCGACGTGTTCTCTCGCGATACACCGAGCCCACTGTCGCGCTCGGTGTTCTTCTGGCGAGACGGCGAGTATTGCGACGTGACGCACGGGCCTAAGGGTATCTTCACCTCAGCGTTGACCGAACTACGCGCACGCGCGGCCTGACTGCGATCACGTGCCGACAGACCCGCTATTCAGGCGGCGGAGTGGTCGGTCGTCCCGCTGCAGCGTCGCGAATCCAGTCGGGTACGGGTTGATGATCGCGTTCGGCCATGGTGATGTACGCGCGGGCAGCGGCAGCGGCGACCGTTGGCCGTGGTGCTTTGATGTTGCGTTCGTCGGTGGTGGTCATCGCGGGTCCTCCTGCTCGCTCTCGCCGTCAGTGTCCTCGGTTTCGCGCGGTTGCGCCAGTGCGCGACGTGCAGACCGGCCCGCAACGGCAAGCAGCACCTTGCGTTCGGTGCTGGCGATGAGAGCGACCCCGACGACGGCCAGAACGCCAACGACGAGCGTTACCCACGACTGGGCGGGCATCCGCTGCTCAGTGCGCCCCGGATACGCAGAACACGTTGCCGTCGGGATCGCTGAGCGTCACCCAGCGAAAGTCACCCATGGTGTGCTGCTGGACCTCGGTCGCACCCGACTCGACCAGCCGAGAGACCTCGTCGTCGAGGTTCTCGGCGGTCATGTCGAGGTGGAGGCGATTCTTACCCGGCGACGGGTCGTCGACCTTCTGGAAGGCCAGTCGATACGGGGCCGAAGCGAGTGCGACGACGTAGAACCAGCCGTCGTTCTCCTCGACGATCGATCCGTCGACCTGTGAGGCCCACCAGCGAGCGAGCGGGCCCGGGTCGGTGGAATCGAACGTGATCATGCCCAGGGTCAGTGTCATGGCGGAAGATTAGACCCACCCACCGACACGAAAATCAGGCGTTGACGATCGCGTCCAGTGCCGAGTAGAAGATGCCGAGCCCGTCGTCGCTCGGGCCGGTCAACGGCTCGGTGGCGTGCTCGGGATGGGGCATCAGGCCGACGATCCGACCGTTTGCCGACGAGATTCCGGCAATACCGCGCTGCGACCCGTTGGGGTTGCTCCCGCTGTAGCGGAACACGACGCGGCCTTCACCTTCGAGCTCGTCGAGCACGCTCTGCGATGCCTGGAATCGGCCCTCGGCGTTCTTGACCGGAATCAGGATCTCGGCATCCTGCTCGTATCGCGACGACCATGCCGTGCCGGCATTCTCGACCTTCAACCATTGGTCGCGGCACACGAAATGGAGGCCCTCGTTGCGCGTCAACGCTCCGGGAAGCAGTCCGACCTCGCACAACACCTGAAAACCGTTGCAGATCCCCAGGATCGGCATCCCGCCCTCTGCCGCCTTGACCACTGACTCCATCACGGGAGCGAAGCGGGCGATCGCACCGGCTCGCAGATAGTCGCCGTATGAGAATCCGCCGGGGACGACGATGGCGTCGACGTTCTTCAGATCGGCGTCGGCGTGCCACAGGCTGACGGCCTCGCCGCCGGCGAGAGTCACGGCGCGGGATGCGTCGACGTCGTCGAGAGTTCCGGGGAACGTGATGACTCCTACGCGGGCGCTCATGAGATGCGAGTCACTTTCCAGTCCTCGATCACCGTGTTGGCGAGCAGCGATTCGGCAATCTTCTCGAGTTCGGCGTCGTCGACGGAATCGTCGATCTCCAGCTCGAAGCGCTTGCCCTGACGCACATCGGACACACCGGAGATTCCCAGCCGGCCCAGCGCACCTGCGATGGCCTGACCCTGCGGATCGAGAATCTCGGCCTTGGGCATGACATCGACTACGACTCGGGCCACGAAAGCGCTCCTTGAAATACGTACAGCAAGACAGTTACCGGCAGGTGGGAGTCTACGCAGCCCTGGCCAGCGGAGCGAAACCGCGCTTACTGTGGAGTGCATGCGGCTGACACACTTCGGACATTCCTGCGTTCTGGTCGAACTCAACGGCACCACGGTGCTGTTCGATCCCGGCACGTTCTCTCACGGATTCGAGGGCATCACCGGGCTCGACGCCATCCTGGTCACTCACCAGCACCCGGATCATGTTGATCTGCAGCGACTTCCCGCGCTTCTCGACGCCAATCCCCGCGCCGAGCTGCACGCCGATCCCATGACGGCAGGCCAGCTCGGAGGGAAATGGATCGCGGCCCCGGCGGGCAAGGACTTCTCCGTGGGCGGCATCACCGTCACCGGAGTCGGCGGCACGCACGCCGTCATCCATCCGGAATTGCCGGAGATCGACAACACCGGTTATCTGCTCGGTACTCCGGAGAACCCGGGGCAACTGTTCCATCCGGGTGACTCGTTGTTCGTTCCCGAGCAACAGGTCGAGGTACTGGCATTGCCCGCGGCAGCGCCGTGGTCGAAGCTGTCCGAGACGGTCGAATTCCTCCGTGCGGTGGCACCGAGGATGGCGTTCCCCATTCACCAGGCCGTCGTCGCGGAACAGGCGAGGGGCATCTACTACGGACGCTTCAAGGAGATGTCCGACGCCGAAATCCGCGAACTCCCCGAGGAATCGTCCGTCTCGATCTAGCCGGTGACCTCGGGCGGGAGGGTGCCGATCATGGTCACTTGCGTTCCTTCCCACTGGTAGTCGATCGTCGCCGGTCCGCCGGTCGGGTTCGCATTGGCGTCATCGGCGAGTGGCCAGCGGTAGTTCACTGTGATCGTGTCGGCGGACTGTGCCGCCACCGACGTGAACCCGTACGGCTCCAGCGTCGCGGTGCCGAGGTACTCGGCGTCGTGGAAGAAGAGCAGATGCGTCGGCGAGCTGACCGTCGCGCCGTACGGGAGGGCTTCGACCCAGGTGAACGACGCACAGGGATCGCCCATGTCGGTGGCGACCCACGGTGAATCTGCGAACACGAGCGGCAGCGAGTCCACCGCCTGCGGTACCGGCCCCCACGTCAGATCCAGGCACAGCGGCTCGGCTTCCGACGGACCCATGGGAACCAGGTCGCTGGCCTCCTCGGGTGGCGTTCGCTGCGGCTGCGCTCCCTCGGTCACGGTGGCCGGGGCGGGTGTCAGCGGTGCCAAGCTCGTCGCTGTGGTCGTCGGAACGGCCGAGGACGGTGCTGCCGACGGCGTTCCTTGCTCCGATCCGCCGCACGCGACGAGAGCTGTTGCACCGACTGCGAGGAGCAGAAGTCGTTTCATGAAGACCACCTGGTTCGATTTGCCCGACGTCAGGTATGTCCACTCGCAAACGCGTTCCGTTACATCACATTTCGATCAAGGGGCCTGAACCCTGCCGGCGCAGGCAACTTCTGCTCCACTGTTCGCTCGCTCCGCGGTATTTCAGCGGAAGCCGCCACAGAGTGGAGCGCCAGTTGCACTCGTCAGTCGAGCCGAACCAATTCCTGCAGTGCCGACTCGTCCACCGCGTCGAGTCCGTCCAAGAATGCAGCAGCGAAGGTACCCGGACGCGACGTCGAGCGAGCCGCAATCTCCGACGCGACCGCCACGTGCGCGTGCGCGGCGACGGCACCGATCAACGCAGACGGAGAAACGGAACAGTACGCAGCCGTCAGCGCACCCAACGCGCATCCGGTGGCCGTAACTCGTTGCAGCAGTGCGCTTCCGCCGCCGATCTTCACCGTCGAGCCTTGCGCGAAGATGTGGTCGACCTCGCCCGAGGCCGCTACGACCTCGGCGCGGTCGAGGAGAGAACGCGCCGCGTCGACGGAATCCGCCACGTGCGCAGACGAATCCACGCCTCTCGATCCACCCTCGGCGCCCGCGAGTCCCATCACCTCGGAAGCATTTGCGCGAATCACGTTGGGCCGATTGGCAAGTAGTTCCACCGCGACCTGGGTTCGCCACGGCAGCCCGCCCGCTCCCACCGGGTCGAGTACCCACGGCTTCCCCGCTGCTCGCGCGGCAGCGGACGCCAGACGAGAACTTTCCACCTGCGCCGCCGTCGGAGTTCCGAGATTGACCAGCACCGCGTCGGCGATCTCGGCAAAGCCGGCCGCTTCCTCCGGATTGTCGACCATCGCCGGAGCCGCACCTGCCGCGAGCAGGGCATTTGCGACGAATTGCACCGACACCGTATTGGTCAGACACTGCACCAGCGGATTGCGATCACGCAGCAGTCGATGCGCGGCAACGATGTCGTCCAGGGTCACACTCGAGGCATTCATCGCTGTCGAGTCTACGACCGCTCCCACCCCGTTCGCGTCAATGGACCACCCCACCCCCTTCGGATCAATGCGCCTTTCTTGCAATCTGAGTGACTGAAAGCCACATTGATCCCAATTGGAGGTACAGAGCAAGCCGGGGGCGGGGCGGGGGTTGGGGCGGGGCAGGGTGAGGCAGCGAGGAGTCAGGCCACACGAGTTTTGGTGCGCGGGATCCATTCGTAGACTCCGGCTGCGGCGTTGTGGTGCAGGGAGAGGTCGATGGCATCGAGGATTGCCTGTCGCGGCGCGGGGCGTCCGAGTTGTTTGGCGCTGATGGCCAGGCGCACCACTCCCCCGCGTCGGGCGGTGCGACCGGCGCCGAGTACGAGTGCTTTGAACCACCAGGGTTCGGCTTTGAAGCCTTCGCCGATTCCCCAGACCCGGGCGCGGATGGTGCCGTCGCGGTCGAGGTCGTGAATACCGTTGAGTGAGGCGATCATTCGGAATCCTGCATCCGGGAGCGCCTCGATGGCTCCGGGTGAGGCGATCCAGCGCGGAGCGGCGAACACTCGGGTACGCAGGCCGGTCTGTTCCATGACGCGGTCGGCGGCCATCAAGCGCAGTCGAGCTTCGTGACGCGGCAGTGCAGAGAATTCGGAGCGTCGACGCTTCGTCGCGGCCTGGTCGTAGCCGTGCAGAACGATGGCGTCGCCTCCGTCGCGTCGCGTCCGCAGCCATTCCTGGGTGGGCACGTCGGCTGCGAGCCGGTATTTGTCTTTCAGCCGCGGTGCGACGAGCAGCGACAGCGGGACGCCCCGTCCGTCGAGTTCTCGCGCGAACTCGGCGGCGTGCTCGTAGGTGTCGTTCTTGATTCCGCTCACCGACACGATCAGGCGTCCAGACATGACTCGAGCCTCGCACACCAGCGTGAACGAGGCTCGACGTCGATGCAGACAGAAGCTAAACGGCGATCGTTTCCTTCGGCAGGATCTTGTCGATCGCGGCGAGCACCTCGGGTGCGTCCGGCTCGGTGCGCGGGCGGAACCGGTTGGTGACGACGCCATCCGGGGAGATCAGGAACTTCTCGAAGTTCCACTGAACGTCTCCGGCGGTGCCGTCGGCGTCCTCGGTCTTGGTCAGTTCGGCGTAGAGGGGGTGCCGGTTGTCACCGTTGACGTCGACCTTCTCGGTCATCGCGAACGTGACGCCGTACGTGGTGGAGCAGAAAGTTTCGATTTCTTCGGCGGTGCCGGGCTCTTGGCCACCGAACTGGTTACACGGCACCCCGACGACCGACAGGCCACTGGCGGAGTACTCGTTGGCGAGCTTCTCCAGCTTTTCGTACTGCGGGGTCAGTCCGCACTTGGATGCGACATTGACCACGAGGACGGCCCGTCCGGCGTACTCGTCGAGCGAGGTGGGCGCACCACCCAGCGTGTTGATGCCGATGTTCTGAACTTCAGTCATCATCCGAACTTACCTGTGAGTACCGACAGAATGGAACCGACGCACAAAAGCAAGTACGACCCCGCTGGTGGCAGGGCCGTACTTGCGTTCTTCCGAACCGGGCGACGGGGGGATGCGCGTCGCCCGGCAGGTTCTTATGCCTTGGCGGCGTTCTTTTCGATGATGACCTGCTTGTCGGCGGGTCGCTCGTCCTCGGGGAGGTGGTCGTCGACCATGGTCTCCTCGTCGAACGGCAGGTTGCCGTCGAGCACCGTGTTGACCCGATCCTTATCGATCGTCTTGGTCCAGGTGCCGACCAGCAAGGTGGCAACGGCGTTACCCGAGAAGTTGGTGACGGCGCGGGCTTCGGACATGAAGCGGTCGATTCCGACGATGAGCTGAACACCGTCGAGCAGTTCCGGGCGGTGGCTCGACAGGCCGCCGGCGAGAGTCGCCAGGCCTGCTCCGGACACTCCGGCTGCGCCCTTGGAGGCGATGATCATGAACAGCAGCAGCGAGAACTGCTCCCCGATGGAGAGCGGCATGTTCATGGCGTCGGCGATGAAGATCGAGGCCATGGTCAGGTAGATCGCGGTGCCGTCGAGGTTGAACGAGTAACCGGTGGGGACGACGATGCCGACGGTGGTGCGCTCGACTCCGACGTGCTCCATCTTGGCGATCAGACGCGGCAGGGCCGATTCGGAGGACGACGTGGCAACGATGAGCAGGTACTCCCGGGCCAGGTACTTGACCAGCTTGAAGATCGAGAAGCCGGAGACGAACTTGAGAATCAGGCCGAGGAAGAAGAAGACGAAGATGAAGCAGGTGATGTAGAAGGCCAGCATCAGAGTGCCGAGCTGAATCACTGCGTCGAAGCCGGTCTTGCCGACGACACCGGCGATGGCACCGAAGGCACCGATCGGGGCGAGCCACAGGATCATCGTCAGGATGCGGAAGACGAGCTTCTGTACTGCGCCGATGCCCTTGAGGATGCCTTCACCCTGCTTGCCCATGGCCTGCAGTGCGAAACCGACGAGGATGGCGACGAACAGCGTCTGCAGAACAGAACCGGCCGTCAGCGACGAAAGCAGCGATGTCGGAATGATGCCTGCGATGAAGTCCATCGTCCCGCCGGCCTCGTGGGCGGTGTCGGCGAGCTTGAGTCCGGCGTCGTTCGGCGTGATGTTCAGTCCGTCACCGGGCTTGATGAGGTTGCCGACAACCATGCCGATACCGAGGGCGATGGTCGACATGCCGATGAAGTAAGCGAGCGCCAGGCCGCCGACTCGGCCGACGCTGGCTGCGGCGCGTACCGACCCGATGCCGAGGACGATGGTGCAGAAGATGACCGGGCTGATCATCATCTTGATCAGGCTGACGAAGAGCGTGCCGAGGATCGACAGGTCGGACGCGAAATCCTTGGCCACCAACCCGACGATGATGCCGGCGATGACGGCGATGATCACCGCGATGTAGAGCCAGTGCGTTCTGTCGCGCTTCTTCTTCGGCTCGGACGACGGATTGTCGTTCCGCTCAGCGTCGGTGCTGATAGTCATGGACGTTCCTTAGTGTTCCGGTGGTGCGTGAATGTGGCTGGTGGCTTCGTGATCGCCGGAGTGGAGTGAGGTGGGTCACCCCTGCTGAGAGATGATGTTGCTGCACCCAGTGACTGGAGTCACCTATACGTTCATTCTGTTCACATCGATGTTTCTTGTCCGAAAGGAATGTGTTGTCCTCGAAGCGGCCGCTGAGTGTGGCGGGCCAGGTATTGGTCCTGCAACTGGTCGTGATGGCCGTCGTCGTTCTCGCCGGCGGGATCCTGACGATCCTCAACGAGAGGTCCAACAGCGACGACGCCACCCGACGTGAGGTGACGGCGATCGCGGTGAGTATCGCCAACGAACCGTCGACGCCGCTGGCCATCGAATCCGACGACCCGACGTCTCGTCTGCAGCCGGAAACGGAGAAGATCAGGCAGGTCACCGGGGTCGATTTCATCGTCGTCATGGCTCCCGATCGCACCCGCTTCACGCACACCACCGTCGACCTGATCGGTAAACCGTTCAGCGGCAACATCGATCGCGCACTGCTCGGCGAGACGTTCACCGAGACGTACGTGGGCTCTCTCGGCCCGTCGATCAGGGCGGTCACACCCGTCACCGATACCGACGGCGAGATCGTCGGTCTCGTGTCTGCCGGAGTCACCCGCCAGAAGATCAGCGATCAGTTCCTGCAAGGCCTGCCGTTGATCCTCGCCGTCGTGCTCGCGGCCTTCGTCGTCGCTGCGGCCGGTTCGACGCTGCTCAGCCGCCGGCTACGGCGTCAGACTTTGGGGATGGCTCCGGCCGAATTGCGGACGATGTACGAGCATCACGACGCCGTTCTGCATTCCATCGGCGAGGGTCTGTTGGTGTTCGGACGCAGCGACGAGGCGGAGCTGGTCAACGACGAGGCCCGACGCCTTCTCGACCTACCGGACGGGCCGGTATCGCTGACGTCGTTGCCGGAGTCTATGCAACAGATGGACACCGGAATCGTCCGCGGTGAGCTGCATCTGACGAAAGATCGTGTACTCGTCGTCAACCAGGATCCGGTCATGTGGGAGGGCAAACGCCTGGGTAACGTCCTGACGATTCGCGATCAGACCGAGTTGCGTTCGTTGATGGGCGAATTGGATTCGGTGCGCAGTTTCGCGGAGTCACTGCGCTCGCAGGCGCACGAGGCGGCGAATCGGTTGCACACGGTCATCACGATGGTCGAGCTCGGTCGGCCCGAAGAAGCTGTAGAATTCGCGACGGCCGATCTCGAACTCTCGCAGACTCTCATCGACCGGTTGATGAACGCGGTCGGCGAACCTGCGCTCGCGGCGCTGTTGCTCGGCAAGGTCAGCCAGGCCGCCGAACAGGGCGTCGAGCTGACGATCACCGACGACACGGCGATGGAACACGAAGGGGTTCTGACTGCTCGCGAATTGGTGACGCTGGTAGGCAATCTGATAGACAATGCGATCGATGCCTCGAAAGAATCCGACCAGCCGTGGGTCGAAGTGACGGTCCGCGACGCCGACGGTGAACTCGTCGTCCGGGTGGCCGACAGTGGTCCCGGCATGCCACCGGAAACCTTGAAAGCTGCTCTCCGGCGCGGATATTCGACCAAATCCGGATCTCGCGGACTCGGCCTCGCGCTCGTGACGCAGGTGATCACGCGGCACGGTGGCACGTTGACCTCGGAAGTGACGTACGGGTCGGTGTTGGTTGCGACCATCCCGGGAGCGACGTCGTGATCCGAGTACTGATCGTCGACGACGAACCGCTCATCGCCGAGGCACACAAGACGTACGTGGAGCGGACGCCCGGTTTCGACGTGGCCGGCGTCGCACACACCGGCGCTGCGGCCATGCGATTCGCCAGCACCGAACCCGTCGATCTGGTGTTGCTGGACATCGGCCTGCCCGACGCCAGTGGCATCGACGTCGCTGCGGCGCTCGGCGGTCTACGTCCGAGCCCCGACGTCATTGCCATCACCTCCGAACGTGATCTGTCGGTGGTGCGTTCGGCAGTGGCGCACGGCATCGTGCTGTATCTGCTCAAACCGTTCACGTTCGCTGCGTTCCGCGACAAGCTCGAGCGCTATCGCGAATTCCACGATGCACTACCCGCCGGCGAGAACGCGTCCAGTCAGCGAGACATCGACCGTGCGATGGCGCATCTACGCACGGCCGACGAACGCGTCTCCACCCCCAAAGGCATTGCCCCACAGACGATGGACGGCATCACCGCCAGCGTCAAGCAATCCGTCGACGGCCTCAACGCCTCCGAGGCGGCCAAGGTTGTCGGCGTATCCCGGGTGACGGCCTGGCGCTACCTCGAACGACTGGCCGACGACGGCCTGGTCACCCGGCACACCGAATACGGCAAAGCCGGGCGACCGCAGGTCCGCTATGTGTGGCGCTGACGCGCCAGTGGTGTGGTTGAGTGCCCCCTGGGGCGCTTGATCACTCCACTGCGGCGCCAGCCGCACTCACGATCCACGCGTACTCGAAGGCCGCTTCTTTCCATTTCTCGTAGCGTCCGCTGACTCCGCCGTGTCCGGCGCTCATTTCGGTCTTGAGCAGCAGGTCCGAGTCCCCGGTCTTCGTGGCACGCAGGGCCGCAACCCATTTGGCCGGTTCGACGTACAGGACGCGGGTGTCGTTGATGGACGTGATCGCGAGGATCGACGGGTAGTCCTTGGCCTCGACGTTCTCGTAGGGGCTGTACGACTTCATGTAGTCGTACACCTCCTTGTCCGCCAACGGGTTACCCCACTCGTCCCATTCGATGACCGTCAACGGCAGCGACGGGTCAAGGATGGAGGTGAGTGGGTCGACGAACGGCACGTTGGCCAGGATGCCGTTGAACAGCTCGGGTGCGAGGTTGGCCACCGCTCCCATCAGCAGACCACCTGCGCTACCGCCGTCGGCGACCAGATGCTTCGGTGAGGTACGGCCGGTGTCGATCAGATGCTGTGCCGCAGCGATGAAGTCGGTGAACGTGTTCTTCTTCTGCAGTGTCTTGCCCTGGTCGTACCAGTGCCTACCCATCTCACCGCCGCCGCGCACGTGTGCGACGACGAAGACGATGCCGCGGTCGAGCAGGGACAGACGCGCTACCGAGAACGACGGGTCCATCGATGCCTCGTACGATCCGTAGCCGTACAGCAGCGTGGGAGCAGGCCCCTCGGGGACGTCCTTGCGAGCGATGACCGACAGCGGAATCTGTGTTCCGTCCGGCGCGGTCGCCCACTCTCGGTGCTGCACATAGTCGCCGGCGTCGAACTCACCGAGAACCGGCTGCGATTTGCGGAGCAGCAATTCCCCGCTCGCGATATCCAGGTCGTAGACCTGACCGGGCGTGATGAAGGAGGTGTAGACCATCCTCAGCAGGGGCTGGTCCCACTCCGGGTTCGAGCCGGCTCCGACCGAATAGAGCTCCTCGTCGAACTCGAGCTCGCGGTATTCGCCGTATCCCTCGTCGGTCAGCGGCCAGATCGCCATGCGGGTCAACGCTTCTCGGCGGTAGGTGAAGATCAGGTGGCCGGCGAAGGCGTCGATGTCCTCGACTCGGACGTCGCTCTGATTCGGAACCAGAATGCGCTGATCGAGTGGATCGCTGACCGGGGCCTCGGCGAGCAGGAAGTTCTCGGCCTTCTCCCCCTCGGTGCCCCAGCCGTTGACCGAGCCGTTGTGGGTGATCAGGAAGCGATCCTCACCGGCCACGACGGCGTGTTCGATGCTGTACTCGATGCCGTCCGTGCGCGGCAGCACGACGCGGAATTCGCCCTCGGGATCGGTGGATTCGAGGACGAGGCACTCGGAGGTGATCTTCGAGCCGACCCAGATCATCAGGTACTTCTCGCTACGGGTGGAACCGAATCCGACCCAGTAGCTCTCGTCGGGCTCGTGGAAGACCTTGACGTCCTCGGCCTTACCGAGGGTGTGCCGCCAGACGGTGTCGGGACGCCAGGACTCGTCGACCGTCAGGTAGAAGACATGCGTGGCGTCGGCGGTCCAGGTGGCACCCGGCGCGACGTTCTCGATGGTGTCGGCGAGCAGTTCACCGGTCTCGAGGTTCTTGAAACGCAGCGTGTACCGCTCGTCGCCCTCGGTGTCGGTGGAATACGCCAGCAACGTGCCGTCGAGGCTGATCGAGAATGCCCCGAGCGAGAAGAAGTCGTGACCCTCCGCCTCGACGTTGGCGTCGAGCAGGATCTGCTCCCCCGGCACGTCCACGTCGGAAGACAGCGTCGGCGGTGTCCAGTCGTCGGGAGAGTCGACGGGGCAACGGCATTGGAGGCCGTACGACTTACCCTCGACGGTGCGCGAGTAATACCACCACTGGCCCATGCGCGTCGGCACGGACAGGTCGGTCTCCTGGGTGCGCGATTTGATCTCGTCGAAGATCTTGCCGCGGAGTGCTTCCAGTCCGGCCGTCTGCTGCTCGGTGTACGCGTTCTCGGCTTCGAGGTAGGCGATCACCTCGGGGTCTTCCTTGGCGCGCAACCACTCGTAGTTGTCGATGAACGTGTCGCCGTGATGGGTGCGCCCCTGCGGCACCTTCTTGGCAATGGGAGGGGTGATCGTCATGGCGTGACCCAATCGTCGAAGTTCAGGCCCGAGATGCGCTCGTAGGCCTCGATGTAGCGGCTGCGCGTTGCGGCGACGACGTCGTCGGGCAACGGTGGCGGTGGGGTGTCGGACGCTCGGTCCCAGCCGGATTCGCCGGTCAGCCAGTCGCGAACGAACTGCTTGTCGAAACTGGGCTGAACGCGACCCTCTTCGTACGAATCGGCAGGCCAGTAGCGCGAGGAATCGGGGGTGAGCACCTCGTCGGCGAGAACGAGGTTGCCGTCGGCATCGGTCCCGAACTCGAACTTGGTGTCCGCGAGAATGATTCCGCGTTCCAGAGCGAAGTTGGCTGCACGCGAATAGATCTCGATGGTGTCTTCGCGGAGTTTGAAGGCCAGCTCGGCACCAACCAGTTCGACGGCCTGGTCGAACGTGATGTTCTCGTCGTGCTCGCCCAGTTCGGCCTTGGCGGCAGGAGTGAAGATGACCTCGTCGAGTTTGCTCGATTCGATCAGGCCGGGCGGCAGTTCGACGCCGCACACGGCACCGGTCGCGTTGTAATCCGCCAACCCGGATCCGGTGAGATAGCCGCGAGCAACGCACTCGATCGGCACCATGTTCAGCTTCTTCACCACCAGGGCGCGGCCGATCAGTTCGGCGGGGATGCGTTCGTCGAGCGGATCACCGGCCAGGTGATTGACGCCGCCGAGCTCCTCGAAGAAGAACACGCTCATCGCCGTCAACACACGTCCCTTGTCCGGGATCGGGGTGTCGAGGATGTGGTCGTAGGCCGAAATTCGATCGCTCGCGACGAGCAGCAGATGCGCGTCGTCGATCGTGTACAGATCGCGGACCTTGCCGCCGGCCAGATGCTCGTAGCTACTCAGTGATGGTCGCACGAGGCTCAACACTATCTGGGCCGGTGCCGCCACGTCGGCGGGCAGGGATCACAATGAGTAGCAATGGCAACGACCGAATCGACCCCGGACATCGGATTCCGCTCCGAACGCGGTCCCATCCTGATCGCGCTGATGCTCAGCTCGTCGCTGGTTGCGCTGGACGCGACGATCATCGCCACTGCGGTGCTCACCATCGTCGGCGACCTCGGCGGGTTTGCGCAGTTCCCGTGGTTGTTCTCGATCTACCTGCTGGCACAGGCTGTCTCGGTGCCGCTCTACGGCAAATTGTCCGATCTGTTCGGGCGCAAGAAGATCATGGTGTTCGGCATCGCGGTGTTCTGCCTGGGCTCGATTCTGTGCGGCCTGGCGTGGAGCATGCCTGCTCTGATTGCTTTCCGCGCGATTCAGGGACTCGGCGCGGGTGCCGTCCAGCCGATGTCCATCACCATCGCGGGCGACATCTACACGCTGCCCGAGCGCGCCAAGGTGCAGGGCTACCTGGCCAGCGTGTGGGCGATCTCTTCGGTGCTCGGCCCCGCCCTCGGTGGCGTCTTCTCCGAGTACCTGTCGTGGCGGTGGATCTTTTTCATCAACATTCCGCTGTGCGCGGTGGCGGCGTTCATGTTGCTGCGCAAGTTCGAGGAAGGCGCTGTCGAACGCGCCAAGCCGAAGATCGATTACCTCGGTGCCGCTCTGCTCACCGTCGGCGCGACGATGGTGCTCCTCGGCCTGCTCGAAGGCGGCCAGTCCTGGGCCTGGGGTTCGCCGATCAGCATCGCGATCTTCGTCGTGGGCTTCCTACTGCTGGCGGTGTTCGCATGGGTCGAGTCCCGCGCCGAGGAGCCGATCCTGCCGCTGTGGGTGTTCACCCGGCGGGTGCTTGTGGTCAGCAGCTTCATCTCGTTGCTCGTCGGCGCATTGATCCTGGGACTGACGTCCTACGTCCCGACCTTCGTACAGGGCGTGTTCGGCACCGGAGCCATCATCGCCGGCTTCTCGCTGTCCACGCTGACCCTCGGCTGGCCGATCGCGGCATCCCAGTCCGGGCGGGTGTACCTGCGCTTCGGCTTCCGCACGACGGCAGTGGTCGGCGGTTCGATCGGGATCGTGGGTACGGCACTGACGACTCTGCTCGACGCCGATTCGCAGATCTGGCACGTCGCGGCGATGTGCTTCGTCATCGGCCTCGGCATGGGGTTGATCGCGAGCCCCACCTTGATCGCCGCACAGTCGAGCGTCGAGTGGGCCGAACGCGGCGTCGTCACCTCCACCAACATGTTCGCCCGTTCACTCGGTAGCGCCGTCGGCGTCGCGGTGTTCGGTGCCATCGTCAACGCCCGTGTGTCCGGAGATCCAGAACCCGAACAACTGTCCGACGCCATCCATCTGGTCTTCATCGGAGTGCTGGTCGCCGCCGTCCTGATGACTGTCGCTGCGGTGTTCATGCCCAGGCGCACGGCCCGATAACTCGCCCACTGGTCCCGCCGCGTACCGCGACCGGAACCCTGCGTCACGGCATCAACGCACCGAACGCGGAAACCAGTGCACCGGTGAGGTCACCGAGACCTTCACGGCTGTACCGGGAGCGAATCGGTCGCAGGCCCGAGCGACGACGCGCAGCCGGAGCCCGGTATCGCGGTGTCGCACAGTGACCGAGCATTCGGGGCCGGTGAACACTTCGTGTTCGACGAGAAATTCGCCGTCCTCGCGCTCCGAGACCACCAACTGTTCGGGCCGGAGCAAGACCTGCCCCATACCCGTTGCCCTGGTGGTGGATTCGAGACGACCGAGAACGGTGTCGACCCAACCGTCGCGCGCGGCAGCGTCGACGTAATAGGCGTCGCCGACGAAGCTCGCCACAGCCGGCGTGGTGGGCCGCTCGTACAGTGCACGCGGCGTATCGACCTGCGCACAGCGCCCGCCCAGCAGAACCGCAACCCGATCCGCGGTGCCCAGAGCCTCGGCCCGATCGTGGGTGACGAGAATCGACGCGGTCTTGCTGGTGAGCAACAACTCTCGCACGTCCTGCCGAATCGAGGTCCGCAGACCTGCATCGAGAGCAGCGAACGGCTCGTCCATCAACACCACCGACGGAGCCGGGGCCAACGCGCGCGCCAACGCGATCCGCTGCTGCTGCCCGCCCGAGAGTTCGCTGGGTCGAACCGCACCGGCGTCGGGCAGTCCGACGAGCTCGAGCATCTCGTCGACGCGTCGGGCCCGTTCGGCTCGGCCCGACAGGTACGGCCGCACGAACCCTGTGCGCAAACCGAATTCGATGTTTCGGCGCACCGTCAGATGTGGAAACAGTCCACCTTCCTGCGGCATCAGGCCTACTCCCCGCTTCTCCGGTGGCACCTGAACACGCCCGGCGACGGAGAGGTCGCGCCCGTCGGCGGTGATGCGGCCCGCGTCGATACGGTGCAGGCCTGCGATCGATCGCAGCAGAGTCGTCTTGCCGCAGCCTGAGGGTCCGAGAACGGCGAGCATCTCACCGTCGCCGAGGTCGAGATCGATTCCGTGCAGCACCGTCGTACTGCCGTACGAGGCAACGAGATCGGACATCACCATGCTCATGACAGTGTCACTCGCTTTCGCGTCGTACGCCGCAGCGCCCGAGTCAGGACGATCGTCGGGACCACAGAGATCAGGATCAACGCGAGGGCGTAAGGGGCTGCCTCGCCGTAGCGGAATGCCTCGGTGGTGGACCACAGCGTGGTCGCGAGCGTGTCCACACCGCGGGGACGCAGCATCAACGTCGCCGGTAATTCCTTGGCGACGGTCAGGAACACCAGGGCGGCTCCGGCCGCGATGCCGGGCGCGGCGACAGGAATCGTCACCCGCAGGTCGGCGCGCACTCGCCCGGCACCGAGGGTCCGTGAAACATCCTCGAGCACAACCGGAGTGGCGTCGACGACCGATCGGGTGCTGCCGACGGCCAACGGCAGGAACAGCACCACGTACGCCAGCACCAGCAGCACCGCGGTCTGATAGAACGACGGCAGAAATCTGATTCCGAGAAACACCGTCGCCAGTCCCACGGTGATACCCGGGAGACCGTGCGCAATGTACGTGGACAACTCGGCGGTGCGCGCACTGCGGGACGTGGACCGGGCCGCGAACAACGCCACCGGCAACGCAAGCACGGCTACCACCAGAGCAGCAGTCGCCGAGTACTGAACTGTCTTGGCGCTGACAGCCAGCACGTCCGCCCAGTCGACGGTGAAGCGCAGCGATCGACTGAGCCATCGCGCCAGGGCCAGAATCGGTACCAGCACCGAAACACCGAGGGCTGCAACGATAACGGCCAGAGCAGGCACGCGCCACCGGCCAAGAACCACAGGCTCGGCCATCCGGTCGGTACCCGATCCCACGCGCGCCGTGGCCCCGCGTCGAGCACGCCGTTCGAGGAGGGTCAACACCAACGCGCCCACCACGAGGACCAACCCGAGAACAGCGGCCGCGGTGCGATCGAGCCCGCCGCGGTAGGCGCTGTAGATGCCAAGAGTGAAGGCGTCGTACCGCATCAGTGCCACCGCCCCGAAGTCACTGATGGTGTACAGCGCCACCAGCAGCGCGCCTGCTGCCGCAGCCGGAACGACGCGACGGCACTCGACGGTCAGTGCGGTGCGTACCGCCCCGCGGCCGAGGGTGCGGGACACTTCGGCCAACGACGGGTCCGCGGTGGCGAACGCCGCGGACACCGGCAACATCACCAGCGGGAAGCACGACAACGTGAGCACCAGCGCAGCACCGGAAAATCCTGCAAGGGAGGGAAATTCAGCGATCCACAGATAACCGGACACGTAGGACGGGATGGCGAGTGGGGCTGCGAGGATCATCGCGAAGATGCGTCGACCCGGTAGATCGGTTCGGACGGTCAACCAGGCGAGCAGCGTGCCCACCACGACGGAGGCGACCACGACGGTGAGAGCGAGCGTGGCCGTCCGGACAACGAGGTCGAGGGTGCGTTGCCGCAGGAGCAGCCGCAGTACCTTCTCGGTTCCGCCGTCGAACGCTCGAACGAACAGGTACACCAAGGGTGTCAGCGTCAGCGCTCCCACGCACAACGCGGCCGTCCCGAGAACGGGACGACCGCCGAAGTGGCGCCGCAGAAGCGGCTGGAGTGCGGACACGAACACCGACTAGATGATTCCGACGTCGGTGAGCAGGGTTTGCGTGGCTTCGAGGGACGAGAGCCGGCCCAGGTCGAGGTCGGTCGAGCCCAGGTCCGACAGCGGCGGCAGGTCGTAGTCGGACGTGACGCCGTCGATGACGGGGTATTCGGCGGTCTCGTTGGCGAAGTACGTCTGCGATTCGGTCGAGAGCAGCTCGCGCACGAAATCGAATGCCGCTTCCTGGTTGTCCGACGCCGCCAGCACACCGGCACCGGCGACGTTGATCAATGCGCCGGGGTCGCCGGGCTCGAAGTAGTGCAGCTCGACGGGAGCGTCGGCACCGTTCTCGTCCTTGAACGGGTACCAGTAGTAGTGGTTGAGCAGTCCCGTGGCGACCTGCCCGTCGTTGACGGCGGTCAGCAGCGGACCGTTGCCCTCGAACGCGACCGGCTCGTTGGCGACGAATCCTTCGAGCCAGGTGCGAGCACCCTCCTCGCCGCGCTGCACGCGCAATGCGGTGACGAACGCCTGGAACGATGCGTTGGTCGGTGCGTAGCCGATCTGTCCGCGCCAGCGTGGGTCGAGCAGTCCGTCGATACCGGTGGGCAGGTCTGCTGCCTGCACCGAATCGGAGTTGTAGGCCAGCACGCGGGCCCGTGCGGACGTGGCGACCCAGGTGCCGTCGGTGCCGCGGTACTGCTCGGGAACGAGCGCGAGGATGTCCTCGGGCAGCGGTGCGAGCGCCCCTGCTTCGTCGAGGGCCCCCAGTGCACCTGCATCCTGGCCGTAGAAGACGTCGGCCGGCGTCGCGTCGCCCTCTTCGAGGATCTTCGCGGCCTGGGCGTTGGTGTTGCCCGAATAGTCGACCTCGATGCCGCCGCCGATGCGTTCGATCAGGGGGTCGACGAGTTCTTCACCGCGGCCGGAGTACACCACCAGGGCGGACTCTGCGGTGGCGGACTCGGAGGTGGAGGTGGTGTCACCGGAGTCCGAAGAGCTGCAGGCGACCAAACCGAGGGCAAGGGTTGCACTGCACGAGAGCAGCGCCAGACGGCGAACGGTGAACACGGTTCTCCTGACGAAAACGGGTCAAACGGACAATTCGAGAAAGTACACCACCAAGGTGAGGCTCAGCTACTTTTCCCCCCCGGATTGAACGACCGGCCGCCCGGGCATTCCCGCCCGATGACCGAACGCGTGCTCGTCACCGGTGCCAGCATCGCCGGCCCCACCGTCGCCTACTGGCTCGACAGAGCGGGATACGACGTCGTCGTCGTCGAGCGCAGTCCGCAGCTGCGTTTGGGCGGCCAGAACATCGACGTCCGCGGTAGTGGACGCGAGGTGCTGCGGCGCATGGGCCTGGAGCAGACCCTGCTGGCCAACGGCACCACCGAGAAGGGCACCAGATTCGTCGACGATTCCGACGCCACCATCGCGGCCTTTCCGGCCGGAGACGGATCACACGACGGACCGACGGCGGAGATGGAGATTCTGCGCGGCGAGTTCGCGCGGATTCTCGTCGAATCAGCCGGTCCGCGAACCGAGTACCGGTACGGCGATCGCGTCGTCGACGTGGCTCAGGATGCCGACGGCGTCGATGTCACGTTCGCGTCGAACGCAGCGGAGAGGTTCGACCTCGTCCTGTTCGCCGACGGGATCCGTTCCAGTAGCAGAGAACTGGCGTTTCCTGCCGAGGCGGAGACCACGCCAGTCGGCTTGTACACCGCCTACGGGGTCTTGCCGAAGGGACCGAGTGACGACGGCTGGTGGCGCTGGTACAACGCCCCCGGATCCAGGGTCGCCAATCTGCGCCCGGACAACCTCGGCACGACGCGTTTCAGCCTGTCCTGGGTGTCCGACGACGGCGGGTACGAAGGCGCGTCCACCGAAGAAGTCGTGGCCGCCTTGCGAGCGACGTTCGCCGACGTCGGCTGGGAAGTGCCCCGAATTCTCGACTCGCTCGGACCGGATTCGGAGCTCTACGTCGACTACCTGGCCCAGGTGCAGGCCCCACGCTGGTCGAACGGCAGAATCGGCATGCTGGGCGACGCTGCTTGGTGCGCAACACCATTGAGCGGGATGGGCACCACATTGTCGGTCACCGGGGCCTACGTGCTCGCCGGGGAACTCGCCCGAGCGCGCGATCATCGCGCCGGGTTCGAGGCCTTCGAGGCGCGCATGCGGCCGTTCGTGAATCAGGCTCAGAAGCTTCCACCCGGCGTGCCTCGCGTCGCGCATCCGAAAACGACTGTGGGAGTAGCTGCTTTTCGCACCGTGTTGCGCCTGGCCGGATCGAAGCCGGTCCAGGCGGTCACGAGCAAATTCCTAGGTCCCGACGCGGCGACGCTGGAATTGCCCGACTACGAATTTCGGCGTTAGAGCCCGACCCGCTCGAGCAGCGCGTCGAATGCCTCGCTGGCTTCCTGCTCGGTGCGGCCGGATTCGATGACGCCGTTGTACACGGCCAGCGCCTCCTCCTGGTACTGCTTGTACTTTTCGAGCCACTTCTCCGAGTCAGCGCGCCAGTAGCCGATGATGTCGAAATACTTGTTGTCGTAGCCCAAGTCCTTGCGGAAGTACTTGCGTACCCGACGCGAGGACGACGCCTCGGCGGCGAACCACACGTAACCGCGTCCCTCGGGCAACGGGTAGGCGAGCACCGCGTCGTCGAGCACGCTGGCGCTGTCTCCGTTTCCGGATCCGATACGCCAATCGAACGTCACGTCGGCGGCTGTCTCGAACGTCTGAATGTCACCGCGTTCGAGTACCTCGACGATCGCGTGTGCGCGGGTGCCTGCGGGCAACTGTTCGATCAGTCGCCCCAGCGCAGGAACTCCGGTCATATCGGCCACCAGCAGCAGCCAATCGACGTCGGCGGGCGGTGAGTACCACGACCGCGGACGGGTGAAGAGCACCGTCTGACCGGGGGCGGCCTGCTGGGCCCAGGTAGCCGCGACGCCACCCTCGTGTGCGAAGAAGTCGATGGTCAACTGTCCGCGATCGGGATCGACGCGTCGGATCGTGTAGTTCCGGCCCTCCGGCGCGTTCTCGAGGCCGTGGAACCACCACAGGCCGTCGACCTCGGTCATCGGCGGCGGTGCCGACTCGCCTTCGCGCGGAAAGTAGACCCCGACGCACTCGTCGGGTGCTCCGAGCGTGCGATAACCGGCGACGTGCTCGCCGCCGAAGGTGACGCGCACCATGTGCACGGTGAGCTGCTCCACCGCAACGACGTCGGCGTAGTGGAAACCACGCTGCTGATCGGTCATCTTCGTCCTCGATACATCTCTCGTCCGACTGTGCGAGAACCCTCAGGCTAACTCGGCGGCAATTCTGGTCAATTCTAAACTAAGCCTTGCCTAGCCTGCCAGCGGCCACCTTGGGTATCACCAACGGAGTGTGCGATTCCGGATCGTCGATGATGCGGCACGGCAGTCCGAACACCGCCTCGACCAAGTCGGCCGTGACGATCTCCGCCGGTGGGCCCTCGGTGACCACCGCGCCGTCCTTCATCGCGATGATGTGGTCGGCGTATCGACATGCGTGGTTGAGATCGTGCAACACCGCGACGAGAGTGTTGCCGTTGTCCCGATTCAACGTCGCCAGCAGGTCGAGAAGTTCGATCTGGTGCGCGATGTCGAGAAACGTCGTCGGCTCGTCCAAGAGCAACAGCGGTGTCTGTTGCGCGAGAACCATTGCCACCCACACTCTTTGCCGCTGTCCACCGGACAGCTCGTCGACCGGACGGGCCGACAGCGACGTCACTCCGGTCGCAGTCATGGCCCCCACCACCGCGGCCTCGTCCGCGACGGACCATTGCCGGATCAACTTCTGATGCGGATAGCGGCCTCGCGCAACGAGATCGGCCACCGAGATGCCGTCCGGTGCGATGGAGGTTTGCGGCAGGAGCCCGAGTCGGCGGGCGACCTCCTTCGCCGGGTACGACGAGATGGACTTGCCGTCGAGCAATACCGTGCCGCCGGTCGGCTTCAGCAGGCGCGACAACGCGCGCAACAGTGTCGATTTGCCGCAGGCGTTCGGTCCGACGATCACGGTGAACTTGCCGTCGGGAATCTCGACCGTCAGCTTCTCGCTGATGATTCGTTTGTCGTATCCGACGGTGATGCCGTCCGCGTACAGGCGTGGCCTCGTGGTCATTGCTTCCGCCCTTCTCGTGCCAACAACCAGACGAAGTACGCGCCGCCCACACAAACCGTCACCACACCGACCGGAAGTTGAGTGGGCGCGAACACTCGTTGCGCTGCAACGTCACTGACGATCAGGAGCAGAGCGCCCATGCACGCCGCGGGCACCATCGCCACCGACGAGGTACCGGTGAGTCGCCGAGCCAACTGCGGCGCGGCGAGCGCAACGAACGAAATGGGCCCCGCTGCGGCCGTGACCAGTGCCGTGAGGGCGACCCCGAGAATCACCAGCATCAGACGCGTCGGCTCGACGCGGATTCCGAGCGCTCTCGCCGCGTCGTCACCCATCTCGAGTACCGGTAGCCGTGTCGACAGCGCCGCCGCCACGGGGGTGACGACAGCCAGGGCCACGAGAACGGGAACCACCTGCGGCCACCCCAACCCGTTGAGTGTGCCCGCGCCCCAGACGGCGGCTGCGATTGCCTCGGAGACATCGGCTTTCACCACGAGCCAGGTATTGACGGACGCCAGGACGGCACTGACCGCGATACCGACGATGATCAATCGAAAGCCCTGCACGCCGCGCTTGTAGGCGAGCACGTACACCACGGCGGCGGCCACCAGTCCGCCGACGAGCGCGCCCGCTCCGGTCCGGTAGTAACCGCCGCCGAGCGTCAGGATGACGACGAGAGCGCCGGTGTACGCGCCGGTCGAGAAGCCGATGATGTCCGGGCTGCCCAACGGATTTCGCGTCAACGACTGAAAGATCGCACCCGACACCCCCAGGGCAGCTCCGAACAGGAATGCCAGCGCAACCCGGGGGAACCGCGACTGCATCACGACGATCTCGGTGATGCGCGGGGCGTCGCCGAACACCGCTGCGAGCACCTGGCCCGGTGGAACGTGGTAATCGCCGGTGCCGATCGCGAGGACGGCGACAACCGCTGTCAGCAACAGCAGGGCCGCGCAGACGAGGACCGTACAAACGTCGATTCGTGCGCCCAGCACTGTGCGAACGATCCACACCCTTCTGCCGAAGTCGATGTTCCCGGCGCGCGGTGCCCGGATCACAGCCCGCTCGCCTTCTTTCGGCGGACCAACAGGATCAGAACGGGAGCCCCGACGAAGGCGGTGACGATACCGACCTGCAACTCCCCCGGCTCGATGACGATTCGGCCGACGACGTCGGCGAACAACAGCAGCGCCGGTGCCGCGAACACGGTGTGGATCAGAATCCAACGCTGGTCCGGCCCGACGAACCAGCGCACCATGTGCGGCACCATCAGCCCCACGAACCCGACCGGTCCCGCCGCCGCAGTCGCTGCTCCGGCCAACAGGGTCACCGCAACGACCCCGACGGTCCGCGTCCGAAGCGCATTGGCTCCCAACGACCGGGCCAGCTCGTCGCCCAGTGCGATCGCATTGAGCGGACGCGCGACGAGCGCCGCAAGACACAGTCCGAGTACGACGAACGGGCCGGTCGCCGCCGCGATGTCGAGGCCTCGACCCGCCAACGAGCCTGCGCCCCAGAACCGCATCCTGGCGAAGGCGTCCGGGTCCAGCAGCAGCATCCCGGAGGTGACGCCGCCGAGCACCGCACCGAGGGCAATACCGGAGAGCGTCAAGCGAATCGGAGTGGCACCCGCTCGTCCCACCGAACCCAGCGCGTACACCGCGACGGTGGCGAGAACGGCACCGACGAACGCGAACCACACATAGAACCGAACGTCGGTCACGCCCAACACCCCGACTGCGAAGGCGACGAAGAGTGCCGCTCCGGCATTGACGCCCAGAATGCCCGGGTCGGCCAACGGGTTGCGCGTCATCGCCTGGATCAGCGCGCCCGCGACGCCGAGCGCGGTACCGACGAGCACACCGAGCACGGTCCGTGGAACTCGGAGCTCGCGGACGATCACCGCGTCGGTGGAACCGTTCGAAGACCACAGTGCGTGCCACACGTCACCGACAGCGATGTTCTCGGCTCCCACAGCGATACTCACCAGGCACAGAATCGCGAGGACGACGACGACGAGAATCAGACCGGCGGTCCTGCCGGCATCGGTTCGGGCCAGACCACCGACGAGAGCCGGAACATCGCTCTGTTCCGGCTCGTCGCCCGCAGTGACACCCCGCCATTTCACACCACCGAACGCACCCTCGCACCCACCGCGGACTTGACGATCTCACCGCTGCGCACAGCGATGTTGGACAGCAGAGAGGACGTCAGACCGTGGGTGTGCTCGGTGCCGCCCTGCAGGTAGATCGAACCCGCTGTCGATCCACGCGTGACGAGCCGGTAGTCCCGCGTCACGCGAGGACCGTGCGCATCGAATTCGACGGCGTCGAACAACGGCCCGAGGATGTCGGGCAGATCGAGGGACGTGAAGCCGGTGGCATAGACGACAGCGTCGCACAGCACGTCCTCGGCCAGTCCTGTCGGCCCGTGTTCCACCGATGCCCGCACGCCCGACGCCTCCTCCGTGACATCGGCCAGTCGGGAGGCTCCGTGCACGAACAACCGGCGCTGTCCGCTGACCCGCTCGGCATACTCGCGCGCGTACAGCTCCTCGATCAGGGGCAAGTCGACGGCGGAGTAGTTGGTTCCGCGGTGATAGTGCAGCAGCTGATCGCGCAGAGAATGCGAGGACGAGTAGAAGTCGTCGACGGCGGTCGGATCGAAGATGCGGTTGGCGTAGGGGCTGTCGTCGGCCGGACTGTACCCGTACTTGCGCAGTACCGCATGCACGGACGCGTCCGGATAGGTCGAATGCAGGTAGTCGACCACTTCGGCTGCGCTCTGCCCGGCACCGACGACGACGAACGTGCGGTGAGTGCGCGACGGCAGCCGGTCGAGGTGGCCGAGCAGGTCGTGATTGTGGAATTGCCGCGCCGACGCGCTGACTCCGTCCGGCAGGGCCGCGGTCAGGCCGCCTGCGAGCACGATGTTGCGGCCGCGGACGGTCCCGGTGCGCCGCCCCTCGGTGCGGACGCCGTAACCGTCACCGGTGTCGACGACCGCGGACGCCCGCGTGCCGTAGTGCACCGCGGCGTCGACTTTGCCTGCGGCCCAGGACAGGTAGTCGTGGAACTCGAGCCGGCTGGGGAAGAACGTCTGCAGATTGATGAAGTGGTTGAGCCGGCCCCGTTCGGCGAGATACGACAGAAACGTGTACTCGCTGCTCGCATTGCGCTGGGTGGCAAGGTCCTTGAGGAAGGAGATCTGCATCGTGGTTCCCGGCAGCAACATTCCGGGGTGCCAAGCGAACTCGTCCTTCGACTCGACGAAGCACGACGTCAGGCGCTCGGCCGGAGCACACTGTCGATTGTGTTCCTCGATCGCGATGGCCAAGCCGAGGTTGGAGGGCCCGAAGCCGACTCCGACGATGTCGTATTCGCCGTCGAGGTCGCTGCTGTAGTCGTCGCTCGGGCTCATCGGATGCTCGCCCCCGACATCTGATCGAGCGCACCGGGGACCGGTTCGGCAGGGTCCACTCCGAGGGCAACGATGCTGTTGTCCGAGTCGACGTGCACCACGGAGGGACTGTGTGTGGGCAGCTCGGCGTTCTCGACCTGACGGAACGACATGATGATCACCAGATCACCCGGAGACACCAGATGGGCCGCGGCACCGTTGATTCCGATCACGCCGGATCCCGGATGGCCTTCGATCACGTAGGTGACCAAGCGAGCGCCGTTGGTGATGTCGACGACGTGGACCTGTTCGCCCTCGATCAGATCGGCCGCCTGCATCAGAGTCGAATCGATCGTGATGGACCCGACGTAGTGCAGATCGGCGTGAGTGACAGTGGCACGGTGGATCTTTCCACCCAGCATGGTGCGGTGCATCAGGCGTCGTTCTCCTTCTTACGGACGAGATATGGGGCAACGCTGGCGAGCTTCTCGCAGGTCTCGTCGAATTCACGTTCGGGCTTGGACTGGCCGACGATGCCGGCTCCGGCACGCAGCCATGCGGAACCCTGCTGCTCGTAGACGGCGCGCAGCACGAGTGCTGCTTCGAATTCTCCCGTCGACGATGCCTTCACGACGGCACCGGAGTACAGGCCGCGCGGTGAGTCGTCGAGCCGACCGATGGCGTCGATGGCCTCCTTCTTCGGGATCCCCGACGCCGTGACGGCCGGAAACAGGGCACCGAAGGCATCCCAGCAGGACAGGTCCTCGCGCAGGCGTGCGCGCACGGTGGACGCGAGATGTTGGACACTTCCCCGTTCGCGCACGCTCATGAAGTCCGAGACGGCCGTCGACCCCGGGCTGGCGATCGATTCGAGTTCCTCGAACGAGGTACGCACGGACACAGCGTGTTCGGTGATCTCTTTCGGATCCTGTTCGAGATCGGACTTCGCTGCCGAGTCGGCATCGGAACCGAGTCCGAACGCTCTCGTTCCCGCGAGCGGCTCGGTGGTGACGATCCCGTGTGCGTCGACGGAGGCGACCAATTCCGGGCTGAAGCCTGCGGCACGCAGATCGCCGAGATGCAGCAGAAAAGAGCGGGCCGGAGTGTTCGCCGTACGCCCGGCGCGGTAGGTGCCCGGCATGTCGAGATCGAATGGGATACGCACGCTCCGGGACAGAATGACCTTGGCGTAGTCGCCCCGTCGGATTTCCGTTACGGCCTGTTCGACGCGGCCGCGGTAGTCGTCGAGATCTCCGCCGACGTCGAGAGCGTGCACGGTCGGCAGCTCGTCGCCGACGATCGCGTCGAGCGCGGCCAGTACCGAGGCGCGGTCCTCGTCGCTGCCGGTCACCTCGACGGCATCGTGTTCGCGGCCGAAGCGGACCTCGACGCGGGGCACCACCAGGTGCGCGAGGATGTCGTCGGCGTCGCGCCCGGCGGCAGTGGACCGATCGACGTCGTGCAGGTGCTCTGCGAACCCGAAACCGACGAATCCGTAAGCGTTCCACTGTTCTCGGGTCAGGCCCGTGCACGCCTCGCTCAGGGCCGCTGCCGGGTTACCGGACCAGCTCCGCTCGGTCGGTTCTCCGGCCCCCCAGGTGGTGGTCACGAGGTGGGGCCGAAGCACGATGCGAGCGACCACGCCGCCCGCGAACACCCAGCGTCCCCGGTCCTCGTACACGACGTACTCGTCGAACAATCCGGACTCCGCCAACGCGACGACCGTACGCAGTCCCCGCTGCAGTTCGGTCCCCTCGGCCGTGTCCATCGTCGTTTCTTCGACAACGGTCATTGTGTGTGCACTCCTGACGGTGAATCGGTCCGTGACCGCGCATTGCGCGCAACGTCTGCGGTCGGCATCGGCGCGCGCCTTCGATAGGGAACGCTAACCTAACCGACTCGGCAGCACAACGGCTTCCTCGGTGTCAGCGAACACGGCGTAGATCGAGCACCGAGATACCCCAGCCGACCAGCGTCGACGCCGCGACCTCGAGGCCGGCATCGGCTGCTACGCAGGCAAATTCGGCTTTCGTTCGTACACCGCTGCCGTGCATGCAGAGCATCAGCAGATCGAATTCCGACTGGTCCTCGTTGAACGACCCGTCGTTGGACAGTCGCTCGACGACCACCAATTTTCCGTTGTCGGCCAATCCTGTTGCCGCGTTGCGCAACAGCAGTGCGAGATCGTCGTCTCGATAGTGTCCGGTGACCTCGAGCAACAGATACGCGTCGAATCCGTTCCCGTGCTCCACATGCGGCTCGGACATCACGCTCTGCGGGTGATTCACCACTCGCCCTTCGAGTTCGGGCCATTTCCCGAGGTCGCGTCGAATCAGGTCGAGTTCGCTGGGCAACCCGAGCACACCCGCCGATACTCCGTCGTACCGGGAGAGAACGGAACCGAGCACCACTCCGGATCCTGCCCCCGCCACCAACAGGGTCGAGACCCCGTCGAACGAATAGTCTTGCACCAGAGCAGGACCCAGGAACGCGGCCTCGTCGGCGATGTGGTTGTGATGCAGTTCGGCGAGCCGCGGGGACGCCTCGAGGTCTTCGGTCAACGTGTTGCCGGTCAGCAGGCTCGCGCTGGCGGTACCGGTCCGCAGGCTGTCCACCAGACCTGTGATCGACAGTTCCACCCGTGCCTCGATCCCGTCCAGGTCCAGCCAGTGCGAGATCCAGTCGTCGCCGAGCATCGCCTCACCGATATCGCCGAGAATCAGATCACCGGTGGAGTTCTCGGCGAGGACGTCGACGGCACGCAGATAGCGCACGAATTTCGCGAGGGCGCGCGCGTCCGTCTCGGTGGCTTCCGCCAGCGATTCGACGGAGCACGCCCCTCGGGACACGTGCAACGGGATACGTAACGTGTTGGCCGCCCTGAAAGCGAAGGGCGACAGTATTTCCGCACGTTCGGCGAGCCTGTCGAACGGCTCGGACTCACCGCCGCTGAGGTCGGGCACCTCGGGATCGTCGGCGCGGGTCAGAACCTCGGCGCGACGCCAGTACCCGGTGACGTCGACCATCTCCGGCGGCAGGCCGCGGTCCTCGCGCAGATACCGACGGATTCCCTTGAGAGCGGTCGCTTCCCCTGCCACCCAGGCGAACACCGTTCCGTCCCACCAGGGTGCCGCCCGCACCGCACTGTCGAGCAAGTCGCCGGTGCCGGCGGTGACGCCGTCACGATGGACCCACGTGATCTCGGCGTCGGCGGCCGTCGGCAACGGCAACTCTCGCTCGACGTCGGCGACCTCGACGAACACCCGAATTCGCCGGCCCGGCAATGCCTCTTCGAGATACCGAGCGATGGCAGGTAACGCGGTCTCGTCGCCGACGAGCAACACCCAGTCGACATCGGCCGGAGCATGGCCCGACCGCACCGGTCCGAGCAGGGTGATGGAATCGCCGACGCGGCAACGCCGACCCCACGTCGACGCGATGCCGGTGTCGTGGGTGACGAAGTCGAGAGTCACCTGCGCGGTCTCGGGATCGACGCTGCGCACGGTGTAGTTGCGGGTCACCGGACGCGGATCACGCGGCCATTCGACGGTGCGCTCGTGCTGGGTCGGAAGCACCACCGTGCCGTCGGTCTCCGCCGGGAAGAACAACCGAACGAAGTCGTCGAATCCTTCGCTGCGCAACGCCGGGAACCGGTAGTCGCCGCGCGAGAACTCGCGCAGCTGCGGCCCACCCAACACGATTCGGCGCATACCCGAACCCAGCTGACGTGTTTCGATCACCGTTGCCGTGCGCAGGACTTCGGGAAAGACGACCTGAAGTCGATGGGACCTTGCCACGGTGGAACACGCTCCTGTCGTCGAAAGTGAATACGCCTGTGCTCGCGTCGAGTGGGCCGCCCGAGTGTTGTCAGCCCTGAACGTTCTCGGCGGCAGTGTTCAGCGCCGAGGCCACGTCGTCGAGGATGTACGGGATCGTCAGCACCGTCAGGCCACCGAACGCGAAGTTCTTGTCGGCACTGAGGGCCTCGGTGGAGGCGGTACGCCCCTGCGAAAGTACGGGCTGCGAGGCCACGGCGGGTTCGGCCAGGAACCCGGCGAGAGATTCCTTGTCGTACGCCACGACGAACAGCACGTCGGACTTCAGCAACGACGCCTGTTCGAGGCTGAGCTCGAAGTACACGGCGTCGGGGTCCTTGGCCGGGTCGGCCTGTTGGATGGTGGGCTCGTTGACGAGACCGAGCTGCTCGAGGAACTCGACTCGTACGTCGTTGTCCTTGCTGACGGCGAAAGTGCCGGGTGCGTTGGGCAGCGCGACGGTGACCGTCTTGCCTTGCAGCGCAGAGTACTTCGTCGCCGCATCGGCAATCGAGCCCTCGACTCCGGAAACCAGGTCGGCGGCCTCCTTCTCCTTGCCCAGCGCCTTGCCCGCGATGCTCAGCTGGTCCTCCCACGACGTGGTCCACTGCTTGTCCGGGTACGCGACGACGGGCGCGATGTCGGAGAGCTTGTCGAACTCCTCCTGGCTCAACCCCGAGTACGGCGCGAAGATCAGATCCGGTGCGGCGCCAGCGAACTGCTCGACCGGAACCGCTCCGGTGCCGTCACCGGAGAGCAGTGTCGGCGCGTCGCCGCCCAGGTCGGCGAGAGCCTTCGCGTCCCACGGCAGAACGCCGCGTTCGTCCGCACCGTACTGGGCACCGTCGAATGTAGGCATCGCAACGGGTACGACTCCGAGGGCGAGAATCGCGTCCTGGTTCGACCAACCCCAGGTCGCGATCCGCTTCGGTGCCTCGGGGATCGTCGCGGATCCGAGTGCCGAGTCGATCGTGACCGGAAATGCGGACTCCTGCGCAGACGTCGTGGAGTCGGCGGCAGGCGTCTCCTCGGTGTCGCTGCTGCATCCGGCGGCGAGGGCGATGGTCAGCCCTCCGGCGAGCGCGATCGACGCGGCGCTCCTCATCCACTTCGTACGAACCTTCATCGTTCTTCGGAACCTCTCGACTCGACCACGCACTGACTGCGTCCACACCCGACCGGGCGAGGCGACTGACAAGGTAGCACTAATGAGGTTACCCTTGCCTCATTAGGCCGTCCTCGGACTCCCTGTCCTACACAATTCGACACGCGGCCGACAGGGCCTCCCGCCAGAGCCCGGCCAGTTCCTCCACACCGTCGAGCACTCCTGCCGGCCACGTGTACGTCACACCGAGTACCGACGACCCGTCCTGTTCGTGCACGTAGCTGTCGACGACCAACGCATAGCCGCAGGGCGTCTCGGTGCCGGGCGTGGTGTCGAGACTGCTACGCAGTCGGCTGGCCCCGAACGGACCGCCTGTCGCGGTGTCGAAACGGCCCAGATAATTGAATTCGATGTCGGCCGTGGGCATGTGCCGCAGCACCGCACCCGCCTCGCCGCTGCACCACCGCAGCATGCCGTACGTCGACCCGTCTCCCGGCACCGAATCCCTCGACCGAGCCGCGTCCGTCGCGATCGTACGCAGAACCGATTCTGCGGCAACAGGATCGGACCGGTGCGACATCAGGGTGCGATGGTCGGTCGCGTCAGCGGTCAGGCGGAGCGGGAACACAGCCGTGAGCCATCCGACCACGGAAGAGCCGTCCACCCGATCGGACGCGATTCCCGACCGCCCGTGCCCCTCCACGTCGACGACGAACGACTGCGGACCCGCCGCACCGCTGTCCATCCACTCGACTGTCGCGGCCGCGAACGTTCCCAACAACAGATGTTCGACGGACACCCCGAACCGTGGGCGGGCTGCGGCGAGAATCCGCGCGCTTTCCTGAGGGGACAGCGCGAACGTGGTGGTGCGTACGCCTGCACCGGTATCGATCGACGGATCGACCGGACGCACCAACGGAACCCGTCCAGCCCCGTCGCCGACGCGTGTCCAGTACTCCAGATCGGCGAGCACCTCGGCAGAGCCGGCGAGGCGGTGGATCTCGTGCGCCCACTGCCGCATGGAAGGCCCGATCGGGCCGCGATCCGCCGACAACCGCTGCTGCCACGCAGTCGTGATGTCCGGCAGCAGTATTCGCCAGCTGACCCCGTCGACCACGAGGTGATGCAGCGTGATCAGGAGCTCACCCGAGGAGTCGGTGTCACCGTGGTGGCGCAGCCACACCACATCGACCATCCGGCCGATCCGGGGATCGAGCCGACCACGTGCCGCGCGTGACTGGGCGGCAACACGCTCTGCGAGCAGCGATTCGGTGAGCCCGTCCACATACTCGGTACGGACCCACTCGGCCACGTCGGCAGTACCGTCCGGCAACACGGTGAACACGGACTCGGAGCCGGGACGACGCTCGAAACTCGAATGCAGGATGGGGTGCCTGGCCACCACGAGATCGAGAAGCTCGATCAGCGAGTTCTCGGTCAGATCGGCGGGAGCCTCCAGCAACACCGCCTGCGAGATCTCGTCGACGGACCCATCGAGGCTGTCCATCCAGCGGAGGATCGGTGTCAACGGGACTTCTCCGTACGGCGACAGTTCCTCGACGCCGGAGGCCATCGGTTGCGCCGACTCCGCTTGCTGAGCAAGTGCTTCCGGCGTGCGCCGAGCGACGATGTGACGGGGCGAGACCGCCATGCCCACCGTCCGCAGCCGCGCCGACAACTCCATGGCCATGATGCTGTCGCCCCCGAGATCGAAGAAGTCGTCGTCCGCGGAGACCTCCGGCACATGCAGCACAGCGGCTACTGCGCGGCATATCTCCCGCTCGACGTCGGTGCGCGGCGCGCGCCCGGAACCGAGGGTCGGGACGGGGTCGGGTAACGCGGCCGCATCGAGCTTTCCGTTCGGCAGCACAGGGAACGCATCGAGCACGGTCACCGACGATGGAACCATGTACGACGGAAGGAGTTCGCCCAGACCCGCGCGCACGGCGCTCACGTCGATCGTCCGTCCCGGCTCAGCAACGACGTATCCAGCGAGGGTCGCCTGCCCGGTAGCGATACCCGACGTATGCACCAGCACCCGCGCGTCTGCGACGGCATCGATCTCTCGCAATCGACTTTCGACTTCCCCCACTTCGACGCGATGCCCGCGGATCTTGACCTGGTCGTCCGCGCGACCGGCATACCTCAATGTGCCGGATTCGGTCCACGACACGAGATCCCCGGTCCGATAGAGCCGAGTACCGTCCGCGGCGAAGGGATCGGCAACGAAGCGGTGCGCGGTGCGCCCCGGCGCGTTGCGATACCCGCGCACCACGCCCGGCCCGGCCAAATAGAGCTCGCCGAGCGCCCCGGGAGGCGCGAGCCGAAGACAGGCGTCCAACACGTATGCCTTCAGGTTGGTCACCGGCCTACCGATCACGGGCTCGGGCGACAGATCCGTCGATGTGAACACCGCATCGACGGTGGCCTCGGTGGGTCCGTAGAAGTTGTAGGCGACCACAGATTCGTTCGCGCGCAACCTGTTCCACAAGTCGACCGTTACCGCCTCGCCGCCGACCCCGACCGACGTGAGTGTGTCGATCGATCCCGACCGCATCATCTGTTCGAGCAACGAGGGTACGACCTCGATGAAATCCACCGACAGCGTTCGCAGTCGCTCGGTGAGTTCTCTCGGGTCGAGAACGACCTCGGGATCGATGAGATGTACTGTGTGCCCGCCGAACATCCACAACTGCGGTTGCCAGGATGCGTCGAAGGCCATCGACCAGGCATGCGCCACGTTCAGAGTGTCCGTGCCCGCGCGCGCCGCCGTCGGCAGATGCACGCTCTCGCGATGGGAGTGATAGAGATTCGCCAGTCCTCGGTGCGGTACCGAGACTCCCTTGGGCACACCGGTCGTACCGGAGGTGTAGATGAAGTACACCGGGTGGTCGGGATGCAATGCGGACCGACGCTCGGAATCGGTGACGGCAATCCTGTCCGTCGACGACGGCGTCAGGGCCTCGACCGCCGATGCCGTCACCGTGATCACCGGCTGCGCATCGTCGAGAATCTGCCGCGCGCGTTCGGTGGGCCAGTTCGGGTCGATCGGGAGGTAGGCGGCCCCGGACTTCATGACCCCGAGGATCGTCGCCATCGTCGTCACGGTTCGTGGGGCCTCGACGGCCACGATATCTTCCGCGCCGACACCGAAACCGAGGAGCCATCGCGCAATTCGATTGGAGACGCGATCGAGCTCGGCGAACGTCAGAGCCGTGGCGGCGTCTGCAACAGCAACGGTGTCCGGTTGCAACGCGACGCGGTCGGCGAACAGGTCCACCATCGTCCCGTCCGGATACCGACGCTGCGAGCCGGCGTACTCGGTGCGGAGAATCCGAGTCGTCGTCTCGTCGACGAGAGACAGTGCGGCGATCGGCGGGTCGCCTTCGTCGGCGAACGCACCCAACACCGAGGTCAGTGCGGACGCCACTGAGCGGGCGCGAGTCACGGGCACCGAGTCGCTGCGGTATTCGACCACCAGCCGCATCCGTTCGCCCGGATGGACCGTCAACACGAGCGGGTAGTGCGTCACTGTGTGGAATCCGGCGACCGACACCGAGAAGTTCTCGGCATCGACACCCGAAGTGTCTGCAGCAGCGAAGTTCTCGAACACCACGAGTGTGTCGAACAGCGTTCCCCGCCCGACGGCCTTATGAATGTCTGCCAGGCCCACGTGATGATGCGGAGCCACGGCGATCGAGAAGTCCCGCAGACCAGCGAGCACGGTCGACAGACGTGCATCGGGTCCGACGTCGACACGGACGGGAACGGTGTTGATGAACAGTCCGACCATGTCTGCGACACGATCGAGGTCGGTGGGACGCCCCGAGACCGTCGAGCCGAACACGACCGACGGAGAATCCGTGAATGCCGAGAGCACCACGGCCCATGCTGCATCGACCAGTTCGCTCAGCGTCGACGATCGACGACGCGCCGACTCGATGAGCCGAGCGGTGTCCTGCGCACTCCACTCGAGGTCGATCTCGTGCGCCTCGGAACGTACCGACGACGATGCCGATGCCGACGCTGCCACCATCGTCGGTGCCACGTCCGCGCCGAGCGCGCGACGCCACGCGTCGACGGACGAGTCGTCGCGGCGCGCGAGCCACCGCAGGTAGTCGTCGAACCGCGCAGGTTCCGGCAGTGCCAGGCCCCGGTAGAGCTTGAACAGCTCGGTACCCACAGTGCCCATGGACCACCCGTCCGCGAGAAGATGGTGGACGGTCAGCACCACCCGGTGACGATCGTTCCCGCAGTCCAGCAGCAGAATTCGGACGAGCGAGTCCTGCTCTATGTCGAACGCACGCCTGTCCTGGTCGATCAGGTCACGGGCGGTAGGCGACGTCGGATCGTCGACGACATGACGGCGGAGTACGACTCGACCCGTATCGCGGATCGCGACGGTCGTCCCGGTGCTCAACGTCAGAAAGCGCGAGCGCAGCGCTGGATGACGGTCGAGGAGCGCGTCGAGTGCGCCCCCGAGACGTCGCGGATCCAGCAGCCCGTGCACCTCGAATTCGGTGGCGATGACGTAGATTTCCTCCACTCCGTCGCCCGAGGCTACGGACTGGAATGCCAAGCCCCGCTGCAGCGGAGTGGCCGGGCGAGCTGCCTCTGGATCGATTCCATGAGAGCGCAATTCGGCTACATCGGCATCGGTCAGCAGCGCTACCGAACTGTCGGGCCGGTCGACGATCGCAACGGCCCGGGCGCTTCGGCCCCGCTCCACCAGCCCTGCGACCGTTCGACACTCGAAGACGTCTGCGGTGGTGATCGGAAGTCCGGCGGTGCGCGCGTGATGGACGAGGGTGATGGCGGTGATGCTGTCGCCGCCGAGCAAGAAGAAGTCGTCGTCGACGCCGATGGACTGGGCGCTCTCCGCACGGGTGGTGTCTGCGAACAGCGCCGCGAGCGCTCGCTCGTCCTCGGATGCAGCCGGTCGCGATCGGCTGGGACCACCGTCGGGTATTCCGCGCTCCTGCAGAACTTTTCGATCGGCCTTGCCGTTGGGGGTTCTGGGAATACTGTCGACGGCCACCCAGAATGCGGGCACCAGATAGTCGGGAACCCGGCGACGAAGCGCCTCCCGCACCGACGCGGTGTCGACCGAGTCGGGAGTCACGTAGGCCACCAGCACACCGACGCCGTCACCGTCGGACACAGCGACCACGGCGCACTCGTCGACCGAAGGGTCACTGGCCGTCCAACTTTCGACCTCCCCCAGTTCGACGCGATGGCCTCTGATCTTGACCTGCCGATCGTCTCGACCCAGAAATACCAGGACGCCGTCGACGAGACGGGCACGGTCCCCGGTGCGGTACATTCGCGCGCCATCGCCGCCGGGATCTGCGACGAAGCGAGTCGCGGTCTCGGCCGGTTTCCCGGAGTATCCGCGGGCGAGCTGCACGCCCGACACGTACAGGTCGGCAGGAACGGCGTTCCGAACCGGGCGTAGCCGAGAGTCGAGCAGCCGCAGTGTGGTGTTGTCCACCGAGGTTCCGATGACCGCAGGGTCGCCGTCGACCCGCTGGACGGCGACGTCGCCTGCGACTTCGGAGGATCCGTAGGAATTGTCGATCGTGGCGTCCGGCGTCACCGCTCGGATCACGTCGATCATGTGGTCGGTCAACGGTTCTCCGCTGAGTATCCAACCGGTCACCGAAGCGCAGTCCGACGGCGCCGCAGCGGCCAGCGCGGCAGCCAGAGAACCGATGGCGGTGACCTGTTCGGCACCGGACCGTCCGATGAGCGAAGCCACGGCACCCGAATCGCCGTACTGGTGATCCTGCGCGAGTACCACACGTTGGCCCGCGAGAATGCCGGTGAGCAACTCCGTCGCGCCGTCGATGAACGCCAGCGAACTCTTGGCAACTCGGCTGCCCGGTCTGCCCCACCGCGTCACCGCCCACTGCAGCCGGTTGGCCAACGCGTTCCTGGTGCCGACCACACCCTTGGGCGTTCCGGTCGAACCCGACGTGTACACGAGATAGGCCGCGCACTCACCCGGGACGCTGCGACCGAACGGCGGCGTCCAGTCCTGTTGTCGTACAACGGTATCGACGCGGACCGCAGTCTCCATATCCGTCAGTGCCGCGGGGGTCGCATCGTCGATCAACAGCAGGTCGTGCCCGGAATCGGACAGGATCAGTTCGATCCGCTCACGTGGGTAGCGAATGTCGACGGGTACGAACGCTGCGCCGACGTCGATGGTCGCCAACAGCGCCGCCACCATGTCGAGACCTCTGCCCACCGCAACAGCGACGCGGCTTTCGACACCGATGTGGTGCACACGCAGCAGTGCGGACACCTGTCCGACCCGCGTGGACAACTGCCCGAACGTGATGAGCTCGCCGCCGATCAGCAGTGCCACGTCGTCGCGGGACTGCTCGAAGCGTGCTGCCAGAGCGGTCTCGATCGGCACCACGGTTCGGGCCGGTCCGACGCTGCGCCCCTGTCCATGTGGGGCGGCCACCAGTCGAGTGACGTCGATGTCCGACACTGTCGTCATCCGATCGAGCATCTCGACGAACGTCTCGGCGTACATGGCGGCCTGCTGCCGGCCGACAGCGGCCTCGTCGTGCAGTACGAATGCCCACAGAGCAGGATCGGGGCCCACGATCAACGCCATCGGGAAGCTCATGTGCGCTCCCAGCACCGTGATCTCGTCGACGGTCCCGCTCGTCTCGGGTATCGGTGCGGGATAGTTCTGGTACACGACTATGGTGTCGAACAGCTCTCCGCCGCCGACTGTTCCGGCGATGTCGGACAGCCCGAGGAACCGATACTCGTCCAGGTCGAGGTGGTCTGCCTGCACGCGTGCGAGCATCTCGGTCGCCGTTGCAGCCGAGTTCCACCGCAGGCGGACCGGCACGGTGTTGAGCAGCAAACCCACCATCGCCTCGGCACCATCGAGATCGAACGGCCGCAGCGACGTCGCCATCCCGAAGGCCACATCGTCGGAACCGGTTCTCGCCGACAGCATCGCTGCCCAGGCTGTCTGCACGACGACGTTCGTGGTCACGCCGGTACGACGCGCGTATTCGGACACCCGCTGGGCCAACGCATCGTCGATATCGACGTCCAGGCGCGAGCGCGTGCCCGCGCTGGACCCATTCGCTCGGTCCCCGGCAACGAGAGTCGCGGACTCGAACCCGTCGAGGTAGTCGGCCCACCGCTGACGCGCAGTGACGTTGTCCTGCAACGCTGTCCACGCGAGATAATCGCCGAAGTCGGGTGCAGGCGGCAACTGCGCCCCCTCGCCCGATTCGTAGAGAGCGATCAGCTCCCTGACGAAGATGGCCTCGGACCACCCGTCCATCAGCGCGTGATGGTAGGTGATCAGAACTCGCGGGGCGCGCGCAGAAGTGGAGTAGGAGAAGCGAATGAGCGGCTGCTCGAAGAACGCGAACCCGGCCGAGCGGTCTCGTCGGAGATGATCATCCCACTCGTCGTCGACGGCCGTCACGACCGGCGTCGACGCGCGCGGTACCACCCAGACCAGATCACCGTTACGGCGTTGCCGCAGCAGCGCTCTGATGTTCGGGTAGCGATCCAACAGCAGTTCGAGGGCACGATCGAGCCGGCCGCGATCCACCGCGGCGGACAGGTCGAGCACCGTCTGCGACAGGTACGGATCCTGCGCTCGCTCGGCGAGCGTCGATTGCAGGTACATCCCGACCTGCAGTGCGGTGAGTGGGAGTACGGCGGCGATCTTGGACTGCGACGTGGCCGCGGTGTCGGTCGTCATGTCTGCTCACATACTGCTTTCGAGTTCGTCGAGCTCGTCCTGGGACAGTTCCACCGTGGCGGCGGCGTGGACAGCGGGGCGTGCGTCGGCGTCCGGTGTGAGCTCCGCCCCGAACATTCGCACCGTCCGCTTGCGCATCACCTCACGCGGTGCCAGCGGAATCGAGGCCTTTCGCGCCCGCGATGCCACGGCCAGGCAGGTGATGCTGTCGCCGCCGAGCGCGAAGAAGTCGTCGTCGATCCCCACGCGTCCGACACCCAGAACCGCCGCGACGATCTCGCACAACATCGTTTCCACCGGCGTTCGGGCCGGTACGAACGTGCCTCCGCCCACGGCGTCGACGGTCGGAAGAGCCCGCACATCGAGCTTGCCGTTGATCGTCATCGGAATGCGTTCCAGGGCAGCGAACAACGTCGGCACCATGTACTCGGGCAACGTCGCTGCCAGCCGGTCTCGAATGGAACCGAACAGCACGGACGTGTCGGTCGTACCGCCGTCGCGAGGAACGACGTATGCGGCCAGGGCGCGAGTACCACTCCCGATCTGCACCGTACGCACCACCGCGCCCATCACACCCTCGCATGCGGCCACGGCGCGTTCGACCTCTGCGGTCTCCACTCGATAGCCGCGAATCTTCACCTGGTCGTCCGCGCGACCGAGGTAGTCGAACAGACCGTCGGCTCGAATGCGAACCAGATCACCGGTGCGGTACATCCGTGCGCCCGGAGTCAAGGGGTCGGCCACGAATCTCGTTGCCGTGTCGCCGAATCGGTTCACATAGCCCCGAGCAAGACCGACACCGGAGAGGTACAACTCCCCCACCGAACCGATCGGGACCGGCCGTAGCCACTGGTCCAGGACGGACGCACGTGTGCCCAGAATCGGCGAACCGATGGACGGCCCGACGCTGTCCCTTGTTCCGGTACCGAGCGCGTTGATCGTGTACTCGGTAGGCCCGTACAGGTTGTAGCCGATGCCGTCGAGCCGACTCCACAGTGCATCCGGTACCGCCTCACCACCCAGCAAGACCAGGGGAATTCGATGTCCGTCGCGTTCGTCCAACAGTCCGAGATCGAGCAGATGTCCGGCATACGTGGGCGTCACGTTGACCACGTCGATTCTGTTCTGCTCGCAGTAGTGAGCCAATGCCTCACCGTCGCGGCGTAATTCCTCGTCGCAGATGTGTACCTCGTGACCTTCGACGAGCCACAGCAACTCCTCCCACGACATGTCGAAGGAGAACGACACCGTGTGTGCGATCCGCAGGGTGCGGTCTCCTGCCGCGGCGACGGTGGGAGCGAAGATCTCGTTCCGGTGATTGATCTGCATGTTCGTCAGACCGCGATACGGAGTGACGACGCCCTTCGGTGTTCCGGTCGAGCCGGAGGTGTAGATGACGTAGGCGGGGTGCTCGAGTCGGCCGACGGTGCCGGACGCAAAACCGACCGACGCGGTGGCCTCCTCGACTTCCGACGCGTCGATGTCGTACGCCAACTCTGTTGCGACCTCAGGGGAGTCGACGACCATCCGTGTGGCGGTGGTGGCCAATCCCCGACTCTCCGTGTCCACCGTCGACACCAGAACGGCCGGTTGCGCGTCGGCCAACATGACGTCGAGACGCTCTGTCGGATAGTCGAGTTCGAGGGGCAGGTACGCGGCACCGGTACGCAGCACCGCGAACAGGGCCACCACCATCTCCACCGATCTCGGCAGAGCGAGGGCCACGATGCGTTCGGGAGCGGCACCCCGGCGAAGCAGCGCCAGTGCGCAGGCGTTCACCCGCCGGTCGAGGTCGCCGAAGGTCAGCCGCCGGTCTCCGAACACCAACGCGATGTCGTCGGGAACGGCCGCGGCGCGTGCGGCGAGCAATTCGGCGATCGTGTTGTCCTGCAGTCGTTCCGATCGGCCGTCGAACTCGTTCTCGACGACACTCGGCATGTCGCCCGGGGCAGACGGCCAGCGCGATATCGGCAGATCGGGCTGCGCTGCAACGGTATCGAGTGCCGATGCGAACGAGTCGAGCAGCGATCGGGCACGCTCGTCGTCCACAGAATCGGGTAGATACGTCACCGACAGGTTCAGTTCATCGCCGGGATCCACTGCGATGGACACCGGGAACTCGGACCCATCGACGGTCGAGATGTGTCGCACGCGGCGCTCGTTCCCTGCCGACGTCGATTCTTGTCGTCCCGCAGGCCCGGCAGCGTTACGCAGGACGAGCAGGGTGTCGAACAGAGCCCCCGCACCGATGGCCTGCTGAATTCCACCGAGACCGAGGGTGTCGTGCGGCATCAGGTCGAGACGCTGATCCTGCACGCGCGCAGCCACATCGGTGGCCGAATCGAATCCACCTGCCGTCACCCGGATCGGCACCGTGCTGATGAACGCGCCGATCGCGGTGTCGGAACCGGCCACATCCATGGGCCGACCGGCGACGGCGGTACCGAACACCACATCGGACCGCCCCACCACACGCATCAACACACTCGCCCAGGCCGCTGCGAGAACCGTGAACAGAGTCGAACCGGATCGACGTGCGTGCAGATCCAGCGCGCCGGACACCGCTGCCGTCACTCTGCGTTCGATCCTGCGGGGTGAACCGTCCCCGCGGGTGGCCTCCGCAGCCACCGAGGTCGGGCTGTCGATATCGCCGAAGTACCGCTGCCACGCCTGCTCGGACTCGGCACGGTCGCGAGAAGCCAGCCAACGCAGATACTCACGGTAGCCGTGGTCCGTAGTAACGGGCGTGCCGTTCTCGTCGTGCTGCTCCAGGACTCGAGCCACGAGCAGTGCCGAGGATCCGCCGTCGAAGCACCCGAACCAGTAGGTGGTCAACAGTCGGTCGACCCCTCCGGGAAGGTGCACCAGGGTGACCCGAAACAGTGGCGGCGCAGCGATGTCGAACGAGAGCGCCCGGTCGTCCGCGAGAATCCGGCTCCATCGATCGTCCACCTCGCTCGCCGGGCACGCACGGAGATCCACCACCGTCAACGGTGCCTGCACCGCAGAGAGTACGACCTGGGCCGGCGCGGTGTCGTCCGGCGTCACGAAGGCCGTCCGCATCGCCGCGGTGGTATCGACGACCGATTGCAGAGCTCGCCTGATCCTGTCGTCGTCGAGGACGCGGTCGACCTCGACGACGGTGCGGACGGTGTACAGCTCGGTGGCATCGGCGTCGACACCTACCTGGAAGACGAGCCCGAGCTGCAGTGGTGACAGTGGCCAGACGTCGTCGATGGATCCGAATTGCTCCCTCAACGAATCGAATTCGGCGGATTCGACGTCCGCGAGTGGGCCGCGGCTCGCCTCGGGTGCGGCCTCGTCGCCTCGGGCACGCCGCAACCGCTCCTGCACCAACCTACGTCTGACGTCGTCGAGATCCATGGGTTCCTTCATCGAGTCGGCTGCTGTTGCGTGCACTGTGTGACGAGCAAGGACTTGTCCACTTTGCCGATGGCGGTGACGGGCAGCGATGTTCGTGTCACCACGCGATCGGGCAGTTTGAATCCGGCGCAGCCGGCCGCCGTCAGGAAGGCCCGCACGTCGGCGACGGTCGGACCGCTTCCGTTCGGCACCACGACTGCGCAGACACTTTCGCCCACAGCGGCATCGGGCACCCCGATCACCGCGACCCGCGCTACTGCAGGATGGGTGAGCAGCAGGTCTTCGAGCTCGTCGGCCGCGACGTTCTCGCCGTTTCGGGTGATCACGTCCTTGATGCGACCGGTGACGACGAGATGGCCGGACTCGAGCTCGCGCACCTGATCCCCACTGCGATAGAACCCATCAGGGGTGATGGCATTCGTATTATGTTCTGCCGCAAAATAATAGCCATTGATGGTGTAGGGGCCCCGCGTCAGCAATTCACCGACTTCCCCGGGCGATACATCGTTTCCGTCCGCATCGACGACGCGCACCTCGTCCAGATGGGACAACGGCCTGCCTTGCGTTCCGATCACCAGTTCCGCGCTGTCCTCGGCTCGGGTGTAGTTCAGTAGTCCTTCGGCCATGCCGAACACCTGCTGCAGCCGGCATCCGAGCGCGGGCTCGACCAGCTTGGCGACCTCCGGTGCCAGCTTCGCTCCCCCGACCTGCAACAACCGCAAGCTGGACAGGTCTGCATCCTCCCATTCCGTTGCCTCGCACCACAGATGAGTCAACGTCGGAACCAGCGCCGTGATCGTCACGCGATACCTCTCGATCAGCGCGAACGCGTGGTCCGGGCTGGCACTGCCGGAGAACACCACCGTTGCCCCTACCCCGAGGGCACCGAGCAGCCCGGGGCATGCGAGCGGAAAGTTGTGTGCGGCAGGGAGAACGGCAAGATACACGTCCTCGGGACCGAGAGCGCAGACCTCCGCACTGGCCCTGGCGTTGTATTCGTAATCGTTGTGCGTACGGGCAATCAGCTTGGGCAATCCCGTCGTGCCACCGGAGACCAGCAGTAAGGCAGGATCGGTCGGCCGGGCGCGCGGAAACTGTCGGGGCACCCCGGCCACCGCGGACAGAGAGGTATGGGACCCGCCGCCGTTCGATTCGGGTCCGGAACTGTCGACGAAGACGTGCCGAACACTCGTCACCGACGCGAGGACCTCATCGGCGAGTCCGCGAAAGTCGAAGTCGCCGTCCCGATCGGAGATCACGTACGCCACCGCCGATGCGGTGGCGGCGAGATGGGTGATCTCACGTCGGCGATGTGCAGGCAGCGTCAGCACCGGGATCGCTCCGCATTCGAGCAAGGCGAACAGCACGACCGCAAAGTTCACGGAGTTCGGCAATTGCACGACCACCCGGTCGCCCGGTTCGATGCCGCGATCGGCGAATCCGGCTGCGACGCTCCGCGCTCGTCGAAGCAGCTCGTCGTACCTCAGCTCCGTGCGATCGTCGACGACCGCCCTCGAAGGGCCGAACTGCGTCGCCCACGTTGCGAACACCTCCGGAAGGGTTTCACCTCGCCACAACCCGGCGTCGAGGTACCTGCGGGCACGCTCGTCGCCGAACGGGACGAAAGCGTCGACGTCGGCGTCCGGCTCGGCAAGTTCGGTCATGTTCTGCACCATGGATTCTCGTCCTCCGGGAATGCGAAGCGGGTCAGGAATGGTGTTCGAGCGCGGCCGACAGTTCGTCCTCCGACATCGCTTCGACCGACAGGAAGATCTCGGCGGTGGCCTCGAGGAATTCTGCGTCACCTTCTGCGCCGATCATCCGGTCCGCGAGCCCGGCCACGGTGGGTGCCGCGAACATCATGCGCACGGTGACCGACGTGATGTCGAAGGACTCGCGAATGCGGGCGACGATGGTCGTCGCCAGGACGGAATCGCCGCCGAGCGCGAAGAGCGTGTCCGTCACACCGATGCCGTCGACGCCGAGTACCTTCTGCCAGATCAGGGCGAGGGCGCTTTCGAGGTGAGTTCTGGGCGCAATCCGGGCATCGACCCGTTCGCTTTCTCCCGCTGCGCGACACAGCCGGACGACGGCAGCGGAGTCGATCTTGCCGTTGACGGTCAGCGGCAGCGCGGAGACCGTCACGATCTGCTCCGGCACCATGTGCGCTGGGAGACGCTCGGCGACCCTGGCCCTCACGGCCGCTACCGTCTCACGGGGATCCGCGTCTCGATCGGTCGGCACCACGGCGGCCAGCAGGACCGGAGCCGCGGTGCGGTCGACAACGGCTGCGGCAGTGGCCACGTCGTGATCCGCGGTGAGTACCGCTTCGATCTCTCCGAGTTCGATCCGAAATCCGTTGATCTTGATCTGGTTGTCCACACGGCCCACGAATTCGACCATGGAGCCGGTCTCGGCCGTCGAGCCGGGGCAGTACCGAACCAGGTCTCCGGTGCGGTACCAGCGGTAGCCGTCGGCCTCGACGAAGCGCTCGTTCGTACGCTCAGGATCGCCCAGGTAGCCGTCGGCGAGACCGACGCCCGCGACCCACAACTCACCGGGCACCCAGTCCGGCACCTGGTTCCCACGCGCATCGACCACCCGAAGCGCCATCGACGCGAGCGGCACCCCGAACGCGACCGTGCGCCAGTTCGGATCGACGTCCACGACCTCACAGATGCTGTTGTGGATCGCGGTTTCCGTAGCGCCACCGAGTCCGGCGAACCGACATCCGGGAACCGCCGCCGTCAGCCGCCGGTAAAGGTCGATACTCACCTTGTCGCCGCCGAGCATGACGACCTCGAGCGAACCGCCCATATCGTCACCGGTGGACAGGATCATGTCCAGCAGCGGGGGCACGCAGCTGATCACCGTGACGCGATGCGCACGAATCAGCGCGGCCCAGCGCTGCGGATCCTTGCGCTCGTGTTCCTCGATGAGCACGGCCGTACCGCCGGCCGCGAACACCGAGAACAGGTCGAACGTGCACAGGTCGAAGTCCAACTCGGACAGGCACAATGGACGGTAGCCCTCGTTCAGGTCGAAACGTTCGACCAGATCCATGATCGTGTTCATCGCGGCTCGATGCGAGACCACAACACCTTTCGGTTCACCCGTGGAGCCGGAGGTGAAGATCATGTACGCGGGCGCGGTGTCGGGGCCGAGGTGCGGGGCGGGCCGAGGCTCACTCAGGATCGCGTGGGACACCGCGAGACCGTCGTCGCCCGACCCGCCGATCGTCACCGTGAACCCCGCTTTTCGGGCGATCAGCGCAGCACGGCTCGACGGTTGGTCGACGCCGATCGGTACGTACACCCCGCCCGCGGCGAGCACACCGAGAACTGCGACCACTTGATCGGGCCCCTTCGGCAGCGTCACCCCCACCGTGTCGCCCACCCCCACGCCGCGATCGGTCAGCGCAGCAGCTACTTTCAGAGCACGATCTCGTAGGTCTCCGTACGTCATCGACTCGTTCTCGCCCCACTCGAGCGCCAGCGCGTCGGGATGCTGCGACGCGCGATCGAAGAAGGCGCGGTGCAGAGTCTCGTTCCCGGCCGACTGCGATGCGTCCGTTCGGGGTACATCGGCAGCCGGAGTTCGCGACATCAGCTGACGCGGTGGAACCAGCTGACCCACAGGCTCCGCCCACACGGAGTCACCGTCGACCACGAGTTCGCGAACCAGCGTCTCGAACGCGTCGAACATCGCGTCGGGAACTCCTGGGAGGAACTCGTTCTCGCGTATGTCCCAGTTGACCAACACGCCACCGTCGAGTTCGGTGATCTGCGCGTCGAGAACCACCTGCGGCCCCTGCGACATGATCCACACCGGATCACCGAAGACCTGCCGCGCGCGAGCGTCGAACAACTCGCCCAAACCGAGCGCGCTCGTGAAGACGACGGGAGCCAGCACCGGCTCTCCTCGACGGCGGCCGAGGTCGCGCAGCACCTCGACCCCGGAATAGTCGGCGTGCGAGGCGTCTTCGTGCAGTCGGGACCGGATCCGACGGCAACGTTCGACGAACGAGAGCGGCTCGCTCAGATCGACTTCCAGCATGACCGACGACGAGAAGTCACCGATGAGATTCTCGACGTCGGGATGCGTCGGAGCGCGATCGAACATGGGCACGTTGAGCAGAAACCGTTGTTCACGAGACCAGGCACCGATCACCTCGGCGAACGCCGTGGCCACTGCCACCGCCGGGGTGACTCCGTGGGCTCTGGCGTGCGTCTGGAGATCACCGTATGCCGCGGAGTCGAGATGAAATGCCCGACGCAACGCTACCGGAGCGCCCGAATCATGTTCCAGCAACGGAAGAGTCGGCGCACCGGGCAGTGAGTCGAGGCGCTCGGACCAGTAGCGTTCGGCCTGAGCACGGGCGCTGCGTCGATCGATCGGGCGATCGGCGAGGTACCGCGAATAGCTGTACTCGATTGCCCGGAGGGGATCGCCGTCGTAGGCCCGCGCCAGGTCTGCAACCAGAATACGGAAACTCACTGCGTCGCCGGCGATCATGTCGATGTCCAGGTGCAGACGCGTGCGACCGTTCGGCAGGAGCGACAGATCGGCCGAGAACATCTCGCCCGCTTCGATATCGAGCATCTGGTGGGTCAGACGGAGCCGCGTTTCTTCGAGGCGGTCGGTCGGGTCGGACTCGGATCGTAGGTCGTGGACCGTCAACCCGCGCCACCCCGAGGTCGGTTCGATGCGCTGCTGTCCGTTGTCCGAAATCCGGGCCCGCAACATCTCGTGCCGTTGCGCGACGGCATCGAGCGCCGCACGTAGTCGATCGGGATCCACTGCCTCGCCGTCGAATTCGGTGTAGAGATGCGGTGCGACCCCGCCGAACCGCTGCTCGGCACTGCGCCCGATCCAGTAGGCGTGCTGCAACAGTGCGAGATCGAACTCCGACGTGTCCGGTTCGACCAGAGTCGATTGCCGCTCGGGGTTTCGGGAACTCGATTCGGCCGAACCGCCGATCAGTTCGGACCAGGCAGAAATGTTCGGCTGCGCAGCGAGCTCGGCAAACGTCACCGTCGACCCCTGCCTGCGGAATCTCCCGACCAACCGCATCAGAACGATCGATTCGAGACCGAGCTCGAACAGATCCGCGTCCATCGACACAGCCCCGGGTTCCGCACCGATCAGTTCTGCAACCACCGCCCGCAGTTCGTCCCGTCCGATTCCCCGCTGATCCATCCGGTGAGTCCCCTTCGATCGACTGTGTTGCGTATGCGCGCGACCAGGCGATATCCAGAGCCCGTCCATAAGGAAAGGCTACCCTCGCTTAGTCGACCCTGAGGAGGCTAGCATCTGTGGGCAACCGCGAGGAGGGTGCCCTCGGCCCCTACCTCGACACCAGGAAGAACGGCGCTCCACTCGACATCGGCCATCTCGGCCTCGACGAAAGCAGACACGTGACACCGACTTCGGGCAGATTCGGCTCCGCACCCCGCGCCCTCACCGGAGGCATCGCGGTTCTCGTGCTTCTCGCCGCTGCCGCGTGCAGCAGTGACACCACCGGCAGCGACGACGCCGGCACCCAGACCGTCGACCTGAACGCGAACCCCGCCGCGTGCAGTGCGAACGACCGCGTCGATTCGGTCGACCGAGCGTCCGGACCGTTCACGTACACCGACGGCCGCGGACGGACCGTGTCCCTCGATGCACAACCGACCAGAATCATCGCCGACGAGGAATCCGCCGCTGCGCTGATGTCGTACGGAATCAAGCCGATCGCCATCTGGTCGACAACGCCGATGGGCACCAGCCCGATTCTGAGTTGCTCCGATCTGACGGGCATCGAATCGGTCGGCGAGACCTGGGGCACCTTCGATTTCGAGAAAGCCGCCAGCCTGGACCCGGATCTCGTCATCGGTGAGTTCAACCCGAGATTCGGCCAGTTCGGCAAGTTGACCACGACGGCCGATTCGTCCAAGGCCGACACGATCGATCGGATCGCTCCCACCCTGGGGGTCACCTTGGACACGACGTCGACCGCGAAGACCATCGAGAACTACGCCGGGTTGGCGTCGTCGCTCGGCGTCGACCTCGACACCCCACAGCTGGCAGACATCAAGTCCGACTACGACGCTGCTGTCACCAACTTCAAGAAGGTTGCGTCCGAACGTCAGGACCTCACCGGAGTCGGAGTCTGGCCCCTCGACGTCGCCTACGTACTCGACCCGTCGGCGGATCCCGACTTCAGCGACTACGAAAGCTGGGGCCTGAAGATGTACACCCCCGACGGCACCGACGACGGTTACTGGAAGAAGGTGTCCTGGGAGAACGTGTCGAGTGTCGATGCCGATGTCGCGTTCGTCTACCACGACGTTGCCAACGCATCCGACGTGAAGCTTGCCGACATCCCGAGCCGTTACCCCGGCTTCGACACCATCTCCGCCGTCGAGAAGCAACAGATGGTGCTGTGGGACTACGGCGCCAACAAGAGCTACAGCCGCTACACCAACACCATCAACGTCTACGCCGATGCACTGTCCAAGGCGCAGAAGGTCACTGCCGAGTAAGCGCGGCCGCGATCTCCGCCGCCAGTCGGTCGAGTTCGGATCGATGCGGCGACGACGGCCGAGCCCGCAGGCCGAATCCGTCGCCGATCATGCGCGGGATGACGTGCAGATGCACGTGGAAGATCTCCTGACCTGCCACCGTGCCGTCGGCGAGGAACAGGTTCACCCCGGCGACGCGCGGATTGCTCGCTCGCACAGCGGCAGCCACCTTCTGCCCGATAACGAACAGATGCGCACCGATCTCGGGCGGCAACTCGGCCAGCGTCCGATACTGCTGCTTGGGCACCACGAGCACGTGCCCGGTGGTGAGAGGCCTGATGTCCATGAACGCGATCGCGGTGTCGTCCTCGTGGACGCGCGACGCCTCGGCGGTCCCAGCAATGATCTCGGAGAAAATCGTGTAGGGGTTCACGGCATCGAGCCTAGGCGTGAGCGCAGACTGCACGAACGACACCGCGACTGCTGAAACTGCACGACTGACTCGACCCGACTACTGTTTGCCGATGAGCATCGGCGGGGTTCTCTTCGACATCGACGGCGTACTCGTCACGTCGTGGCAGGCGGTACCCGGAGCAGCCGCGACGCTGAAGTACCTGGACAACAACGACATTGCACGCGCGTTCCTGACCAACACGACCTCGAAGACGCGCGAGCAGATAGCGGCGGCATTGCGCGACGTCGGACTCGACGTCCATTCCGACGAGATCGTCACCGCCGCGTCGCTCACCGCGGATCATCTACGCGAGAACTACCCGGATGCTCGGGTGGTCATGATCAACAACGGCGAGATCGCGGCCGATATGCCGGGCATCGAATTCGTCGACGAGTCGTCCGGGGATCCGGATGTCGTGGTCGTCGGCGGTGCCGGCCCGGAATTCACGCACGAGCGTCTCAGTCGCGTCTACGACTGGCTGTGTCGCGGCATTCCCGTCGTCGCGATGCATCGATCGTTGATGTGGAGTACCGGTGGCGGGTTGCGCATCGACACCGGCATGTACCTCGCCGGGATGGAGCAAGCGTCCGGACACGCCGCGAAAGCCATCGGCAAGCCCGCTCCCCTGGGCTTCCGCACGGCGTCCGAGCGGATGGGCGTCGACCCGGACGACGTCGTCATGGTCGGCGACGACCTCGACAACGACGTCCTCGCCGCCCAGGTCGTCGGCATGACCGGTGTCCTGGTGCGCACCGGAAAGTTCCGTCAGGACGTGCTCGATCGACGCATCACCGACGAATTCGCGATGGAACCCGATCACGTGATCGATTCCGTCGCAGACCTGCCGGACGTCCTGATGTGACTGGAAACTCGCAGCCCACTACGAGTTTCCACTCACAACAGAGAACTCAGAGAATCGGCGACGGGCTGTAGGCCGCACCGGCTGGGAACTTCGCGATCAGCCGCTCCACGGCCGAGACGACCGCACTGACCTGTGCGTCCGCTGCACCGACGAAGGCCGTCTTGTCGGCCAGCGCCGCATCGAGTGCAGCGCGGTCGAGCGGTAGGCGGTCGTCGGCAGCCAGGCGATCCAGCAGGTCGGGCTCGAGTCCCTGCTCACGCATGGCCAGCGCGACGGCGACGGCGTGTTCCTTGATCGCCTCGTGCGCGGTCTCTCGGCCGACGCCTGCACGTACGGCGGCCATGAGCACCTTGGTCGTCGCGAGGAACGGCAGGTAGCGATCCAGTTCCTTGGCGATGACGGCGGGGTACGCCCCGAACTCGTCGAGCACGGTCAGGAAGGTCTCGATGAGACCGTCGATGGCGAAGAACGCGTCGGGCAGCGCGACGCGACGCACGACGGAACAGAAGACGTCGCCCTCGTTCCACTGAGCTCCGGCGAGCTCGGCGGCCATAGATCCGTAGCCGCGAAGCACCACCTGCAGGCCGTTGACGCGTTCGCACGAGCGCGTGTTCATCTTGTGCGGCATCGCCGACGACCCGACCTGGCCGGGCTGGAAGCCCTCGGTGACCAGCTCGTGGCCCGCCATCAGACGGACGGTGTGTGCGAACGACGACGGCCCGGCACCCACCTGGACCAGCGCGGACACGACCTCGTGATCGAGCGAGCGGGGATACACCTGGCCGACGCTGGTGAGCGTGTGCCGAAAGCCGAGATGATCGGCGACGATGCGCTCGAGCGCGACGAGCTTCGCGGAGTCACCGCCGAACAGATCGAGCATGTCCTGCGAGGTGCCCATCGGGCCCTTGATGCCGCGCAGTGGGTAGCGCGCGATCAGTTCCTGCAGCCGGGACAGCGCCAGCAGCAGCTCGTCGGCGGCCGACGCGAAGCGCTTGCCCAGCGTGGTGGCCTGGGCGGCGACGTTGTGGCTTCGGCCGGCCATGACGAGGGAGGAGTATTCGGCGGCGCGTTCGGCCAACCGCTTCGCCACGGCGACACCATGGGTGTGGACGTGCTCGAGCGACCGCAGAATCTGCAGCTGCTCGACGTTCTCGGTCAGGTCGCGGCTCGTGAGTCCCTTGTGGATGTGCTCGTGACCGGCGAGGGCATTGAACTCCTCGATGCGAGCCTTCACGTCGTGCCTGGTGACGCGCTCCCGCTCGGCGATGGAGGCCAGGTCGACCTGGTCGGCGACAGCCTCGTAATCGGCGATGGCCGCGTTGGGCACGTCGACTCCGAGCGAGGACTGTGCGCGCAGCACGGCAATCCACAATTGCCGTTCGAGCGTGATCTTGTATTCCGGAGACCACAGCTCCACCAGTTCGGGGCTTGCGTAACGGGTGGCCAGGACATTCGGGATGCTCACGAGCATCCAGCTTACGTGGCGCAGTTGTCGGTCTCGGATGAGGTCGGACTCGAATTCGGCCGTCGGACCGAGCCTCGCCGCAGCGTGGAATAACCGCACCGCATTCCGATGTTGCAGCCGCCGTGAGCCGAACAGTGAAGGTCGACATCTGGTCCGATATCGCGTGCCCGTGGTGCTTCGTCGGTAAGCGCCGTTTCGAGGCAGGCGCTGCGGAGTTCATCGCCGATGGCGGGACGCTCGAGGTGGAGTTCCACTCGTTCGAGCTGGCACCGGACACACCGGTCGACTTCGACGGCAGCGAGGTCGACTTTCTCGTCTCCCACAAAGGTATGCCGGCCGCCCAGGTCACGCAGATGTTGGGACAGATGACCGAGCTGGCCGCAGGTGAGGGGCTCGCGTACGACTTCGACGCCTTGCAGCACACCAACACCGTCAAGGCGCACGAACTCCTGCACTTCGCCAAGTCGAAGGGCAAGCAGGTCGAGATGAAGGAACGACTGCTCGCGGCCTACTTCGAGGAGGGCCGCCACGTCGGACGCGTCGACGACCTCGCCGACCTGGCCGCGGAGATCGGTCTCGATCGTCACGAGGTGGTCGAGGCGCTGAAGTCCGAGGAGTTCCTGCCCGCCGTGCGCGCGGACAAGGAGCAGGCCATCGCCTACGGGATCAGCGGTGTGCCGTTCTTCGTGATCGACGGACGGCTCGGTGTGTCGGGCGCACAGGAACCGTCGGTGTTCGCCGACGTCCTGCAGAAGGCCGCGGCCGGCGCATGAGCGGCCCTTTGGAAATGGTCGGCGACCACCACGGCCCCGTCTGCGAGGACGGTGTGTGCGAGGTGCCGCCGATCCGAGACGCAGACTCGGGCGAGAACGACCTCGGGCTGAACGCGCCGGCCTGATTGATTCCGACCTGAGGGGGCCTGAGTCAATCGGCCGACACCTGTTCCGCCGGTGCCACGATGTCGATGACGGCCAACAGCATGCTGCGCGCCATTTCACGGGGATCGGGATCCACTTCGCTGAGCGCGCCCACCACCGCGCCGTCGACGACTGCCACAAGCCGTCGTAGCTGCTCTTCCTGCACCGTGCGCCCCGATCGCCGCAGCACATCGGTCAGCAGGTCGTCGATCTGGGCACGCAGCCTCAGCTGCACCTCGCGCAGTTCGGGATGCCGAGCCGACGCGATGAACCGCTCGTATCTCGCGACCAGTTGCTCATGGCCACCCTGCGGCCCGATCAGCAGATCGACGATGAGGTCGACGGTCGACTCCATCTTCTGCGAGCACTTGCCCTCGTCGTCGATACGTCCGCGCATGACATCGATCTCGCGGGTCCCGACGACGTCGACCGCCGCGGCCACCAAGTCGCCGAGCGACTCGAAATAGTAGGTGGTCGACGCCAACGGCAGGCCGGCGCGAGCGGCAACCGACCGGTGCCGAACCGCGTCGAATCCACCCTCGACCAGCAGGTCTGCAGCCGCCGACGCCAGAGCGTGGCGGCGGCGCACTCCCTTCGGAGTCGCACCCGACACCTTGTGCTGCGACTCGGTCGGACCTGCGGACATTCCAGTCATCGTGCCAGCTCGCAGCCGTTCGTCGGACTGCTTTCGCGCTATGGAATTGTCAGTGTTCGTGGCTCATCGACCTATCGACCTTCGCTCCGACACCATCACCCGACCAGATTCGATCATGCGACAAGCAATGGCCGACGCCGAAGTGGGTGACGACGTCCTCGACCACGATCCGACGATGGCGGCGCTCGAGGAGAGAGTGGCGGATCTGCTCGGCTTCGAGGCGGCGCTGTGGGTGCCGTCCGGTTCGATGGGCAACATCATCGCGCTGATGCTCCATCTGCAGCGCGGCGATCGTTTCCTGGCACCCGAGCACGCGCACGTCCTGGGCTCCGAGCTCGGCACCGCCGCCTGGTTGGCGGGCGGAATGCCCGAGGCACTTCCCCACGACGGGGGCCCCGGACGCCCCCTTGCGTCGACGGTGCGTGCGGCAGCCGGCGGCGTCGGACCGTACTTCGCCCTGCGGACCACATTGCTCTCGCTCGAGAACACACACAATTTCGCCGGCGGTGCCGTGCTGAGACCGGACGAGTGGGCCGAGCTCGTTGCTGCCGGACGTGACTCGGGATTGCGAATTCACCTCGACGGGGCTCGGTTGTGGAATGCCGCTGTGGCACTGGATGTTCCGATCGCGTCGTTGACCGCCGGCGCAGACACGGTGCAGGTATGCCTGAGCAAGGGGCTCGGTGCACCCGTCGGCTCGATGCTCGTCTCCGATGCGGCGCGAATCCATGAGGCCCGGCGTGTGCGAAAGATGTTGGGCGGCGGGGTCCGTCAGGGTGGCGTTCTGGCTGCGGCCGGGCTCGTCGCGTTGGATCGAATCGGGGATCTGGCGCAGGATCACGCCAACGCAGCGACCCTCGCCCGTGGACTGCGTGAGCGGGGCTGGGAGGTCGCAGAACCGCAGACGAACATCGTGCTCGCCGCCGTCGCCGATCCTGTTAGGACGGTGACCGAGCTGGCCGATCTGGGAATCGCTGCCGTCACCGTCGCCGGCAAGGTGCGTTTCGTGACGCATCGCGACGTGTCCGCCGCCGACATCGACGAGGTGTTGGAGCGGCTGCGCCGCATGTGAGCGGCACTTCGCAGCCTGCTACGAGTTTCCATTCACATGCGACGTAGTCGCTCCAACGCTTCTTCGACGTCGGACGTGGTGCCTGCGAACGAGAATCGCACCGTGTGGTTCCCGCGGACGGTGTCGAAGTCGACGCCGGGTGCCAACGCGACACCGGTCTTGGCCAGCACTCGGGCGCACCAACTACGAGAGTCGTCGGTGAGATGCGCGATGTCGGCGTACACGTAGAAGGCACCGTCGGCCGGAGCCAGATCGGTGATACCCAACGCAGGCAAACCGTCGAGCAGGATCCTGCGGTTGACGGCGTACCGCTCGACATGCGAATCCAGCTCTCGGCGCGACTCTTCGGTGAATGCCGCAACAGCTGCCACCTGCGAGATCGCCGGCGGGCAGACCGTCATGTTCGATGCCAAACGTTCGACGGCCCTGCGCAATCGGGCCGGCAGCAGCATCCAGCCCATGCGCCACCCCGTCATCGAGAAGTACTTGGACACAGACCCGATGGCCACGGATTCCTTCGACGTCTCCCAGGCGCTGGAGGTGTGCGCATCGCCGTAGGCGATGCCGTGATAGATCTCGTCGGAGATCAACAGCGTTCCGTGCTCGTCGCACCAGCGCGCGATGGCGGCCAGCTCGTCGGGGTCGATGATCGTGCCGGTGGGATTGGCCGGACTGGCGACAATGAGCCCGGCGGGCGGCTCCGGTAGTTCGTCGAGCATCGCGACGGTGGGCTGGAACCGTGTCTCCTCCACACAATCCAGTTCGACGACGCGACAGCCCAACGCCGCCAACGTGTTTCGATATGCCGGGTACCCGGGCCTGGCCATGACGACGGTATCCCCCGCGTCGAACGCCGCGAGGAACAACAACGTGAATGCGCCTGACGACCCGGTGGTGATCACCACATCGTCCGCCTCGACGGTGATGCCGTACCGCGTGCTGTGATACTCCGCGATCGCTTGCCGTAGCGGCAGAATACCCAGCGTTTCGGTGTACCCGAGCAGATGCGAATCCAGCGCGTCTCGGGTGGCGCGCAACACCGGCCCGGGCGCCCTGGCCGACGGCTGACCTGCGGCAAGCGACAGCACATCACCGTGAGTACGCGCCCGCTCGGCTGCCGCGGCGAACACATCCATCACGTGGAACGGCTCGACCTTCGATCGCTGCGATTCACTGTGCATTCCATCGACACTACTGACTAGAGTGTCCACAATTCCGCGGCAGGCATGGGATCGTGCGGGCCGAACAGGTGAGCTGGGTGTCCACAATTCCACGGCAAGCACGGCATCCCGCCATCGAACACAAATAGTGGACACTCAGCACAGTTCGGCCGAACAGGTGAGCTCGCTGTCCACAATTCCACGCCAGGCACGGCATCCCGCCTCCGGCCACAAATAGTGGACACTCAGCACAGTTCGGCCGAACAGGTGAGCTCGCTGTCCACAATTCCGCGGTAGGCACGGCATCCCGCCTCCGGCCACAAATAGTGGACACTCAGCTCAGTGCCTTCCGGCGACGTCGCACGGTCTCGATGATTTCGCGCACCACGGCGTCGAAGTCGGTCATCACCAACGCGGCCGAGTATCGCAGCACGAGCCACCCGTCGAGCTGCAGTGCGTTCTGGCGCACTCGGTCGTTGGTGAACACCTCCGGCGCGCTGTGGAATTCACGGCCGTCGATTTCGATGATCACCCGGGCTCGACGGTCCAACAGATCGGCGAAGTACTGCCCCACCGCCGCGTTGACCTCGAGAAAGTAGCCTGCCGCGGTGAGTGCGCGGGCCACCAGTCGTTCCGGTTCGGAGAGCGTGCGTGGGCAGCACTGTCGCAGCTGGTTCTTCGCTTCGGTGACTCCTGCCATTCCGGCCGACTTCGCGCATTGCGCCGCCAATCCGCGTTTGCTGACGGATCCGCTGAGCGCTGCGTCGACGAACGGTTCCAGGGCTGACCCGCCGAGTGAGGCCGACACGTCGACGATGCACTGCTCGATCGTCACGACAGGGAGGGTGTCGACGAAACTCGTCTCCCGAATGGTTCGACGATACGCGCGCAGCCACGAAGGGCACCGCGCTCGCGTGCTGCGGGGCACGGTGATGTGCACCTGTTCGGGTTCGTCATCGATCAGGTTCCACCACCACGCCGCAGTCAGGTGGCTGAGCACTGCATCCGGTTGCCATAACGTCGCGGCGACGCATCGGTCGCGGAACGACGGCTCTCCTGTGCAGTAGACGCCCGGCAACAGCCGGGTCAGCGTGCCGACCCTGGCCCGATAGTCGATTGCCCCTGCGCTGACGCCACTGTCGAGTAGTTGCTGCCTCGTGAATACCCCCATGGTCGAACAGCTTTGTGCTCGAGAACTGTTCGCGGGAGCCCGATCCGAGAAATGTGGACAACGCGAATGCCTGTGGACAACTGGGCTCAGCGTCCACTTTCAGCCCCGACGCTCGGGATCCCGTGCACGACGGCAAATAGTGGACACTCAGCATACCTGCTTTGCGTGCATCGACCTACGCCGAGATGCGCCCTTCCACGGCAGCGAGGCCGATGTCGGTGCGGAAGTGGCTGCCCGGCAATCGGATTCCGGCGATCCGGGAGTAGGCGTCATCTCGGGCGGCGGTGAGGTCGAATCCTGTGCCGACGACGCTCAGCACGCGTCCACCCGCGGAGACGACCGCGCCGTCCTTCACAGCGGTGCCGGCATGCAGGACGCCTTCGCCCTCGGAGCCGAGGATCTCGTCACCGGTGCGGGGGCGACCGGGGTAGTTCTCGGCGGCGATGACGACGGTGACCGCCGCGCCGTCCTTCCAGCGCAGAGGCGGCAGTGATGCCAGCGTGCCGGTGGCCGTCGCATTCAGCGCCTCGCCGAGCGGCGACTCCAGCAAGGCCAGCACCGCCTGTGTCTCGGGATCGCCGAAGCGACAGTTGAATTCGACGACGGCCGGGCCGTCGGCACCCATCGCGAGACCGGCGTACAGCAGACCCGAGAACGGCACACCACGCTTCACCATTTCGGCCGCAACGGGTTTCACCACATCACGGACGATCTCGTCGACCGCGCCCTCGGGCAACCACGGGAGTGGGGTGTACGCGCCCATGCCCCCGGTGTTGGGGCCGGTATCTCCGTCGCCGACGCGTTTGTGGTCCTGCGCGGGCAGCAGCGGCACCACGGTCTCGCCGTCGACGAGGCAGAACAGGGACACCTCGGGGCCGTCGAGGAACGACTCGAGCAGTACCGGGTGACCGTTTTCGAGGAGTTCGGCGGCGTGGTCGCGGGCGACGAGGCGGTCGGTGGTGACGACGACGCCTTTGCCTGCGGCGAGTCCGTCGTCCTTGACGACCCAGTTGGGGCCGAATCGGTCGAGGGCGGCATCGAGCAGTGCGGGCGAGTCGACTATTTCGCTGTGTGCGGTTCGCACGCCTGCCTGTGCCATGACGTCTTTGGCGAACGCCTTGGATCCTTCGATGCGTGCGGCGTCGGCCGACGGGCCGAATGTGGCGATGCCGGCTTCGCGCAGAGAATCGGCCACTCCGAGAACCAGGGGCACCTCGGGTCCGATGACGACGAGGTCCACCTCGAGCTTCGTGGCCAGTGCTGTCACCGCCTCACCGGATGCCACGTCGACGGCGTGCTGTTCGGCGAGCGTGGCCGTGCCCGCATTGCCGGGAGCGACGAACAGCTTGTCGACCGACGGGTCGGCCTTCAACGCAAGTAGAAGGGCGTGCTCACGAGCACCGGAACCTATGACGAGTACGCGCACAGTGCATCAGACTATCTGCTCGACACCGTCGGGCCCCGCACCTGTCGTGATGCGGGGCCCGTCGGGGATGGCGAGATTACTGCGTCAGGTCGTACAGCGTGACGTTGTCGACGGTGGTCGCGGTGAAGTTCTCGGTCACCCATGCCGAGATTTCGGCCGAGGAACCCGACTCCCTGCCGCCCATACCGCCGCCTCCGATGAAGTAGTGGATTCGGCCGTCGGCCACGTACTGCTGGAACTCGGCGAGGGTCGGCGACGGGTCGGTTCCGTTGAAGCCGCCCACGGGCATGACGGGATCCTCGGTGGCCAGTTGATAACCCGCCGCGGTGTTGGCACCGATGGCCGCCGCCACCCAGGTGTACGAACCGGCGTCCTGTTCGAGCATTGCGGTGACCTCGGCGGTCGGGGTGCTGCCCTCGAGCAGTCCACCCATACCGCCACCCATGCCGCCCATCTCGGCACCGCCCGGCAGCTGGCCGGCCTGACTCGGGAGTCCCGCCGGTGGCTGCATTCCGGCCGGCATCTGTGCACCGGGAGGCAGCTGCATTCCACCCGGCAGACCACCCTGCCCGCGCCGGCCCTCACCCATGCCGCCGAATCCGCGCATACCGGTGTTCGGCCCGGCGGACACGATCGATCCGGTGTGCGGGGTGCCGATCGTGTCCACCGCGTACGCCGTCGGCCCGGCCAGTCCGGCAAACATCACCGCGAGAATCGCGACCGCGGCGAGCCTGCCGCGAGTGAGCGCCGGAATCAGCAGAGCCACCACCGCCACCACACCGACGACCAGGATCGCCCACTTCAGCCACGGCACGAAGCTCGCGCTACGGCCGAGCAGCACCCACGCCAGTGCGACGGTCGACGCCGCCGCGAGCGCCATCGCGATCCGGACCCACAACCGCTGTCGTTCGCGCCAGACCATCACACTGCCGATACCCACGAGCGCAGCGACGGCAGGCGAGAGTGCGACCGTGTAATACGAGTGGAAGATGCCGGCCATGAAACTGAACGTCAGACCGGTGACGAGCAGCCATGCGCCCCACACGATCAGCGACGCGCGTTGCGCATCGGTGCGAGGGGCTTTGCCTCGCAACACCAGTCCCGTCACCAGCAACACCAATGCGGCAGGTACGAGCCAGGCGATCTGGCCGCCCTGGGAGGCGTCGAACATGCGGAGGATGCCGGTCTCGCCCCACATCGACCCGCCGCCGCCACCGACACCGCCCGGGGTGACGCTTCCTGTCTCGTTGCCGCTGAGTCGGCCCAACCCGTTGTAGCCGAGAGTCAGTTCCAGAATCGAGTTGTTCTGCGAGCCACCGACCCACGGCCGCGAGGATGCCGGCCAGAATTCGACGATCAGCAACCACCAGCCGGCCGAGACGATCATGGCTCCGAGTGCGGCGAACAGTTGCAGCACTCGAGTGCCGAGTTTGGGCGGCCCGGCGATCAGGTACGTCAACGCCAGCGGCGGTACGACGAGCATCACCTGAAGCTGCTTGGTGAGAAAGCCGAATCCGACGAACATACCGGTGATCAACAGCCACCTGGTCTGTCCCGATTCGACGCCTCGCAACATGGCCCAGACGGCGGCGATCATCAGTAGCCCCAGCAACGCGTCGGGATTGTTGAACCGAAACATCAGTGCGGCAACGGGAGTCAGCGCCAGCACCAGTCCGGCGAGCAGCCCGGCGGACGCACCGAATCGGCGGACGACGACGGCTCGGAGCAGCGCAACGGAGGCGACTCCGAGGAGCGCCTGCGGCACCAGCATCGCCCAGGTGTTGAGCCCGAACACCCGCACCGACAACGACATCAGCCACAGTGACATCGGCGGCTTGTCGACGGTGATGGAGTTGGCCGCGTCGGAGGATCCGAAGAAGAAGGCCTTCCACGACACCGAACCTGCTTGTATCGCTGCGGAATAGAAGGAGTTGGCCCAACCCGAGGCACCGAGTCCCCAGATGTATGCCACGCCGGTGCCGATCAGCAGAGCGGTCAACCCGAGGAGTTCCCACCGCCGGGAGGTCGCCGGCTCGGTCGGCGCGGCCGCGGACGGCCGTTCGATCGTCGTGGTCATCGGTTCTCCCCCAAAGGATCGGACACCGAAAGATCGGACTCCGAAAGATCGGACTCCGGATTACGGAAGACCCACCGCAGTGCGACGAATCGGCACACGGTGGCAACGAGATTGGCGACGACGAGAACGGCGAGTTCGACGTGCCGCGACACGTCCGGGGACCAGGCGTGCAGTACCGCGAGCGAGCCGCTGGTCATCAGCAGCGCGACACCGAAGATCGCCAGACCCTGCAGCTGGTGCTTACCCGCGCTCGCGGGCCCTCGGACGCCGAAAGTGAAGGCACGGTTGGCCGCTGTGTTCAGTACCGCGGTGATGAGCAGTCCGGCGAAGTTCGCGGCCTGTGCCCCGATCATGGGATGCAGCACCAGATACAGCAGTGCGTAGGCCACGGTGCTCGCGACACCGATGATGCCGAATCGCACCAGCTGGCCGATCATTCCGTGCGGTACACCGGCCACGAGCGGCTCCCGTCCCAGGCTTCGACGCAGTTCGGCGACGGGGAGCATTCCGGTCGCAAGGGCACGACCGACGCGCCAGCATCCCTGCAGATCCTTGACAGCGGTATCGAGGAGGTGGACGCTGCTGTCGGGGTCGTCGACCCAATCGACCGGCACCTCGTGAATCCGTAGGCCGACCTTCTCGGCGATGACGAGCAGTTCGGTGTCGAAGAACCATCCGGTGTCTTCGACGAGTGGAAGCAACTGGCGAGCAACATCGGTGCGCATCGCCTTGAACCCGCACTGAGCGTCGGAGAAGCGGGCGCGCAGCGAGGTGCGCAGGATGAGATTGTAACTGCGCGATATCAATTCACGTTTCACTCCGCGAACGACCCGGGACGACCGGTTCAGCCGAGAACCGATGGCGAGGTCCGAGTGACCCGACAGCAATGGAGCGACGAGCGGCATGAGGGCGTTGAGGTCGGTGGACAGATCGACATCCATGTAGGCAACGACGTCGGCGTCGGACACGAGCCACACCGCTTTGAGCGCCCGCCCGCGTCCCTTCTTGTCGAGATGATGAACCCGAACTCCGTCGATCTCGTCGGCGAGCCGATGCGCCACCGCGAGGGTGCCGTCGGTACTTGCGTTGTCGGCGATGGTGATCCGCGACCGAAACGGGATCCTTTCCTCGAGATGCTCGTGCAGTCGACGAATGCACTGCTCGAGATCCTCCTCTTCGTTGTACACCGGGATGACCACCTCGAGCGTGGCCGTTGCGTTCGAGCCGGGCCGGTGGCCTGCTGCTCGGGCGAGGTAGTTCGTTGTCATGAGGCAACACTCGTGTGTGCAGCTGGACCCACGCTGCGACGAACCTGGCAATCACCTGGGAGGACAGGAGCGCAGCCTGCGGAGTGACCAAGAGGCACAGCTCATAAGGCATTCTGTCCCCATGGCTTCTATTTTCAGCAAGATCATCGCAGGTGAGATTCCCGGACGGTTCGTCTGGCAAGACGACGACGTCGTGGCGTTTCTGACGATTGCCCCCGTCACTCAGGGACACACGTTGGTGGTTCCGCGTGAGGAGATCGATCAGTGGCAGGACGTCGACGGTGCCGTGTTCGCCAAGATCACTGCCGTCGCGCAGATCATCGGTCAGGCTGTCAGGACGGCGTTCGACGCGCCCAGGGCCGGGCTGTTGATCGCCGGTCTCGAGGTGCCGCACCTGCATCTGCACGTGTTTCCGGCGTACGAAATGGGCAATTTCGATATCTCCGGTGCGGATCCGAACCCGTCCGCGGAGTCACAGGACGAGGCTGCCGACAAGCTTCGAGCAGCGCTACGCCACCTCGGGCACGAGGCTCACGTCCCTAACTGATGCGCCTTGCTCAGCGCAGAGGTGCCAGTAGCCGTCGGCGCGTTCGTAGCTGCGTCGATACCGCGTCGGATCGGTTGTCCGGGTCGTAACCCGGTCCGATGTCGGTATCGATGTCGCGTGGGCCGGGCGCGACGCCACACTCGGGGCACAGTCCGAGCGGTCCCAGATCTGTCCCGCAGGTCGCATGCAGAAATCGGCGACGTGTGCCCGTGGGCTTCGGGTTCTGTTTCTCGCCCCAGTAGCTCAGAGCGTAGACGGCCGGCCACAGTCCTTCGAGGGCGTGCGTCGGGACGTAGTCGTCGTGGCCGCCGCCGTGGGCTCGGGCTTGCCGGTCGAGCAATCCGGCATCGACCAGGGTGCCGAGCCGTTGAGCCAGGACTGCCTTGGAAATGTCGAGGTGGACCTGGAAGTCGCCGAAGCGTCGGACCCCGAAGAAGCTGTCGCGCACGATGAGCATGGTCCAGCGCTCGCCGACGAGTTCGAGCGCGCGGGCCAAGGGGCAGTCCTGGCGGGCGTAGTCGGTTCCGAGTGCCATGCGCCGATCGTACAGTCTGTTGACCGAACCAAGTTGGCCGTTTACAGTTCGATCACCAGACCAGAGAGACGACGATGACCGACACTGCACCCACGCCCGCCGGCACCACGAACGGCACCCGCGCACTGGCCGTCGCCGCATCGGGCACCTTGTTGACGCTGATGGCGTTCACCGCTCCGCTCGCGACGATCAACAGCACCGCGCTGGACCTGATGTCGGACGCGGCGGGACGGACCTGGATTTTGAGCTCGATGAGCATCGGTCTCGCCGCCGCGTTGCTCACCACCGGGACCGTCGCAGACGACTTCGGCCGTCGCCGCACCTTCGTGCTCGGAGCAGTCGTTCTGGCCGTCGGCGCAATCGTTTGTGCCGTCTCTCCCAACACCCTCATCTTCGTACTGGCCCGCATCCTGCAAGGCCTCGGCGGTGCCGCGGTCGTCGCATCGAGCCTCGGCATCATCGCGCACACGCACCCGGCCGGGCCGGTGCGCGCCAAGGCCAGCGGAGTTTGGGGTGCCAGCGTGGGGGCCGGTATCGCGCTCGGCCCGCTGCTCGCCGCGCTCCTCGACCGGTGGGCCAGCTGGCGTGAGGCGTACGTGGTCCTCGCGATCGCCACTCTCGTGCTCGCCGTCGTCGCGCAGCTGCGCGTCGAAGAATCCATGTCCGACGCCCCGCGCGGCCTCGATCCGGTCGGCGCGGTGCTGTTGGCCACGGGCATCGGCGCACTGCTGGCCGCGTTGGTCGAGGGACGGCAGGGGTGGACCGCCGTGACTCCCATCGTGCTGTTCGTTCTCGCCGCCCTCCTGCTGCTGGCCTTCGTCGCGCTCGAATTGCGCAGTGCGAGCCCGATGCTCGACCTCATGTTGTTTCGGCATCCACCGTTTCTCGCCGCCACGGTCGCCGCCCTGGCCACGGGCGGCGGAATCATCGCACTCATGTCGTACATGGCCGGGTTCGTAGGTACCGCGCTCGGCATCGATGCCCTCGGGGCAGCGGTTCTGCTGTTCGCGTGGTCTGCGACCTCGGTCGTCACCGCCCTACTGGCTCGGCGAATTCCGGCTGCCGTCAGCGGCCGCACCCAGCTCGCCGCGGGCCTGATCGGAGTGGCAGTGGGCATGGTGATGTTGACGGGCCTCGCCGCGGACGCCTCCTGGCCACGGCTGCTGCCGGGGCTGCTCGTGGCAGGCGTCGCCAGTGGCGTCCTCAACGCCGCGCTGGGACGCGAGGCCGTGGCCAGCGTCCCGCCCGGACGCGGCGGAATGGGCAGCGGGGCCAACAACACCGCGCGCTACGTCGGGTCTGCGATCGGGGTCACCGTGGTTGCTGTGGTCGCCGTGCCTGCCGGCGATCATCCCGCGGCCGCTCTGGTCACGGGCTGGAACACTGCAGCCCTGATCACCGCGGCCATTTCGCTCGTCGGAGCTGCGGTCGTGGCGATGTCACGCACCCGGCGGTAGCGAGTACTCCTGCTCGGGACGCCCGGTCGATCCGTACCGCAGTTGCATTCGCAACCGCCCCTTGGACACCAGGGTGGCCAGATACCGCTGGGCCGTCGCTCGCGAAATGCCGATGGCCGCAGCAACTTCTCCGGCCGACATCGGCTCCGCCGTTCCGCGCACCGCGTCGAGCACCAGGTCTCGGGTGACCGACTGCGAGGCCGGTAACGGAGCCGCAGCGCGCGGGCGGAGGGCGTCGAGCCCACCGTCGATGTCCGCCTGAGTCAGTTCGTCCGTGCGGTCGAGCGCGCCGCGGTATGCGAGGTACCCGGTGAGGCGATCGACCAGCGCCGAGCGTGGAAACGGCTTGATCAGATACGTCCATGCGCCCGCGGTCATCGCCGAGCGCACCGTGTGCTGATCCGCAGCAGCGGAGAGCACCACGGCGTCACACGGCAGCTCTCGCACCAGGTCGATACCGGACCCGTCCGGTAGATAGACGTCCACCAGTGCCAGGTCGAACGACTGTGTCGTCAGCAGCTCGCGTGCCTGGGCGATACTCGTCGCCACTGCGGCAACTTCGTACTGGTCGAGCGAATTCACCAGTGCCGCATGCAGATCTGCGACCCGGAAGTCGTCGTCGACGACGAGAACTCTCATTGCGTCACCTCTTCGATCAATAGTGCGTCGGGAATCGAGGCGATGAACACTGCGCCTCCGCGATCGTTGTCGGCCGTGATCTGCCCGCCGGCATCGGCCAACGTCACTTCGCCGCCTCGGGTTCGCGCGATCTGTCGGCTCAGTGCCAGTCCCACACCTCGGCCACCCGGCGTGTCCGCCGTCGACTTGGTCGAGACTCCCTCGACGAACACCTGCTCGGGTGCCAACGCAACGCCGTCACCCGAATCGACGACGACGATATGCAAGGTCGAATCCTCCTGCACCAGTTCCACTTCCACTTCGGCAGGTCGACGTGCACCGAGCCGTGCTGCGTCGATGGCGTTGTCGATCAGGTTGCCCAGCACGGTGGTGACGTCCACCGGTCCGACCAGTTCTCCACCGACCCAGGTGTTCTCCCCCAACACCAGTCGCACGCCACTCTCGCGCGCGTGTGCCGCCTTGGCCGTGAGGAAGGAACGTAGGTAGGCGTCGGAGACCGCATCGATGCCCTCGACCGCCTCCGATCTCGGTCCGACACCGAGAATCTCGTCGATGTACTCCGACGCCCGATCGGGGTGGCCCTCGTGCAGCAGCCCACTGACCAGATGCATCCGGTTGGCGAACTCGTGTCGCTGGGCGCGCAGCACCGCGGACATCGACTGCACCGCGTCGAGTTGACGCGTCAGTGCCTCCACGTCCGTTCGATCTCGCACGGTGAGTACCGTCCCCAGATCTCGATTGTCACGCAGCACCTTTCGCGCCGCCGCGATGACGACGACCTCGTCGACGGCCGCGAGTACCGGCTCGCCCGTCGGCAGCTCGATGACCTCGAGCAATCTTGGCGTCAGACCGATGTCCTCCACGCGCATTCCCGGCTTCCCCTCGATCGAGAGCAAGGTGCGCGCCTCGTCGTTGACGACGGTGACGATGCCGTCCGGGTCGATGGCCACCACGCCTTCGCCGATGCCGTGCAGCACCGCCTCCTGCTCGCGCACGAGCTCGGCGAGTTCCTCGGGTTCGAGGCCCAGGGTCAGCCGCTTCCACCTGCGCGCCAGCAGGATCGAGCCCAGCACACCCAACAGCAGGACTGCGCCCGTGACCAGTGCGCCGTTGATCAGATCCTTCACCAGCTCGGTTCGCACTGCCGTCGTGGAGATTCCGACGCTCACTTCGCCGATCACGACGTCTGCCGAGCCCGGAGCCAGGATGGGCACTTTGGCACGGACGGAGTCGCCCAGCGTGCCGCGTTGGGATTCGACGACCTCGTTGCCCGCCAATGCGCCGGACGGATCGGTACTCACCCGTTGCCCCAGGACGGTCGGATCCGGATGTGCCAGGCGCAGTCCCCGGTCGTCGGTGATGACGACGAACAGTGCATCGGTGCGCTCCCGGGCGCTTTCGCCCGTCCGTTGCAGCGCACCGCCTGCCAGCACTCCGGCCGGCGCAGCATCGGTTCCGGCGGTGTCCGCGGCCGAGAACTGCCCTACGAGCGAACGCACCTCGGGGTCGGAGGCCACGGTCCGCGCGACCGCGAGTGCCCGCTCGCCATACTCCTCGCTGGCCTGTTCGCCGCTACTGATCGCAAATACTCCGAACGCCACTGCCAGCGCCACCGCAACCAACGCGGCCTGCAGCAGCAGCACTTGAGTCCTCAATCGCACCAGCCAAGGCTAGAGCGAGAGCTGCTCGAGCACAATGCGCAAAAGGCTCTTTACGTTGCTTGCGCGGGTAGTGCGCACAACGGCGAACATGTGATGCCGGTTACGTAACTTCAGTCACAACACGTAGTCCAACCGGACCCACCTCACACATTTCGAGAAGGAGTGCACGATGTTGGTGATACTCGGCTTCCTCATGGTAGCCGCCTTCATGTTCTTGATCTTGACCAAGAGAGCCACGCCCGTCGTCGCACTCACCCTCGTCCCTGTCATCTTCGGTCTGCTGGCCGGCGCGGGACTCGGCATCGGTGACATGATCACCGACGGCATCAAGTCCCTCGCTCCCACCGCGGCCCTGCTGTTCTTCGCCATCATCTTCTTCGGAATCATGATCGACGTCGGACTGTTCGACCCACTGGTGCGCGGCATCCTGCGTGTCGTTCGCAACGACCCGATGAAACTCGTTGTCGGAACGGCCATTCTGGCCATGGTCGTCTCGCTCGACGGCGACGGCTCGACCACCTTCATCATCGTCACGTCCGCACTGCTGCCGCTCTACCTGAAACTCGGTGTCAGCCCGGTCATTCTGACGGTCGTCGCCGGACTCGCCAACGGCACGATGAACATCATCCCGTGGGGCGGCCCGACGGTTCGCGCTGCGTCAGCTCTGGGAATCTCCCCGTCCGACGTGTTCGTTCCGATGGTTCCGTCGATGATCGTCGGCCTGATCATCGTGCTGCTCTTCGCCGTTCACCTCGGCATCATGGAGCGTCGACGCATCGGCAAGCTGATCTACGAACCCGAACTTGTTTCCTCGGGCGGCGGCGGAAGCATCCGTAACGGCGGCAAGGGAACCGGCGGAGCGGGAACCGGCGGATCGGACGGCTCCGGCGAATCGGGTCAGTTCTTCGACGGTCTCGACCCCAATCGCGACACGCTGCGCCCGAAGTTGCTGTGGTTCAACGCTGCTCTGACGGTCGTTCTCCTCGTCATCCTGGTCATGGACATTCTTCCCATCCCGGTGCTGTTCATGATCGCTGCCTCGATCGCGCTGACTGTCAACTTCCCGAAGGTCAAGGAGCAGGGCGACGCGATCGCTCGGCACTCGTCCTCCATCGTCTCCGTCGTCGCCATGGTGCTCGCCGCGGCAATCCTGACGGGTGTCTTCCAGGGCACCGGCATGGTCGAGGCCATGGCCGAGTGGCTGCTCAACGTCATCCCGCCCGGCATGGGCCCGTACCTGGCCGTCATCACCGGCATCCTGAGCATCCCGCTGACGTTCTTCATGACCAACGACGCGTTCTACTTCGGCATCTTGCCGGTGCTCACCGAGACCGCCGAGAAGTACGGCATCGACCCGGTCGAGATGGCCCGTGCCTCGATCACCGGTCAGCCCGTCCACCTGCAGAGCCCGCTGGTTCCGGCCATCCTGCTGCTGGTGACCCTGGCCGGAGTCTCGCTGGCCGATCACCACAAGAAGGTGTTGTGGCGAGCGGTGGTCGTCTCCCTCGCAATGCTGGCGGTCGGCATCGTCCTCGGTCAGATTCCGTTCGGCTGATCCCTCACCCCCACCTTCCTGAAGGAGACACCGTCATGACTGTTGGCGTACTGCACAACAATTCACCCGAGGGCCGCGCAGCACTCGCGGCCGCCGTTCGAGAAGCTCGGATCAGAGAGACCGATCTGGTCGTCCTGCACGCATTGTCGGGATCGGCCGAGCCGTCCGCCGAGGCAGGCGAAACCGCTGCGGTCTCCACCTCAGTAGAGACCGCCTTGGCCGACATCGACAGCGCCGAGGCCGTGGCCTGGACCGTGGCGGTGGGTCGCCCCGATCCCGACGCCGTGAACACTCTGCTGACTCTGGTGGAGGAGCAGAAGTCCGAGATCCTCGTCGTCGGCTCCCGGCACCGCTCGGCAGTCGGCAAGTTCCTGATGGGACAGACGATTCAGCGCCTGCTGCTCGAAATTCCGGTTCCGGTTCTACTGGTCAAGTCCGGAGCGTGAATGTTGCCGACAAGGTGACGACCGTAGTGCGGCACAGCCTCCGATGGATCGGCCTCGCGGCCGTATCCGTCGGGGGCTGGGCCCTTTTCGCGAGTCTGGGCCTCACCGCGCCGTCGCTGTTCGCCGCACTCGTCGTCGCCGTGGTGTTCGCATTGACCGGGTTGGGTCCGGCCGCGGTCCCCCGTCCCGCGTCCATGGCAGCGCAGGGCACGCTGGCGGTGACGATCGGACTCATGCTCGACACCGACACCCTCGCTGCACTGGGAGAGAACTGGCTTCCCGCGGTCACCGTCGGGTTGGCAACCCTGATCGTCAGTGCCGGCTGCGGCGCTCTGCTGGCACTGCACCGCGACGTCGATCCGGTGACCGGAGCATTGTCTCTGATTGCCGGTGGCGCAACAGGTCTGGTGTCGGTCGCCCGCGAGCTCGGCGGCGACGAGCGCATCGTCGCCGTGGTCCAGTATCTCCGCGTGGCGTTGGTGGTCGTCACGATGCCGTTGATCGTCACCTTCGCTTTTCACACCGACACCGGTGGCACGTCCGGTACCGACGAGGCGTCGACGACACCGTGGTACATCGGCACGGCCTTTCTGATCGGTGCCGTCGTCGTCGGAATCCTGCTCGCGAAGGCGATCCGACTCCCCGCCCCCGCCACGCTCGGACCGCTGATCGTCGCCGGAGCCTGCGAGCTACTCGGCTGGCCCGTCGACATCGCCGTCCCGGAAGTCCTACTGCCGTTGGCGTTCATCGTCATCGGATGGCAAGCGGGACTTGCCTTCACCGTCGCCAGCCTGCGGGCCATCGGACGCATCTTCCCGTGGGCCGCGCTGCTCGTACTCACGATCGGCCTGATCTGCGCACTCCTGGGCTGGGCGCTGTCCGCCGTCACCGGAGTCAGCATGTTGACCGGTTATCTCGCGACGACGCCCGGCGGACTCGCCGCAGTGCTCGCTGTGTCCGCGACGACGGGATCTGACGTCACGTTCGTCGCCTGCGTTCAGGTGATCCGGCTGGTGTCGATGCTCGTGGCCGCGCCCCTCGCTGCTGCCGCGTACACCAAGATCGCCGAACGCAAGAAGGATCGGTCCATGGCCGGGTGAGCAGATCAGTCTGCGGCCCTGGGTAATTCGACCCGGAACGTGGCACCCGCGCCGGGAGTACTTCGCACGTCCACGGTCCCGTTGTGGGCGGTAACCAGGGCTGCGACTATGGACAGGCCGAGCCCACTGCCCCCGCTCTCACGGGTCCGGGACGAGTCGGTGCGATAGAACCGCTCGAAGACGTGAGCCGCCTCCTCCTCGCCCAGACCGGGGCCGGTGTCTTGCACCTCGAGCACCACCGACTCCTCGGTGGTGCCCACGCACACCGTGATCGACGCGGACTCGGGCGTGTGCCGCACTGCGTTCCCCACGAGGTTGGCCAACACCTGACGCAGCCGGGCATCGTCGCCGGCGACCTCCGGAATACCTGGTCCTGCCGATACCTTCAACGAGATGTCGCGTGCGGGCGAGACGGCTTTCGCATCGTGCACGGCATCGGCGGCGATGGTCAGCACGTCGACCCGACGTACCTCGAGGGGACGCTGGGCATCGAGTCGCGCGAGCATGAGCAGATCCTCGACGAGCAGTCCCATGCGCGCCGATTCGCCCTCGATCCGCGTCATCAACAATGCGATGTCGCTCATAGCCCCCTGCCGGTACAGCTCGGCGAATCCCCGGATGGTCGTCAGCGGAGTCCGCAGTTCGTGGCTGGCGTCGGCGACGAACCGGCGCATCCGATCCTCGGACGCCCGCGCCGCTTCTTCCGAGGCGGCGGTCGCTGCGAACGCCCGCTGTATCTGCGAGAGCATTCCGTTCAATGCCGCCGACAGTCGACCGACTTCCGTTCTCTCGCTGCGGTGGGGCACCCGCCGGTGCAGATCGCCTGCGGCAATCGCAGCTGCCGTCGTCTCCACCTCACGCAACGGCCGCAAGCTGCGCCGCACCACGAAGTAGGCCACGACACCCAACACCACCAATACCGCTGCCCCGATGTACAACTGGAGCACCATCAGTCGGCTGACGGTCTGCTGGTTGGGACCGAGCGGAATTCCCACCGTGGTGGATCCGTCACTGTTGGTCACCGTCAACACGCGCCACTGTTTCCCTGGGTCGCTCTCGGAGCCGACCGTCGTCGGGCGATCGGCGGTGACACCGGAGAGATCCGGAACACTTTCTGCCACATCGTTGATGGGACCCCGTACGGTGCCGTCGTTCGCCACGGACCGGACGTAGAAATTCGACGGCGGGCGACCGGGATTGGGCTCGCCGATGGGCGGAAGTGGGCGGGAGTCCGGTTGCGCCCACCCCCGAGATGCCTCGACCAACTGCTGATCGAGGCGACGCATCAACGACGTCTCCAACGAGGACGTCACCGCGACACCCGATGCCAGCAGTCCGAGCCCGACCAACAGCAGCAGGGCCGCAACCAGAGTGAAGCGCAACGGGATGTCCCCCAGCCGTGAGCGGAGGCCGGTCACCGCGGCTGCCGCATGACGTAGCCGACGCCCCGCAACGTGTGGATCAATCGGGTATCGCCCGTGTCGACCTTACGACGCAGATACGACACGTACGACTCCACCACTCCCACCTCACCGCCGAAGTCGTAGTGCCACACGTGATCCAGAATGCGGGGCTTGCTCAGCACTGTTCCGGCATTGACCATGAAGTACCGCAGCAGTGTGAACTCGGTCGGCGAGAGCGAGACCGGCTCGCCTGCCTTCCACACCTCGTGGGTGTCGTCGTCGAGTTCGATGTCCGCGAACGCAACTCGGGACGATTCGGTCTCCTCGGTCCGACCGGACCGGCGCAGAATCACCCGGAGCCGAGCCACCACTTCCTCGAGGCTGAACGGCTTGGTGACGTAGTCGTCCGCGCCGAGCGTCAGACCGGTCACCTTGTCTTCCAAGGAATCTCGCGCCGTCAGGAACAACGCCGGAGCATCCACTCCGTCTGCGCGCAGCCTGCGCAGCAGACCGAAGCCGTCCATGCCCGGCATCATTACGTCGAGGATCAGTGCCTCGGGCCGAAAGGTACGCGATCTGTCCAAGGCCTCGGGGCCGGAGGACGCCGTCGCGACCTCGAATCCCTGGAACTTGAGACTGACCGCCAACAGCTCGACGATGGTCGGTTCGTCGTCGACGATCAGTACACGCGCTTCGGGGGTTTCGCTCACGGTGTCCATCATCGCGCGCGTTGCTGCTCGTCCGCTGAACTCTCGCTGTGAGGTTGCTGTGAGCCCCGACAGAGAGGGGCCCCAAGAGAGGGCATGATGGAGCGCGATGCTCCCTGCGAACACCGATCGCCGCCCGAGGCGCAGGCCGACGGTCACTTCCATGCACGTATTCGCAACTCTGCTCGTGTTGGGCATCGTGACAGGTCCGTACCTCGCCGAGTGGGTCGCCGCCTCCCCTGCCCTGCGAACCGGAGCCACCGTCTTCACCGGGATCTTCGTGCAGGCGACGCCGTTCCTGGTGCTGGGCGTGCTCGTCAGCGGCGGCATCGCCGCGTTCGTCTCCCCGGCCGTGCTTCGACGTGTGGTCCCGAAGAACGAGCCCGCGGCGGTCGGTGTGAGCGGACTCGCCGGGATGGCATTGCCCGGGTGCGAGTGCGGAGCTGTTCCCGTCTCCCGGCGGTTGATGGATCAGGGAATGCCGACGTCGGCGGCTCTGGCTTTTCTGCTGTCGGCACCGGCGATCAACCCCGTCGTTCTCGTGTCGACTGCGGTGGCCTTTCCTGGTGAGCCGGCGATGGTTCTCGCCCGATTCCTCGCCTCGCTCGCCACCGCTGTGGTGATGGGCTGGCTGTGGACGCGATTCGGTAAGGCCGAGTGGATCACCGCGCGGCTGGCGGATCGAGGTCACGATCACGAAGGCTCGAGGTGGGAGACGTTCCGCGAGTCGGCTCGTGCAGACCTGCTGCAGGCCGGGGCGTTTCTGGTGTTCGGTGCCGCGGCAGCCGCGGCCCTGCACCTGGTGATTCCCGACCGGGTGTACGAGCACCTGGCCGGTCAGCTTCTGCTGGCCATCGTGGTGATGGCCGTTCTGGCGGTTCTGCTGGCGCTGTGTTCGGAGGCCGACGCGTTCGTCGCGGCCAGTATGTCGATGCTGCCGCTGCTCCCGCGCCTGGTCTTCCTGGTGGTCGGTCCTGCCGTCGATCTGAAGTTGATGGCGATGCAGGCGGGCAGCTTCGGGCGCAGTTTCGTCCTCCGCTTCGCACCACTGACCTTCGTCGTGGCGATCGTGTGCGCCTCGGTCGTCGGCGGACTCCTGATCGGCGCGCGATGAAACGCGAGGTGCAGAACGTCCTGCTGTTCCTTTTCGGCGGAGCGATCGTGAAGATCTCGCTCGACGGCAGCTTCGTTCGGTACGTCAAACCGTCACTGCATCCGTATCTGCTGATCGCGGGCGTGCTGATCGTCGTCCTCGCGGCAGCCTCGATCGTCGCCGACATCCGGCGCGGTGGGCCGACAGACGGCCACGATCACGACGCACGCCCGTATTGGCTGCTGCTCGTGCCGATTGCGGTGATCCTCCTCGTCGCCCCGCCCGCGCTCGGTGTCTCGGCGGTCGGCGACCGATCCGTGGACGCCGTCTCGACCCACGAGAAGACACCCTTCCCGCCGCTACCCGACGGGCAGGCCCCCGACGTCCCGTTGCTCGACGTCGTGCAGCGGGCCGTCCGAGATTCGGAGGGCAGCCTCGACGGCCGGGAGATCAGTGTCACCGGATTCGCCGTGGCGACCGCGAACGGTGGGTCGCCGCGCGTCGACGGCACAACCGACGGCCTCGACCTCGCCCGTGTCCTGATCATCTGCTGCGCGGCCGACGCACGATCCATCCGAATTCACCTGGACTCCAATTCGACTGTCCTCGAAGAGGTTCCGGACGGAACCTGGCTGCAGCTCACCGGCACCGTCGACGCATCGACCGCGACCGAAGCCACCGCCTTCACCCCCACGATGACGGTCTCGACGGCCCGGCGCATCGACCCGCCGACGAACACGTACGCGTACTGACACCGGAAAATTCGCGTCCCCGCCGAAGAAAAATTGGTACCGTCGTACAGGTCACTTCCGACAATCGGACGAGGCGCGCCGTACCCGAACAGCGACAAGACGGTGCCGAGAGGTGATTTCTCATGGCATGGCTGATTCTCATCGTTTCCGGCGTTCTCGAAGCGATCTGGGCGACTGCGCTCGGTAAGTCCGAGGGCTTCTCCAAGCTCGGACCATCGGTAGTTTTCGGTGTCGCGGTGGTGCTCAGCATGATCGGTCTCGCGGTCGCGATGCGGTCGTTGCCCACCGGAACCGCGTATGCGGTGTGGGTGGGAATCGGTGCCACCTTGACCGTGGCGTACGCGATGATCACCGGTGCCGAAGCAGCGTCGTTCCTCAAAGTCGTACTTCTGGTCGGCATCGTCGGCTGCGTTGTGGGCCTGAAGGTTCTTCACTGATTTTCCCGGCTACAAGCAGTTACAGTAAAACGATGAACTGGGTGTCAGCGATCACACTGCCCGCACGGGCCGGCTTGGCCATCGCCGAGCAGGCGATCGGCGTCGCAGAGGTCGCGTTGGCGACCACCAGGATGGCGTTGGCCACCGGCGCGTCCGGCACGGCCGGAGTGGCGTCGCTCGCCAATCCGCGCGGCGGCACGATGCAGCTGCTCACCCAGCTCGGCCAGCTCACCTCCGACGATCGCGCGCTGGGCAACGCCCTGAAGGAGGGCGGGCCACTCGACCGCCTGCTCGCCCAGGGCGGCGTCGTCGATCGACTCACGTCCGAGGACGGCACGCTCGAGCGCCTGCTGTCTCCGGGTGGGCCGGTCGAACGCATTCTCGCTCCCGGCGGACCCTTGGACCGACTGCTCGCCGAGGACGGACCGCTCGAGCGGTTGCTCGCCGAGGGCGGTCTTCTGGACAGGATCACCGCCACCAACGGCCCCCTCGAGCGCCTGACGGCGAAGGACGGTCCGCTCGAGGTGTTGACGCGTCAGGACGGTCTGATCGAACGGGCCATCGCGGAGAACGGCATCCTCGAGACGATGCTGGCCGAGGACGGTGCCGTCGAGCGTCTGACGGCCAAGGGCGGGCCGCTGGACCAGTTGGTCAAACTCTCCGAGACGCTGACGTCCGTGGCTCCGAACATCGAGCGTATGAGTATCTCGATCGACATCCTGCAGGATTCCGTGGAGATCCTCTCGGCGGCGGTGCATCCACTCGGCGAGCTGGTCGGCCGGCTGCCGAGCCGCTGGCTCAAGAGCGGTAAGCAGTCGGTGCACGAGCTGCACTGACGGGCCGCAACTTCGGCGCTTCGCCGAGAGTCGTAGGCGACAAATGTTAGCGCTCACACCGCTCACGTGGGGTGCAAAAAGAAAACTTTGACAATGCCGATGTTATCGCTCACACTTTCGTTTTGATGTGATGCGAACCACACGGGACCACCCGACGGCCTCCGCTTCACGGTCTACCTCACAACACAGGGAGAAACGATGAAGTTTCGAAAGCTATCCGTGGCTACGGCCGCGGTGGCCCTCACCCTCACGCTCGGTGCGTGCGGATCGAGTACCAAGACCGCAGACGAGGCTCCGGCCGAGGGCGGCAGCACCGCAGGTGCGTTGATCGGCGTCACCATGCCGACGAAGTCCTCCGCCCGTTGGATCGCCGACGGCGACAACCTCAAGAGCGCGTTGGAGGGCCAGGGATACAAGGTCGACCTGCAGTACGCGGAGAACGACATTCCCACCCAGGTCAACCAGATCGAGAACCAGATCACCCAGGGCGCGAAGCTGCTGATCGTGGCCTCGGTGGACGGCACCGCCATCACCACCCAGCTGCAGGAAGCCAAGGACAACGGCATCGGTGTCATCGCCTACGACCGGCTCATCCGCAACTCCCCGGACGTCGACTACTACGCGACGTTCGACAACTACAAGGTCGGCGTCGACCAGGCCACCTCACTGTTGGTCGGCCTCGGGCTGAAGAACGAGGACGGCACCGACAAGGCCGACGCGCCCGCCGGCCCGCTCAACATCGAGGTTTTCGCCGGTTCGCCCGACGACAACAACGCCACCTTCTTCTTCGACGGTGCCATGGAGACCCTGAAGCCGTACCTGGACAAGGGAACTCTGAAGATCGGTAGTGGCGAGTCCGACTTCGGAACCGCTGCCACCCTGCGCTGGGATCCGGCGACGGCACAGAAGCGCATGGAAGACCTGCTGACCAAGACGTACTCCTCGGGCCAGAAGGTTCAGGGCGTGCTCTCCCCGTACGACGGTCTGTCGATCGGAATTCTGTCCGCGCTCAAGAGCAACGGCTACGGAACCGCCGGTCAGCCCTACCCGGTCGTCACCGGACAGGACGCCGAGGTGCCGTCGGTCAAGTCGATCATCGCCGGTGAGCAGTACTCCACGATCTACAAGGACACGCGCCAGCTGGCCGAGGTCACGATCCAGATGGCTCAGGCCATGCTCAACGGTCAAACTCCCGAGACCAACAACACCACCGATTACGACAACGGCGAGAAGGTCGTTCCGGCGTACCTGCTGCAGCCCGAGATCGTCTACAAGGACAACTACGAGAAGCTGCTCGTCGAGGGTGGCTACTACACCGAGGATCAGTTGAAGTGAGTTCGGCGATGACGAGCCCGATTCTGGAGATGCGCGGCATCACCAAAACATTTCCCGGCGTCAAGGCGCTACAGGATGTCACTCTCTCGGTGAATCGCGGCGAGATCCACGCGATCTGCGGCGAGAACGGAGCAGGCAAGTCGACGCTCATGAAGGTGTTGTCGGGTGTGTACGCTCACGACACATTCGACGGCGACATCGTGTTCGACGGTCGAGAGCGCTCGTTCTCCGACATCCGGAGTAGCGAGGCCGAGGGCATCGTCATCATCCATCAGGAACTCGCACTGAGTCCGCATCTCTCCATTGCCGAGAACATCTTTCTCGGCAACGAGCGGTCCAAGCGCGGGTTCATCGACTGGAACCGAACGAATTCCGAGGCCGCAGCCCTACTGAACCGGGTAGGGCTGCGGGAGAATCCCGTCAACGTCGTGAGCGATCTCGGCGTCGGCAAGCAGCAACTCGTCGAGATCGCCAAGGCACTGTCCAAGGACGTGACCCTGCTGATTCTCGACGAACCCACTGCGGCACTCAACGATTCCGACTCCGCACATCTGCTGGATCTGTTGCGCGGTCTACGGGACGAGGGCATCACGTGCGTGATCATCTCGCACAAGCTCAACGAGATCGCGGCCATTGCCGACCGGACCACGATCATTCGGGACGGCAAGACCATCAAGACGCTGGACATGCGAGACCCGGACGTCACCGAGGATCGCATCATCTCACTGATGGTCGGCCGCGATCTCGAGCACCGGTTTCCGCCCCACGAATCGACTGTGGGAGAGGAAGTTCTGCGCATCGAGGACTGGACCGTGCACAGTCCGACCCAGCAGGGCCGAACCGTCGTCGACAAGGCGAACCTCACGCTGCGGCGCGGTGAGATCGTCGGCCTCGCCGGGTTGATGGGTGCCGGCCGTACCGAGTTGGCCATGAGCGTCTTCGGCCGAAGCTACGGGATCGACATCTCGGGACGGCTCTACAAGTACGGCAAGGAAATTCACGTCAAATCCGTCAACGATGCCATCCATCACGGCATCGCGTACGCCACCGAGGACCGGAAACGGTACGGGCTGAACCTGATCGACGACATCAAGCGCAACATTTCCACCGCGGCGCTGGACAAGTTGGTGACGGGAGGCTTCGTCGACGCCAACCAGGAATACAAGGTCGCCGAGGGCTTCCGCAAGAGCATGAACATCAAGGCACCGAACGTCTCCGCCGTGGTCGGCAAACTCTCCGGCGGCAATCAGCAGAAAGTCGTGCTGAGCAAATGGATCTTCAGCGATCCCGACGTGCTCATCCTCGACGAACCGACGCGAGGAATCGACGTCGGCGCGAAATTCGAAATCTATTCGATCATCAACCAACTCGCCGACGCCGGAAAGGCAGTGCTGGTGATCTCGTCCGAACTTCCGGAACTTCTCGGTCTGTGCGACCGGATCTACGCGCTGTCCGCCGGCCGGATCACCGGTGAGGTCGACCGCGAGGACGCAACCCAGGAATCTCTCATGCATCTCATGACCCGTGGAACAGGAGTACTTCGATGAACCAGCTGTCGACCGTTCGGGGGCTGCTCACGCGAAACCTCCGACAGAGCGGAATCTTCATCGCGTTCGCGCTGATCATCGTGCTCTTCACCGTGCTGACCGGAGGTCAGCTGTTGGTGCCGCAGAACATCAGCAACATGGTGGTGCAGAACTCGTACATTCTCATTCTGGCCATCGGCATGGTCGTCATCATCATCGCCGGCCATATCGACCTGTCCGTCGGATCGGTGGTGGCGGCCACCGGAGCCATCGCCGGTGTCCTCATGGTCCAACAGAACGTGCCGTGGCCACTGGCGGTGCTGATCACGTTGATCGTCGGCGGCCTGATCGGTGCCTGGCAGGGTTATTGGGTCGCGTACTTCGGCATTCCCGCGTTCATCGTCACCCTCGCCGGAATGCTCGTCTTCCGCGCGGTGACTCTCATCGTCCTCGGCAACCAGGGCATCGGGCCGTTCCCCGGACCGGTACGCACACTGTCCAACGGCTTCCTGCCCGGCTTCATGGGCAATGTGGGACTCGGGCCATTGGGTGGGGCGGACATCTTCACGTTGCTCGTCGCGATTCTCGCGGTCGCTGGAATCGTGTTCAGCCAGTGGCGTTCTCGAACGGGCCGGCAGAAGTACGGCCAGACCGTGGACGCGATGCCGCTGTTCCTGATCAAGATGGCGCTCGCCGCCGCTCTCGTGCTTGCGATCGCCGTCCAGTTGGCTCGTTTCAAGAACCTGCCGTACGTGCTGATCCTGCTCGCCGTGTTGGTCATGGGTTACTCGACGTTGGCCGGCAAGACCGTATTCGGTCGGCACGTGTACGCCATCGGCGGCAACATTCACGCCGCGTCCCTGTCCGGTATCAAGGTCAAGCCGGTCACGTTCTGGATCTTCGTCAACATGGGTGTCCTCTCGGCTCTGGCCGGAATCATCTTCGCCGGACGCCTCAACCAGGCCGGTCCTACTGCGGGCAACGGCTTCGAGCTCGACGCCATCGCGGCGGCGTTCATCGGCGGCGCAGCCGTACAGGGCGGCGTCGGCCGCATCGTCGGCGCGTTGACCGGTGGACTCATCATCGCCGTGATCAACAGCGGCATGTCGCTGATCGGATCACCCAGCGAGAGAGTGCAATTGGTGAAGGGTCTGGTGCTGCTCGCCGCCGTGGCGTTCGACATCTGGACCAAGCGTCGTGCGGCGAGCGGTAAGGGCGGCAAGGGAGACAAAGCCGCGTCCCCCACCAGTTACCTGGGCGTACCGGTACCCGCCGAGATGTTCTCCCCCGGCGAGCCCGGAAAGCCCGCACCGCCGACCTCTGCATCGATGACGAAAACGACGTGATCCGGGCGGTGACGCGCCGATCCGGTCCGGGCATGCTGAGATGGTGTTCGACCAGCGAAGGAGGATGCGTGCGATGACGCCGACCCGCGGACCGGCCATGACCGACGTCGCTCGGCTCGCGGGTGTGTCCCACCAGACCGTCTCTCGGGTCATCAACGGCCATCCCAACGTCACCGAGGCGACCAGAACGAGGGTCGAGCAGGCGATCGCGGAGCTCGGCTACCGGCCGAACACCGCAGCTCGTGCTCTGGTCACCGGCCGCAGCAGCACCATCGGGATCGTCGGCACCGGCAACGCTCTGTACGGGCCGGTGTCGACGCTCTACAGCGTCGAACAGGCCGCACGACAGGCCGGATACTCCGTCGTCGTCGGTGTCCCCACCTCGTTCGACGAGGTGGCGATCAGCACCTGCGTGCGCAGGTTGCAGAAACAGGGCGTCGACGGCGTCGTCGTCATCGCGCCGTTGAGCACCGACGGCGGCGACATCGCCGAGTTGGCCGCCGAACTGCCACTGGTGGCCGTCGAAGGATCGCCGGAAGGCGATCTGGCGGTTGTCTCGGTCGATCAGGTCGCCGGCGCGCAGTCCGCCACCACACATCTGCTCTCACTCGGTCACCGCGCCGTCTGGCACGTCGCAGGCCCCTCGGGTTGGTACGAGGCGGCCGACCGCGTCATCGGGTGGCGCTCGGCCCACGAGCAGGCCGGTGTCGAACCGCCACTCGTTCTCGCCGGCGACTGGACCGCGAAGTCCGGCTTCGAGGCCGGCTGCCGATTGGCCGAGAACCCGGATGTCACAGCGGTGTTCGCCGGGAACGACGCGATGGCCCTCGGGGTGTTGCGCGCCCTCGAAGTGCACGGCCGAAAAGTTCCGACGGACGTCAGCGTGGTCGGTTTCGACGACGTTCCCGACGCGGAGTTCTTCTCCCCTCCCCTGACGACGATTCGTCAGGAATTCAGCGAGGTCGGCATCCGCAGCGTCGAAATACTGTTGGCCCAGATCGATTCCGGCAACCGCAGTACCCGACGTTCGCGTATCGAGCCGAGCCTGGTGATCCGGTCCAGCACTGCCGAGGCCCGCGACGCTCACATCCGCAGCTGAATCTCCACCAACAACCGCGCGTCCGGATCCGACAGATCCAACTCCAGAATCTGCTCGACGCGTCGGATGCGGTAACGCACCGTGTTCGGGTGGATGTGCAGCCTCTCCGCTGCGGCACGCACGTCACCGAAGCACGCCAGATACGTCTCGAGACTCTCTCGCATCGCGCCGTCGTGGGTGGCGTCGTACCGATCCAGCGCTGCGATGCGCGGGTCACGCAACTGCTCGTGATTCGAGATGATGTCGACGATCTCACCCAGCAGCACAGACGTTCTCGACTCTGCGAGCGTGGTGACCCGAACGTCGCCGGTGGTCGCGTCCAATACTCGGTCGACCTCGAACCGGGCTGCAGCCACCCCGTCGAGATCGGCGATCGGCGCGGCCACCGCAGCGCGCAAGCACAGTCCGGTTCGAGTCTCGATGCGCGACACGGCATCTGCGGTCCACACCGGAATCGCCGTCCCCGACGCAGCTCCGGAGAACAGTACGTAGATTCTCTCGCCGATGACGGTCACCAGCGAGTCTCGCCTGAATGCGCTGGCGTGCAACCGGATCGACGGAGCCAGACCGGTGATGTCGAATTCACCACAGGCGGCGAATCCGACGACCGCGGCCGTCCCCGTGGTCGGAATCGACAGCGCCGCGGCCAGCGACGGAATGTCCACGCCGCCACCCCGCGCGCCGAGCAGTCGCTGAATCTGCAGCGCCTCGTTGGTCGGGGCGTTCGCGATGCGGGTGATCAGCCGGGCGGCGACCGCCGACGCTCCGCGCAACACCGCATCGGCGTCCACCGACAGCGGACGCGCGCCTTCCTGAACCCAGATCGTTCCCAGTGTTGTTGCTGCGCCGCTTATTCGACGTATCCCGACGGCAAGGCGTCGACGAATACCGAGTTCGGCATCGGCCGGTACGTCGATGACGTCGTCGGTACGGCGGAGTCGGTCGAACACCCCGCGCTCGTGCAGACGGCGAAGGTAGTCGGCCGGTCCTTCTCGCCCCAGGATCGACAGGGTCCGCAACTCGTCGGCCGAGTCGTCCGATGCCGAGTACGCCAATACGTGCGAGCGCTCGTCCTCGATGCTCACCATGCCCTTGGTCAAGGACGCAACCGTCTGCGCCAGCTCGTACAGATCGGTGTCCGCTCCGAACAGCCCGTCGTCCGAGGCCGGTGAGCGTGACTGGTCGAGGACCCCGCGCATCGTCGACAGCAGCAATTCCCAGCGGGTCTGGTGGTGTACCGCGACCAAGGCGATTCCGGTCTCTCGGGCAGCGTGGGCCAACGCGGTCGAGTCGGCCACCTTGGTCAGCACCGCAAGGGGCCTGTCGACCACCGGACGCAACGCCAGATCGTCGAACCAACGCAGCGCATTGGTCTCGGTGACGCCGACCAGCAGGGTCAGATCGGCAGCCGTTCCCGGTGGTCGACGAAGGTCGTCGCCGTCGAGCAGGGCCACGGACTCGACGGCGATCTCGGTTCCCGCCGGCGCGACCACGAGCTCGACCACGGCGCTGTGCAGCGACGTCAGCAGAGACCGCAGCGTCACAGTATTGGCCATGCGGACAAGTACACCACGAATTCTTTGGCCGATGAGCTGATTGAACGGGACGTCGAGGCGACTTCAATGAGCAGCACACACCCGAGTGCGAGGAGTCACCATGGACGCGGTCACATCAGTTCCCACCCCGGTCAACGAGCCGGTCAACACCTATGCCCCCGGAAGCGCCGAGCGCGCCAGGCTGCGCATCCGCTTGGACGAATTGCGTGCGAACCCCGTCCGCATCCATCAGGTGATCGGCGGTGTCCACCGCGACGCCGCCGGCACCGATACCGATGTGGTCGAACCCCACAAGCACGCGTCGGTCATCGGTAGCTTCGCCGAGGCAACGCACCGGGACGTGCAGGACGCGATCTCGGCGGCGACCGCAGCTGCACCGGCCTGGCGCGATCTTCCGTTCGACGAGCGAGCTGCAGTGTTCCTGCGCGCGGCCGATCTGCTGTCGGGTCCGTGGCGCGAAAGGATCGCTGCCGCAACGATGCTCGGGCAGTCCAAGTCGGCCTACCAGGCCGAGATCGACGCACCGTGCGAGCTGATCGACTTCTGGCGGTTCAATGTCGCGTTCGCACGACAGATCCTCGCCGATCAGCCGGTGTCGGCCCCGGGCGTGTGGAATCGCGTCGAGTACCGCCCGCTCGAGGGTTTCGTCTACGCGATCACACCGTTCAACTTCACCGCCATCGCCGGCAACCTGCCCACAGCGCCTGCACTGATGGGCAACACGGTGCTGTGGAAGCCGTCTCCCACCCAGGCAGTTGCCGCGTACCTGACGCTGCAGCTCCTCGAGGCGGCAGGTCTGCCGCCGGGAGTGATCAACCTCGTCCTCGGCGACGGTCCGATGGTCTCCGAAGTAGCCCTGGCCGATCCACGCCTGGCGGGCATCCACTTCACCGGATCCACTGCGACCTTCCAGACGCTGTGGCGCGAGGTCGGCAACAACATCTCGAACTACCACTCCTACCCGCGGCTCGTCGGCGAGACCGGCGGCAAGGATTTCGTAGTCGCGCATAGCTCGGCCGATCCGGACGTGTTGACCACGGCCATGATTCGCGGTGCCTTCGACTTCCAGGGGCAGAAGTGCTCGGCCGCTTCGCGGGCATTCGTGCCGAAGTCGCTGTGGGCTCGCATGGGTGAGACGTTCATCGAGCAGGTGTCGGCCCTGAAGTACGGCGACGTCACCGACCTGTCGAACTACGGCGGTGCCGTCATCGACCGAAAAGCGTTCGACCGCAACGCAGCTGCGCTCGACCGCGCGAAATCCGTGACCGGTCTGACCATCGCCGCCGGTGGAACGTGCGACGACACGGAAGGATACTTCGTTTCTCCCACAGTTCTTCTCGGCGACGACCCCACCGACGAAGCCTTCACCACCGAGTACTTCGGCCCCATTCTGGCCGTGCACGTCTACGACGACAACCGGCCCGACGCCTATGCCGACGTACTGCGCACCGTCGACACCGGATCGAAGTACGCACTGACCGGTGCCGTCATCGCCACCGATCGCACGGCCGTCGAGCAGGCCCATTCGGCACTGCGATTCGCCGCCGGAAACTTCTACGTCAACGACAAGCCCACCGGCGCGGTCGTCGGTCAGCAACCGTTCGGCGGAGCGCGTGCGTCGGGTACCAACGACAAGGCCGGCTCACCGCAGAACCTGTTGCGCTGGGCATCGGCACGCACGGTCAAGGAAACGTTCGTCCCGCCGACCGCACACGGCTACCCCCATCAGGAAGGCGAGGGCACACGATGACCACAGTGCTGAGCAACCCACTGCGGCCGGCTCTGCTGGCGGCCGCACGCTCACCGAAATTGCAGGCCACCGTGACGCGGCTGCGTGCCACCCGATCGCTCGTCGACCGCTTCGTCGCCGGTGAATCGGAGCCCGCCGTGGTCACCGCCGTCGATGCCCTGCTGGCGTCGGGACGATTCGTCTCGGTGGACTATCTGGGCGAGGACACCACCGACCGCGCGCAGGCGACGGCCACCGTGCAGTCGTACCTGTCACTGATACAACGCTTTTCGACGAGTAGTACCGCCGAGACCGCGCTCGAGGTGTCACTCAAACTCTCGGCCCTCGGTCAGGGCATCGATCGCACGCTGGCGCTCGAGAACGCGCGCGAGATCTGTACCGCGGCAACAGCGGCGGGAGTGTGGGTGACCGTCGACGCCGAGGACCACACCACCACCGACTCGACCCTGTCCATCGTGCGCGAACTGCGGCAGGACTTTCCCGATCTCGGCACGGTGCTGCAGGCGTACCTGAAACGAACCGAGGCCGACTGCAGGGAGCTGTCCGGACCGAGATCTCGCATCCGCCTGTGCAAGGGCGCGTACAACGAGCCCGCGTCGGTGGCGTTCCAGGGTGCACGGGATGTGTCGGACTCCTACCTACGGTGCCTGGAAGTGCTGATGAACGGCAGCGGCTACCCCATGGTCGCCTCCCATGATCCCGAGATGATCGAGGCGGCGGAGCGGCTCGCCGCGAACGCCGGACGGTCCGCAGCCGACTTCGAGTTCCAGATGCTGTTCGGAATCCGCGATCAGGAACAACGACGACTGGTCGACGCCGGAAAGCACGTGCGTGTCTACGTGCCCTACGGAGAGCAGTGGTACGGCTACTTCATGCGCAGACTCGCAGAGCGGCCGGCCAACCTGATGTTCTTCGCGCGGTCGCTGATCTCTCGCAACTGACTTCACTCAGATCGGCGAACGTGTGTTCGAAAACTTGTCGGTGGGTCGCGGTAGATTCTGTTCATGCTTTCGGGGGACGGCGGATCAGGGGTGGACGGCATCGACACGGTGCCGCCTGCCCCCGTCGTGTCCGACCCCGACTTGGCTGGGTTGGTCGACGCGGTGGAGTCGGCGGTCGCCGAGTTGGCCGAACAAGCGTCGGCGGCATGGTCGAACGCCGACCGGCGTGCGGTGATCCAACGCATGGACACTGTGTCGCGGTCCGTGACGGCGTATTCGCACACCTGGCTCAACGAACTGATCTCTCAGCACGGCCTCGACGTCTATCCGGGGTCGGTGCCGTGCTCGGTGGCATGGATGCTGCGGATCACCCCACGAACAGCCGGTGCTCGGGTGCGTCTGGCGGCCGAGTTGGGGGATCGCACCGCACTGTCCGGCGAAGTGCTGCCTCCGTTGTTGCCGCACACCGCTGCAGCGGTGCGGGCAGGGTTGCTCGATGCCCAGCACGTGCAGATGATCCGCGAATTCTTCAAGCATCTGCCGTCGACTGTGGATCCGCAAACCCGCGATCGCGCCGAACAGCAGTTGGTCGGTCTCGCCTCGACGAGGCGGCCCGACGACTTCGCACCGTTGGTCGCGCATCTGGACTCGATCCTCGATCCCGACGGCGACTTCGACGAGAACGAAGACGAAGACGAGGACAAGAACGCGAAGCCGAGGCCACGGAAACGGGATGCGTTCTTCTACCTCGGTGAGCAGGGTTCCGACGGAATGTCCGAGGGGAAGTTCTGCGTCGACTCCGAACTACGGGCCTACCTCGAAGCCCTGTTCTCGAAAGCCGCGAAACCGGGAGTGAACAATCCTGCAGACCCGACATCGATCGTCCACGAGGATGAGACCACCGGCGACGAGGACGGCGGCGGGGACGGCGGCGGGGACGGGGACGTCGGCGGGGACGGCAGTGCGGCTACGCCAAAGCCCGGGCCGATGCCCGACGAGGCAGGATCCAGCGATGCTCGATCGGATGACGAATACCTGTGGGATGGGACGGTCGGCAACGGTGCCGACTTCTACGGTGACGACGACCGCAGTGGCGACGACCGCGGTGAGGGTGAGTGCACCGACAGCAACGATTGTGGTTGCGGCACAACGCCACACAGCACGGCCGACATTAACGACGACGCAGGCTCCGACAGCACTGCTGAACCCGTCGGCCAAGCCGACGCCGACGCATCGGACACCGCTGCTCGCGACGCTGCCGCCGCGCGAGATGTACGCACCCAGAACGAACGCCGTCATGATGCCCTGAAGATGGCACTCCGGCACACCCTCGCCTCCGGCACCCTCGGCACCCACCGCGGCCTACCCGTCACCGCCATCGTCACCATGACCCTGAAAGACCTCGACGCCGGCTGCGGCTACGCCATGACCGCCACCGGATCCCGCGTCTCGATCCGCGACGCCATCCGCATGGCTTCGCACGCCCACCACTACCTCACCATCTTCGACGACAACGGCAGAGCCCTCTACCTCGGACGATCCAAACGCATCGCCTCCGCCGACCAACGCATCGTCCTCATCGCCCGCGACCGCGGCTGCAGCTTCCCCTCCTGCACCCGCCCCGCGACCTGGTGCCAAGCGCACCACCTCGACGACTGGGTCGAGGGCGGACCCACCGACATCGACTCCCTCACCTTCGCCTGCGACATGCACCACGCACTCGTCGGCACCGGACCCGGAAAGTGGGCCACCACCAAAACCACAGCGCGACATCGCTATCCGGGCCGCACCCTGTGGCATCCACCAACCGGAATGGACCCCACACGCCGCGGGCTGATCAACCACGCCCACCACCCAGAAGAAGTGCTCTACCCACCCGACCACCACAACGACACCCGCGACACCGGCGACACAGGCGACGGAGAACCACGACAACCCGCATGACGACCCACACCACCACCACGGCACAGCTCTGCCATCACAGAGCCTCGCCTCCCACACAGCCGGCCTTCTACCCAGCCCGGCCCTCCAACACAGCCCCGCCTTCTACCCAGCTCTGTCCGGGAGTGCGCGGCACTGGCTTCCACTTCTCGCAGCGGCTGTGCCGGTAATGCGGCTGGGTTAGGTTGCGCAACATCGGGGCACCCTCACCGCATGGCAAATTACAGAGTTATCGACCCGCACGGAACCGTCGTCGCCACCAAGGACATCACCAGTTCCGAGGACGCGCACGCCTGGTTCAAGGACAGCCGCGCCGACAACGAGGAGCTGGGCTGGCGCCTCGAAGTCGAGCACGACGGCGACTGGGCATTTTTCAGCGACTCGGAAGGCACCAAGGACTAGACCTTGTGCTTTCACACGACAATCGGGCGGTCCCAGTGATTCGCGGGACCGCCCGATCGTTGTGCGGGGGGACGGCAAACGACAGTGGGCAGCCCCTGTGCAGGAGCTGCCCACCTCTTGTCGCGGCGATGTCGCCGCCAGTTCTATTGGTCGGTCGTCGGTCGGGAGGTCGGAATCGTCGACTCGAGGTCGGCAACCTGCAGCAGGCGGGTCACCGATCGGCTTGCCACGATCGACCACGAAGCACCGATGCCAGCCGTGTATTCACGAACTGCATCGAAGACGGAGAGTCCGGCGATGCCGAAGAACTCGACATTGGACAGGTCGAGAGTCAGATGCCGTTTGCTGGACACGCGACTGCAGACGAAATCGGAGAACATCGGCGCGCTGAGCATGTCGATGTCGCCGTGGACGGCGACGACGAGTGAACCGTCGGTGCCGTCGTGCGCGGTGAAGATGGCTCCGGTTGCTGCAACGGACACGGACTTCTCCGCGACGCTCACCGAAGTGGTTCGAACTTTGTTGCCTCGTGATTCAACACTCATGGCAGATCCCATCGATCGGTCGAACTGAAGGGGAAACCGATCTACGCAACGGGAGCAGAATTCTTCGCCTGACCCGGGCGCACACTTCGCTGCGTTTCCCCGTGACCGGCTGTTAGCTCAACCACGGCCAACCCTACGGCACCGGCACGCTCGGAGTCCAGCATTGGCACAATGCGGGCCCCCACCAGCGGTTCGAACATCCCGATGCGAACGCGGGCTACGTGCGGGTGCTGTTTCCCAGGTCGGCGTGATGCTCGCGCATGGCTCCGATGAGCGCTTCGAACACTCGGTGGGCAGCGTCGAGATCCGAATCCGGTAGGTCCTCGAGCGCAGCGCTGGTGCGCGCTCCCAGTGGTCCGAAGAACCCGCGAGCAACCTCCATACCGTGCTCGTCGTAGCGAAGTATGACTTTACGTCGGTCCGACGCGTCGGATTCGCGTCGAATATGACCGGACGCGATCATCCGCTCCACCAGATACGTCATCGCCGCGGACGACAGTCCGAGCATCGTGCCGAGCTCACCCGCGGTGAGGGGCGCGCCCTCGACGTCGGCGACCATCACATGCAGCAGAGCGCGAAAGTCGTTGGGCCGCAAGCTGTGCAACGCACCGAATACCTGACCGATCTGTTCCGACACCGATGACAGCGCCCGAAGGTCCGCCGATATCGCGGATTCGAGGTGGTTTCGGTCGGTCATGGCGGTGGTAACTCCTTCGCTGCGGTCATGGTCAGACTACTGCCCGCAAGAGATTCAGTTGCTTAATATCTAAGTAAATGAGATTGTTTCTTCGTGGACAGCACCCGTACCGAGACCACCGCAGCCTGGGACCGCATCGCCGCGGCCGTGACGCATCGTCGATCGTGGGCGCTCGCCCTCGCCATTCTTATTCTCTCGATTGCCGTGATCGGGCTCGTCGGTAGCAACGATTCTGCCGGTCAGTCGCCGAACTCCTTGCCGACATCCGCCGAGTCGTACCAGGTGGACGAGCTGCTCTCCCAGTTCCCGGACTCCGACACCGCACCGGTGATCCTCGTTCTGAGCCGCGTCGATGGCGGTGACCTGACCCCGGCCGATATCGAGGCAGCCGCTGCTGCGCAGGCCAGGCTGCTCACCGTCGACCGGTCGGTGACCGACGAACCTGGACCCCCTCCGATCGTCGCACCGGACGGGAAGGCCGCAATCGCGTTCGTTCAGGTGAACTCGGAACTGTCCGGCTTCACCCTGAACGACCTGATCACAAGCCTCCGATCCGCGGCGACGGTCGGCCTACCGTCCGATCTCAACGCCCAGGTCACCGGCGGGCCGGCATTCGGAGCGGACATCGCCAACTCGTTCTCCGGGGCCAATTTCACGTTGCTCGCCGTCACCGCACTCGTGGTGGCAGTGCTCCTCATCGCCACTTATCGATCGCCCATTCTGTGGTTGGTTCCGCTTGCCGTCATCGGTTTCGCCGATCGCTTCGCCTCCACCGTCGGCACGGCCCTCGCCGAGGCGACCGGGCTGTCGTTCGACGGCTCGACCTCGGGGATCACCAGCGTGCTCGTGTTCGGCGCAGGCACCAATTACGCCCTGCTGCTGATCTCTCGTTACCGCGAGGAACTCCGCCGCGAGTCCGATCACCGGCTCGCGTTGCGCCACGCCGTCCGGAACGCGGGACCGGCCATCCTCGCCAGCAATGCCACCGTTGTCCTCGCACTGCTGACTCTGTTGCTGGCCATCCTCCCCAGCACTCGCAGCTTGGGAGCGCTGGCCGCGGCCGGCCTCGTCGTCGCATCGGTGTTCGTGCTGTTCGTACTGCCTCCGTTGTTGGCACTGTGCGGCCCGAAGTTGTTCTGGCCCTTCGTCCCCAAGCCGTCCGATCGCGATACCACCACCGAGGGCGTCTGGCATTCGGTGGCCGCCGGTGTCGCTCGTCGTCCGGTGGCGACCGCCTCCATCACCATCGCCGTATTGCTCGCCTGCTGCGCGGCCTTGGTCGGCACACAGATCGGGCTGTCGCAGACCGAGCAATTCCGGGTGACCGCCGAATCCGTCGAAGGATTCGACACTCTCTCGCAACACTTTCCGGCCGGATCCGCAGACCCGATCACGGTTCTCGCACCCACCTCGGATATCGACGGCGTCGTCGCCACCGTCCGGGACGTCGACGGCGTCGTCTCGGTGGATCGGGTCGCTGATTCCGGTACCGGACTGACCCGGCTGTCGGTGGTCACCGACGCTGCCCCCGCCTCCGACGAATCGTTCACCGTCGTCGAGAACCTTCGGTCCACCCTTGCGGGTGTCGACGACGCACGAGTCGGCGGCAGCGACGCCAAAGCACTCGACACCACCGACGCTGCCGCCCGCGATCGGCTCGTGGTGATCCCGGCGATCCTGGCGGTCGTTCTACTCGTGCTGTTGATACTGCTTCGCGCCGTCGTCGCACCGCTGATTCTCGTCGCCACCACGGTCCTGAGTGCCGTGGCCGCCATCGGTATCGGTAGCTGGGTGAGCCTGCACGTCTTCGGCTTTCCCGCGCTCGACGACAACACTCCCCTGTTCGCGTTCCTGTTTCTCGTCGCCCTCGGTGTCGACTACACCATCTTTCTGGTCACCCGGACCCGGGAGGAGACGGTTCGGCACGGCACCAGATCTGCGATCGTGCGGGCGGTCTCGGCCACCGGCGGCGTCATCACCAGCGCGGGAATCGTTCTGGCAGCAGTGTTCTGCGTCCTCGGCGTCCTCCCGCTGATCACCCTCACCCAGTTGGGAATCATCGTCGGCCTGGGCATTCTGCTCGACACCTTCGTGGTACGCACCGTCGTGATTCCCGCCCTGTTCACCCTCATCGGCCCGGGGATTTGGTGGCCGAGCACGATCGACAACGAGACGACCGCAACCAAGGAGCGAAATTCATGAAGGTACGTACGATGTTGAGCCGCACCGCAATTGCAGGAGCAGTCGCAGCAGGCGCCCTGCTCGGCGCGGCCCCGGCGCAAGCGCAACCGGTCGGCCCTTTGGGGTCGGTCGGTCTCGATCCACTGGCTCCGATCCCGTCACTCGATGTCGAACGGTACCTGGGCACCTGGAACCAGGTTGCCGCGGTGCCGCAGCCGTTCAACCTGATCTGCGCCCGTGACACGCAGGCGAACTACCAGATGATCGACGAATTCAACATTCGCGTCGAGAACACCTGCACCACCTGGACCGGCGGCGAGAACCGCATCGTCGGCAATGCTCGGGTCAACGACACCGTCACCAAAGCCCAACTGCACGTGAGCTTCCCGGGCGTCCCCACGCAGGAGAGCCAGGAGGGGCCGACCAACTACATCGTGGCCTACATCGCAGACGACTACTCGTGGGCTTTCGTCGGAAGCCCCAACCGCACGTCCGGATTCGTGCTCAAGCGCACGCCCGACGTCAGCGTCGAGCAGTTCCGCGAGATCCGCAGCGTCGTCGAATCGCTGGGTTACGACTCCAACTTCATCACCACGACGCCCACCCCGGGCGGCGCGACGACGATTCAGCAGCTCTCGACCGTGTAGTGCGGCGGAGCCGCAGTGGCGTGGTTATGTGCCGCAGAGGGCTTATAACCACGCCACTGCCGGAGGCACTCAGCTCGCGGACAGGATCGAGATAGCGAAGATCAGGCTGTCGCCCTGCTCGATTCCGGCTGCCGGATTGCCGGTCGCGTAACCGTCGGCCGACGTCACCGCTACGGCGACGGTCGAGCCGACGGTCTGTCCGGCGATGGCTTTCTGGAAGCCCGCCACCACGCCGGTCAGTGGGAACTCGACCGGTGCGCCGCGCTCGAAACTGCTGTCGAACGTCGATCCGTCGCGTCCGTTGACGCCCAGGTAGCAGACGGACACGTTCGCGTCGTCGGCGACGATCGGGCCGTCCCCGGCCTTCAGCGTTTTCACCTGCGTCTCGGCGACGCTGAACGGGGCTTCGACGTCGACGGCCGGGGCCGCTGTATCCGTCGATCCGGTGACGGCGATGCTGCCGGTGTCGCCTGCCAGTGTCCACTCCGGGGTGGCCGACGGGTCGGGTGTGCCCGTGGGGCAGCTACTCGAAGCCGTCGCATCGGTGGAGGACGTCGCCGAGGACGTCGTCTGCGTCGTCCCGGAATCCGAGTCGGAACTGCATGCACCCGTCAACAGGACGAGTGAGGTGGTGGCGGCCAGGAACAGGGTGCGGGTCGAGGTGAGTTTCACGGGGCCCACGCTACAAGTGGCATACGGGGCCCCGTGTATCCCGTCAGATCGCGGAGCGGAACACCTCGGCGACCGGGGCGGACGCGCGGCCGATCAATGCCTGCAGGTCACCGGAATCGGTGTCGAGTTCCCCGCGGGAGACACCGGCATCCGCGCTCGCCAGCATGGTCGCCACGAAATCGGGCAGTCCTGCGCCCTGAAGAATCGTGGCGTACTCCGACTCGGTGACGTCCTTGTAGACGACCGGCTTCCCGGAGATGCCGGCGAGAACGTCCGCGAGTTCGGCATAGGTCAGGCGCTCGTCCCCGCCGAGCTCGTAGATCTTCCCGCCCTGGTTCTCGAGAGTCAGCACAGCCGCGGCAGCGGCGGCGTAATCGGCGCGTGAGGCAGCGGCGATCCTGCCGTTCCCGCCTGCACCAAGCCACACTCCACTGTCGATGGCCTGGCCGAGCGAGCCCAGGTAGTTCTCCCAGTACCAGCCGTTACGCAGAAACACAGCAGGAATCGGCGAGGCCGTCAATCGCTCTTCGGTGGCCTTGTGCTCCGGCGCAAGGCTGATGCCGGAGGTGTCGGCAGCGAGCACGCTCGTGTATGCAACGAGGCCCACTCCGGCTGCCTCGGCGGCGTCGATGACGTTGTTGTGCTGAGCAATTCGCTGACCGACCTCCGATCCCGAGATCAACAGCACCTTCTCGACACCTGCGAACGCAGACGTCAGCGCGTCGGTGTCGCTGTAGTCGGCCACCCGCACCACCACACCGCGCTCGGCGAGTGCGGCCGCCTTGTCGGCGTTGCGTACGACGGCGACGATGTCGGCAGGCGCGACGCCGCGATCGATGAGTGCGGCGACGACGAGCCCGCCGAGATTGCCTGTCGCTCCGGTGATGGCTGTGGTCATGGAAAACGCTCCCGAGGTTGAAGTATCAAGTTCCGTTTCATCATGCACTTACTTTTCGTACAGTGCAACATCAGAATTTAGCGCTGCGGGTACGGCCTGCGCTAACATGGAGAAATGTCCGAGGCCCTCGAATCTCTCGAAGCATCCGTCTTCGCACGGGAATGCGGGTCACGGCAGACGCTGCAGAACGCGACGAGCAGGTGGGGAGTGCTCGTCCTGGCCGCCCTCACCGAGAGCGACTACCGATTCAATGCCCTGCGCCGACGCGTCGACGGCGTCAGCGAGCGAATGTTGGCACAGACGCTGCAGACCCTCGAACGCGACGGCCTCATCGTGCGCACCGTGCTCGAGACCATCCCGCCCAAGGTCGAATACAGCCTCACCCCGCTCGGACGTGAGGTCGGATCACGGTTGACCGACCTCATCGAACTGATCGAGGGCTCGATGCCTGCCGTGCTCGAAGCACGCGCCGAGCACGACGCCCGCTAGTCAGCTGGGGGCGTCACTACACACCATTCGTTGCCCTCGGGGTCGAGTAGCACCTGGAACGACCCGGCCGCAGTGGTGTTCCGGTCCCCCACCGCCGTCGCACCCAGACCTACTGCCTGCTCGACGGCAACGTCGATGCTGGGAACGTCCACGTCGAGATGTAGTCGATTCTTGCCGGACTTACCCTCGGGCACTCGCTGGAACGCCATCCGGGTGAACCCGGGAACATCGACGAAATGCCACGAGTCGTCGCGCACGACGGGCTGACCACCGAGCACACCCGCCCAGAATCGGGCCAGCACAGCCGGTTCCGTGCAGTCGAATACGACCTCGTCGATACGTCCGATCATGGAGCCATCGTAAGCACCGAGGGTGGGGGAACGCTGTTTACCGCGTTGTGATCATACCGAGATGCATTCGTGACCATGCGGATCTCTGAGCGCGTCGCTACGGGGTAACACTCGAGGAAGGTCGTCGGGGCGCACGAGCATGTCGATCCGGCAACCGCAGGAGCGCGGCACGCCCGGTGCCTGCGCCAAATCTTGGAGGCATCGACCATGTTCCATACCAAGAGAATTCTCGGCGGAGCAGCAGCATTCGGATTCGCCTGTACCTTCGCGGCCCTGGTGCCCGGCACGGCCTCGGCCGCACCGGTCGCCTGCACCACGGCACCCGGAGGGGCCGACGTCGCCGCGCTCGTCGGAGGTTCACAGTGCGACAGCTCCGCAGACGGCGCAAGTGCCGCAGCAGGAGTCGGCCTCGAGGGATGGGGCTCGGCGGAGGCGATGAACAACGCGGCGGCACTGGCCCTCGGTCTCAACGGCGGAACTGCCGTCAGCAACGCCGGCTTCGGCGGCGCGCCTGCTGCGATCGCCTTCGGTCCCGGTGCCATCGCGCAGAACACTGCGGCCGGCCTCGGACTGTCGATCGCCGTGGCTGCGCCGGGCTCGACGATAACCCTCACCCCCGAGGGTGCCGCCTGCAACGGTGCCGGCTTCGCCGGAAGCTTCACCACCCTGCAGGGCTGCATCGGCTGATGCCCGTCGTCGTCGGGGTGAAACACGACTTGCGCAGGCCATATCAGTGCCGCCGGGCCCAGGTTGATCTACAGTCTCACTGACTACAGTCTCGGTACGCGAGCCGGTGACGGCCCGCTGAACAAGGAGTTCGACGGCAATGATGTCCTACCTGCTCTACGACGTTCTGCTCCCCCAACTCGGCCACGACGTCGCGTCGTATTGGGCACACCTTCTGGTCATCGCCCCGATCTGACATTCGGATCCGGTGCTCACGAAAAATCCCCGCTCGGCCGCGTTGGCCGGGCGGGGATGATTCGTATGGGGTGACCGAAGATCAGACAGGCTCGGGCAGCAGCCGCGTCAACACATCCGACAGGGTGACAACGCCGATAGTGCGCGCACTGTCACCCGCCTCGGCCGACGGTTCGACGACCAGCGCCAGATGATGTCTGGTCTCGCGCATCGACTGCAGGGCGACGTAGACCGGTGTCGTCCGATCCAGCGTGTAGGCCGGGCGGGTGATCTCGGCGAGATACTCCGGCTCGGTCAACGTATCCCTCACGTGCACAACACCTTTCACTACGTCGTCGTCACTGACGAGGATGCGCAGATGGCCGCTGATCCGGGACGCCTCCCGCACGTCGTCGATCGACGCTGATGACGGTACCGACGTCGGCGCGCCACTTCCGGCCACCAGGTCACCGACGGTGAGATCCTGCAATTCCAATGCCCCGGATATCTGCGCCTGGTAGCTGGCGTCCAGGGCTCCCACGTTGACCGAGTGCTCGACGAGCTGACGCAGGTCGTCTGCGTTCTGCCCGGTGCCGACGGTGTCGGCCGGCTCGACGCCCACCTTGCGTAGGCACCAGTTCGCCATGTTGTTCAGGGCCGTCAGCACCGGACGCGTGAGAAACATGAACGCGCGCATGGGGATTGCGAGCATCGTTGCCGACTTCTCGGGATGTGCGATGGCCCAGGACTTAGGAGCCATCTCGCCGACGACCAAGTGCAGGAACGTGACGATGATCAGGGCCAGGACGAAGCCGAGGACGTCCGCGAACCAGTAGGGCAGGCCGATGCTCTCGAACAGCGGCGTGAGCCAGTAGTGCACCGCAGGCTTGGTGGTCGCGCCGAGCGCGAGGGTGCAGACGGTGATACCGAGCTGCGATCCGGCGAGCAGCACCGTCAATTCCGAGGAGCTGCGCAGAGCAGCCCGCGCCGCCCGCGAGTTGGGGGCAGCATCCTCGAGGCGATGCCGTTTGGCCGCAAGAAGTGCGAACTCCACGGCAACGAAGAAGGCGCTCGCAGCGATCAGACCGATGGTGACGGCCAGAAAGACCCAGAGGTTGCTCATCGGTGCGCTCCTGCAGTATCGGACTCGGCCGAATTCTCGTCGTGCTCGGTTGTCCGCTCGTCGATGGTGAGGGTCAGTAGTGACGGCACGTGACTGTCGATCTCCTGCACCTCGATCGTGACGAATCGAATCGGCGACTCGTCGTCGTTGGCGAGGTCCGCGTTGTCCGGCGGCAGATCGACCTCGATACGGGTCCCGATGTCGGGTAGCGAACCATGATGGGCGATGGCGAATCCCGCGATGGTCTCGTATTCACCGTCGGGGAGGTCGACGCCGATGGCGCGCTCGACCTCGTCGACGTGCACCTCCCCTGCCATCGTCCAGCTGCCGTCGTCGGCGCTGACCGGGCTCGGGTCGAGTACGCCGTCGTCGTGCTCGTCGGTGATCTCGCCGACGAGCTCTTCGGCCAGGTCCTCGATGGTGATCACTCCGGTGAGACCACCGTATTCGTCGATGACACAAGCCAATTGGTTCCGTGTCGCCCGCAGCTCGCGCATCGCGTCGGGCAGGCTCTGCATCTCGGGAAGGATCAGCGCATCGCGGGTGAGGTCTGCGATGGGGGTCGAATCCGGCGCGGTGGAGGCCAACACGTCGTGCAGATGCACCACGCCCACGATTCCGTCGGCCTCGTCGAGCACGGGGTATCGAGAATGCTCTTGGCCCATCAGTGTTTTCACCTCACCGAGGGTGTCGGTGTCGCGGACCGTCGCCGCACGCGAACGCGGGATCATGGCGTGTTCGACGTTGCGCGTAGGGAAGTCGAGAATGCGATCGAGCAGCGTCGACAGCTCGTCGGGCAGATCCCCGGTCTCCCGCGAATCCGACACGATGTGCTCGAGGTCGCGTGGGCTCGCCGAATGTTCCACATCGTGCACCGGCTCGATCTTGAGTGCTTTGAGCAACAGGTTCGACGACTGGTCGAAAATGGTGATGAGCCAACCGAAGAGCTTGAGATAGATGGTCGTCGACAGCGAGAGCCATCGAGCCACGGGCTCGGGGCGGGCGATGGCGAAGTTCTTCGGAAACAGTTCACCGAAGAGCATCTGTACGAACGTCGCGAACGTGATCGCCAGAACGGCACCGAGGCCGACACCGACTGCTGTCGGAACACCGACGCCGCCCAGTATCGCTCCGAACGACTGCCCGATCAGCGGTTCGGCGACGTAGCCGACAAGCAGGCCGGTGACCGTGATACCCAGCTGTGCACCCGAGAGCATGAACGAGGTCCGCTTGGTGACGGTCAGCGTGCGAGCTGCGACGGCGTCGCCGGCCTCGGCACGCGCCTTGAGCCGGGACCGGTCGACGGTCATGTACGCGAATTCCTGCGCAACGAAGTAACCGGTTGCGACGGTGATGAGAAAAACGACGAGCAGGCCGAGCAGAAGAGTGAGCAGAACGCTCATTCGCCGGACACCGCCTCGCACGTAGTAGCTGTAGTGCGGGGAGCCGTGTCCGGCCCGGGTTTATCGCTGTCCATGATTCCTCGAGGTCGAGTGGTGGGATATTTGTCCGATACTACCGGGTCACGGCGCTTTCACGACGAGGACGGGGACCGGGCTGTCCAACAGAACGCGCTGCACCGTGCTGCCCATCAGGAATTTGCCGACCGCCGATCTGCGCTTGGACCCGATGACGAGCATCCCCGCACCGACGTCGGCGACGAGATCGACCAGTGCGCCGGCCGGGTCGCCGCCATCCGGTTCGACGCGCACAGTCGTCGCAGTTCCGGGGAGAGTCCGCTCCACCTCGGCCTGCGCCGCGCTACGGTCTTCCGCCGATACGGAATCGCGGTCCACCACGGACAATACGATCAGCTCGGTCCGACGCAGCTCTGCCTCCGCGGCACCGCGCCGCAACGCTTCCTGCCCCTCGGGGGTGTTGCTCATCGCTACTGCCACTGCGCTGCCTACCGCTGTGTTCGCTGAAGACACGGTCTCTCCCGTTGCTCGAATCCACCGAAGATCGACCTCGATGTTGTGAACTGGACTAATCGGACAAACTGTATCTAACCTGACGCTGTGACACACCACACGAAAGGTCTCTGATGGCGATACCGCCCACGTTGCTTCGAACAGTCGGTGCCCTGGCGGTGGTGGGAGCGGTGACCGTGGCGGGTATCGACGCCGCTCGCAGTGCCAGCGGCTCCGATGCCCGAGCCAAACTGACACTGATCGCTCCGGCTGCTGCGGGCGGCGGCTGGGATCTGGTCGCCCGCGAGTCGCAGCAAGCGCTGCGCAGCGATGGCATCGTCAACAACGCGCAGGTGGTCAACGTTCCAGGGGCCGGCGGCACGATCGGCCTGAGCCAACTCGAGAAGCTCAGCGGTCAGCCCACCACGGTGATGATCACCGGCACCGTCATGCTCGGCGGCATCGCGATCAACAACTCCGACACCACCTTGGCCGACACCGTGCCGATCGCCAAGCTCGCCGAGGACTTCGAGGTGTTCGTCGTCCCGAAGGACTCGCCGATCCAGAATCTCGAGGACATGATCGAGGCATGGCGAGCGAACCCCGGTGGCCTGCCGATCGGCGGCGGGTCGCTCGGCGGCATCGACCACATCGTGGCGGGCCAATTGGCCCAGGAAGCCGACATCGATCCGGCCGCAATCAATTACATCGCCTACTCCGGCGGCGGTGAGGTACTCACGTCGCTGCTGTCCAACACCGTCGGCGTCGCGGTCAGTGGATTCAACGACTTCCGCGATCAGATCGAAGCCGGCAACGTGCGTGCCCTCGCCGTGGCCGCGCCCGAGCCGCTCGAAGGATTCGACGTGGACACGTTCATCGAACAGGGCTACAACGTCGACCTCGTGAACTGGCGCGGAATCGTTGCACCGCCCGGGATTTCGGACGAGGACCGGCAGACGCTCGTCGACATCGTCACCGAGATGGTCCAGACCGAGCAATGGGCGACGGCCGTCGAACGAAACCGCTGGAAGGAATCGGTCGTCACAGGAGACGAATTCGGGGAATTCCTCGAGGTCGAGCAGGCACGTATCACCGGAATTCTGGAAGAGCTGGGGCTGGTATGACAACGACGACTCCCGACACCGCAACCTCCCGCTCCTTCTGGACGGGCCGTAGCGGCCTGATCGTTCCGGCACTGCTCGTCGCACTGGGCGCATTCCTGGTCTACGGAACCATCACGATGGATGTTCCTCCCACCGCCACCTCCCCTGGCCCGCAGGTCTTTCCGGCCATCGTCGCCGGCGGCTGCTTCGTGGTCGCTGTGTTGGTCACGATCCAACTCATGGTCAAGCCAGACGTCATCGATCGCGGCGTCGACGACGACGGCGTGCCGCACACCGGTACCGTCAGCAACTGGCGAACCCTGTCGATCACCGTCGGATCGGTGGCAGTGTTCATCGCTCTCCTCGACCCGCTCGGCTGGGTTCTCGCCGGTGCCATCCTCTTCTGGGGTGTCTCGGTCGGATTGGGTGGTCGCCGTTACGTGTTCGACGCGGCAGTCGCACTGCTGGTCTCGAGCGCCGTCCAGATCGTATTCTCCGCGGGCCTCGGCCTGACCTTGCCCGGCGGCGTTCTCGCCCAGATCTTCTGACGGAGCTGAATTTCCGATGGATTCATTGAGTAATCTTCTCGACGGGTTCGGCACCGCGCTGACTCCGATGAACCTGGTGTGGGTGTTCGTAGGCGCACTGCTCGGCACCGCCGTCGGCGTGCTACCCGGACTCGGTTCTGCTATGGCGGTGGCGCTTCTGCTGCCGGTCACGTTCACTCTCGACCCCACCGCGGCGCTGATCATGTTCGCCGGAGTGTATTTCGGCGGCCTGTTCGGCGATTCCATCTCGGGCATCCTGATGAACACCCCCGGCAACAGCACCGCCATCGCCGGTACGTTCGAGGGACATCGAATGGCCAAGAACGGCCGCGCCCCACAGGCTTTGGCGACCTCGGCCATCGCGTCGTTCATCGGTGGCATGATCGCCACGACCTTGGTCGTGTTCTTCGCACCGACGCTTGCGGCGCTGGCGACCAACTTCGGACCCGCCGAATATCTCGCACTCGCGGTGTTCGCGTTCATCGCCACTTCGGCGGTGGTCTCGGACTCCGCCCTCAAAGGTCTGACCGCACTGCTGATCGGTCTCACTTTGGCCGTGATCGGTATCGACGGTCCGTCGGGGGCTTCACGATTCACCTTCGAGGTACCTGCCCTGTTCGACGGCATCCACATCGTCGTCATCACCGTCGCGATGCTCGCCCTCGGTGAGGTCATCCACATCGCGTCGAAGATCGGGCGGCCCGAGGATCGGTCGTTGATCAAGTCGCAGGGACGACCGTGGCTGAGCAAGGCGGAGTTCCGCGAAGCACTCCCGGCCTGGCTACGCGGGACGGCATTCGGTGTGCCGTTCGGCGTCATACCAGCAGGCGGCGCTGAGGTGCCGAGCTTCCTGGCGTACGGCACCGAGCGTCGGCTCGATCGTAAACGCGAGAAGCCGATGTTCGGCAAAGGTGCCATTCGTGGTGTGGCAGGACCCGAGGCGGCCGGAAACTCCACGGCCGGTACGGCCATGGGAGCGCTACTGGCGTTGGGTCTACCGACGTCCGCCACGGCGGCGATCATGCTCGCAGCGTTCCAGCAGTACGGTATGCAACCCGGACCGCTCCTGTTCGAGCGCAGTGGAGACATCGTCTGGGCCCTGCTGGCCAGCCTCTTCCTGGCGATGATCGTGCTGCTGATCCTCAACCTGCCGTTCGCACCACTGTGGGCGCAGCTGCTGAAGATCCCGAAGAACTACCTGTACGCGGGCATCTCGGTGTTCGCCGCCCTCGGCGTCTATGCGTCCAGTGCGTCGATCGTGGATCTGATCTTCATGCTCGGGCTCGGCATCGTCGGATTCATGATGCGGCGCTACGACATTCCGCTCGCACCGGTGTTGATCGCCGTGATCCTCGGCCCACTCGCCGAGGAATCACTTCGCCGCGCACTGGCCGTCAGCGAGGGCGACCCGTCGATTCTGGTCAGTAGCGGCATCACCATCGTGCTCTACGCACTGATGATCATCGCCGTGGTGTTCTCGATCGTCAGCAAGATCCGCGCCCGCAAGACCGCCGACTTCTGAGTGCGCTCCGCGCAGTGGTGTGGCTCTGTTCTCGGTCGTTCCGCAGGCTCCACTCCTGCGCGCCCGCAGGCGCATAACCACACCACTGCGAAGCACTCAGTGCTGCAGAGCCGGGTAATCCGTGTAGCCCTTGGCACCGTCGGTGTAGAACGTGCTCTGGTCCGGCTCGTTCAGCGGCAGATCCTCACGCCAGCGGTGCGCGAGATCGGGGTTAGCGATTGCCGGACGTCCGACCACGACGGCGTCGCCGACGTTGTCGTCGAGCAGCGACAGCGCTTCGTCGCGAGTGGTGATCTCACCGAAGCCGCTGTTGACGAGCACAGCGCCGCCGAACGCCTGCCGTAGATCCTGTACCAGCTCGCCCGACGGATCCTTGTGCAGCACACTGAGGTACGCCAGACCGAGCGGCGCGAGCCGCTCGACCAGCGCGCGGTAGGTGGCACGCACGTCGTCGGAGTCCGTCTCGAGCGCATCCTGAATGTTGTGCTCGGGCGAGATGCGGATGCCGACCTTGCCGGCTCCGAGCGCCGCGGCCACGGCCTCGACCACCTCGGCCACGAACCGCGCCCGGTTCTCCGGCGAACCGCCGTACTTGTCGTCACGCTGGTTCGAGGCGGGCGAAAGGAACTCGTGCAACAGGTAACCGTTGGCACCGTGAACCTCGACGCCGTCCATACCGGCAGCGACCGCATTCTTCGAGGCCTGTACGAAATCGGCAATCACCGAGGGCAGTTCGTCCTCCCGCAGTGCACGCGGGGTGGGGTACGCCTTCTTTCCCTCGTACGTGTGAGTCTCGCCGTCGATGGCGATGGCACTGGGGCCGACGACCTCACGGCCACCCGTCGTCGCCTCGTGGGTCACGCGCCCGGCATGCATCACCTGCGCGAAGATCAGCCCGCCGTCGGCATGCACTGCGTCGGCCACATTGCGCCACCCCTCGATCTGCTCGTCGGTCACCAGACCGGGCTGACCGGGGAAGCCCTGGCCCGCATGGCTCGGGTAGGTGCCTTCACTGACGATGAGACCGAGGGACGCCCGCTGCTTGTAGTGCTCGACCACCAGCGGACCCGGCACTCCGTCACGTCCTGAGCGCACCCGCGTCAGCGGAGCCATCACCAACCGGTTGTCGAGCTTCAGGTCACCGAGCGTCAACGGGGAAAACAACTTCATGGTTCTCTATCTCCTTACGAGTGCGTGCACAGTACTTGCCACTGATCACTCGAACGACCGAGATCCATGAAGCTATTCCGATCCGAGACATTGCTCACTCACAGGATGTACAGCATCTCCTGGTACGTCGGCAGCGGCCAGAGATCGTCGGCCACCATTGCCTCGAGGGTGTCGGCCGCAGAACGGACAGCCGCCATCGCAGGCAACAGTTCGTCCTTGGCGTGGGTGGCCTCGGCCAGAGCGTCGCCGCCCGGATCCGCTTCGAGGGCCGCCTTCAATGTCGCCAACGCTGCGCGCAGCTCCGACAGTGGAGCCGAGACTGCGTGCAGCGCAGTCATGTCCACGTCGTCGACGCCCGCGCCCTTGAGCGCACTGACGTTCTGCGCCAATTCCGTCTGGTAGCGCACGGCAGCGGGAAGGATCGATGTCTGACCCATTTCCAGCGTCAACCGCGCTTCGACGAACACCGTCAACGCGTACTGCTCGAGCCCGATTTCGTAGCGCGAGTGCATCTCTCGGTGGTTGAACACCTTGTACTTCTCGAACAGTTCCATCGCCGACTCGGAAATCAACTCCGGCAACGCGTCGAGCGTCGTACGCAGGTTCGGTAGGCCGCGTGCCTCGGCCTCGATCTGCCAGTTGTCGGAGTAGCCGTCGCCGTTGAACACCACCGCGCCGTGTTCGGTGATGATCTCGGTCAGCAGATTCTGCACGGCGGTGTCGAAATCGGTGCCGTCGGCGACGGCCGCTTCGAGGTTGGTCGCCATGTAGTCGAGCGCCTCGGCCATGATCGTGTTGATCGTGACCATCGGGCCGTTGACGGTCTGCATCGAACCGGGGGCGCGGAACTCGAACCTATTGCCGGTGAAGGCGAACGGGCTGGTTCGGTTGCGGTCGCCGGGATCGGTCGGCAGTACGGGCAGGGTGTCGGCACCGATCATCATGGTGCCCTTGCCTTTCGAGGATGTGGCTGCGCCCTTGGCGATCTGGTCGAACACGTCGGCGAGCTGGTCGCCGAGGAAGATCGAGATGATTGCCGGCGGTGCCTCGTTGGCACCGAGGCGGTGATCGTTGGTCGCCGACGCCACGGATGCGCGCAGCAGACCGCCGTACTTGTGCACTGCGCGGATGACGGCGGCACAGAACACGAGGAACTGCGCGTTGTCGTGCGGATTGTCGCCGGGCACCAGCAGCGATCCCAGGTCGGAGTTGCCGAGTGAGAAGTTGACGTGCTTGCCCGAGCCGTTGACACCCTCGAAGGGCTTCTCGTGGAACAGGCACTCCATGCCGTGCTTCTTGGCAATGGTCTTGAACGTCGTCATCAACAGTTGCTGGTGATCGGCCGCGATGTTGCCGCGCTCGAACATCGGCGCGATCTCGAACTGTCCGGGTGCTACCTCGTTGTGCCTGGTCTTGGCCGGAATGCCGAGCTTGAACAGCTCACGCTCGGTGTCCATCATGAAGCCGAGCACGCGCTCGGGGATGGCACCGAAGTAGTGATCGTCGAACTCCTGGCCCTTGGGCGGCTTCGAGCCGAACAGGGTGCGACCTGCATTGAGCAGGTCGGGACGGGCCAGGAAGAAGTGCCGGTCGACGAGGAAGTACTCCTGCTCCGGGCCACAGAACGAGACGATGTTCTCGATGTTCTCGTGTCCGAACAGCTTCAGGATGCGCTCGGCATGTCCGCCCATCGCCTGCTGCGAACGCAACAGCGGCGTCTTGTGGTCGAGGGCCTCACCGGTCATCGAGACGAACACCGTCGGGATGCACAGGGTGTTGCCGTTCGGGTTCTCGAGGACATACGCCGGGCTGGTGACGTCCCAGCCGGTGTATCCGCGTGCCTCGAACGTGTTGCGCAGGCCGCCGTTGGGGAAGCTCGACGCGTCGGGCTCGCCCTGAATCAGCGTCTTGCCTGCGAATTCGGCGAGCGCACTGCCGTCACCGACGGGATCGAAGAAGCTGTCGTGCTTCTCGGCCGTCAACCCCGTGAGCGGGTAGAAGACGTGCGCGTAGTGCGTTGCGCCCTTCTCCAGAGCCCAGTCCTTCATCGCCGACGCCACCGCGTCGGCCACCATGGGGTCGAGCTTCTTGCCCTTGTCGATCGTGGCCATCACCGACTTGAACACCGACTTGGGCAGTCGCTTCTGCATGACGACCTTGCTGAAGACGTTCTCACCGAATATCTCGCCCGGCTTCTCGTCTCCGACGAAGCTGACCGCAGGCGGCACGTACGCCTCGACGTCTTTGATCGCCTGCAGGCGGACGGTATTTCCACTCATGGCTACCCCTTGGCAAGGTGCGCTCCGCACCTGGTGTGTGCGGAGTCCGACTCGGCGACTGTACGAATGCCTCGTGGCGGTGGTGTTTCGTCGCTGTGTCCACTGCAATGCAAAACCGTCGGAAGGCAAAAGTTTCCTTCCACGCAGACGGGGGTAACTGCGTTGCCAGCGTAATCAACCGGAAAGCGTGGCCCCATGACCGACGAACTGACCGTCCGCCGCGTGATCGACGCTCCTCCCGCCTCCGTCTTCACCGCGCTCGCCGATCCCGAGGTCCAGGCCGCGGTCGACGGCTCGCAAATGCTCCGCGGCGCGATCGATCCGACGCCGCTGAACGCGGTGGGCGACACCTTCGCGATGGATATGTATCAACCGGAACTGGGCGAGTACGTCATGGAGAACACCGTGTTCGTGTTCGAGCAGGACCGACGCATCGGTTGGATTCCCAATCGCCAGGGCATGGAACCCCGTGGCACTCGGTGGTCCTGGGAACTCGAGGAGGTCGCCCACGACAGGACAGCACTGACGCAGGTCTACGACTGGTCCCGCGTCACCGATCCGGAGTTCCGAAAGATGGCCGGCTTTCCGAGGGTGACCGAAGAACAGATCGTCGGCACGATGCGCCGTCTCGCAGAACACCTCGGCGTCACCGTCGAGAACTGATCCATCGAAAGAGAGAACCTCATGGTCGACGTCACCCGAACCTTCACCGCCGCTGTCGCGCTCGACAAGGCCGCGGCATTCCTGCGCGACTTCTCCAATGCGTCGGCGTGGGATCCGGGAACCGAGAGCTGCACCCAGGTCTCCGACGGCCCGGTGGCCGTCGGAACCCAGTGGCACAACGTCTCGAAGTTGTTCGGAGTCACCACCGAACTGACGTATACGTTGGTCACCGACGAGCCCGATCACGTCGTGCTCGAGGGGAAGAACAAGACGGCAACCAGCGTCGACGACATCACGCTGACGGCCGAAGGCCCCGCGTCGACCCGGATCGACTACCACGCGCACGTCGAATTCAACGGTGCGGCAAAGGTTGCCGGCCCGTTCCTGAAGGCGGGCTTCGAGGCGAAGGTCGCTCCGGAGACCGTGAAGAAGATGACCGCCGCGCTGGAAAGACTGTGACCTCGGCGCTTCCAAGCTCAGTACCTCTCGGTCAATTTCGTTCCAGCGCGGGCTTTTTCGCGAGGACGGTGAAGTTGTCGGCAGAGGATTCGTGTCGGTCCGGCGCGATGCGTTCGCCGTCGTCGCCGTAGACGGCGATCAGTTCGAGGCCTGCGCCGGCCACCAGAGTGCGGACGTCGTCGAGGGTCGAGAAGTGCATGACGAGTGCGAATTCGTGGGCTTGCAACGGGGCCAGAGCCCACGATCGGTGATCCTCGGCTTTCGACCGATTGACGAGCCAGTTCCGCACACCGCGCACCTGCGCAGACGGATCGAGCAGACGACGTCCGACGGCGACGAGAAGTGCTCGCAGCGAGAACTGTGGCCGAGTCGTCGGTCGCCGTAACTGAAACGGGCTCTCCAGATACGACCGACCACCTCGATTGAGCGTCGAGAAGACCACGACGCCTGTCTCGTCGGTCACCCGCGCGAATTCGGCCAGTACGCGGCGGCGTTGCTCGTGGGCCACGGTATCGAGTCCGTTGTTGCTGAAGACGACCAAGCCGAACTCACCGTCCTCGAACGCCGCCAGGTCACGAGCGTCGGCGACGTGCGCAGGCAGATCGGGAAAATTCTTCCGGAAAGCGTCGATCATGTTGGGGGCGTAGTCGATTGCCACGTAGCGGTCGGACAGCAATCGCAGCAGCGGCGTGGTGCGGCCGCTCCCCACACCCACGTCCAACACCGGAACCCCGCGGGCCAGGTCTGCGGCGGCGACCAAGGCTGCGGCCTCACCGCGATCGAGAAATCCGTCGGTGGGTCCCATGAATTCCACGTACGTGGCGGCGACCCGAGCATCGTCGAAAACACCCCGGTTGGAGTCGGTGGACATCTCGGACACCTCCCCGTTCACGAGCTGCGGACGTACCGCAACTGCCGACGACCGTACCGACGAATCCTGAGGCGCGCCTGAGGTGCTGCCCCGGCGTCTCGGCACAGGTATGGTCTGGTTCCCCTCGTCCGTGCATCATCGACATATGACGAATTCGTACGACGCGTGGCCCGAACTTCGAGTCGACAGCTGGGCGGACACGCGCGACACGGTGCAACTGTGGACCCAGATAGTCGGCAAGACCCGAATGGCGTTGTCTCCCCCGCTCAACCACTGGTGGGGAGTTGCGCTGTACGTCGACGCGTCGGGCCTGACGACGTCGCTGATGCCACTCGGGGATCGAGGCCTCGAGATTCGCTTCGACTTTCTCGCACACCAGTTGATCCTCGCCACCACCGATGGCGAGCGCCGAACCATGAAGCTCGAGCCTCGAACCGTTGCGGACTTCTACGCCGAGTACACCGATCTGCTCTCCGGGCTCGGCGTGGAGGCTCCGATCGTGGCAGTGCCGGTCGAACTGCCACACGTGACACCGTTCGCCGAGGACGTCGAGCACGCGTCGTACGACGCCGATGCCGTCCAGAAGTTCTGGCGAGCGCTCGTCAGCGCTGATCGGGTGTTCTCGGAGTTTCGAGCCGGCTTCCGCGGCAAATCCAGCCCGGTCCACTTCTTCTGGGGCGCTTTCGATCTCGCGGTCACACGATTCTCCGGAAGGCCTGCACCACAACATCCCGGTGGTGTTCCCAACTGTCCCGACTGGGTGATGCACGAGGCATACAGCGACGAGGTGTCGAGCGCCGGGTTCTGGCCGGGCGGGGCCGCGGAGGGCGCGTTCTACGCGTACGCCTACCCGAACCCGGACGGGTACGACAGTCATCCGGCCGTCACCGCCCCCGCGTACTTCGATCGTGATCTCGGCGAGTACGTACTTCCGTACGAGTCCGTCCGCACCGCCGAGGACCCCGACGCACTTCTGCTCGCCTTTCTCGAGAACACCTACCGCGCTGCCGTCGAGACCGCCCACTGGGACTAGCTCGGGTGGGGCGGTCATCGTTCCCCCCATTCGGGGGTATCCCACGGGTGACCCGGATCACTACCGTTCGTCGCATTCGGTATCGCACATATACCCGATACCCGACAAAAACGGAGGAACCATGACCGCTGTCTCGCCCGAGGATCCGGGCGTCGCCACTCCGACCCCACCGGCGGTGCAGACGAAGACGAGCGTCCGCCGAGTTGCGGTTGCCAGTGGTATCGGCACCACGATCGAGTTCTACGACTTCTTCATCTACGGCACTGCCGCCGCGCTCGTCTTCCCCACGATTTTCTTCCCGGCGCTCGGATCGACCGCGGGCACCGTGGCGTCGTTCGCGACGTTCGCCGTCGCGTTCATCGCCAGGCCCGTCGGTGCGGTGCTGTTCGGCCACTTCGGCGACCGAATCGGTCGTAAGAAAACCCTGATCTCGACCCTGCTGTTGATGGGGGTGTCCACCTTCGCGATCGGTCTACTGCCCGGCGCAGCCACCATCGGAGTCGCAGCCCCGATCATTCTGGTACTGCTCAGATTCGGGCAGGGATTTGCCGTCGGCGGAGAGTGGGCGGGTGCCACGCTGCTCACTGCCGAGTACGCACCTGCCGGCAAGCGTGGGTTCTATGCGATGTTCCCGCAGCTGGGACCCTCGGCCGCGTTCATCTTCTCCAGTGCGACCTTCCTCGCCACCGGCCTGCTGTTCGGCGACACCAACGAGACCTTCCTCAACTACGGGTGGCGAATTCCGTTCCTGCTCAGCGCTGTTCTGGTCCTCATCGGCCTCTACATGCGATTGGCCATCGAAGAGACCCCGGTCTTTCGAGCCAACAAGCTCGCCGAAGAGCACGCTCCGGCGAACTCGGCACCGACCAAATTGCCGATCTTCGACGCTTGGCGCATCCAGAAGCGCGAAATCATCACTGCGGCAGGCGCATTGGCATCCCTCTTCGCCTTCTTCTATATGGGGACCGCATACCTGACGAGCTACGGCACCAAAACCCTCGGGTTCGACCGCCCGTTCGTGTTGGTCACCGGGATAGGCGCTGCGGTGATCTTCGGTATTGCCATCGCCACCTCGGCAACCTATTCCGATCGCGTCGGCCGACGCCGAGTCATCATGGCGGCGTGCATCGTCGCGGTGCCGTGGTCGATAGCACTGTTCCCCTTGCTGGACTCGGGCTCACCGGTCGCGTTCGTGATCGGCATGTGCGTGACGCTCGCAATCTTCGGTGTTGCGTACGGGCCGACCGGAGCTCTGCTTCCGGAGCTCTTCCAGACCCGATTCCGTTACACCGGAGCCGGTTTGGGCTACAACCTCGCCGGCGTTCTCGGTGGCGCGATTCCGCCGATGCTTGCCGCACCGCTCACGGCCGCGTTCGGCAGTATCTCGATCGGCGTGATGCTGGCTCTGCTGTCGGTGCTGAGTCTGGTCTGCACCAAGAGACTGATCGAGACCAAGGATGTCGACATGGCGTAAGGGCCCACAACCGACACACACAAAGAACCGCGGCCACCCGGAAGTCGGGTGGCCGCGGTTCTTGTCAGCTGTCCTGGAACGAGACTCAGTCGTCGCCACGGGGCGGCGGCTGAACGTCGACGCCACCGGAGTTGTGCTCCGGTCCCGCCGCGGGATGCTCGGCCGGTACGCGACCGCGAGTCTTGGCGGCCTCACTGTCCTTGGTGGCACCCTCGGCGAACTTGCGACGCCAGCTCTCCTCGGGACGGTAGGGGCCCGGCTTCGGCCGAACCTTGCCACCCGGGAAGGCCAATCGCGCGATGGTCCGCTGGACCATCCCCCACTGCTGAAAGAACGGCCCGGTGTTGTAGGGCAATTCGTAGCGCTCGCAGATGTCCTTGATCTTCGGCGCGACGTCCGAGTATCGAGTGCTGGGCATGTCCGGGTACAGGTGGTGTTCCACCTGGTAGCTCAGGTTGCCGCTCATCAGGTGGAACAGCGGTCCGCCGTCGATGTTGGCGGCGCCCACCAGCTGACGCACGTACCATCCGCCGCGGGTCTCGTTCTCCACCTCTTCCTGGCTGAAGGTGTATGCCTGATCCGGGAAGTGACCGCAGAAGATGATCGCGTTCGACCAGACATTGCGAATGATGTTGGCGGTGAAGTTGGCGGCCACCGTCGAGAGGAACGTGCTCTCGACACCACTGACCCGACTGTCCAACAGGGCGGCCGTCCGGCGGTTCTTGCCGAAACGCGCGGATCCCCGCAGCTTGGACGCGAGGCGAGACCTCTTGCTCTCGGGTAGACGACCACCCGAGGCGAGCTGCGCCACCGCGAATGCCCCGGCACTGATCAGCGGCCAGCCCACGTAGTCCTTGACGAACTGCTTCCGTGCCTTGACGCCGATGCCCTTGAGGTCCTCGACGAGCTCCTTGACGGGCTTCTCTCCGCGACGGATAGCCTCGATGTCGAGATCGTGCAGGGCGACGCCCCACTCGAAGAACGCCATCAGCAGCACGTTGTAGAACGGCTGGGCCAGGTAGACAGGGCTCCACTTCTGACGTGGATCGATGCGCATGATCTCGTAGCCGAGATCCTTGTCCTTGCCGCGAATGTTCGTGTACGTGTGGTGCACGTAGTTGTGGGAGTGCTTCCACGAGTTGGCGGTGGACGCGGTGTCCCAGTCCCACACGGAGGAGTGGATTTCCGGATCGTTCATCCAGTCCCACTGGCCGTGCATGACGTTGTGGCCGATCTCCATGTTCTCGAGGATCTTCGCGATGCCGAGGCATGCGGTGCCGGCCAGCCACGCCGGCTTGCTGGTGGAGCCGAGCAACAGCACGCGGCCGGCAACCAACAGCTGACGCTGGGCTGCGATCACCGAGGTGATGTACTTGCGGTCCTTGTCACCGAGGCTGGAGTACACCTCGTCGTGAATGGCGTCGAACTCCTTGGCGAGTTCGGCGATCGTCTCGTCACTCAGGTGCGCCAGCGGGTTCACCGGCTCATCGGTGTCGGTGACGCGCCTGGTGGTTTCGTCGATAGACATACATTCCCCTGTTCGAATGGAAGATCAGAGTTCGATTTCGATGTCGCCCTCAGCAGTGTTGACACAGATCCGAACCGCTTGCCCCGTAGGTTCGGAGATATCCCCGTTACGTAGGTCACGTAAACGCCCCTTCCTCAGGGTACCTACGCACGTATGGCAGATGCCGATTCGGCAGCCGTACGTCAGATCCAGGCCGGCTTCCTCGCCCGCGGCGAGAATCGTTGTGCCGCCGTCGCACTCGACGTCCTTCTCGCTGTTGACGAAGCGCACGGTTCCGCCCTCACCAGCATCGTCTCCACCGCCGATGACGGGCTGGAAACTCTCGTAATGGAAGCGTTCCGACTCGCCCTGGTCTTTCCAGTACGAGCGCAGATCGTCGAGATGCTCGCCCGGACCGGAGCAGAATGCTTCTCGCTCACGCCAATCCGGGACCAGTTCGTCCAGTTCCGACGCCTTCATTCGACCTTCGTCACTGGTGATGCGTAGCTTCACCGTCAGCCCGTCGTGCTTGGCTTCCAGTTCCTCGAGCGTGTCCGCGAACATCAACTGTTCACGGTTGTGCACCGAGTGCACCACGACCACGTCACGGACCTGGTCGTGATGATCCAGGGATCGCAACATGCTGATGATCGGCGTGATGCCACTGCCGGCGCTGATGAACACCATCTTGTCCGGAACCGGACTCGGAATCGTGAACTCACCCTCGACCTCGCTGAGCCGGACGATGTCGCCGGTTCTGATGGTGCCCACCAGATACGGCGACACGGTCCCCGACGGCACGAGCTTGGGACTGACGCTGACCAACCCGTCCTCGGGGTCCGGATCGGACGTGAGGGAGTACGCCCGCCAGTGATAGCGGCCGTCGATGAGCACCCCGAGCCGTACGTACTGGCCCGGCGTGTGGCCCTGCCACTCGAAACCGGGACGGATGTACACCGACACGGCCTCGGATCCCTCGGGAACCACACGTTCGACTTTGCCGCGGAGCTCACGAGTGGTCCAAAGCGGATTGATCATCGACAGGTAGTCGTCGGGCCGGAGCGGATTGAACAACGACCGGACTGCGCGCAGCATCGTCCGTCTCACAAAAGAAACCTGGGGCTTGGCCCCCCGTTCAGCCATACTCAACGGTAACCCCGGGCGGCCTGCCGCGCGCCGGAATTGCTCAGACTCGAATGAGACTGCTACACAACATGAACAGAACCGGGAAATACCGACCGGTCAGCGTGCTCGCGACACTCGGTCTCCCAAGGCGGCACTGACCTTGCCATACCAGCCCAGCGGCCGGGTACCTCGAGTGGGTACATCCGCCAACAACGCCTCGGCTGTTTCCTCGGCATCGATCTTGTTGTCGCCGATGCCACCGGTCGCCCCGCGCTTGGCCCACCCCACCACGTAACACCCGGGCACCGGAGTGCCGTCGGCCGCGGTGACGCGGCCGCCCTCGTTACGGATGGTGCCGGTGATGTCGTCGAACGGGACGCCCGGCGACGGTGTTCCGCGATAACCGATCGCGAGCAGCACCAGCTCCGTCGAGAGAGTGACCGCGTGTTCACCCACTCCCACCTCGATGGACTCCACCGAGCCCTGCCCATGCACAGCAGAAGGTGCCCGCCCGAAGGCGAACACGATGCGACGCCCGTGCGCGCCGGATCCGAGATCGACTCGGGCCGCACCGGCCAGCGCCGATGCGGGAGCGGACAACGGCAGCCGGTCGATCGCGTCGAAAATTCCGTCCGGTCCCGCCACGACGACGTCGACTCCGGCGCGATCGACGAGCGCCTTGCACTCCGATCGTGTGAATGCCGCGAACTCCGGTCCTCGTCGCGCCAGGACGACCACCTCTCGCACGCGATTGCGACGGAGCTCTGCCAACGCGTGTGGGGCGATCTCGGTTCCGTTCAGAGAATCGGGATCGGCCGTGAGAATGCGCGCGGCGTCGAGGGCGACGTTGCCGTTGCCGATGATGGTGACGCGGTCGACGCCCGTGAGATCGATGGCGTCGGCGGGGACGTCGGGATGCCCGGTGTACCAGCCGACCAGGGTGCGCGCGCTGACCGAATTGTCGAGATCGACACCGGGAATCTCGAGCGCTCGGTCCTTGTCGGCACCGACGGCATAGACGACGGAGTCGAACTTTCGAGCCAACTCGACGTGATCGACGTCCTTGCCCACCTCGATGCCGAGCTTCATCGTCACGCGTGGGTGCGCGAAGATTCCACGAAAGTGCTCGCTGATGCGTCGAGTGCCGAGGTGGTCCGGTGCCACGCCGTAGCGCGCCAAACCGCCTGCGGTCGGCAGCCGGTCGTAGAACGTGATCGTGGTTCCCGGCACGCGCAGCAGGGCTTGCGCGGTGTAGCAGGCCGCCGGACCGGTGCCCACGATGGCGATGCTGACCGGAGGCAGCTCGTTGACCGTCGCCACCGGAAAGCGCGGCTCACCCCACTCCGCAACCGCCGGCTTGTCGCGGTAGTAATCAGCGTTGATCTCGGCGTAGATCTGCTGGTCCGGAGTCAACCGGGACACCCGGGTGATCGCGTCGACCGGGCACGCATCCGCACACGCACCGCAGTCGATGCACGATCGTGGATCGATGTAGAGCAGCTCGGTCTTACCGAAATCCGGCTCGTCGGGGGTCGGATGAATGCAGTTGACCGGGCACACCGACAGACAGGATGCGTCGTTGCAACAGTTCTGCGTGATCGCGAACGGCATGGGTTATCGGATGTCCTTCACGGCCTCGAAAAGAGTGGTCAGAGCATGTGCAGACGACGGTAGATCATCTCCGCCGGCTTGGTGATCAAACCGCAGTCGAGAAGAAATGCCATCAGATGCTCGCTCGAGGTGCGCATCATCGTGTGGTGGTGGGCGTTGTTCTTCGCTTCCTTCACCGCACGGTCGACGTCGAGGCCCGCTGCTGCGTAGACCTCCTTGTTGACCATGTTGGACACGATCAGTCGAGCGGCGATCGCGACGACGAGCGCACTGGCCTTGCGGCGAGCCGGACTCTTGCCTTCGATGTCTTCACGCATCTGCGCGCGCGCGAAGGTCATGTGTCGCGATTCCTCGACGACGTGGATCTTGCTGGTGGTGCGCACGAGGGGCAGTACGTTCTCGCCGCGCATCCAGTCGCGCTGCATGACGTCGAGAACTTCTTCGGCGACGAGGATGCCGCCGTAGGCGACCTCGGCGGAGGCCAGGGCCTTGAATCCGCGGCCGAGTTCGATGCTCGACCGGCGCGGCAGGTACGCCTTGATGCCCATCTTCTGGCATGCCCGAGCGAACATGATCGAGTGACGGCACTCGTCGGCGATCTCGGTGAGCGCGAACTGGAAATCCGAGTTGGACGAGTCCTTGCAGTACTGATCGCGCAACACCATCTGCTGCAGGATCATCTCGAACCAGATGCCGGTGCTCATGATCGAGCAGACCTCGTGGCGAGTGAGCGTGATGCGCTGTTCTTCGCTCATCTCGTCCCACAACTTCGTGCCGTAGAGCGTGCTCCACTCCGGATTGAGACCGTAGAGGGACGGATCGAGATCGGCCTCCCAGTCGACCTCTTCGGCCGGGTCGTACGACAGCTGGGCGGCGGAATCGAGCAAACGTGCGGAAACATCCTCGGGCTCGAGGACATCGTTCCTGGAGAGTGTGCTGGTCATCGCCGTCGTTCCTTTCATCGTCGAACAGGAGTGGTTAGCTGTTACGGAGATTACCAGGTACTTGTCGACACAGATAGTCACTCGGGCAGAATCGCCCGAATTCTTTTCGTCGGGGCACCTAGAGTTCGAGCGTGCAGAGAACGAAGAAGCGCCAGTGATCGCAGCACTGAGGTCCGCCCTCGCCCGCACCCCGATGCGCCTCTACGCGGCGGGAATGGTGTCGGCCAACGCCATCGGGGCGGTCATCGTCTTCGTGTTGGCGCGGTTCATCCTGCCGCTGCCGGTCGGATCCGAAGAGATCTTGTTCTGCTCTGGAGGTCACTCCGCAGGCTGCGCTCCTGACCGCAATTACCTGGCGTTCTTCGTCTACCTGCCGGTGGCTATTTGCATCGGCATCGCGCTCGGACTTCGCGTCGCGAGACCGCTCGTCGAGTGGCTGCACACCGGCGGCACGCCGTCGGACGAGACCACGATCGCCGTGATCCGGCTACCCCTCCGGCAACTCGGCGTGCACGTTCTGTTGTGGGCCCTCGGTGTGGCGGTGTTCGTCGGCGTCAACGCCTCGGCCGGGGCTGCACTGTCGATCATCGTGGCCATCGCCGTCAGTTTCGGCGGACTGGCGACGTGCTCGCTGGGCTACCTGGTAGCCGAACGCACCCTGCGGCCGATCACCGCGGCTGTGATGGAGGTCAGCGAGGTCACCGACGCCGCGGCACTCGGCGTGAAACTGCGCGTCGTCCTGATCTGGGTACTGAGCACGGCCATTCCCATCCTGGGGCTCGGGCTGATCGGACTCGGCCGACTGATCGATACCGTCATACCCCCGGACGTCGACCTGTCCCCCGCTATGGTCTCGCTCTCTGCCATCGCCCTCGTCGTCGGCTTCGGCGGCATGTTCCTCGTCGGTCGCTCGGTGTCCGATCCGCTGCAGCAGGTGAGCTCTGCCATGCAGCGAGTGGAGGCCGGTGCCACCGATACCCGCGTCGACGTCTACGACGCGTCCGAGATCGGCAGGCTGCAGAACGGGTTCAACAAGATGGTCGTCGGTCTCGACGAGCGGGAGCGACTCCGTTCGCTGTTCGGCCGGCACGTGGGCCACGACGTCGCCCAGCGCGCGTTGGCCAGCGCGCCCCGTCTCGGCGGCGAAAACCGGACCGTCGCCGTCCTGTTCATCGACCTGGTCGGCTCGACCGCACTGGCCGAGCGCGAATCCGCCGCGACGGTCGTGGACCTGCTCAATCGATTCTTCGCAGTGGTCGTCGAACACGGCGAGCGCAACGGCGGCTTCGTCAACAAGTTCGAGGGCGATGCCGCCCTGCTGATCTTCGGCGCTCCGGTCGATCATCCCGACCCGGCCACCGCGGCGCTGCGCACTGCACGCACCCTCGCCGCCGCGCTTCGAGCCGACGGCGGATTCGAGATCGGCATCGGCGTCACGTACGGGCCGGTGATCGCCGGCAACATCGGGGCCGAGTCCCGTTTCGAGTACACCGTCATCGGCGACACGGTGAATCAGGCTGCGCGGCTCACCGATCTCGCAAAAGACGACCCCGACACCGACGTGCTCACATCGTCGAAGGTGCTCGAACACGCAATCTCGGACGAGCGGCAACTGTGGGAATCGGGTCGGTCCGTGACCCTTCGCGGGCGATCCGCACCGACGGTTCTGGCGGCTCCGATACTGCGCGGCCAACAGGCGAGCACACGGTAGAAAATTCGAAGGTTTCCCTTTCGGTGCCGATGGGGCATACCCCCCGAACCAACCCACCCATCGCGCTGGCGCGAGACATTTGCTGGTACAACGTCTCTCGCTCCGAAAGGCACCCATGCCCGCAATTCTGTTCGGCTCCATCAGCACTCTCGTCGACACCTCCGAGCTACAGCGACGCTCGTTCAACGAGGCCTTCGCCGCCCACGATCTGAACTGGAACTGGTCGCAGGACGACTATCGGTCCATGCTCGGATCGAACGGTGGTGCCGACCGCATCAGCGAATACGCGTCGAGCACCGGAACCGAGGTGGACGCGGCCGCAGTGCACGCCACCAAGTCCGAGATCTTCCAGCGATTGATCGGCGAATCCGACGTCAAGACGCGACCGGGCGTGGCCGACACGATCGACTCCGCGAAAGCGAACGGGTTGAAGGTCGGCTTCGTGACCACGACCTCGCGAGAGAACATCGACGCACTGCTCGCTGCCCTGTCTCCCGAGCTCACTGCCGATTCGTTCGACATCATCGTCGACGCCTCGTCGGTCGACGCTGGCAAGCCCGACCCCGCGTCGTACGAATTCGCCTTGAAGACGTTGGGCGAGAACGCGTCCGACAGTGTGGCGATCGAGGACAACGCCGGTGGAGTGCAGGCGGCAGCGGCAGCGGGCGTCACCTGTGTCGCGTTCCCGAACGAGAACACTGCCGGTACCGATTTCGGCTCGGCCACCGACACCGTCGATGCACTCGATCCCGAGCGCGTCCGCGCCCTGATTTCAGCCTGAGCGGAGCCTGCGGAGTGAGCATTTTGCCCGATCCTTCATCCATCTCTGGAGCAACAAGTGAGTAATCTTCAGGCCCAGGTCGTCGCCGGCGATAGATCGTTTCGTGTCGAGGGATACGAGCGGATCGAATACGACTTGATCTACGTCGACGGAGTGTTCGCGATCGAGAACACCGAATTGGCCGACAGCTACCGTCCGTACGGGCGCGCCCTGATGGTTGTCGACGAATCGGTGCACGCCATCTACGGCGACCGGATCGGTGCATACTTCGATCACCACGGTATCGCCCTGACAGTGGTGCCGGTCCACATTGCGGAGACCGCGAAATCACTGGAGACGTTCGAGCGCATCGTCGGCGAGTTCGACGCGTTCGGTCTCGTGCGAACCGAGCCGGTCCTCGTGGTGGGTGGTGGATTGACCACGGACGTAGCCGGTTTCGCGTGCGCGAGTTACCGCCGAAACACTCCCTACATCCGCATTCCCACCACGTTGATCGGCCTGATCGATGCGAGCGTCTCGATCAAGGTGGCCGTCAACTACGGCAAGCACAAGAATCGTTTGGGGGCCTACCACGCCTCACAGAAGGTGCTGTTGGACTTCTCCTTCCTCGGCACATTGCCCGAGGATCAGGTCCGCAACGGGATGGCGGAGCTCATCAAGATCTCCGTGGTCGGCAACCTCGAGATCTTCGAGTTGCTCGAGCAGTACGGCCCGGAACTGCTACGCACCCGGTTCGGCCACCTCGACGGAACTCCTGAGTTGCGTTCGGTCGCAGACCGTTTGACGTACTCGGCAATCGCGACGATGCTCGAGCTCGAGGCACCCAACCTGCACGAGATCGACCTCGACCGAGTCATTGCATTCGGGCACACGTGGAGTCCCACGCTCGAGCTCACGCCGCCCGCGCCGTTCTTTCACGGCCACGCGATCAACATCGACATGGCCCTGTCGACGACGGTCGCCGAACAACGCGGCCACCTGTCGACGGCTGATAGAGACCGCGTACTCGGAGTCATGAGCAGCATCGGACTGGCATTGGACAGCCCGTACCTGACACCCGAGTTGCTGACCGAGGCAACAGCATCCATCCTCAAGACTCGGGACGGGATTCTGCGTGCCGCGGTGCCCGACCCGATCGGCACCTGCCGCTTCCTCAACGACCTGGAACCTCGCGAACTGGCCGACGTCCTGTCGTTGCACAAGAAGATCTGTCTGGACTTCCCACGGGCGGGCGAGGGTCTCGACATGTTCACCGCACCCACGCCGTGACCGATGCAGCCATGACGCCGCGTCCGGTCACCCCGACGACGATCCTGGCGCGCGAGCTCAGCGAGATAGCCTCGCTACTCGACGCCGACGCCGGGGTGACCGACGAGTTGACCACCCGTGTTCATCGGGCCCGCGATCTCGCCGCGGGACTCGACCCGTATCTCGACACCTGCACCACCTCCGAATCTGCGGCACTGGCCACGTTGGCGTCGCGGACCCGCTCTGCGGATTGGGGATCACGCAACGTGGTCTCCGGTTCCGGGCCCCTGGAGATGGAAATGCTCTCCGGCCATGTGGAGGGACGCTTCCTGGCGTTTCTCGTGCACATGACGCGGGCGATTCGGGTGCTCGAGATCGGTATGTTCACCGGTTACTCGGCGTTGGCGATGGCCGAGGCGCTGCCCGCGGGCGGCGAGGTCGTCGCCTGCGAGGTGGATCCGTACGTGGCCGAGTTCGCGCAGTCCTGCTTCGCGGAATCGACTGCAGGATCTGCCATCTCGGTGCAGGTAGGGCCTGCGCTCGACACTCTTCACGGGCTCGACGGGAAGTTCGATCTGGTGTTCGTCGACGCCGACAAGAGCGGATACCGCGGGTACGTGGAGTACCTGCTCGAGAGCGATCTGCTCTCCGACGGTGCCGTGATCGCCGTCGACAACACCCTGTTGCAGGGTCAGCCCTACGCTCCGCAGCCGAACGAGAACGGCCGGGCCATCGCCGAGTTCAACGACTATGTCGCGAACGACCCTCGCGTGGAACAGGTTCTGATTCCGTTGCGCGACGGTGTCACACTGATCCGGCGCACATGATCCGCACCGTTGCGGCGCTGATCGGCCTCACGGTCACCCTCCCCGTCGACCTCGCGGCGGTGGGGGTGGCGGCGCTGCGAGGTACCCGGCCCGTCGCCCATCGAACCGATTCGCCCAGAACGATTCTGATCAGTGGCGGCAAGATGACCAAAGCCTTGCAACTCGCACGGTCCTTCCATCTCGCTGGCCATCGGGTGATCCTCGTGGAATCGGCGAAGTACCGCTGGACCGGACATCGTTTCTCCCGCGCTGTCGACCGTTTCCATTGCATTCCCGACCCGGGTGATTCGGGATATGCGCAGGCTCTGCTGGACATCGTGCGCCGCGAGGGCGTCGACGTCTTCGTGCCCGTGGCAAGCCCGGCCGCGAGTATTCACGACGCCGACGCGCGTGCACTCCTCGATGCGCACTGCGAGGTGATCCACGGCGACGCGGATACCGTACGGATGGTCGACGACAAGTCCCGATTCTCCGAGCACGCGGCGTCATTGGGACTCCGTGTTCCCGACTTCAGGCGCATCACCGACCCCGCCCAGATCGACGAGTTCGAGTTCGAGCCGGGTCGTGAGTACATCCTCAAGCGGATCTCGTACAACCCGGTCGGCCGAATGGATCTTACACGGCTGACCGCGCACACGCCGGAACGCAACTCCGCGTTCGCCCGGAGCCTGCACATTACCGAAAACGACCCGTGGATCCTGCAGGAATTCATCGCCGGACAGGAGTACTGCACGCACGGCACGGTGCGCGAGGGTCGCCTGCAGGTGTACGGCTGCTGCGTGTCGTCCGCCTTCCAGGTGAACTACGAGATGGTGGACAAGCCCGAAATCCTGCGCTGGGTAGAGACATTCGTCTCCTCGCTCGACACCACCGGGCAGCTGTCGTTCGACTTCATCGAGTCCGCCGCCGACGGACGGATCTACGCCATCGAATGCAACCCGCGCACCCACTCGGCCATCACGATGTTCTACGACCACCCCGACCTGGCTGCCGCGTACCTCGACGACGGGCATGCCGAGATCGTGCCGCGTGCGACGGCCCGGCCGACGTACTGGATCTACCACGAGCTGTGGCGTCTGATCACCGAGGGTGATCGAGTATCTCGGCTCCGCACCATCTTTCGAGGCAAGGACGCCATCCTCACCGGTTGGGATCCCCTGCCGTATCTGTTGGTACATCATCTTCAGATTCCGTCGTTGCTGATCCGGAACCTCCGCGAGCGGCGTGGCTGGTCCCGAATCGATTTCAACATCGGCAAACTCGTGGAAAACGGAGGCGACTGATGACGTTGTCGGTCGTGGTGCTCGTCGGGTCCTCGGTGGACCGCTTTCACAGTGATCTCTCTCGGGTCTACGCCGGCGGCTTCCTGGGTGCCCTCGGTAACGACCCCGCGTACGGTTTCGAGATCGCGTTCGTCTCTCCCGGCGGCCTCTGGAGTTTCCCCACCGATCTCGAGGATTCGAGTATCGCTGCGGCGCAGCAGATGCCGTTGGCACAGGCGGTGGAGCACATCGCGGTGCGAGACTTCGACGTCATGGTTCCGCAGATGTTCTGCCTGCCGGGTATGACGACGTACCGCAGCCTGTTCGATCTACTGGGCGTGCCCTACCCCGGCAACGGTCCGGACCTGATGGCGTTGACGGCGAACAAGGCCCGCGCCCGCGCAGTCGTCGCGGCGGCCGGCGTGCGTGTTCCCGACGGCGTGGTCGTCCGATCCGCCGACGACGAGATAGACCTCGCCCTGCCGGTCGTGGTCAAGCCCGTGGATTCCGACAACTCGATGGGTGTCTCGCTGGTCCACGAGTCCGACGGGCTGGCACCCGCGATTCGAGAGGCTCTGACGTATTCGCCTGCGGCACTGGTGGAGACGTACGTTCCTCTGGGTCGTGAAGTTCGGTGCGGGATCATCGTCCGAGATGGCGAACTCGCGTGCTTGCCCCTCGAGGAGTACGCCGTGGACTCCGTCCGCAGTAGTGCGGACAAGCTGAATCGCACATCCGACGGCGATCTCTACCTGGTCGCGAAAGAGCAGACCAGAGCCTGGACGGTCGACGTCTCGGATCCGATCACCGAAAAAGTCTGGGCAGCAGCACGATCGAGTCACATCGCACTGGGATGTCGGCACTACGGCCTGTTCGACTTCCGCATCGACCCGGACGGCGAGCCGTGGTTTCTCGAAGCCAGCCTCTACTGCTCCTATTCGCCGTCCAGCGTGTTGGCGGTGATGGCCGCGGCCGCGGGCATCACCGTCGAAGAATTGTTCGCATTCGCGCTCGAAGAACTGCCGGTGAAGGAGTCGTCGTCATGACGTTGGGAATCGAGATGGCCGATCTGAACTTGGAATCGGTTTCAATAGAGCAACTTCGAGAGCTCCTCGCCGAACACGGGGTGTTGATCCTGCCGAACCAGCCCGTCGACGATCAGCGCTTCCTGGCGTTCCTGCGCCGGTTCGGAGAGTTGATGTTCACCGAAGGCGAGACGCCTGTTCCCGACTGTCCGGATCTGAACGTCATCAGCAACGTCGGCCGCTCCACGCCGCCGAAGTCCACGTTCCACGTCGACACCACCTACATTCCGAATCCACCCGCCTACACCGCGTTACGCGCGGTCGAAGTTCCCGCGGCCGGAGGCAGTACGTTGTTCAGCGACCAATACGCCGCATACGAGACGCTTCCAGCGGAAATGAAGGAGCATTTGGCCGGGCGCACGGTGACGCACAGAGTGACCGGCGTGGCGTCGGATTCCGATTCTTCCGCCGACCATCCCCTCTTCGCCGTTCACCCGATATCGGGACGCACCGCGCTGTCGCTGTCCGCGCCCGCTCGCTGTGTCGCGATCAGCGGACTGACCGAAGACGAAGCACGAGACACCGTTCGCTACCTCGTGGAGCATTCGACGGGGGAGGACAACCTGCTGCGGCACAACTGGTCCCCCGACGACATGGTGATGTGGGACAACAGGTGTGTGATGCACCGCGCGGATCACAGCGGGGTGGTCGGCAACCGGGTGATGCACCGCGGGATGGTGGCGAGCACCCACCCGACTGCCTCTGTGTGACCGATGACTCAAAGATTTGCCGCCGCGGCGAACGCCCGGAGAATCGAGTCATGACTTCCCCCTTGGCGATCAGCCGCGAAACAGCCGTCGGCGCCGAAGCTCGTCTGTCCTGGATCCTGTCCGGGCTGGCAGGCATGGTGGGTGCGGTCGCGTTCCTGCATTCCGCCGGCTACTTCGTGACCTTCATGACCGGCAACACCGAACGAGCCGTCGTCGGACACTTCGGCCATCCGGAGGGCAAGGAGGTGGCACCGGGGGCGTCACCCTGGGCCGCATTGGCCCTCATGGCCGCGTTTCTCGGCGGCGTGATCGTCTCGTCGATCTGTCGGCGCCGCTACTGGTCCAACCACCCCCATGGAGCGACGGTGTTGACCACCGTTGCGCTGGGAGCGGCGGGTCTGATCGACATCGCCGTCTCCGGGTGGTCGTCGGCAAACGTGAACTTCTACCCGATCCTCCTCGTCGCCTTCGCGCTGGGCGCGTTGAACACCGCGTTCACGAAGAAGGAGGAGACGTACATCCCGCTCAGTTACGTCACCGGAACGGTAGTCAAGCTCGGCCAGGGAATCGAGCGTCACCTCTTCGGCGGCGGAACACACTACGACTGGCTCTGCTACGCAACGCTTCTGGGCTCCTTCGCGGCGGGAGGTGCTGTCGGTGCGTTCATCGGCGTCGTGATCACCGGGCCGCAGGTGCTACTGCTCACTGCGCTCATCAGCTTCGGTGCAACGATCTTCACGTTCACCCACACCGAACGGAACTCGTTGCTCGGCTGATCGGTGGCTGATCGGCTAATCGGTGACCATCGGGGATGCGCCGACGATCGTGCGCAGCATTCGGTCGACGACGGGACGTGGCAGCCGCGATCCGATCAGCACCTGCCTCCCCACGAGACCCTCGATCATGACGACGAGCATCTCCGCATCCCCCTGGGGGTCTTCGGATTCCAACGACGCGACTATCCACTGGGTGTACGCGACGAACGCGGCCCGCTGAGAGTCGAACAGATCGCGGATTTCCCGATCGTGTTGCGCTTCACCGAGCAGGATGCTGCGCGCGATCACTCTTTTCGTTGCTTCTCCGGTGGTCATCGCCTCGATGAAGTCGATGATGCGGTTCACGACGATGTCCACGGTGAGTGGTTTGACGTCGACCAGACCACCGAAGGTCGCGCCGGCAGTGTCGTAGTCGCGGGCGAACAACAACTCGAGCGCCAGGTGCAACAGTCGTCCGCGAGTGGGCGCGTGGTAGTTGACCGACCCGGGGCTCAATCCTGCTGCAGCGTCGACCGCCCGGTGCGTCAAGCCGCGAAAACCTTGCGTTGCCAACACTTCGATTGCTGCCGCGGCGATTTCGTCGCGCCGACGCACTCTCGACTCGTCGTCCTTGGGACGGGCAGGACTCATACCACGGAGTCTAGTGCCCCACCATTGACAGTCGCCGAAGTCACGTCGTAGTCTCAACCGATGTTGAGGAACCCCGCCCGATGAGCCGCGGCCCGTCGCGACGACAAATGATGGTGGGTGCCGCCGCGGCTGCGGCCACGGCTGTGTTCGGCCCCGCAGCACGAGCGGTCGCAGCTCCCGGCACCGGTTCGAGCGAACACTGCGGCGAGCGGTATCAGGGCTACCGCGACATCGACCGAGGACGGCCCTATGCCCATTTCTTCGCCGCACGGACGACACCGGCACCGGCCGTCGTGACCGACGCAGTCGGCGGGCCGCCGATAGCGCCGGAGTGGGTCCCGCACTTCGATTCCATCACAACCGATCTCGCGCCCACGGGATATTCGGCGATCGAAACCGGCTACGGACGACGCGCCGACGGCATGACGTTCGTGGCGGTGCGCACCGCGATGCCCCGGGTCACGGCAGCGATGTGGGACTGGTGGTTCGGTTGGCATTCCGCCGAGGCGGCCCGCTACAAACTGTGGCACCCCGATGCCCACCTCCACGCCGCACTCGCCGAGGACCGGACGGCCCACGCGATTCCGGACAAGGCGAAGTACATCGGCAACACATCGTTCGTCGACGAGTACGTCGGCCCGAAGCTTCAGCAGCTGGGTATCGGCTTCCGTGACCCTGTTGCACACGGTTTCGACGTTCCCGCAGACCAGACGGTCGTCTTCGGCCGAGTGGGAAGTTCCATCGCACCGGTGGATCTGGGCTGGCTCGCCCATCAGGTTCGGCCGGTGCAGGGCGGTGCCGAGATGCGCAGCCGGTTCTATCTGAACCTACGGGGATTGCACGTTCCCGATCCGAAGCAGGCCGTGTGCGCAGTTCGCCGGGGTGCGTCCGTGGATCCGAGCGACCTCGTTCTCGGACTCGACCTCGCCCGAGATCTGCTGCTGCACTGCGGACAGGAGATGAACCACCTCGCAGGGTTTCTGCCGGAGCTGCACGCAGAGTTCGGCGGTTGAACCGTCCACGAGGGGCAGCTAGTGGCCCAAGAAGACTTTCGCCAGCACGATGAGCGCCGCGACGACGGCAGTGGCGAGCCCGATCACCAGGGCCCGAAACGTCGGACGGTTCCCGCGAATTCGTTCCGTGACAATCGGTATGGTGGCGATTCGTACGACGATCACCACACCGGCCAACAGTTCGGCCCATTGCGCCGGAAGCACCGACAGCCACCCGAGCGCCAGCATCGCCGCCGGAAACGTCCCGGAGCTCAGAATGGGGACTGCATCCCGGAATTCCTCGATGGCCTCGAACGTGCGCTGTTCGTCCGTCGCATCACCGTGCGCCTCCGGTATCTGGCTCCCGGCGACGAAATCTGCGAACACATGCGCGAGAAAGGTCGTTGCCGCAGTGGCCGCTACGAGAACAGCCGCCGTCCCGTGCCCGATGGAACTCGGCGTGGAGGCGGCAACCGCGGCGAGGACCAGGATGTTGCCGTAGATGTACGCCGAGAGCCTCCTGGCCGCCCGAACGGGCGTCAAGGGGCCGTCGGACCGGGTGACCAACCGACGGTAGAGATGCGTGCCGCCGGGGCGGTGTCCGGGATCGGTCATGCTGCAGATCGTCGCACGTGGCGGGCGATCGGTCGACGAATCATCCCTGCTGGTCGGCCAGCCACTGCCGAATGTCGTCCGTGACGGGCTCGACCATGTCGTCGTACTCGTGATGTTCGCCGACGAACGCGGCCACCAACGGACAGATCGGGACGGCGTGCTTGTCCTCGGAACGCGTCGCGTCGAGCGCGTGTCGAACGACGATCGTGGCCAGACCACGTCCGCCGTAGGCCGCATCCACTTCGGTGTGGAAGAAGACGCGCCTGCCCTGCTCGTCGTCGGCGAACTCGGTGAAGCCGACCTGCGTGCCCTCGACCGAAATCGTGAACCTGTCCGCCTGCTGGGCAATCTCGACCTCGGCGCCGGTTTTGTCGACCGTCATCGACGCTCCCCTTCTCTCGATGGCACGCCCCAGTCGGTTGGGTACGCGGTCGGGTCAGCCTACCCAGCTGTATACCGAAACCCAGTCCAGCAACAGATGCCCGTTGCTGTTTCCGGTGCCGTTGGTCTCGGTCTGCAGTTCCCAGCGCATCGGACCCGAGGGAACCCACTTGGTGCTGTCCAGAACCACGGTGTCGTCGAGGATGTAGCGAACGCGGCCCGGGGACCATTCGATGGTGTACGTGTGCCAATCGGTGAAGTTCGCGCCGATGTTCCGAGCGACGTCCTGGCAGCCGCCGACGCACGAACCGGCACCCGAGTAGTGATGGAATCCGCCGACCTGCCCCGCGAGACTTCCTTCGGGAAAGTCCATTTCGCCGTCCGCAGGCCATCTTTCGGACTGCGGCCACAGCAGCCATGCAACGTAGTACTCGGCCAGAGTTGCCGAATCGACCTTGAATCGCGCTGTGTATCGTCCGTATGTCTGATTCTGCCCTGCCGCGTTGATCACCGGTGAGACGCTGGCACCGGCCGGGACACCGTCGACATTGTGCAATCCGTAATCGAGCAGGCCGTCGTGCGTGGACAGCACGGCGTCCGCTCGGTACGGGCGCTTCTGATAGGTGTCCTTGTAGCACTTGGGGTACGTGCGCCACTTCTGATTCTGCGCACCGACGTAGACGATCTTGGTGGGATCGCAGTCGTTGGCCCAACTGCCGACGGCGGAAGGCTTCGCGAAGTCGTCGACGAAGATCTGCTTCCAACCGGGTAGGTCGCCCACCGGCGCTGCCACCCCGCTGGGAGTGGTGGACGGAGTGGTCGGTGGCGTCGTGGGCGGCGTCGTCGTGGGCGGTGTCGTCGGAAACGGCGTGGTCGCGGTGATCCACTTCTGAGCAGCAGACCCGTTGCATTTCGCCAACACCGGTCGGTTTCCGTTGACCTCACGCGAATTCTGAATGCACAGGCCGGTCTTCTGCAGCAACGAGATCGAGCCGTCCCCACGGATCGACCATTGCTGCGCGGGCTTGCCGTTGCACGCCCACGTCGTCAACGCGACGCCGGCCGCCGCGTAGCCCGATGCCGGCGACAAGCATCGGCCCTGCACGCGAATCGTGGCGTCCTCGGTACCGGTCCACGTCTGCGCGCCGGTACCGTTGCAATCCCAGATCTGGACGGGATTGTTCTGTCCGGTGAGACCACCCTTGTTGTCCAGGCAGAACCCTGCGGGCGTCTTGATCTGTCCCGAGGTGGCGGCCGCGGCCTGTGGCGCGTGAACTACGAAAGCCGAAAGTAATACGGTGGTTCCGAGCGTCACCAAGGAACGCTTCAGAACAGCACGGCCCGAAACAGTCATGGTTTCATCCTTCGAGAGACCGAACATCGCATTGGATACACGGCGGATAAATACAATTGATTGCCGGCATCTCGAATCATAGGGATGATTCAGACATTGCGCAGTGAATTCGCATTCACCCTGAAATGCCTGCTCAGAGGCGTAATTGAAAGAAATACGACCGGTACGAATTAGAGATTAAATATTAAACTAGTTGCTCCGGATCGAAAATCTATTCACGCGAATCGAATTGTCGAGCAAATCGTGCCTCTGGACTTTTTACGACGTCATATCGATCATTTCGCTGGCAAACGAGCGCATTGCCAGCCCTGCGCAGGATCCGGCCCGACAGTTCGAGGGACGGTGCACATCGCGTCCCGGCTTCCCGAGCACCGGGTCCGGAAAGCGGCACCGAACACCCTCTGTACGGTGGAGCGAAGGACCTCGACCGCGCATCACAAGGGAAAGGAACTTCATGGATCGGCCACAGAGGCTGGAGAAAGACCCGAACAAAGGCTTCGTAGCGCTGCTGGGCTGGAGTTTGGCCGCAGTGGAAGCCCTGGACGCGTTCGATCGACGCTACGTCGTCGTCGCGCCCGAGTGGGCCGAGGCGTACTGCACCGAGCATGACATTCCGTACCTACCGTGGAACTTCGAGCGACTCAACGACAGGTCGCTCGAGATCGCGGAGACTCTCCGAGACAAAGGCGTCGATGTAGCGATACCGCTGTACGAGGAGACAGTCGAGTGGGCCGGTGCCATCAATTCCGTGCTGCTGGGCAATCCGAGGTTGTTCGGTCAAGCGATGCTGCTCCGCGACAAAGCGCTGATGAAGCGCCGTGCACAGCTCGGTGGCATTCGTGTCGGCATCTTCGAGGAAGCACACGATCGTGAGGACGTCATCCGCTTTCTGCGTCGGGTGAACCAGACGCTGCTCAAACTCGACGGCGACCCGAACGACCCCATCCACCTCAAGGCCTTCGACAAGGCAGGATGCCTGGGCCACCGCGTCATTCGAACCCCCGACGAAGTCGACTCCATCCCGGACGAGGAGTTCCCCGTACTGATGGAGTCGCATCTCGACGGCTGGGAGTTCGCCGTCGAGGCGTGGATCCACAACGGAAAGATCAAGTTCCTCAACATCTCCGAGTACGTCACGCTCGGGTATTCGGTGTTCGTCCCCGCCACGCCGGAGCTCGAGAAGTACCGCGAGCAGATCACGGTCCAGATCGAGAAGCTCATCAAGGCGTTCGACATCGAGTTCGGGTTCATCCATCCGGAGTACTTCGTCACCAGCGACGGAGAGATGTACTTCGGCGAGGTTGCCTACCGCCCACCAGGTTTCAAGGTGTTCGAGCTCCTCGAAAGGGCGTACGGCTTCAACGCGTACCAGGGCCTGGCTCTCGCCTTCGACCCGAAGACCACCGAGGAAGAGATCGACGCCTTCTTCCCGCGCGAGGTGGTCGATGCAACCGGTCACGCGGGATGCTTCGGGGTGTACCCACGGCGACGCGTCGTCAGCGATCTCGTCATCCCCGACGTGACTGCCGACGACGACTACTACGAGACCAACGACCTGTCTGCACCGGTCGAGGAAACCGTCACCAAGAGAACGGCTTTCGGTACCCACTGGGGCTTGCTGTACTTCTTCGGCGATGATCCGTACCGGATGCGCGACCTGCTCAAGCAACAGGAAGAACTGGACTTCTACGTGTGAAGCAGCAACTCGGCAACGACCACGAACCCACGACGCAGACGATGAACGACGCTGCACCGATCGACAAAGCTCTGGTGTCGCGGCTGGCCCAACTCGATCACGCCGTCGACGCGCTGGCCGCCGCACCGGAGTTCAGCAAGAGCACCAAGGTGCGACGGGTTCTGGATTCTGTGCACCGAGTGTTGTTGCAGCCCGGCGGTTGTGGCGCGGTCCGCGAACGCGCCGCGGCGCTGGAGAACGCCGGGCTGTTCGCCGGTACGGACTGGGCGCAGCCGGACATTCTCGTTCCCGCGTTCGTGGGTCCGAGCCTGCGCAGTGGCAACGACGACACCGTGGTTCTCGAAGCAGCCAGCGAGTTGCGGATGGTCGCGATCGTCGCCGGTGAGTACGAGCATCCCGCAGTCACCGCTGACGATGCGCGACGCTTCCTCTCCCAGGTACTCGCCCTGAACCTCGAGGTGCTGTTCACCCCGCCCTCGGAATCGGAACGAGTCCGTTCGGGGCGGACAGCACACCTGATCCGCGATCTCTTCGGCTACGTCGCCGGGGAGATCGGCTACGACAGTGTGCTGGACGAGTTGCTCGAAGAGATCTGGCGGATTCTGCGTCAGCGTCCGATCCAGGTCGACACCATCAAGTCCATGGTCACGCGCATTGCGATCTATCGCGACGACCCGACCGTCGATCTCGGCACGTCCGGTCAAGGACTCGATCGGTTGACCACGGCGTTGTTCGGCACCACCGACGCATGCCGCGAGGACCCGGGCGTGGAGGTCTACCGGGACCGGCTCGAGGCCATGGACGTCGAGGCACTGCAGTTCGAGGCCCGCGGTTTCGCACGGGCGATGCACGACACCGGTCTCGTTTCGCCGTACCACGCCACACTCACGCAATATCTCGTCGACCACTACTCGTATGTCCTGCCCGAGGCCTTGGGGCTGTCCGACACCGGGCGTACGTGCCTCACTCGCTACCCGGAATTGGTCCACCGTCTGATCGAAGAAACCGTGTATCCCGAGACGGCGCAAAGTCTCTACGGATTGGCACTGCTCCTCGACCGCGGAATCCTGCATCAGCCGCCGATCGTGCCGTCCCTGTGGCGTCAGCTGTCGCTCACCCTCGCGCCCGCAGTGCGAGAACGCTTGATCACCACTTTCGGTCCGGTTCCGGCACCGGAGTCGCGATTGCTCGGTGGGTTGCTCTCCATGCTCGGACAACCGCTCGGTGTCGGCCAGGGCGACAATCCCACGTGCCAGTCGGCGCGCGCGCTGTCGATGTGGGCGTACAACGATCCCGACTACCTGCTGCAGATGGTGGTGTGGGCGGCACGAGACGAAGAGATCGTCATGCACTTCGAGGGCCAGTCGATCTCGTCCGTCGACAGCGAAAGTGGTGTCGCGACCTCGGATCCGGTCGATCTGGACCCGGCATCGCTCATTCTGGTTCCGCACCTGGACCGGATCTACGTCGAGATGGTCCGACGCTGCGCCGACAGACCGGGCGATCCGCATCGCTGGGTCAATCCCGAATTCCACGGGTGGTGGTCGGCCCGCGAGTTCCATATCGACGTGGACGTCGCGACCGGAAATCTGGTCGATCTCGATGGTTTCCTGCGGCAGTTCCATGCCGCTTATCACCCCGAGTACAACGGCCATCAGCCGCTGATCCACCCGCAACCCGCCGGGGTGGCCGTAACCGACAGCGCTGCACGGTACGTGGGGTGGCACGCCATCGCCATTCTGCGTGTTGCCCCCGATCCCGACGGCGTCATGCGGGTCTACTTCTTCAATCCCAACAACGACAGTGGGCAGGATTGGGGTGACGGAGTCGTCGTCGGAACGGCAGGGAACGGCGAACGCGCGGGCGAAGGCTCGCTACCGTTCGAGCAATTCGCGTCTCGCCTGTACATCTTCCACACGGATCCGTTGGAAAAGGGTGAGCCGGAGAAGATTCCGAACGCGGACATCGACACGATCGTCGGTTACATCGAACGCAGTTGGGGTGCCGAGCGCTCGGCGCGGGCCGCGTATCAGCCGTTCCAGGAGTAGACCGAGACCCAGTCCAGGATCAGATTGCCCTCGCTGTTTCCGTCTCCCTTGGTTTCGGTCTGCAGCTCCCATCGCATCGGCGTGGACGGCACGAAGTCGGTCGAGTCCAACACGACCGTGTCGTCGAGGAGGTACCGGATCCTTCCCGGTGACCAGTCCATGGTGTAGGTGTGCCAGTCGGTGAACTGCGCGCCGATGTCGAGGGCAGGCGTTTTGCACCCGTCGGCGCACGAGCCTTCGCCCGAGAAATGATGGAACCCACCGACGTTGCCCGACAGCGCACCTTCCGGGAAATCGAACTCGCCGTCGTACGGCCAATTCTCGGATTGCGGCCAGAGCAACCATGCCGCGTAGTACTCGGACAGATCCGGTGAATCGACTTTCAGACGCGCCGAATATCGTCCGTACGTCTGATACTGGTCGGCACCGATCAGTGGGGAGATACTCGCTCCGGCCGGAACGCCGTCGACCTGACCGAGGTGGTACTGCAGAGCGCCGTCGGCAGTGGACAGCACTGCATCGGGCCGATACGGCCGTTTGTCGTAGGTGTCGGGATAGCACGACGGATACGTGCGCCACCGCTGGCCCTCGGCTCCGGTGTAGACGACCTTCGAGGGGTCGCACTGATTGGACCAACTGCCGGTGGCGGATGGGGCGGTGAATTCGTCGACGAATATCTGCTTCCAGCCGGGCAGATCCCCGGTGGGTGCAGCAATTCCTCCGGGGTTGTCGGCGGTCGGTTCTGCGGCCGCTACCGGTGTCCATGTCTGCACCGACGAGCCGTCGCATTCGGCCAGCACGGCCACACGCCGAGAGGTCTGCCGTGCGTCGTCCGCGAGACAGAGGCCGGTGCCCGTCAGCCCGATCGCACCGGATTCGCCCGCTGTCCAACTGGCGACCGCACTGTCGTCGCAACTTCCGAGGACAACAGGTACACCGGCTGCGGTCTCGCTGTTCTTCGGCACCAGACACTGCGATTGCGACCGAACCGTGCCGTCGGCCTCGGCGACTACTTGCTGCGCCGGCGTTCCGTTGCACGTCGCGAGACGGACGGTGTCGGTGTCACTTCCATCGAGGCAGAGCTTGTCGGGAGACTCGATCTGCCCGGTGAAGGTCACTGCAGACGGTGTGTCCGCGTCCGTGGTCGAGTTCCCGGAGAACACGCCGCAGCCCACGACGAGTACGGACACGATCGCCAGCGTCCCCGTAGCGACAAGAGCCCTCCCCGTGCGGCAACCGCTACCCCACCGACCGAGACGCGAACGTGCACGAACAATCCGCATCGGGGTCGTCCCCATCGTTGCCTCCAAAGTGACGATCCGTCCCAGCCGAGGGTACAGATCGTCAGCAGGAGCAACTTTCGAGAAGCTTACGGAGCGAGATCAGTCCTTCTTGTCGAGCGATTCGGGCTTGTGCACTGCGTCCTTTCCGGACTTGTCACTTTCGACGCGGTACTGCGGGTCGTCTTTCGAGGCCTTGACCTTGCGGCCGGCGGCTTCGGTCTCGGAGGTGATCTTCTCCTGCACCGTTCCCTCGGTGGTAGTTCCGTGGGTCTGCCATTCGACCTTGTCGCCCTTGTGCAAATCGTCCTTCGACATGTTCCGGTGATCCCTTCGTCGGTGGTCTGTCCATCGACACTTACCCACGAGCGCGTCGGCGCAATCAGCTGGTTCCCAGAGCCGGAGCCAGTGTGGTGAACCAGGCCTCTCGCAACTGGTCCTCGAACAGCGGCCAGGTATGCGCACCTTCGTCGCGCATGGATACCGTCGCCGGAACGTCGGCCCGACGCAGGGCGTCGACGAAGATGGATGTGCAGTAGTTGACCATCGCTTCGACCGCCATGCCGCCGAACGGCGGAACGGCACCGTCGGGAATGCGATCCACGGCGCCGGGCGCACCGCGTGACGAGCTCACGTACACCGCCGTTCCACGAAGGCGTTCGACATTGAGCGACGGGTCGTGGTCGCGCCATCCCTGACTTCCCGGCAACCCCCACATGTTGAACGGATTGTTGAGCCCGCCGGCGATCATGGCCGAGATGCCGGCGGTGGCAAGCGGATTGGACGGTGCCGGGCATCCACTGAACGACGCGGCGGCGTCGAACACATCCGGGGCCTGGATCGCCAGATCCAGCGCCGGGCCACCGCTCATCGACAGCCCCGCGACGCCGCGCTTGCCCGTCGAGCCGTAGGCGGCGTCCACGGCCGCGGGTAGTTCACGGCTCAGATAGGTCTGCCAGAGGTTGGTCCCCAGCACCGGATCGGTTGTCTGCCAATCGGTGTAGAAGCTGAACCGACCGCCGATCGGTGCGACGACGGTGACGTTCTTGTCGAGAAAGAACTGTTCGACGCCGGAGTTGTTGAGCCAGCCGACCCCGTCCTCGTTGCCGAGGGCACCGTTGAGCAGAACCAGCGTGGGCGCGGGACCACCTCCGGGCGAGTGCAGCACCTCGTTGGAGATGACACGATTCATGGACGGAGAGAACACGTTCAGCACCGCGCGCGTTGCCGACACCTGGTGGATTCCGACGGCCCCGACTGCCGCGTCGGCCGATCCGGTAGTGCCCGGCAGCGCCTGCGCCGGATTTCCGGCCAACACTATCGACGCCAGTACGGCCGCCGTCACCACCGCGGTGGATCGAGTCAGCTTCTTTCTCATCTGTCCCACAGGCAACATCAGCACCATACGAGGGTTGCACGAATTCCGCTTTCGACCGCTAACGATCCGATTACAAAACCGCGCGGTCCGTTCGCTGTTTCCAGGTATCTCTACCGACCTGCGGTACGAATTCGAGTGGCGCGCAGCGTCAAATGATGCCGCTCGGCCACCGAGGACGCCGACTCGGCCGCCCGCACGAACAGATCGGCCGCCATCCGGAGATCGCCGGCCTTTTCGTGCAGATGCGCAGCCACCGCGTGGTACCGCGGTACTGCGGAATCGACAGCGGCGAGCGCCGCGAGTCCGGCGGCCGGGCCGTCCGCTTCCCCCACCGCGACAGCTCTGTTGAGCCGTACTACCGGACTGTCGGTGATCGCGAGCAACTCGTCGTACCACTCGACGATCTGTACCCAGTCCGTCTCCTCCACCCGTTGCGCATCGGCATGCAGGGCGGCAATGGCGGCTTGTATCTGGAACTCGTCCAGCCGATCCCGAGCGAGCGCCGCCTGCAGAGTCCGAACTCCCTCGGCTATCGAGACGGTGTCCCAGCTCGACCGATCCTGCTCGGCCAAGGGAATCAGCCGGCCGTCGGAGCCTGTTCTCGCAGCGCGCCGGGCGTGGTGCAACACCATCAACGCCAACAGTCCTGCGGTCTCCGCGTCGTCGGACAGGGTCGCGAGCTGCCTCGTCAACCTGATCGCCTCGGCCGCGAGATCGACGTCGCCGGTATACCCCTCGTTGAATACCAGGTACAGCACCCGCCGAACCGTCGCGAGGTCGCCCGGAGCGTCGAAACGAACGTCGCGCACCGCCCGTTTGGCTCGGCTGATGCGCTGGGCCATGGTTTTCTCCGGCAGCAGATACGCCTGCGCGATCTGCCGCGTCGTCAGACCCCCGACGGCACGCAACGTCAGCGCTACCGCTGCTGCGGGTGTCAGCACCGGGTGCGCGCAGAGGAAGAACAACTGCAGTGTGTCGTCGACGCCGTGGACACTGCCCGGTTCCGGCTCGGCCGCAACCCGGTTCTCTCGATCCCGTCGAGCCTTCTCCGATCGCTGGGCGTCGAGAAATTTGCGCCACGCCACGGTGACGAGCCACCCCTTCGGGTCGGACGGCGCGTCACCCGCCTCTGCCGACGCTCCCCACACCGATGCCGCCTGCACCAACGCCTCCTGGACGGCGTCCTCGGCCGCCGCGAAATCTGCTCCGCGGTGGACGAGGACGCCGATCACGGACGGAGTCAGCATCCGCAGCGCGTGAGGATCCACGAGTGCCGTCACTCGTCGATCGTGGCGGGGGCCTCCATGAACGGACGCAGCTCGAGCCATTCGCCGATCGGCTCACCACCGGCACCGGGTGCTGCCGAGAGCTGCCCGGCGAGTTCGAGTGCGCGGTCGTAGGACTCGACGTCGATGACCATCCAGCCTGCGATCAAGTCCTTGGTCTCCGCGAACGGACCGTCGGTGACCGGGGGCTTTCCGACCCCGTCCGACCGCACCCACGTTCCCTCGGGGGCCAGGGCCTGCGCGTCGACGAACTCGCCCGTCTTCTCGAGCTCGGCGGCGAAGTCTTGCATGAACTGAATATGGTCGTGCACTTCGGCCGGGGTCCACCGGTCCATCGGAATCCAGCCGGCAGGCTCGGGGGCCCCGCGGTAATGCTTGAGCATGAGGTACTTGGCCATGATGTCTCCTAGCGTCGGATGCAGTCATTCTTTCTGCATTCGCCCCTGGGACGGAGCCGGTCGGCCGATATCTACACACTCGACCGAGAAACTTCACCGCATCGTGCGTCCGACCGAGCCGAGCATCTGGGTTGCCTCGACCACGCGGGCTGCCATGGCCGACTCGGCCGGCTTGCCCCACGATCGGGGGTCGTAGGCCTTCTTGTTGCCGTACTCGCCGTCGATCTTGAGAACCTGGTCGTACTTGCCGATCATGTGGCCCGCGATGGACCTGGTGAACGCGTACTGGGTGTCGGTGTCGATGTTCATCTTGATCACCCCGCTCGCCACTGCCGACGCGATATCGGCGGCACTCGAGCCCGATCCACCGTGGAAGACCAGATCGAACGGCTTGTCCTTTCCGGTTTCGGCACCGATGACCGACTGGATCTCGTCGAGAATCTCGGGACGTAGATGTACCGAGTCCGGGTTGTAGACACCGTGGACGTTGCCGAAGGTCAGCGCCGTCATGTAGCGACCACGCTCGCCTGCACCGAGCGCGGCGATCGTGGCGCGGGCGTCGTCGACGGTGGAGTACAGCTGCTCGTTGATCTCGTGAGACACCCCGTCTTCTTCCCCGCCGATCACTCCCACCTCGATCTCGAGAACGGTGTCGGCCTGGACCGACAGATCGAGCAGTTCCCGTGCGATACGCAGGTTTTCGTCGAGCGGCACAGCGGAGCCGTCCCACATGTGTGATTGGTACAGCGGTGCCAGGCCGCGCGAGCGTCGTTCGATCGCGTCGGCCAGCAGTGGGCGCACCCAATCGTCGAGGTTCTCGGCGGGGCAGTGATCGGTGTGCAGGGCCACCGAGATCGAATAGTGTTGCGCCACTTCGTGGGCGTACTGCGCGAGCGCCTTGGAGCCGGCGAAGCGGTTCTGCACGGCATTGCCGGACAGGTACAGCGCGGTACCGACCGACACCTGGATGATGCCGTCGCTCTCGGCTTCGGCGAATCCCTGCAGCGCCGCGTTGAGCGTCTGTGAGCTGGTGACGTTGATCGACGGGTACGCGAACCCGCCCTCCTTCGCGCGGTCCAACATGGCGACGTACTGTTCCGGACTGGCAATCGGCATGGGCTGTTCTCTCTTTCGGGTGCGGCTGGTCTTCAGCGTGTTGCTGCAGCGCAGCCGCACGAATTGCGGTGGGTGAACGTAGTCGGTACCGAAATGGACCGCGGCGCGTCGTCACGGCCTTCGATTCGACCGATCAACAGGTCGGCGGCGGTTCTGCCGATGGTCTGCACGTCCTGCGCGGCGGCCGTCAGGCGCGGCTCGAACAGATCGGACCACTCGAAATCGTCGTAGCACACGAACGCCAGGTCGTCGGGGATCGACAAACCAAGGCCGCGAACTGCTTTGAGGGAACCGATGGTCATCGAGTTGTTCATCGACACCAGAGCCGAAGGCCGGTCCGAACCCGTCAGCAGTCGACGTACCTCCGTCTCGGCCACTTCGACGTTGGACCTGCCTTCGAGAATCAACCGAGGGTCGACATCGATTCCCCGGTCGGCGAGCGCCCTGGCATAACCTGCGAAACGCTCTGTGGTGGAGGAGATTCCCTCGATTCCGCGGACGATCGCAATTCGGTCGTGTCCGGAGTCGAGCAGATGGGCCGTCAGCTCGTACGCGGATTGCTCGTTCTCCGGGCCCACCTGATCGCACGGGATATCCAGCATACGGTCGATCAGCACGAGAGGTGTTCCGCTGCGCATGATCTCGGGAATCGTCGACTCCTCCGAGCCGGCCGCAGGCGCAAGGATCATGCCGTCGACCTGACGGTCCAGCAGAGAATCGGTGACGCGCCGCTCCGACGTCGGCTCGTCGTGCGAGTCACCGAGAATCAACACGTAGCCGGCCTCCGACAACCGCTGCTCGACGGCATAGACGAGGCTGCCGAAATACGGATTGGTCAGCGCCGCGATCGACAGCCCCACCGTGTGGGTTCGACCGGCCGCAAGAGAACGCGCCACGACGTTGCGCCGGTATCCGATCTCGACGATGGCAGCGTCGACGCGTTGCCGGGTCGCCGGGTTGACCTTACGAGTTCCGTTCAGCACGTGCGAGACCGTCGACACCGACACTCCGGCGATCCGAGCGACGTCGTCCATGGTGGGCATGTCAGTCGTCTCCGTGGGTATCGGACGCCGGCGGTCTCATGTCAATCGCAGGATTCGATCGGCGCGCTGGGCGGTCGACCCGATGAGCTCGGCGTTGCGTTCGTCCGAACCCAATGCCCAGAACTGCGCTTCCTCGGGTGATTTCCCGTACGCCTCGTGCCGCGCGACGAGACGCTCGTGCCGAACGGCCGTGTGCGGAGCCAGGAACCACACCTCGTCGATCATCTCCCGTGCAGCAGGCCATGCGTCGGATTGCATCAGCAGGTAGTTGCCCTCGGTGATCACCAGCGGAACGTCCGACGGGACCGGTACGGCGGACCCGATCGATTCCTCGATCTCTCGCCTGAACTTCGGTGCGTACACCAGCGGATCGCCGGGGCGTTGATCGTGAATCGCGGCGACGAGACGCGCATAGCCGCCGTCGTCGAAGGTATCGTGTGCGCCCTTGCGATCGAGCCGGCCCAGTTCGATCAACACCTCGTTGGCCAGGTGGAATCCGTCCATCGGAACCAGCACCGAAAGCTCGGGGCCCAGTGCATCCACCAACTGCTGTGCCACGGTCGACTTTCCGGCACCCGGTGCACCGGTCAGGCCGAGTATGTGCCGCTCTCCCGGCACGGCGAGCCGCCCGGCCAGCTCCACGAGTTCGTCGAGGGATGCTTCCTGCACCTGTCGGTCATTGCTCACTGTTGTCGCTTTCGAGTACGTGGGTGGGAAGTTCGCGTAGCCACGCTCTGGGGCCGATGACCGAACAGCGCAGCGCCGCAACGCGAGCCGACCGTCGGATACGCTCCTGCACGGAGCCGGACTGCGTCGAGTAGTACGCGTACGCGCCGTGGAAGACGTCGCCGGCTCCCAGTGTATCGACCACGGTGACCGCCTCGACGGCCACGGAGCCGGAGTTGCCCTCGGACCAGAATTCGACGGGCTCTCCGCCGTGGGTGGTGACAACCGTGCGTACGCCCGAGCGCACCAACGTCGCTGCAGTGGCAGCTGTGTCCGACGCTCCGGGCGTGCGAAAGTCCGCTGAGCACACCATGTCCGTGACGAACGGAATCAGCTCGCTCATCACGGGTTTCCAGCGTCCGGCGTCGACGACCGAGGTGGTATCCCGCGCCGCCGCATGTTCCACGGCGGCGCGGGCGATCAGGGGGTGGTGGCCGTCGACGAGTACGACGTCGGCACCGGCGAGCACGGCATCGAGATCGTTCGGCGGCGCGGCGTCGGAGTGCACGGCGTCGGCCGAGACGACCGACCGGTCTCCCGTCGACTCGATCACCGTCACGGCCGAGACGGGTACTGCTCTCACGGTGCCCGCGATCGAGTCGATCACGCGCACAGCGCATTCCGCAAGTTCTGCCTTGATCAAGGCAGCCACCGGATCGTCCCCGAGCGCAGTGACGAGAACGGCCGTACCACCCAGTGCGGCGAACGTGACGGCGGCGTTGGCGGCAGGACCGCCGGCCGCAACGAACTGCGCGTTCGAGGTGATCTTCTGGTTCGACGCCGGCGGCGACGACACTCGATGAATCACATCGAGTGTCGCCAGCCCGACGAAAACGCCGACCGGACGAGACGCATCAGAGGCCGGCGCGTTCCTCATCGGTCGGCTCCTCCGCGCCGGTCATGAGCGCGACGACCTCGGACATGGTGCGCTTCTTCGGATCCACGACGCCTGCGCGTTTGCCGAGGCGGTGGATGTGGATACGATCGGCGACCTCGAACACGTGCGGCATGTCGTGGCTGATGAGTACCACGGGTATCCCGCGGTCGCGAATCGTTCGGATCAGGTCGATCACCATGCCCGATTCCCGCACGCCCAGAGCTGCGGTCGGCTCGTCCATGATGATCACCCCGCGGCCGAATGCCGCTGCTCGAGCCACTGCGACGCCCTGACGCTGCCCACCGGACAACGTCTCGACGGCCTGGTTGACCGACTTGATGCCGATCTTGAGGTCCTGCAGATGCTTCGACGACTCGTCGCGCATTCTCGGCATGTCCAATCGCCGAAAGATGCTGCCGCTGATGCCTTTCCGCTTGATCTCGCGTCCGAGGTAGACATTCGATGCGATGTCGAGCGCAGGAATGACGGCCAGGTCCTGATAGACCGTCTCGATCCCGGCCGCCCGGGCGTCGCGGGTGTTCTTGAACGACACCGGCGAGCCGTTCATCAGGATCTCACCCGAGTCCGGTATGACTGCACCGGCCAAAGCCTTGATGAGACTGGACTTTCCGGCACCGTTGTCGCCGATCACTGCCAGTACCTCACCGGCCCGCAGCTCGAAATCCGCACCGTTGATGGCCGTCACGCTGCCGTAGGTCTTGACCAGACCACGTGCTTCCAGAGCGAGGGGGGCAGTCACTGTGACCTCCTGCGTGCGAATTGATCGACGGCCACCGCGACGATGACGAGAATGCCGGTCGCGACGTTCTGGTACAGACTGTCGACGCCGGCCTGGGTGAGCCCGTTGCGCAGCACCCCGACGATCAGAGTTCCGATGAGAGTCCCGATGACGGTGCCGCGGCCACCGAACAGGCTGGTGCCACCGATGACGACCGCGGTGATCGTTTCGAGGTTGGCGTTCTGATAGGCGTTCGGGTCGGCATTGGGGATTCGTCCGAGCGCTGCCCATGCCGCGATCGCGGCGATGACACCGGTGACGATGTAGACCGAGAACAGCACGCGACCGGACTTGATGCCGGAGCGGTCCGAGGCCTGCGGGCTACCACCTACCGCGTATATGTGCCTGCCCCAGGATGTTTGGGACAATGCGTACCACATCACGGCGTACACGAGCAGCATCACCACCACGCCGTAGGTGGTGGAAAAACTGCCGATTTTGAACGAGGTACCCAGCAGCGTCAGCGGTCCGCTCGGAACCTGGTAGGTCTCGGAGCCGGCCAGCAACCTGGTGGCTGCCTGGATCGCGGTGAACGTGCCGAGTGTGACGATGAACGGTGGCAGTCGCAGCATCGTCACCAACCCGCCGTTGATCGCGCCGAATGCGACACAGACGGCAAGCGTCGAACCCAACGCCACGACCGGTCCGTTCGCGCCGGCCGACTGCGCCATCACGATGGTGCCCATCACGGCCACCGCGCCGATCGACAGATCGATACCGGAGGTGAGGATGATGAGCGTCTGGCCGACGGCCAGAATCCCGACCACCACGGACTGCTGCAGAATCAGAGAAACGTTCTGCGGGTTGAGAAACGAGCTCGAAATCGAGCTGAACACGATGATGGCGATGACGAGCGCGGCCATGGGCCCGAGCAGCGGTTCACGCAGGATGGTTCCCACGTTGAACCGGCTCGGAGCCTTGGGAGGCGCGGCGGTATCGGTGCTCACGAATCAGTTCCTGGTCCTCGACGGATTTCTGCGATCAGCCCCAGCAATTCGCTTCGCCCCATGCGGTGTCCTGGGAATCGATTCCGGCAACGGGCTTGTCGGTGACGAGCTGCGAGCCGGTGTCGTTGAAACCACTGGGCTTGGTGCCGTCCTTGGCGAACTTGACCACTGCGTCGACGCCCTGCTCGGCCATCTTCGCCGGGAACTGCAGCACCGTCGCACCGATGATGCCGGACTTGACGTTCGCGATACCGGTGCAGCTACCGTCGATCGAGCCGATGGTGATCTGATCGGCGCGGCCTGCGGACTGAATCGCCTGGTAGGCACCCGCGGCGGCGGGCTCGTTGATCGTGTAGAGCGCATTGACGCCCGGAGCGCGCTGCAGCAGGTTCTCCATGGCCGTCTGCGCCTTGGTCTGGTCGCCGTTGGTGTTCTCCTGGCCGACGATCTCGGGAGAGCTGTCGGTCAGGCCCATTCCTTCGAGGAAGCCGTCGTGACGGAACGTGTCGACGGTGCCGCCCGCGGTGCCGTCGAGCATGATGACCTGGGGCGCAGTGGTTCCCAACGTGCCCTTGACCCATTCGCCCTGGCTGACGCCTGCCGCCTTGTTGTCGGTCGCGAACGTCGCGTCCACCGCGTCCTCGGGGTCGGTGGCCGTGTCGAGGGCGATGACGACGACGCCTGCGTCGCGTGCCTTCTTGATCGCGTCGAGGACTCCGGTGGAGGAGTTCGGGGTGATCAGAATGCCTTTGACACCCTGGCCGACCAGGTTCTCGATCGCCGCGACCTGACCCTCGTTGTCACCGTCGAATGCACCTGCGAGAGCGACCAATTCGGCTCCACTGGAGTCCGCCTTGGCCTGAGCTGCCTCGCGGAGCTTCACGAAGTACGGATTGGAATCCGTCTTGGTGATGAGGCCGACCTTGACGCTGTCCGAATCCGAACCACTGCATGCAGTCAGTCCGATTACGAGGGAACCGGCCATCAACGCGGTTCCGATCGTCAGCGTGGTCTTCCGACGGTGATTGAACATCTGGACTCCCTTGTCCTCGCTCCGCAGGTCGCGTCGCTCGATTGCAGGAGCGTACGACCAATACAAGCGCTTGCGCATGCGCTTTCGCGAAATAGTTCCGAAAACTTTTCCGACCGGCCGGCGTCAGCTCGTCATCACGCCGCTCAGCCCCAGTTCCCGCAAACGCGCGCGCGTTTGTCATCCGCGCGCGAAATAGTGCCCGATCGCCCAGCTATTCCGCGCGCATCCAACGAATGCGCGCGCGTTTGCGGAGCCGACAGTCCCCGCTCCGGCCCCGCCGCCCCGGTCCTGCGCCGCCCCAGTTCCCGCAAACGCGCGCGCGTTTGCCATCCGCGCGCGAAATAGTGCCCGATCGCCCCGCTATTCCGCGCGCATCCAACGAATGCGCGCGCATTTGCGGAGCCGATCAGTCCCCGCCCCGGTCTCCGCCGCCCCGGTCCTCGCGAACGCGCGCGCGTTTGCGGAGCTGATCAGTCGCCTCGCGTGCTCGACGAGTCCTCGTCCACCGCCGAATTCGGCTCGTCGTACGTGACGGTGATGTCTTGGAATCCTTTGTTACGCTGCGCTTCTGCCTGGCCGGTGTAGGAGTTCTTGTCCCCCTCGGTGAGTTCGACGTTGTCGGTGAACGGCGTCAGCAGAGCCCGGGGATGCAGGTGGTCTACGCGCACGGCGTTGATCTCGATACACAGCACGATCAGCACCGACGCGACGTACAGGAACCCCAGCAGACCGAGGACGATGGCGAAGATGCCGTTGCTTGCACTCGCGTTGCCCACGACGTAGCGGATGTAGATGCCGCCGAACGACTGCAGCGCCTGCCAGACGACCGCCGCGATCGCCGCACCGGGGAGTACGTCGCGCACGCTCAGGTCCCGCGCGGTGCCGATTCGGAAGGCCGCGGTGAAGACGGCGGCGTTGACCACCACCGCTCCGACGAGTGCGAGCGCACCACCGGCAAACCCGAACACGCCCGAGGATGCGACGCCGTTCAGCACCGTCAGTCCGATGATCGCCGTGCCGACAGTGCTGAGCAGCAACAATCCGCGCAGCCGACCCTTGATGGGGTCCGGTTGCTCGTTGCGCGGCACCGACCACGCGGTGTTCATCGCGTACTGCACGGCCAGCGACACTCCGAGTCCGCCGTACAGCGACCCGACGACGCCGATGACGATGGCCGTCGTCCCACCACTGAGGCGATCCGGTTGACCGAGCTGGTCACCGATGACCGGGATCTGACTCATCGCCGAGTCGATGATGCGGGTCTGCAGCTCCGGGTCTCCGGCCAGCACGATTCCCAGCAGCGTGGTGAACAGCAGCAGAAGGGGAAACAGCGACAGAAACGAGTAGTAGGCGATCAATGCCGCGAGGTAGCCGCCCCGGTCGTCCATGAATTTGTAGAGCACCGCCAGCGGGAAACCTGCCGAGGGGTGCCTGCGCTGGAAGTTGTCCACCTTCGCGACCATCATCGGTCGAATGTAGCCAGCGACGAGCCTGCGGAAACGTCGACGCTCCGGCTTTCGGTGTGACCCAGCTCTCACGATCTGGACGTGCGCTTCGTCGGTCGAGCTCCGACCAACCCTTCGAGAACAACCCGAACCGAGAAAGGAACTCGCCATGAGCTTCATCGACAAGGCCAAGAACGCAGCAGAGGACGCCATCGGCAAGGCGAAGGAAGTTGTCGGCGACGCAACCAACAACAAGGACCTCGAGGCCGAGGGCCAGAAGGATCAGGGTTCGGCCGGCGTCAAGAAGGTCGGCGAGAACATCAAGGACACCTTCAAGTAACCAGCAGCCCCGGAAGGGTCGTCGATCGAATGATCGGCGGCCCTTCGTGCATCCCGCGATGATGCGCCGCGATACTCACCGGACCACCGCATCGCGAACCGTATAAAATCCATTGATCCGGCCTCGAGGTCGGGACAGGGCGTCCAGAAGCAGGCGCACGATCGAGGATCTCGCCGACGCGACGACGTCGACGGTCCACCGCGCGAGAGGATCGTGTGAATGACTGATTCACCGGCCGAGCAAGACACGTCTCGAACGTCCGAAGCACTGTCGCTCGCGCAGTTCGCTCGATCGCTGCGCGACACTCATCGGTCGATGCCGCAGACGTTGAGTGAGATTCTCCGAATGGCGATTCGGCTCATTCCGGGCGCAACCACCGGATGCATCACCACGGTGAACAAGGGTGAGCGCACAGTCGTCGCATCGACGGACCCGATCGCCGAGAAGCTGTGTCGGTTGCAGTACGAACTCGACGAAGGTCCGATTCCTACCGAGGTCCGACACCTCGACGTCGTCGTGTCCTACGATCTGGCAACCGAACCGCGATGGCCGCAGTTCGCTGCGATGGCCATCGAGGCCGGTTTCAAGTCGCTCTCGGCCTTTCAGCTCTACAGCAACGCCGATGACCTCGGGGCCCTGGTGTTGTACAGCGACGTCACCGGAGCGTTCGACGCCGATGCGGTAGCGATCGGCGAGGCCTTGTCTGCGCATGCTGCCATCGCAATGCTCAGTGCCCGCGACACCGAGCAATTCCGGACCGGTCTGGCCAGCCGGGACATCATCGGCCAGGCAAAAGGCATGATCATGGAACGCTACGACCTCGACGCAGTACAGGCATTCGACCTACTGGCGAAACTGTCGCAGCAACAGAATCTGCCGCTGCACACCGTTGCCCGCAACCTGGTCGACGCCGACCACCCGACGAACTCGACGTTCTGACCCTTCCGCGGTCACAGCCCTGGCTCCGGCTGGCAGTGCGGACACCACCATGTTCGACGTCGATCGGGGTCGTTCGGCACGTCGGCCTCGACACGAATGACGGTCGCGCACCGCAGACACGGTTTACCGGCCCGACCGGCAACCCAGTGGGTCCGGCCGCGACGAGTGTCGCCGGTGGTGACCTGCATGGCCCCGGGGGTGCTCGCCGAATGCCGCATCGCCCGCTCGAGCAGAGTCACCATTTTCTCCGCGTCGACGCCTGCCGACGGAGCCCAGGGCCACAGTCCACGCAGAAAACACAGCTCGTTCGCCCATAGATTCCCGGGTCCCGCGATGACCCGCTGGTCCAGGAGGGTAGAGACGATCGGCCGAGACCCCTGCGCGAGGATGTTCGATGCCGCACGATCGGTGTCGAACTCGGCGTGTAATGGGTCCGGTCCCAGATGCGCGACCAGCGCATTCATCGAGGCCTTGTACCCGTAGTCGACGACCGGCAACAGGATTCCGTACGCGGTCGGCCCGTCCACCGCGGCCAGCCGCACGCGGACGTCGGGCTGCACCCGCCGCGGTATCGAGCGGCCGGCTCGCACCACCGTCCACGATCCCGTCATGCGGAGGTGGGTGTGCAGCGTGGTGTCGTCGTCGAAATCGGTGAACAGATGCTTACCGTGCGTCCGGTGCGCGACGACGGTTCGCCCGGCGAGATTCTCGACGGCGTGTGCGGGCACGTTCAGTCGCCCCGCCCGTAGGGTGACGCCGTCCAGCACTCGCCGCAATCGTGCGGCGAGCGCATGGACGGTGTCGCCTTCGGGCATGGTCTCCGAGTATCCCGAGGGCGGCAGAAACAATCGGACCGACCGGCGAGAGCGCGTCGTCCTCCTCGCGTCAGTGCGCGGGCCGCCTGACGTATCCGACCATGAAGTCGACCGCCAGGAAGGCGACCAGGCTCAGCCCCAACAAGGGCAGGAACCAGCCGACGGCCACGGCAGCCGTGGCGAGGAGCACCGCAGAGATCGGCGAGATGCGGCGCAGTCCCCCACGCAGAGGCGGCCGGCCTGCGGTGAGTCCAGCGCTCTTCGTGGGTCGACGCTTCCACCACATCATGTAGCCGCGCACGATGACCGATGCCAAGGCGAGCGAAAGCCCAACCAGGGCAATCTGATTGGCCACGCCGAACAGGGTCCCCATGTGCAACTGAATTCCCCAGGCCGCCAGCTTGGCTGCCACCGGCCAATCGGCGAAGTATTGGGTGTCGATCACCGCGCCGGTGCTGCCGTCGATCGAGATCGAGTTGTTCGACATCACCCAGGGCTGACGGGTTTCGGCGACGACGAACGCCACGTCGTCCGACGCCGGGATCGACGCCTCCACCGCTCCGTCGATGCCGTTCGCTGCGGCAGTATCGATCACCGAATCGATGCGGCCGATATTGCTGTCTGTCGCCGACGCATCGGCCGACATGTCCATCGAATGCCCACCGTGGCCGGAGTGATCCCCCGAGTGATCCCCCATGGTCGCCGCGTCGGAAGAACCGATGGTCGTGGCGACGGCAGGGGTCGTCCAGCTCAATGCCGCACGGAGGTCGGTGACGTTGGCGCCCGCGTAGGTGGACCACGTGAGTCCGGTGGCGGAGAGGAAGATCAGACCTACGGCGATCCAGATACCGGCTACGCCATGCCAGTTCAAGGACCGGTTGCGGCCCTTCGATTCACGATCGAAGGTGAGCAGTGTCGCCCGGTCTCGGTTGCGTCGGTAGCGATCGATCCACAGGTACAGGCCGCCGAGCGCGATCACCCACAACCAGGATGCGGCCAGTTCGCTGTAGATCCGGCCCGGTTCACCGAGGTGCAGGTGTCGGTGCAGTTCCGAGATCCACGTTCTGACCGGCAAGGCGCTCGAGGAGCCGTAGACGGCAAGTTCACCCACCGGTGACGCCGTGGCGGGATCGACGAAGACGGCCAGTCGTCGCGATTCGCCGAGGGTCGGGTCGGTGAACAGCACTCGGGTGGTGTCACCGATGTCGGCAGCGGGTCGCACGGCCGACACGGTCAGATCCGGCCTCTCGGCCTGAGCGGCTCGGATCTGTTGGGCGACCGGGACAGCCGGTCCGGTGGAGTCGACGTGCAGATAGTCGCGGTAGACGAGTTGTTCGATGGTCGGTGCGACGGCGTAGAGGCCGCCGCTGACAGTGGCGATCAGGATGAACGGTGCGATGAGTATGCCCGCGTAGAAGTGCAGACGAAGAATCAGCGGACGCCAGCTGCGCGGGCCGGACGGACGGGTGGGCGGGGAAGGATCGGCGACGCGTTCCTTTTCCGGTGTGGACATGAGAGCTCGTTTCGTGAAAGCAGGGGTGGGCGCGCGCCGTGGGCACGGGTCGACTCGATGTCGAGCGAATCGTGCTGTGCGCGTGAAAAAAATTGCCGCAGCTCTGCTCGCCCCCGCTGTGCAGGAGCGGTAGGTGGGAGGCTGCGGTCAGTACGACGCGGCAGGCGGTCCGCGGTTCCCGGAGCCCGAGAGATCGAGGAGCCGGTGGACGCCGGGTGTGCGATACAGCGGAAGCGGGGCGGCACTCGGCGAGCCGTCGACGACGAGAATTGCCAGTATCGGGAGTATTCGACGAACAACGGTGGCTGCGTGCGAGATCCCGCGCTCGGCCCCGTGCACGATCACCGCGCCGACGACGATGGCGATCGCGTGGGCCGCAAGCATCTGCTGTGTCAGCACCGAACCGTGGTGATCGCCGTCGACGATCGTCAGCAGCACGTGTCCGATCGTCTGCGCAGCGGCCAGCGTCGCCATCAGCTGCAGGCGAGGCGCGATGACGATCGGCACGGCGGCGGCAGCGTAACCGAGTCCCGCGCACACCAGAGCCAACAGGACGATCGCGGCGTCGGAGGGAAACATACCGCCGCCGACCGCGTGCGCGGTGGCGGTGATCGTCGCCGTCAGAGCGCCGACGGCAGACCCGCGCAGGGCTGCGGATCCGTCCGGGGTCGCGGGCACGAACAGCAGACTACTACCCGTTTCGGCAGAGGCAGTGGCGTCTCGCTTCTGTCGCATGGTTTGTACGCGAAAACCGATCCAGCGGTCTTTTTCAGGTCCGTTATGGTGATCGCGGGTATCACGCCACGTTCAGAGAGGATTGCCGTGCCGGACAGTTCGGATGTGGCTCAGGCCCGCGTGTTCGCTCTCATGCTCGCGGCCGAAATTGCGTCGACATCGAGCCGAATCGAAGTCTCCGAGAATTACGCCCACAAGGCCTTCCGGGTGGGCGACCCCCGCAGCGCGAAGTGGCACACCGACGAGGCCCGCGCTCAGAAGCAGGCGCTGTACGAATTGCACCGCCAACTGGACGCACTGCACAGCCGCTTCCAGATCTCGAAGGGTGAACCCGAACCCGTGTGCTGACGTCGGCTCGGTGTGTGAGGGCGCCTGGTCCGGGGTACCGCGACAAGATGGTTTTCGACAAGACAGACAACGGCTCGGGGGCCAAAAGCGAAGGACAAGGAACGATCACGATCGGGTTGGTGGCCGACGAGGGATTCGCGTCGACGATAGCGGCCGCCATCGAACAGGAACTTCCGCCCACCATCACGATCGACGGAACCGATGCCCGACTGGACACGGCCCGGCCCGCAGTCACGCTGCCTCCCACCGAGGCAGGTTCTGCGCCGTTGGGTCAGTGGCTGGAGGCCATTCAAGCCACCAACACATTCGACTTGGTGCTCTGCATCTCCGAGGTTCCGCGACGCGTCGGGGCCAGCCCCGTCGTCGCCGAATTGCGTGACGGTTCGACCGGTGCGTTGTACGTACCCTCGTTCGGCACCATAGGAGTACGGCGTCGCGCTGTGGCGGTGGCCATCGCGATCGTGCACGATCTCCTCCGCAGCGATACCGCTTCGCGGCCACACCTGCGACGGTCGATGTCCAAGTGGGCTCCGGGCCCCGACCCCGACGGTGGCGGCGAGCGAATCCTGCTCACTCCCGGCATGTTCGGCCGAACACGCATGATCATGGGCATGATTCGCTGCAATCGGCCGTGGCGTCTCGTCCCCGCACTGTCGAGCGTGCTCGCGGCCGCGAGCGCCGCGTCGGCGTTCGGTGTGTTCTACGCGAGCATCTGGCAGATGGCGGCCTCGATGACACCTGCCCGGCTCACACTGATCGGCGTCGCCGCCATCGTGGCTATCACGGTGTGGCTGATCTTTCCGCACGGCCTCTGGGAGCACCGACGGTTCCGCTCCTCGACCACCGATCGCTGGATATACAACTCTGCCACTCTCGGCACCGTCGTGGCCGGCGTGCTGTGTATGTATGCCGTTCTGTTCGCGGTCGTGTTGCTCTCTGCTGCCGTGGTGATCTCGCCCGAGTTTCTCACCGCTCAGATCGGGCGAGAAGCAAACACGGCGGACTACCTGTCACTGGCCTGGTTGGCGGCGTCGTTGGGCACGGTCGCCGGAGCAGTGGGCTCGTCGGTGTCCGATCGCAGCGACATCCTCAACGCTACGTACGGCCACCGAGAGATGCTCCGGCGCCAGCACAGTGCAGAACGGTCCCGCACCGACGACGCCGGTGCGGCTCAGCCCGAAGCTCGGTCCCAGGCCCGATGACCCAGGGCCGCGACGGCGGCGGTCAGCGCGGCACCGAGCAACACCGGTATCGCGATATCCACCCGAAGTAGCAGCGCACCGATGACGGCACCGACGAACAGCACGAGGATCGCCCAGAGCCGCCGGTTGAACAGCCGACCGGGGCCCTGGCCGACGAACGACTCGCCGGCGAGCGAGGTGATGGTCGACGTGACGACGACGGTCGTCATGTCCTTGACCGCGAGGAAGCGCGCGGCGAGCGCCTGAGCCCCCATGTCGACTGCGATGACACTGGCGATCGCGATACCGAGCGGCGAGTTGCCTTGCACGTCGACCACCAGCAGCGTGACGCCTGCTGCGAGAAGTGCCAGCGTTCCCACTGCGAAGATCGCGGTGACCCGAATGTTCCATCCCGGCGCAGCCGAGCGAAGCGTCACCCCGGCCAGCGCGGCACCGAGCACGAAGGCGAACAGCGCTACCAGCGGGCCGACGATCGGCAGTCCGTCCTCACCTGCCACCCCCATACCGAGGATGACGATGTTGCCGGTCATGTTTCCGGTGAAGATGCGGTCGAGCCCGAGGTAGCCGACGGCGTCGAGCATGCCGGTCACCATCGTCAGCACCATCATCGACCACAATCGGAGATGACCGTTCACGGCCTCGCCGACACGGTGCCTCATGGTCGTCGGTGCCGGCCCGTCTCCGGCCACCGTCGTTTCGTCGAGACTCATGCGGTCACCCACACGCCGCCGTCACTACGTGGGTCCGCGCCGGCACCGAGCGTTCCGTCGGCTGAAACCCTGGCCACCATGGAATGACCTGCGTTACTGTCCAATTCGGTGCCATGCTTGACGGTGAACACCGTCTGCGAGATCTGTTCGACGGCGAAGTCCTCCAATGTCGGCTCGACCAGTACCGAACCGTTGGGTGTGCCGGCTTCCAATCCGCCGACGATGAATCGGGGCGCGGAGACGATCTGCTGCGGATCGAATCCACGCAGCGCCCGCAGGATCAACTGGGTGTGAATCTGCGACTGCGCTTTGCCTCCCATGGTCGAGTGGGCGGACACCGCTCCGTCCGCCCAGTCCACGATCACCGGAACGAGCGTGTGCGCGGGCCGCTTTCCGGACTCGACGCGATTGGGCGACGCGGCATCGAGCGTGAAGAACGCAGCTCGGTTGTGCAGCACAAGTCCGGTGTCGGGCTCGAGGATCTGCGCTCCGAACGAGTGAAAGACGGACTGAATCAACGACACTGCTGTGCCGTCCTTCGCTACGACGGCGATTCCGACGGTGTCACCGCCCGGACGCGGAGACGCGGTCGAGGTCTGGCGTTCGGCTCCTGCCACCCGGGCTGCCGCCGCGTCGTGAATTGCCGCGAAGCCGGCCGGGGTCAGCTGATCGTGGATATCCACAGTGGCACAGCGTGGGTCGGCGAGGTAGGTATCACGATGCTCGTCGGAGTCGTAGAAGATCTCGGCCAATACCCCGGCGTCGACATCCCCCGCAGACGCACTCCCGGACAAGGCGGCACCGAGAGATCGAATCAGCGTGTAGCCCTGCGAGTTCGGTGGTGCCGTGGCCACCGAGAATCCGTCGAATTCGCGCACCAGAGGTTCTTCGACGCTCGGACGATGACGTTCGAGATCCTCTCTCGATACCGGCACGTCGAGTTTCTTCAGTCCGGCGGCGAATCGGTCGGCGGTGTGACCGCGATAGAACGAATCGAGGCCATCGGTCGCCAGGTCCGTCAGGGTTCGGGCCAACTCGGGCTGCACGACGAGGTGCCCGACGGGGATCGGCTGACCATCGACGAAGAACTTCGCGCGCAAGCCTGGATCGGTGATCAGTGCGTCACGGTCGAGCTCGATCATCTCGACGAGTCCGGGGCTGGCCGGAAACCCCTCTGTGGCAAGCGAAATTGCCGGTGCCAGTACGTTGCGTAACGGCAGCGAGCCACCGGCGTCGAGCAGAGCCGCCCACCCGGACACTGCACCCGGAACGGACACCGTCAGCGGACCGTTGATCGGCATCGTCTGGATCGTCTCGAACAGCTGGTCCACGGATGCGGCCGAACCGTATGCTCCCGATGCGTTGATACAGGTGGTGCTGCCGTCGCTCGTTCGCAGCAACGCGATGACGTCACCGCCCACACTGCACATGTGCGGGTAGACCACGGTGAGGGCCGCAGCCGCAGCGACCGCTGCATCGACGGCGTTGCCACCGGCTTCGACGATCGTGCGGGCAGCGTCGACGGCCGCGGTGTGCGGCGCGGCGATTGCCACGCCGGGTGCCGGTTGCGACTGTTCGGGCATGAATATCTCCTCGAGTGCGGCCGATCCGACAGCAGGATCGGTCGGGGCATGTTCTGGGTTCGTCCGAAAGTGTTGCGTTGGAGCAGTGTCACGTCATGGAAGTGTCACGTCAGAGCGCTCGTGCGATGAGCGTGCGATAGGCACCGTACAGCACCGCCGCGGCGACGATCGACGCCGCGGCCGTCGCACCGAAGAAGGTTAGTTCGGTTGTTGCAGAGTACTTCTGAGCGAGCAAGCCGGCCAGCGTCGATCCTCCCGCCATCGTGAGGAAGTACAGCGAGGTCATGCCGGCCTTGTGCGATGCGGGTGCGAGCTGCGCCGTCGCCGACAGGACCGACGGCACGACGGCTATCTCGCCGGCACCGAACAGCAACATCGCGACGAGAACCAGCACAACGGAATTCGTCGCCCCTGATGTGCCCGCCATTGCCGCGAACATGGCCATCGCCACCGCCAGCAGGCCGATTCCCACGACGATTTTCGTTCCGGGACTGGGCTGCCGACTGCCCATCCGAGTCCAGACGACGGCATAGATCGGAGCGATGACAGTGGCGAAGAGACCTTCCAACGTGATCACGGTTGCCGCAGGGATCGTCAACGAGCCGACCGTCAGATCGACGCGGGTGTCCATGTACACCGCCAGGGTGGTGAACAACTGGAACAGCAACGTCCAGAACAGCAAGCTACTGAGGAACACCGGAATGTAGGCGAGCACTCGTCGATGCTCGGTAGCGTCGACTTTTCTCGAGGACAACAGCATTGCGAAGTAGGCGATGCTGGCGATCACGATGATCGCGGTCAGCACGGTTCCCAGATTGTCGAGATTCAGGAGGCCGCTGACGGCCGCGGCAACGATGACCAGGGTGACCGATCCGGCGAAAGCTGCGGCCGCGGCCCGACGCGAGCGCGGAAGCGGATTGGCTACCGTTCGGGTGGCCTCGGGCAGATGCTTGTACCCGACCGCGTACTGGGCCAGGCCGATCAGCATGCCCACTGCCGCTGCGCCGAAGGCGATGTGGAAACCGGCCGAGCTCTGCAGGGCACCGGTGAGCAGCGGGCCGAGGAATGCGCCGAGTCCGATCCCCATGTAGTAGAGCGAGTAGCCCGAGTCGCGTTTGGGGTCGTCGTTCGCGTACAGCAGTCCGACCATCGCGGTGACGTTGACTTTGAGTCCGCCGGTTCCGATGACGATCAGCAGCAATCCTGCACCCATACCGGCTGTCGTCGTGATCAGCGCCAGTACGACGTGGCCGGCGATGATGGCGACAGCGGAGTAGAGCACCACCGTGCGCGGGGCGACGAGTCGGTCGGCAACCCAGGCTCCGCCCATCTGGGCGATATAGACTGCGCCGCCGTAGGATCCGGCGATACCGACCGCCACGCCGACATCGAGTCCCAGTCCACCCTCGGCGAGTGAGTAGTACAGGTAGTACGCGAGGATCACCTGTAGGCCGTAGAAGCTGAATCGCTCCCACAACTCCGTGCCGGCCAGCGTCACGAGCCCACGCGGCTGATCACGGAACGTCGAGCCGATCGCTCCCCGCTCTCCTGCGTTCGGCTTGTGGAGTGTTCCGTCCGTTGTCATGCTGGTCCACCTCTGGGGTCCATGGGAATCAGTGGTTCAGGAGAATGAGTGACCGTTGTCACGATGTGTTGATCTAAAACTGGTAGGACCAGACCGTCAAGGTGAAGAGTGGGATATTTACACGTCAACGGATCTTTACTGGGGAAACAGAGTGAATCTGGTATTTTGGTAGGACCAGTTCGTAACCTGCGGGGACGGGGCTTTCCATGACAGCGTGGTCCGAAATAGACGTCGAAGCGGCGTCGGTCCCCGAGCTGCTCAGCGCCAGGATCGCGCAGCTGATCGACAGCGGTCGCGTCGAAGCGGGATCGAAGCTGCCCAGCGAACGCGCCCTGGTGACGATGCTCGGAGCGTCGCGAATCTCGATCCGCCATGCACTTCAGGACCTCGAATTGCGGGGCTATCTGACGCGTAAACCCCGAGCCGGCCGCATCGTCGCACCACTGGAGATGCGCGCTCTGGCCGAAGGAAGCATCTTCGGAAGCATGAGCAGCGACCAACGCACCGTTCGCGAGGTGATGGATCTACGCACGGTCGTCGAACCACCCATTGCCGAGCGTGCCGCCGTCCGCCACCGCACGTCCGAGTTACATGCCTTACGCACTCCACTCGAAACGTCCGAGCGAGAGCTCGTAAATCGGCCGCCGTCTCTGCAGGTGATGCAACTCTGCGACGTGCAGTTCCATCTCGCGATCGCCGGGCTTGCCCACAACTCCATGCTCACCAGGCTCGTGACCGAGACCAACGAGTGGATGGCACCGTCGAGGCAGGCGAGTTTTCAGACCGAGCAGCGGATGCAACGCTCCGTCGATGCCCACCGCAGCATCTATCACGCTATTGCAGAACGTGATCCGGTTCGCGCCCGGAAGGCGATGCACGATCACCTTGCCGACGTGCTCGAGGCGATCACACCGCTCGCGCACTGACTTTTACCGCCGATCGCACCAGCCTGTTGTCCGAAACGGTGCGCGTGAATGCGCTCGATTGGCCACTTCGTCGTGTGCGGATCGGGTGGATTCCGGACAGAATCGAGGTGCTATCGGCTCGGGCCGATCGACCGCGAACAAAGGAGCTCGACAGTGCCCACCCTCGACCGTGACGTCGCTATCGTCGGGGCCGGCCCTTCCGGCCTGGCCGCAGCAACCGAGCTCCGTAAAGCAGGATTGTCCGTCGCCGTGCTGGAAGCGCGTGACCGCGTCGGAGGACGTACCTGGACGAACACCATCGACGGTGCGAGCCTCGAAATCGGCGGTCAGTGGGTCTCACCCGATCAGGAATCTCTCATCGCGCTGATCGGTGAGCTCGGCCTCGAGACGTTCGACCGATACCGCGAGGGCGAGTCCGTCTACATCTCCGCCGCGGGCGAGCGGACCCGTTACTCGGGTGACTCGTTCCCCGTCGACGAGACCACCGAGAAAGAGATGGACCGACTCGTCGCTCTGCTCGACGACTTGGCCGCCCAGGTCGGCCCCGAGGAGCCGTGGGCGCACCCGCTGGCGCGTGAACTGGACACGATCTCGTTCGAGCAGTGGCTGATTCGTGAGTCCGACGATGCCGAGGCACGAGGAAACATCGGCATGTTCATCGCCGGTGGCATGCTCACCAAACCTGCGCACGCGTTCTCGGCTCTGCAAGCAGTCTTGATGGCCGCATCGGCGGGATCGTTCTCGCACTTGGTGGACGAGAACTTCATCCTCGACAAGCGCGTCGTCGGTGGCATGCAGCAGGTGTCGATCCGCATGGCGGCCGCCCTCGGCGACGACGTCATCCTCGACGCGCCGGTGCGAACGGTGCGGTGGAACTCCGACGGCGCAACGGTATTCGCCGACGGTGACATCGAGGTACACGCCAAGCGGGTCGTTCTCGCCGTTCCACCGAACCTGTATTCGCGCATCTCCTACGACCCGCCGCTCCCGCGTCGCCAGCATCAGATGCACCAGCATCAGTCCCTCGGACTGGTGATCAAGGTCCATGCCGTCTACGACACCCCGTTCTGGCGCGAGGACGGGCTGTCAGGAACCGGCTTCGGTGCCTCAGAGATCGTGCAGGAGGTGTACGACAACACCAACTATCAGGACAGCCGCGGAACACTGGTCGGCTTCGTGTCCGACGCCAAGGCAGACGCGATGTTCGAGCTCGACGAGCAGGAGCGCCGCGCGAAGATCCTCGAATCGATCGCACATTATCTGGGGCCCAAGGCAACCGAGCCGGTCGTCTACTACGAGTCGGACTGGGGTTCGGAAGAATGGACCCGTGGTGCGTACGCGGCCAGTTTCGATCTGGGGGGTCTGCACCGCTACGGCAAGGACAGCCGCACTCCCGTCGGCCCGATTCACTTCTCCTGCTCCGACATCGCCGCGGAGGGCTACCAACACGTCGACGGCGCAATCCGCATGGGTCATCGCACCGCCGCGGACATCGTCTCGAGAATCGTTTCCTGACACCCGATCTTCGATCGCACACCGCAGACCCACACCTAGCACCGAGGACACACATGCGCACTGTCACAGAACACAACTCGCCCGCTGCTGCGGCCTCGAACCTCGGGAGGCAGTGATGACGTGGACGATGCCGGCCGAAGGTGTTCGGCACGAACGGACCTGGATGGCCTATCCGTGCGAGGGGTATTCGCTCGGTGACACGCCCGAGGAGCACCACGAGGCTCGCACCACGTGGGCCGAGGTCGCGCAGGCGGTCGCTCGATTCGAGCCGGTCACCGTGGTCGTCGACCCCGCCGAAAGTGCCGTCGCACGCACCTACCTCTCGTCCGAGAGCACATTCCCCATCGACATCCTCGAGGCACCGTTGAACGACGCCTGGATGCGCGACATCGGGCCCACGTTCGTGCTGTCCGAGGACGGCCGTGTCGGCGGCGTCGACTGGGTGTTCAACGGCTGGGGCGCGCAGGACTGGGCGCGCTGGGACAAGGACTCGAAGATCGGCGCGCTCGTCGTCGAGAAGTCCGGTGCCGAGATGATCGATTCACCGATCGTCAACGAGGGCGGTGGTATTCAGGTGGACGGACTGGGAACGGTTCTCGTCACCGAGACGGTACAACTCGATCCCGGTCGCAATCCCACGCTGTCGAAGGCCGATGTAGAGGCCGAACTTGCCCGCACGATCGGCGCCACCACGGTGATCTGGCTTCCTCGTGGACTCACCCGTGACGCGGACGAGTTCGGAACCCGAGGCCACGTCGACATCGTCGCTGCCATCCCCTCGCCCGGCGTCGTTCTGGTGCACGACCAACGCAATCCCGAACACCCCGATCACGACATCAGCAAGGCCGTGTTCGAGATCTTCGAGAACAGCACGGACGCACGCGGTGAGAAGTGGACCATCGTGAAAGTCCCGGCACCGGAGATTCTCCGCGACGAGGAGGGCTTCGTCGATTACAGCTACATCAACCACTACGTCGTCAACGACGGTGTGATCGCCTGCAGCTACAGCGATCCCGCGGACGAAGAGGCTGCTGCCATTCTGTCGGCGGCATACCCGGGCCGCACCGTCGTCACCGTCGACGCTCGGCCACTCTTCGCCCGCGGGGGCGGAATTCACTGCATCACACAGAACCAGCCACAGGCTCAGACGGACTGAGTGGACGCGGGAGCAGGTATCGAATACTGCTCCCGCAACTCGTTCTTGCGGATCTTGCCCGTCGGATTGCGCGGGATCTCGTCGACGAGGATGTAACGCTTGGGGATCTTGTACCGCGCGAGTCGGCCGTCGAGCGCGTCCGCGATGGCATCGAGGTCGACCTCTGCTCCCTCGACGACAGTGATTGCGGCAACGGCAGATTCGCCCCATTTCTCGTCCGGTACACCGAACACTGCGCAACTGTCGATGCCGGGCAGTTCGAGAAGTGCCGCTTCGACCTCGGCCGGATAGATGTTCTCTCCGCCCGAGATGATCATGTCCTTGAGTCGATCGACGATCGTGACGAATCCCTCCGCGTCGGCAATTCCGACGTCGCCGGTACGAAGCCAGCCGTCGTCGAACACGTCGGCGGTCGCGTCGGGACGACCCCAGTATTCCTTCATCACGTGAGGACCCTGGATCTGGATCTCACCCCGCTCCCCCGGTTCCACCGGCTGCGACATCGCGTCGACGATCCTGACGTCGGAGAAGGTATGCGGAACACCCGCGGTGCCCATTTTTCGTTCGGCGTCGACAGCAGCGAGCATCGTTGCGCCAGGACCACTTTCGGTGAGCCCGTAGCCCTGACACATCTTGATCCCGCGTTCGGAATACGTGCGGAGCGTGCGCGGCGGCACCGGTGCGGCGGCCACCACCACCCGGCGTAGCGACGTGAGATCCGTGTCGTCCCACGCGGGATGCGACACGAGCGAGTCCAATATCGTCGGCACTCCGAACGTGTACGTGACCGAGCGCGATTCGACCAGATGGAGCACGCGTCCGGCATCGAACCCTTCCTCGATGACGACCGAGCCGCCCTTGAACAGGACGGGTAACGCAACCATGTCGAGCGCGGCGGTGTGAAACAGCGGAGCGCAGACCAGGGCTACCTCGTCGCTGCACAGGTCCAGATCGAGGACTGCGTTGAGAACGGCGAACAGCACGTTGTCGTGAGTCATCACGACGCCTTTGGGTTTACCGGTCGTACCGGAGGTGTACATGACAAAACACAGATCCGCACCCTCCACCGATTCGTCGATGCGCGTCGAGGGGGCCGCCGCGATCAGCGATTCGTACTCCTCGCCGAGCGTGAGGCGACGCGTGGGGCCGTCACCGACCGCCGAGGTCGCGACGTCGTGCAAGGCCTCGGAATGCACCAACAACGACAGCCCCGAGTCCTGCACTGCGAAAGCAACTTCCGGTGCGGTCAACCGTGCGTTGAGTGGCACGAAGATCGCTCCGAGCACGCCACAGGCGAACAGTACTTCGAGGTAGGCGGGATGATTGGTGGACAACAGCCCGACCCGGTCCCCGGGGCCCACCCCCAGCTCACGTAGACCGTGCGCGAGCCGGGTGGTGCGCTCGTCCAGTTGCTCGTAGGTCGAGACCTGGCCGCGAAACTCGAGTGCCGTTGCTCGCGGGCACTGCCTGGTACGTCGACGGATCCACGAACCGACGCCTTGATTACGCATCTGAAATCTGTTCCTCTCGGGTCCGTGATCTCAGTCGAACATGCGGTAGACGGCCTCGACGACGACCGCGGGGCGCTCGCTGCCTTCGAGTTCGATCGTCGCGGCAACGGTCAGCTGAGCTCCGCCCTTGGGCAGCTCCTCGTACCCCTTCAGCGTGGCGGCCAGGCGCACTCGGCCGCCGGCGGGGACCGGGTTGGTGAAGCGAACCTTGTTCAATCCGTAGTTGATCTTCGTGGTGACGCTGTCGACGACCAGTAGCTCGTCCCACATCGGAATGATCAGCGACAGAGTCAGATAGCCGTGCGCTATCGGACCACCGAAGGGGCTTTCGGCCTTGGCCCGTTCGGGATCGACGTGAATCCACTGATGGTCGTCGGTGGCGTCGGCGAAGGTGTCGATGCGCTGTTGCGGCACCTCGATCCACGAGCTGGTTCCCAGTTCGGTGCCTTCGAGGTTCTTCAACTCGGCGAGAGTGGCGACGCGGGTGGTCATGATGTCTCCTTGGCGGACAGGCCGAGTGCGGCCAGTGCATTGGTCTTGAACACGAGTGGACGAATCTCGTCCTTGATGTCGAGCTCGGCGAAGTCCTTCATCCAACGATCCGGCGTCAGAACCGGAAAGTCCGAGCCGAACAACACCTTTCGCTTCAGCATGGAATTCGCCGCCCGCACCAGTTGAGGCGGAAAGTATTTCGGTGCCCAACCCGACAGGTCGATGTACACGTTCGATTTGTGCGTGGCGATCGAGATCTGCGCGTCCGCCCACGGCACCGCGGGGTGCGCCATGATCATCGTCAGTTGGGGGAAGTCCGCGGCGACGTCGTCGAGCAGCATCGGATCGGAATAGCGCAACTTGATGCCGTGCCCGCCGGGAAGTCCGGCACCGATACCGGTTTGTCCGGTGTGGAAGAGCGCGGGTACTCCGGCTTCGGTGATGGCCTCGTAGATCGGATAGAAGCGGCGATCGTTCGGCTCGAAGCCCTGCATGCTCGGATGGAACTTGAAACCGCGCACCCCGAACTCCTCGACGAGCCGGTGCACCCGCCGCACGGCGGCCTTACCCTGCCACGGGTCGACCGAGCCGAAAGGGATCAACACGTCGTTGTGGCGTGCCGCCCCCTCGGCGATCTCCTCCACCGAGTTCGGTGAATGTCCGGACGCCGCACCGGCATCGACGGTGAACACCACTGCGGCCATGTTGCGGGCCCGGTAGTACTCGGCGATGGTGTCGATCGCTGGAGTACGGTCCTCGCCCGACTTGAAGTACTTCTCCGACGCGGTCATCAATTCGTCGTCCAGTGCGCGGTGTCCGCACCCGTCGATCTCCACATGAGTGTGCACATCGAGTGCCAGTATCGAGTCGAAGTCGATGGCGCACTGGTATTTCGAGCTCATCGCGCCGGCTCGACGGGGAGGTTCTCTCCGACCGATTCGAGGCTGTCCGCGAACGTCGACGGCCAGACAGCGGCGATGTCCTCGGCCGACCAGCCGCCGTCGTGATAGCTCGTGGCGATCATGTCCGGGTGCGTCCACAGTGCCAGGCGGTCACCGCCGACGGCGAATGCCTGACCGGTCACGTCTGCACTCGCGTCGCTTGCCAGGAAAGAGACGATTCCTGCGGCGTCCGCTGGGGTCCCGAACCCGAGTTCACGACGGGCGAACGGCGGCAACGGATCCCCGTTGTGCATGGCCTCGATGTACGGCTGCAGGAACGGAATGGTCTCGGTCATCGCCGTGGCCGCCACCGGGCACACCGCGTTCACGGTGACACCTGCACGCTGGAGTTCCATCGCCCAGGTCCGCACCATCCCGACGATCCCGGCCTTGGAACCGGAGTAGTTGGTCTGTCCGAAATTTCCGCGCTGACCGGCAGGAGAGCCGATGCACACGATCCGGCCGCCCTCACCCTGAGCGCGGAAGTGAACGGCTGCTTCGCGTGCGCAGGTGAACGTGCCGCGGAGATGAACGTTCACGACGGCATCGAAGTCGTCGTCGGTCATCTTCCACAACACCTTGTCGCGCAGGATCCCCGCGTTGGTGACCATGACGTCGAGGCGACCGAACGCCTCGACCGCGCCTGCCACCAACTTCTGTGCGGTCTCGGTGCTGCCCACCGGAGCCACGACGGCCACTGCCCGTCCACCCGCGTCGACGATCGAGGAGACAGCCGCGTCGGCTGTCGCCTGGTTCACGTCGTTGATCAAGACTGCTGCACCGTGGCGCGCGAGGTCCTGGGCATACGCAAGTCCGAGCCCCTGGCCGCTTCCGGTGACGACAGCGACCTTGTTGTCGAGATTCATAGCTCTCTCCTCTTCGTGGTTACCAGACTGACAAAACCATCAATAATTGAGAAAGTCAATGATTTACGTTTGCTAGAATTACCGCCGATACGAGGAGCCTCATGACCGACATCGCACCCCTGTCCGACGACATCGGATTCCTGCTGACGCGCGCGGGAACGTCGCTGACGGCCGCCGCCAAAACGGCACTGGCACCCTTCGAGCTGCGCGTACGTTCGTACTCCGTGCTGGCCCTGGCCTGCGAACATTCGGACGGACTCGGCCAGCGGCAGCTCGCGGAGGAACTGGGCTTGGACCCCAGTCAGATCGTGGCGTTGGTGGACGATCTGGAGGTCCGCGAGCTGATCACCCGACGGGTCGACCCCGGCGATCGACGAAACAAGCGCATCTACGCGACCGACGCCGGCCGCGCGCTGTGCGTGGACGCACAGCGCGCGCTCGCGGCGACCCAATCCGCCACGCTCTCAGCCCTCGGCGACCGCGGTGTCCGAGAGCTGCGGCAGTCACTGCAGTCCATCGTCCGCGCACAGTAGATCTTGCACACGTAGGCCGATCACCGTTCGTAGACAACCCTGCCGCCGACGACCGTCGCGATGATCGGTAGTTCGGGAATTCGATCCGCCGGGCCCATCAGGTCGCCGCCGACTGCGGTGAAATCTGCGGGACCACCGACGACGATGGTTCCGGTTCCGTCGGTCAGACCGGCCGCCGCCGCGGCGTGGGTGGTGTACCCGTCGAGGGCTTGTCGAGCCGAAATCGCCTGCCGGGGTTGACGAGGAGGGTCGGCCGGCAGGCCTGCGGGGCGGCGTAGCCGGGCATCGGCCATCACGACTCGGGGATCGAAATGTGCTACCGGCCAATCGGATCCGAGCGCAACGGTCACACCGAGATCGAGAAGCTCGGCCACCGGCCAACCACGGTCGATACGATCGCGGCCCATGCGCCGAGACCAGTCGTCGGCCTCGTCCGCTCGGGTGTACCTGGTGCAATGGGTCGGCTGCATCGATGCGGCAATACCGGCGTCCGCGATCGTTGTCAGATCCTCGGGACAGACGGTCTCGAGGTGTTCGAGGCGATGCCGAACCCCCTTCCCGAGGGCTGCCAGCGTCCGTACGCAGTGGTGCACAGCGGCATCACCGATCGCATGAGTAGTGGTCGACACTGCACGGCGGTCGAGCTCGCGCACCACGGCCGCATACCGTTCCGGGTCGGTCCACGACGGCCGGGTACCGTCGCCGTACAGGTCCGGGTGACACAACCACGCCGTCCCACCTTCGACGGTTCCGTCCATGAACAGTTTTGCGCCCGCGTATCGCCACCGCGCCCCGGCGGTACCGTGCACCAGCGCAGCCAGTTCTGCGACCCGATCGGCAGGATGATCCGGCTGGACCCAGCCGTACACCCAGAACCGCAGTCCGGCGTCGTCCTCGTCGAGCGCCCGGATCATCTCGACGGTCCCGGGGAGGTCGTCCATGACGTGCACCCCGGTCAGCCCGACCGACGCCATCTCCTCGGTCACGGTGCGTAACAAAGACTTCGCCGCGACGACGTTCTGGGCAGGCATGACCGCCTCCACCAGATGGATGGCCGGCTCCTCGATCAGGTGACCGGTGGTCTTCCCGCCACTGTCCACCGCCACTCGGGCACCGCCGTGGTCGAAGGTCTCTTGGCCGGTCACGCCGGCAATATCGAGTGCAGCCCGATTGGCCAGCGACGAATGCGCGTCGTAGAACCGAATGAGAACAGGGGTCGTGACCGAGTCGGAGATGGCTTCGAAGCTAGGAGCTCGGCCGCCGAATACGTTGTGGTTCAGGCCCCAGCCGCGAATCCAACCGTCCGTCGGGTGCGCATCGTGCAGTACCCGACGCACGTCGTCCAGATTCTCGCACCGACTGAAATCCACCCCGAGTGACATCAACGCGCCTTGCACCACGTGCGTGTGGGCGTCGACCCATCCGGGTGTCAGAGTGCTCCCGGCCAGGTCGATGATCTTCGTTCCGGGACCACTGCACCCCAGGACGTTGTCGGTACTCCCGAGTGCGATCACTCGGTCGTCTCGAACGGCGACGGCCTGCTGCGGCTCGGCACCATCGACCTGGGTGAGCACCGTGGCGTTCATCAGAATCAGTGTCGCATCAGTCATGTCGCACTCCTCGTGCATCATCGGTAGGTAGTGCGGTCGACGGTCCGGCCTGGGTATCGGGCAGTATCTCGGAATCGATGTCGGTCGTCCCCAGCCGTGCGTACACCTGGGGGCGGCGTGCCCGGATCCACAGGGCCACTGCCGAACCCAACGCGAACACCACGACGGATCCGATGGAGGCGACGGTGTTCACCACCGGGTCGGTCGTCAGGGTGGCGATTTCGATCTTGTCGACGACGAGGTACAGAGCGATTCCGATCAGGACGAACGCGGCGATTCCAGCGAGTGCCGCGCCCCGATCCCGTGCCACTTCTCTACCGCGCAGGAAGAACACGGCAACCGAGAGAGAGGTGAGCCATTGCAGCGCAAGGATTCCCACGGTTCCCGTACTCGCCGTCCACGCAGCCAACTGCAGGACCGGATCGACGTCGGCCGCGGCGAAACACGCGATGGCCACTACGGCCGTCGCCGTCTGCGCGATGCTGGCGATGTGCGGAGACAAGTGCTTGCTGTGCACGTGGCTGAGCCGCACCGGGAAGATTCCTTCACGACCGAGCGCATAGCCGTACCGGGTGATCGCGTTGTGGAAGGCCAGCAGAGCCGCGAGTCCACTCGAGACGATCAGCACGCGCATCACATCCGTTGCCGCACTACCGACGTAGGTCTGCATGGCGGTGAAGAAGAAACCGGCAGGATCCGATGCAGCCGCGGCGACCGCGTTCTCGGCGCCGAACGCCATGACCGCAACCCAGACGATGAAGCAGTAGAAGACCGCGAGGAAAATGACCGCGGCATAGGTTGCGCGGGGGACCGTCCGGTCCGGTCGTACCGCCTCGTTGCGGAACAGGGCGGTTGCCTCGAAGCCCACGAACGCGGCGAACGACACGGCCAGTACCGCCCCCATCGATCCGGTGAAGACGTTCTCGGGATAGAACGGCTGCAGGTTCAGACCACTCGCACCGCCCTTGGCGATCACTGCGATCGCCAATACGAGCAGCACCAGCACTTCGAGAACGAGCAGCACGCCGAGGACCTTGGCCCCCACCCGAATCGATCGATATCCCAGCACGGACACGATCGCCGCAGCGACCAACGCCCACAGCCACCAGGGTAGGTCGACTCCGACGAAGTCGTTCATCGTCGCCTTGGTGACCGCTCCGAACAACCCGTAGGTGCTGATCTGCAGGAGGGTGTACCCCGCCACGGCCACCAGAGCGCTACCGAGACCGGCAACTTTGCCCAGACCCATCCGGATGTAGGAGTAGAACGCGCCGTTGTTGTGCACGTGCCGCGCCATCTTGGTGAAGCCGATGGCGAACACCGTGCTGATCAGACCGGCGCACAGGTATCCGGCGGGAGCGCCGATCCCACCGATCAGCAACGCGATCGGAGCAACGGCCACCATGACGGTGAGCGGTGCCGCTGCCGCGACGACGAAGAAGACGATGTCGCGTGAGTTGAGGCTGGAACTATCGAGGGCATTCGGCTGCCCGGAATGTTGGGGGATGGTCATGGCCGGCTCCGTGTGATTAATCCAACGATGTTTGGTTTTGACGTAACGTAGACCACAGAAGACAGTTTGGAAAGACCCCGGCGAAATGGAGTACACGTGGCAAGGCCGAAGACAGCACTACTCGATGTCGATCGCATCGTCGATGCCGCACTTCAGATCACCGACGCCACAGGCGATTTCACAGTTGCACAGCTCGCCTCCAAACTCGCCGTGCATCCATCCTCGCTGTACCACCACGTGTCCGGAAAAGACGAAGTGATCGATCGAATGCGGGCTCGAATCGGTCGCAAGATCGACAACACGGGCTTCGGAACGGGCCCGTGGGACGAGGCATTGAAGAGGTTGGCGTGGTCGTATCGAGCGGCGTTCGCCCGTCACCCCGGGTCCATTCGCTTGTTCGCGACCTCACGCATCCGCGACCGCGAATCGCTGTCCGAGTACGAGCGAATCGCCGACGGTCTGCACGATGCGGGCTTCGCTTGGCCCGAGGTACTTCCGATCATCATCGCGTTCGACAACTTCATTCTCGGCTCGGCCCTCGACATGGGCAGCGGCGGTAACCTCTACACACCCGACCCGCAGATGCACCCGGCCCTCACTGCTGCGGTGGGCGATCCCGAGGAACAGCCGAACCCCACCGACGTCGCCTTCGAGCTGGGACTGTCGGCACTGCTGACGGGCCTGCAACACCGCCTGGGCAATCGCTGACGCACCCTCCGCTCCTCGGGGCTCAGTGCGCCCCGGTGTGTCCGAGAGCCAGGCGACAACTACGGAGGAAGCCGCGGAATTCGTCTCGTTGACGCGGCGACAGATCGGCGACCATGCGGTCCTCCAGGTCACCGATCTGCGCGTCGTACTCTGCGAGCAAGCGTCGTGCTTCCTCGGTCAAGCTCGTGAGCATCCGCCGTTTGTTGGCCGGATCCGTTCGGCGAGTGACCAATCCACGCTTCTCGAGTGCGGCGATCATCTCGCCCATCGTCTGAGCCGTCACGAAGGAATTGCGTGCCAACTCCGCGGACGACAGCCCGTCGCGTCGACGTAGCACCGTCAGCGCGGTGTACTGCACGGCAGTGATGTTCATCGGCCGCAACAGCGCATCCATCTGGGCCCGCACCGCCAGCTCGACCTGCTTGATGGCGTAGAGCAGCGTCGGCTGCTCGCCTGCCGACGACGGCCTCGATGCCACGTTCACCACCTCGCTTTCCGAACTCGCGTGTGTCTGCAGCCTAATTACCGAATGCCGCCGACCGGCAACTGGATCGCCTATTGCTTTCCGCGCATGCGCGCGGTTGTATATAAGGAACCCTGTTAATCAGGTCACAGCCGGCCATCGAAGCGAGGCGTTCATGACGATCACCGACGACAGCGTCACTCTCACCCGACCCGACGTCACTCCCGGACGGCTCTTCGTCGACGGTCACTGGCGTGACGCTGCCGCAGGTGGCCGATCCGACGTGCTCGATCCGTCGACGGGAGCGGTGCTCACCTCCGTGTCCGAGGCGTCCGCTGTAGACGTCGACGCAGCAGTGTCCGCAGCTCGCACCGCCTTCGACGACGGCCGCTGGTCGTCACTGCCCGGACGCGAACGGGCACGCATTCTGCACCGAGCCGGTCAGCTCATCCGCGAACGCGCCGACGAGATCGTTGCCGTCGAAAGCGCCGATGTGGGTAAGCCGGTGTCGTTGTGCCGCCCGGTGGACGTACTGACCTCCGCGGAGCAGTACGAGTACTGCTCCGCACTGGCTCAGACGCTCGGTGGATCGCATCGCGACACTCCGCTGTCTGCGCACGCGTACACGCGCAGAGAACCGCTCGGTGTGGTCGCCGCGATCACCCCCTTCAACTTTCCGCTGATTTTGTCGAGTTCGAAGATCGCGCCTGCACTCGCTGCGGGTAACACCGTGGTCCACAAACCCAGCGAGGACACCCCGCTCAGCGCATTGCTGATGGCTGACATATTGACCGAGGCGGGCGTACCGCCAGGCGTGATCAACGTTGTCACCGGAACAGGTTCCGTTGCGGGAGAGGCACTTCTGCAGCATCCGGGAGTCGACAAGATCGCATTCACCGGGTCAACGGCTGTGGGCAGGCACGCTGCCGGGGTCGCAGGCCGCAACCTGGTACCGGTGACGATGGAACTGGGTGGCAACGCCGCGCACATCGTGTTCGAGGACGCCGACATCGACAAGGCGATCGGAGCGATCATCAAAGGGTTCGTCTTCAACTCCGGGCAGTTCTGCATGGGCGGCCCGCGCCTGCTCGTCCAGCGCTCTCGATACGAAACGGTGTTGGACATTCTGGCCCAGGCGATTCCCGGTGTTCCCGTCGGCGACCCGTTCGATCCGGCCACGGTGGTCGGACCCATGGCCGGAGAGCGGCACGTGCACAAGGTCGAGGAGTACGTGGACATCGCCCGCCGCGACGGCGGCCGTATCGTCATCGGCGGGCACCGTCCCGACCTGTCCGGTACGCCCCTCGCCGGTGGCTCGTTCTACTCCCCCACCGTCATCGCAGACTTGCCTGCCACGTCGCGGGTCGTTCGAGAAGAGATCTTCGGACCCGTTCTGACGGTACAACCGTTCGACACCGAAGACGACGCGGTCCGCCTGGCCAACGGCACCGAATACGGCCTCGCTGCCGGTCTGCAGACGACGAATGTGGCTCGCGCACATCGTGTTGCAGCACGACTGCACGCCGGCATCGTGTGGGTCAACGACTGGGCGATGCTCGACCCGGCCGTTCCCTTCGGCGGAGTCAAGAACTCCGGCTTCGGCCGTGAGTACGGCCCCGAGGGCCTCGACTCGTACACCAAGGTCAAATCCGTCGTCATCTCGCTCGACTGAATCGAAGGCCTCGACCGAATCGAAAGGGCAGTGCCATGACCACAACCACAGCGGCAGTAGTCGAATCGGGCGGAGCCGCGTTCACATTGTCCCCGGTCGAACTGGGCGAACCCCGCAGCGGAGAAGTGCGCGTGCGTATCGTCGCAGCCGGCTTGTGCCACACCGATCTGGGCGTCGCCGCGGGCGGGCTGCCGTTTCCGCTTCCCGGCGTCCTCGGCCACGAGGGTGCGGGGGTCGTCGAAGCCATCGGTCCCGGAGTCACCGGCGTGCAGGAAGGTGACCACGTTCTGCTGTCGTTCACCTCGTGCGGTACCTGCGGAAACTGCCGAGCCGGTCATCCCGCCTATTGCGCAACGTGGTTGCCGCTCAACCTCATCGGTGGGGCTCGCGCCGACGGCTCCAGCCCCATCACGCGCAACGGCACTGCGCTCGGTGGCCATTTCTTCGGCCAGTCGTCGTTCGCGAATCATGCGATCGTGGACGAGCGGAGCCTGGTTCGGGTCGATTCCTCCGCACCGCTGGAGATCCTGGCACCGCTGGGCTGCGGGGTGCAGACCGGAGTCGGTGCCGTGTGGAACGTGCTGCGACCACGCCCGGGAGATACCGTCGTGGTGACCGGCGCAGGCGCAGTGGGTCTTTCGGCCATCATGGCTGCCGCTCTCACTCCCGCGGCCAAGATCATCGCGGTCGATCGGGTTGCCGAACGCCTGGAACTGGCCACCGAGTTGGGAGCGACCCACGTCGTCGACGCCACTCGCGAGGACACCGCGGCAGCGTTGGCAGAACTGACCGAGGGCTCCGGCGTCGACGGAGCCATCGAAACCACCGGGAACGTAGGGGTGCTGCGCACCGCGATCGATGCCCTGGCCCCTCGTGGAACCGCCGTCGTCGTCGGCGCTCCGCCCTTCGGCACCGAGGTCCCGGTCGACGTCAACGCCATGCTGCCGGGCCGACGCATCGTGGGACTGACCCTCGGCGACAGCGAAACGCAGACCCTGATTCCGGTGCTGGTGGATCTTGTCGTGTCGGGTCGATTGCCCCTGCAGCGCTTGATCACTCACTACCGGTTCGACGACATCAACTCCGCGGTGGCGGACATGATCAGCGGTGCGTCGATCAAACCGGTCCTCCTCTTCTGACCGGGATTCCGACCGGGCTTCCGGCATCCGGAAGTCCGCTCGCACCGGCGGGGTCGCGTGCCACACACTCGATGTGACGAGCGCTGACGAGACGTCAAGCGACCGAACGACTTCTACGTGTTCAGGAGAATCGATGACGACAATCGTCCGTAACCAGTGGTATGTCGCGGCGTACAGCGGAGAAGTGGGCCGAGAGCTGTTCTCGCGCACCATTTGCGGCGAGGCCATTCTGTTGTGGCGCACGGAGTCCGGGGCTGTGACCGCGATGAGCGATCGTTGTGTGCACCGGCGGTACCCACTCTCCGCGGCCCCCAGCCACCTCGATGGCGACACCGTGGTCTGCGGCTACCACGGGTTCACGTACGGCAGCGACGGTGGCTGCGTCTCCGTTCCCGGGCAGAAGCGGGTGCCGAGGACGGCCAGGCTCACCACCTATCAGGTGTACGAGCAGGATTCGTTCGTCTGGGTGTGGATTGCCGACCCGGACGATCCGATCGACGGCGACATCACTCGTATTCCCCGGGCCCCGTGGATGGACTCCCCGGACTACACCGTGGTGAGCGGAATGGAGCCGATCTCGTGCAACTATCAGTTGCTCGTCGACAACCTCATGGACCTTTCGCACGAGACCTACCTGCACGGCGGTTACATCGGCACTCCCGAAGTCGCCGACACACCGATCACCACCGAGATCGACGACGATCGCAACGTCATCTACGTTTCGCGGCACATGGACGACGCCGAATGCCCACCGTTCTACTCGAAGTCCACCGGCATCGACACGCGCATCTCGCGTTGGCAGGACATCGAATACACGCCCCCGTGCCTGTACCTACTGCACAGCCGCATCGCTCCGCTCGGATCACCGCTACCCGCGGACGACGGCTCCGACGCCCACGCGTTCCACAGCGAGATCGTGTACGCGATCACTCCGGAAACCGAGACCTCGACACACGACTTCTGGGCTGTTGCTCGCGATTTCGCAATCGACGACAACGAAGTGTCCCAGTTTCTGGCCGAGAACAATCGCACAGTGGTCATGCAGGACGTGGTGGCGCTGAACATTCTTCAGCAAGCACTGGACACCGAAAAGGCCGGCTACCAGGAACTGTCGATCAACATCGATGCGGGCGGCCTCGGTGCGCGTCGGCTTCTGAGCAAACTCCTCGAGGGCTCGCGAGCAGGTGCCGAGGTGGTGTCGTGACACCGGAACCGAATCGAATGCTGCAGGGCCCCAACGTGCTGCGTGTGGTGTGGGTTCCGGGTACCGACCGGCTGCGCGGCGTCTGCCATTGTGGCTCGTCCCGGCTCGAGGAGGATCCGGCACTGCTGTGGGAGTGGTTGCTCGCGCACCCCATCGGGCACTTCTCGACCGTCGACCCCGGCCATCCCGAGTTGCCCTCGGTGCGAGGCGAACTCGTGAGTCACGTGGGGAGAGCCGAGTGACGCGAAACCTCCCCGAGTGCGACCTGGATCTGATCGTCTCGGACAAGTGCAGCGGCGCGGATGGCGTTGCCCTGCTGCAGTTGCGCAAGCCGGACGGCACAGACCTGCCGAGCTGGACGCCGGGAGCTCATATCGATCTGGAGTTGACTTCCGACATCACCCGCCAGTACTCGCTGTGCGGAAGCCCGGCCGACCGCGACACCTGGCGCATCGGAGTCCTACGAGAACCGGCATCCCGCGGTGGTTCGCTCCATGTCCACGACACCCTTGCCGTCGGCGACACCGTCCGTGTCCGTGGACCGCGCAATCACTTCGAGTTGACCGAATCCGAGAACTATCTGTTCATCGCCGGCGGTATCGGAATCACACCCATCATCACGATGGTGGCCGAGGCCGAGCGGCGTGGGGCCGGGTGGTCGCTGGCGTACGGCGGCCGGTCCCGCGACAGTATGGCGTTCGTCGACGAGCTCGTTTCCCGCTACCCCGGCAACACGACCGTGGTCCCGCAGGACGAAAAGGGACTGCTCGATCTCGACGATCTGCTCGGGACTGCGCGCGTCGGCACGGCCGTCTACTGCTGCGGACCGGGGCCCCTGCTGGACGCCGTGACCGAACGCGCGGGGCACTGGCCCGAAGGAAGCGTGCACCTCGAACGGTTCCGTGCCGACACACTCGATCGGCCGACATCGGGTGCGTCATTCGAAGTCGAACTTTCTCTGAGCCGACGAACCGTCACCGTGCATCCGGACGAATCGGTGCTCGACGCCGTGACGAACTCGGGAGTGCAGGTGCTCTCGTCGTGTAGAGAGGGAACGTGCGGAACCTGCGAAACAGCCGTTCTCGCCGGCACCGTCGACCATCGCGACACACTGTTGACCGAGGAGGAACGCGGTGCCAACGACACCATGATGATCTGTGTGTCCCGGTCGACGGGCCCCCGGCTCGTTCTCGAACTGTAGAGCTCGTTGCACGACATTCCTTACGAATCGAAGCCCGACGAATCGAAGAAAGCACTCCATGACGGCCGAGGGCCCCGCTCGCACCGGTCCGGTGGCCGTACGCGCGCTGACACTGCTGGAGGCGTTCACGCCAGAGCATCCGACCTTGACGTTGAGCGAGCTCGCTCGACGATCGGGGTTCCCGCTCTCCACCACGCACCGGCTCGCGCTCGATCTCGTCGGGTGGGGAGCGATCGAGCGCGATGACCGGACGGGCAGATTCCACATCGGTCTGCGACTGTGGGAGATCGCGTCACTCGCACCGCGGGGCCTGGTCCTCAGGGAAAGCGCGTTACCGGTCATGGAAGATCTCGCCCACGTCACCCAGGAGAACGTGCAGCTGGGAGTACGCGACGGTCACGAGGTCGTGTTCGTCGAGAGAATTCGCAGCCGTGACTCGGTGGCCCTGCGCACGCGCGTCGGCGGCCGTTTCGCATTGCCGCCCACCGGAGTCGGTCTGGCGCTGCTGGCCCACGCGCCCGCCCACGTTCAGGAGGAGGTGTGCTCGGCACCGTTGACCAGATTCACCGAGCACACCATCTGCGATCCGGACATCCTGCGGCGCACGCTGGCCGATATTCGGAGAACCGGTGTCGCCGTCAGCGACAGACAGATCACCTCGGACGCCGTATCGGTTGCCGCACCGATCTTCGACCGCAGTCGTACGATCCGCGCGGCCGTCTCGGTCGTCGTCGATGCCGATACCGCAGCCCCGCACATGCTCGCCCCGTTGCTGCGGGCCGCCGCCCTGAGTATCGAACGCGCACTGTCCCCGCCCGACATATCGGCGCGCTCGTAATGCGCGGAGCACGGTCGGTGTGATTACCCGATCTCGTGGTACCCCTGGAGTATGAGTGAATTCGCGACGGGACCGGTAGCTGCGTCCGACAATCCGCCTTCATCGGTCCCGCCGTCATGGGGACTGGAGTCGACGTTGGTGGACGACGTTCCCGGCTTCACGGTGCCGTGGCAGGGCGCACCTGCACCGAATCCGCGGGTGCTGATCCTCAACGAGGACCTCGCCAGGTCACTGGGGCTCGACCCGTCGATGCTGCGCTCCGAGCAGGGCGCAGGCGTGTTGTCCGGGGCTGTCTCACCGGCCGATTCGACCCCCTCGGCGATGGCGTACGCCGGTCATCAGTTCGGCGGATTCGTGCCGTTGCTGGGCGACGGTCGAGCACTACTGCTGGGCGAGCTGCACGACGAACACGGCCGACGAGTCGATCTGCATCTCAAGGGCTCCGGTGCCACGCCGTTCTCCCGCGGCGGAGACGGGCGCGCGGTGGTGAGTGCGATGCTGCGCGAGTACCTGATCAGTGAGGCCATGCACGCTCTGCACATCCCGACCACTCGGTCGTTGGCCGTCGTCACGACGGGTGAGCAGGTGGTTCGAGAGGCAGGTCCGCAGCCCGGCGCAGTGCTGGCTCGGGTTGCCTCGAGCCACCTGCGCGTAGGTACCTTCGAGTTCGCGGCCCGCCGCGAGGGCCTCGCACACAGCCTGGCCGACTACGCCATCGCGCGTCATTATCCCGAGCTTGCCGAACTCCCGGCAGAGGGCGCGGAGAGTCGATACCTCGCATTCTTCGAGGCCGTCGTCGACAAGCAAGCGCAGTTGGTGGCGCAGTGGATGTCCGTCGGCTTCGTGCACGGCGTCATGAACACCGACAACACGACGATCTCCGGTGAGACGATCGACTACGGGCCGTGCGCGTTCATCGACGCCTACGATCCTGCAACGGTCTTCAGCTCGATCGATCACGGCGGCCGCTACGCGTACGGCAACCAACCCGCCGTCCTGGGTTGGAACCTGGCACGATTCGGCGAAACACTACTGCCGCTGGTCGATTCGGTTCCGGACCGCGCCATCAGCGCGCTGACGACGGTGTTGGACTCCTACGGTGATCGCTACCGACAGCACTACGAGAACCTGATGGCCGCCAAGCTCGGCCTCGACGCTATCGAACCGGACGGCAGTCTCCTCGACGAACTGCACGTGCTTCTGCGGGATCATCGTGCCGACTGGACCCTGACCTTCCGCGCGTTGGCGGAGAATCTGCGGGGCAACGACGCAGATTTTGCGTCACTCGTACCGCACGAGGCAGCTGCACCGTGGCTCGAACGATGGCGCGCAGCGGTGCTCGAGCGGGGCCACGACCTCCGGTCCGTCGCGGACGCCATGGACCGAGTGAACCCCGCGTACATTCCTCGCAACCACATGGTCGACGCGGCGCTGGCAGCAGCGACCGAGGGTGACCTCGCGCCCTTCGACCGCTTGTTGTCGGTCGTGACGAATCCGTTCGACGGTCGGGTCGAGCTGTCGGACTACGCCGGACCCGCGCCCGTCGACTTCAGCGCGGGGTTCCGAACGTTCTGCGGGACGTAGTCAGCTGACCGCAGCAGTTGCGACGCGATATTCGCGTCGCAACTGCTGTGCGGCACAGGGAGTTCGGGCCTACTTCTCGTCGGGATCCAGGGCGTCCTTGATCTTCCCCATGACGCCCTTCTCGGTACCCAGTGCGGCCGACGCGGGATCTCCCTTGGCCCCGTCGTACGTCGCGTACAACTTCGGATCGGGTGCAGGCGCGGATGCCTTGCCGCCCAGAGGCTGCGGATCGGCGAGGAACCCCATCTGCCGTTTGCCGTCGGGCGCAGGCCGATTCGCCCAGCCACCGGTCGAGGAGAACTCACCGTCCGAGAGGTGCCACAGATCGGTTGCGTGCTCGGATGCCTCCTCGTCGAGAAGTGCACTCGGTGCTACGACGTCCTCGAGTCCGTCGGCTTGCAGCTCTTCGATGGCAGCGAGCCACAGATTCTGATGGTGCGTATCGCGAGCGAGATTGAACTGCAGCATGGCCTTGACGCCCGGGTCGTCGGTCATGTTGTACAGACGCGCGGTCTGCAGCCGCCCCTGCGCCTCGGCGGCAACGTTCGCACGAAAATCTGCGAGCAGGTTGCCACTGGCGATGATGTACCGACCGTTCCACGGGTAGCCGTTGGAATCCGCCGGAAGCGCACCGCCGCCCGACACGATCGCCTGCTGCGGGTCCATGCCGCCCATCACTGCCGCTACCACGGGATCGGTAGCAGCGGCTTTGGTCGACTCGGTGGCCGGTGCACCCTCGAGCAGACGAGCGACCATGGTGGCCAGCATCTCCACGTGACCCATTTCTTCGGTCGCGATGTCCATGATCAGGTCCTTGTACTTGCCCTCCATGCGACAGTTCCAGCCTTGGAACAGATACTGCATGGTCACGGTCATCTCGCCGAATGCACCACCGATGAGCTCCTGAAGCTTGTGTGCGTACACAGGATCCGGCTTCTCGGGCTTGGCATCGAATTGTAGGTAGTCGGTGTGTCGGAACATAGGGACTCCAGTTCGGGTCGAAGTTCGAGCAGGTGACTCGATCCGGCTACCCGCCGAAATTCCCAGCAAACACTTTGCACTGCAAGGGTTTAGAACTCGATACACAGGTCTGGACCGCGACGCCTCGACGACGGACACCGGCGGAACATCCCGGTACACACGGCTTTCCGCAGCACCGTCCGCACGAGGGCCGCGGTGCTATCGACCTACAGGTAAGTCCCCTGCAGCGCATCGACGGCAGGGGTACGACGGCGCGATACTGCCGACATCGGATCGGACACCGCATCCGATCCCCGATGAACGTGAACACGCTCCCGGAGCCGTCGAACGTTGCGGTCGTCGGCGGAGGCCGGCGCGACGACGGTGAGACGGAACCCTCGGCACAGCAGCTGATGGGACGCATCGACGATGTACTGCGTTGCCGCATCACCGATCTCGGTGACACCGACCAGGTCGACCACCACCGGTCGGTCGGCGAGCACGGACCCCGCCAGGCAGTCAGTCTGCCAACAGGCGGGTATTGCCGGGGATCTCGAGTGCGCCCTGCACCGAGACGACGATGGGGCCGTCGTCTCCGCGGTCGACGGACATCGAAAACGACGAGGATTCGGGAATCATGGGCATTGACCTCCACAGATCGAAGACTGTGGCAGGGGAAGATCGTGGTTCGTACCGCAGTCGATTCTGCGGGCGTGGTCTCCACCCAATCACTGTGTAGGATACCCCGACTCGGGCCTGGATGCGACCACCCCTGCGTTCAGCGGGCCCGTGGGCGTGCGCTCGGGACAGGTGCGAATGCACCCGCGAGGCTCTGTATATTATGACCCCGTTCGGTCGAGTCGGGGCCGGGAGTTGACGAGTGGCTGCCTGCTGTCCATGCGGGGGCCCGACCGAAACGAGCCCACCAGATGAGTGACTTTTCAATCGAAGACGACCGTCTTCACGACGCACCGGACGCCTCGGGTTCGGCGTTCGCCCGGATCGGGCAATACATCCAAGCGTTGCGCCGAATCAAGGGGAAGATACTGACCGGTGCCGACGTCGATGCCGTTCTTCAAGCCGTGTGCTCCGAGGTCGCAGCCGTGGTTCCCGACGCGGATCTCGTCGGCATCACCATGCTCGACGACACCGGCCGACCGCGAACCGTGGCGTCCACCGACCCCGCTGTGCACGACATCGATTCCGACCAGTATCGCGCTGGTCAAGGCCCCTGCCTGCACGCCATCCGCAGCGGACGTATGGTTCGCGCACAGGCGCACGAGGCAGTAGCTCGCTGGCCTCGCTTCGCTGCCGCAGTGGCCGATCTGGGCGTCCACAGCTATTTGTCGGCCCCGCTGACGCCCGACGAGCACCGCCACGGGTCGCTGAACATCTACGGGACGAGTGCCGGCGGCTTCGACCCACTCGACGAGGTCTCGGTGGCCCTGCTCGCCACCTCGATCGAGACCGTCATCGCGATCACCGAGCGCGCCCGGTCGGCCGAACGAGAAATCACCGGCCTGCGGACAGCGATGAAAACGAGAGCTGACATCGACCAGGCGAAAGGAATCATCATGGCGATGCGCGGAATCTCCGCCGACGACGCGTTCGCCCTGCTGTCCGAGCAGTCGCAGAACAGAAACATCAAGGTCAGCGAGATTGCGTCGGCGATGATCGAGTCGGTTGCCGAACATTCGAGCTCTCGAACCGGCCTGCACGAAGAAACGAACAGTGGGTATGATTCGGACAGCGTGGTGTAGCCCCTGCCCGCAGTCGACAGCGCCGCTCGCACCGGGTTCGCCTCGGTTCTGCAATCCTTGCCGGTCTCGGTTACGCCGCAGTGCGCTGTTCGACGGACATGCCACTGCACAGGGTAAGGACGGTGACCCCCCATGAAACACAACGAGTTGCTCGGGCTCGGCATCGCCAGCGAACACCATGACAACGCAATTGTTCTGCGGGTCAACGGAGAAGTGGATCTCGCGACCGCGTCCGATCTCGCCCACCACATCGAACAAGCGGTCACGGCAGCGCCTGCAGCCGTGATCGTCGATCTGTCGGGGGTGTCCTTCCTGGCCTCCGTCGGCATGAGCGTGCTCATCGCAGCTCGCCGAAAGGCATGCTGCTCAACCTCGTTGGTGGTGGTCGCATCCGGGCCGACCACGGGGCGGCCGATGCATCTGGTCGGACTCGATGCTGCGATTCCGATTTTCACCGATATCGATTCGGCCCTCGAGTCCGTCGGTTCGTCGCTGAGGAAGTCCGTAACCGGGGCATCGGGCTCGTCCGAGTCCGGTGCCGGGTGTCCAGAGTGTGCGACCGGCACGTCGACCGCGGATGTACACACTGCGTGAACCGGTCCGATTTCCACCGCCTACCCGTCGAGATCGCACTAGTCTTGGTCGATGACGACGGGTGACGAGGACGAGGACGAGGACCACCGTGCGTGGAACGACAAAGCGCGCAACGAAACTCCCACTCAGCAGTTGGATCGCAATTGGTCGTCGTTGCTACAGGAACTCCGTGTCGTACAGACCGGTGTACAACTTCTGACCGGGTTCTTGTTGACCCTGCCGTTCCAGGCCCGCTTCGACGGGCTGTCCACGGCCGGCCACGTGGTCTATCTGATGACGGTGTCGGCGTCGATGCTTGCGACGATCCTGTTGGTGGCTCCCGTCAGCATGCACCGACTCCTGTTCCGGCAGCGTGCAATAGGGGTCATAGTGCGCGTCGGCAACATACTCGCCATCAGCGGTCTCGCCATGTTGGGAGTGACACTGGTGGGTGCTGCCGCCCTGACGTTCGAGATAGTGCTCGGTGTGCGCGCCGCAGCCCCCGCGGCCGCTGTCGTGGCGTCGACGGCCGTCGCGTTCTGGTTCCTACTGCCCCGGATCCACCGCCGTCGATAACGTCTCGTCGACGGTGCCTCAGGACCGGCAGTCGACGGCCGTGCGCCACCACCGATCGTCCGGCCCCACCGGCATGGCGCGCTTGTGCCGGGTCTTGTCGAACCAGCGCTCGATGGTGTCCACCGCATCGTCGTCGACGGGTCCGCCCTGCAGGTATGCGTCGATCTGTGCGTAGGTGACGCCGAGTGCTTGTTCGTCCGGGAGCGCGGGACGGTCGTCCTCCAGGTCTGCTGTCGGCACTTTGCGCCACGTCGATTCCGGTGCGTTCAGGTGCCGCAAGAGCTGCGCACCTTGGCTTTTGGTGAGACCGCTCAGCGGAGTGACGTCCGCGCCTCCGTCACCGTATTTGGTGAAGAAGCCCGTCACCGCCTCGGCCGCGTGATCGGTACCCACCACCAGAAGATTCTCCTGGCCGGCGATCGTGTACTGCGCGATCATGCGTTCGCGCGCCTTGATGTTGCCTCGTACGAAGTCCGCGATACGCGGAGTATCCAGCGCCGAGGCGGCCGAGCGCGCCGAGGCGTCGACGGCGTCGCGGATATCGACAGTGACCGTCCGGTCCGGCTCGATGAAGTCGAGTGCGACGACGGCGTCGGCTTCGTCCGCCTGAGTTCCGTACGGCAGACGCACCGCGACGAATGTGGCCTGGTTACCGAGTTCCGCGGCCTCGCGAGCGGCCAGCCGAGCGAGCTTTCCGGCCAGGGTGCTGTCCTGTCCCCCGCTGATGCCGAGCACGAAACCCGCTGTGCCACTGGCCCTCAGATAATCGGCGAGGAAACCGACCCGGCGGCGGATTTCCTCGTCGGGATCGATCGACGGCCGAACACCCAGCTCGTGCTGAATACGGCTTCGGACACTGGAATCGGTACTCATACTGCGCTCCGATCTCGTTGACGAACAGTTGTCTGCACTCCCCCGGCGTCAGCTACCCGTGGCCCGTTTCCGCGCGTGGCGCAGCAGGGTATCGAGGGAAAACGCCATGGTCCGGGCCAGAACTTCTTCCGGTTCACCCTCGAAGTGCTTGCATTCGGTGCTCACGTCGCCGCGGTCGTACACCGCTGCCCACACCGTCCCCGGTGGTTGGTCTTCCTGGCTCTGCGGCCCGGCTTCGCCGGTGACGGCGATCGTCAGATGCGCGCCGATCAACGACGCCGTCGATCGAGCCATCGCCGTCGCGGCCTGTTCGCTGACGACCGGGCCGTCGGGGACCTCGAGCAGAGTGTGTTTCACGCTCTCGTGGTACGCGACGATACCGCCGCGGTACCACTGCCCCGAGGACGGCGCCTTGCCGAGCATGGCCGCGAGATTTCCGGCGGTCAGCGATTCGGCGGTGCCGATCGCGATGTCGTACGTCTGCGCCAGTTCGGCGATCTTCCTACATACCGAGGAAGCGTCGGCCTCGGTCGGTAGACGCTGTTCTGCATCGGTGTCCATCACACACTCTCCGTACCTGATTCGTCGAAGGTGTTCGCCGGATTGTTTCAGCGACTGATTCTGTGGGCGCGGGGCCGGAGGCTGCAGGGGTTGAACCTCCGGCCCCTGGCTCGACCGCACGGCCCGGGCGCGTACGCCGAGCTGTGTATCGACTTCCACGCACGACGGCAGTCCAAACACGGGGCTTACGACCGATATTCGGGTCTTCATCGCAGATACCGGACCCTTGGCACGTGTTCGCGAGCAGTGCTAATTTCGGATCGACAGTCAGTTCCAGGAGGTGTGTTATGCCGAATCGACGTACTTCTGCGGGGGCAGAGCGACCGGTAGCGTTCTACTCCGACACAGACCGCGCCATGATCGACTTCGCCCTGAGATGGGTCAATCACGGAGGCGGACCGGACGACGAAATCCGGTCCGCCTTCGCGATGTCGACTCAGGACTACTACCGCACCGTGCTGGAGATCCTCGACCGCGATCCCGGCAGCGTGTTCGGCGAGTTCGGCCTCAGCCCTGTCATGGTGACGCGACTCAAAGCCATTGCCAGAAGGCGCATCTGGCTTACTCAGTGACCAGCTGGTGCTGAGGCCCGCAGACTATGGACAGGACCGACCACCGCGATCAACCCGCGTCCCGTGCCACCGGCGAGTTCCACTCGGCAGTAGTGAAACGGGCTGCGTGAGCAGCGACGGCGGCAGCGTCTGCATTGCGCGAGAAAATCCGGCGTTGGCGTTGCGCGCCGTTCCCGAGGTGCGTCAACCGTTCGAGAGAAGTCTGCACGCAGCGGAGGTCGCCTGTGCTGGTCAGCGCCGGTTCCACGTAGCGGACGAGCGATCGGAGCAGACTCGATGCCGACACCGGTCTCCCGGTGCTCGGATCCACTGCGACGCCGGCCAATCCATCCATGCGGGCACGGTGGTATGCCGCTGCGAGGTGATTGCCGGCCACGACGAGTGCCGGCTCGCCGCGGTCGATGGACCGAAGGGCCGTGACGACGAGACCGCGGACCAGTGCAGCGGACAACACCACCTCCTCGGCGACGGCAGGTACGTCGCCGACCCGCACCTCGACCGTCAGCTGGTGGGAGCTGGGCCGTACATCCCAGTAGAGCGATGCTTCGTCGAGAATCATCCCGGTCTCGATCATCGAGCCGACCAGGTCGTCGTACTCCGCCGTCGAACTCAGGTGAGGGGGCGGACCAGCCGTCGGCCACCTGCCCCACACCGTCGAACGCCAACTCGAGTGCCGAGTGTCGACGCCGTCGTGTATCGCGCTGTTGGACGTCAACGCCAGAAGCGTGGGGAGCCAGGGCCGCACGACATTGCATACCCCGATCGCCGTCTCCTTCTCCGGCACCTCGACATGAATGTGACCCCCACACGTGGCAACGCTCTCTGCCAGTGCCCCGTAGGTCTCGGCAAGACGCCGATAGCGGGAGCCGTCCGAGATGGGCAGGCGGCCACGATCAGCAGGCGCAACCGGCGAGACACCTGCCGCCAGTAAGTGGGCACCCTGCGCCAAGGCCACCGCCGACAGCGTGGCGCGGGTGGAGATCACGTTCTCCCGCAACTCGCGAAGACACTGCAGCGGAGGCGAATTGGCCTCCACCTGCACCTCGGTCAGCTCCGAGACGGCATCGATTCCCGCAGCCCGGGCATGCGCGACGACACCGGGGCCGACCGCCACCGGACGCAGCATGTCGATGTCGGCGAGAAAGAACTCCTCCTCCACTCCAACCGTGGGGACTGCCCCTGCACTCATCGGGCGCTGTCGCCCGGGTGATCGCCGACGACCACCGCGAGATACACCGCGGCGACGATCGTGCGCGGTGCGGAACTGCCGGTCACGCCGACCGCGCAGGCGTCTCGCCTGTGCAGGAATTCGGAACCTCTTCGGATCTCGCCGGTTTCACCGCACTTCGAACGGCGTCCGCGACGCTGCGGACGCACTCCGTACCGAGGTGGACACCACTCGGATCGAGTTGTCGCTGCAGCTCGGGTGTACAGGCGACGATCGCGCGACACCGGTGCGCAGCGAGCCGCAAGGCGGCTGCCGAGAGGACGGGAACCACTGCGGGGTCGACGAATTCGACATCGAGCAGATCCACGACCAGCGACCGCCCGCACACGATGGCCTCCGACACGCATTCGCCTATGACCGGAATTGCCGATCTGTCGATCGACCCGACGATGCGGATGACGACCGGTCCGCCGACGAGTTCGTCCACGGACAGCGCGAATGCGCCGTCCTCGGGATTGTCCGGCCCGCAGAACGACAATCGAATCGATTCCGGATCACTGTGCACCGACCGTAGAAACACCATTGCCCACCTCCACCGGCTCGCGACCGGAGACTGTCGGCTGCCTCTGACACCAGTTCTCGAGAAAACGAGTCTCGGACTATCGGGTGTCGAAGAGCGCGGTCGGGCACATCTCGCAGTCGCTACTTCCTGACTACGGGGCTTCTCCTCAACCGCGTGCAGATAGTGTATACACAATTGCGTCCGGCGAAACCCGCTACGCTGCTTCGATTGTCGGCAGTCGACGGTTGAACCGACCGCAATCCAGTGCACGGTAGCCGTAGCGAACACGCTCCCCGCTTCGGCCGCAAGGGACGTCGGTTCGGCCCGTTGTGAACGCTCCAGCAAGGGCGACGCCCTCGTGTGAGGTTTCGCATTGCGGCTTTACGTAATAGGGTGTTGTTCGACGCCCAGTTGCGATGACCGCTCTGGCCGCGTCTCGAGTACGCTGACTCCAAAATCGGGTCGGCATATCCCACACCCTTCACCGGTGCCGGGCTATGCGCCCGAAAGGGGCCGTGCGAACCCATCAGGGATCGAATCGATATGCACGTTGCGCTTGTCTCCGAACACGTGAGTCCGATAATTGATGCGGCCGGCATCGAGGCAGAACAATCGGCTGCCCAGCTCGATCGGCTGGCCTCGTCGCTGGCCCGCGCCGGCACCCGAGTCGACGTATACACCAGGAAGCAGAACCCGGATCACGAGGACGAGCTGCTCACCCCCGACGGTTACCGGGTGGTCAACCTGTCTGCGGGGCCTGCTGTCCCGATGACCGAAGAGGAATCGATTCCTCACACGAGCGCGTTCGCCTCCGCGCTCCGCGATCACTTGCTCCGAACGAAACCCGATGTAGCACATGCACATTCATGGGTGTCGGGGCTGGCAACCGTACTGGCCGCCGGCGCGACGGGCGTCCCCACGGTGATGTCGTTCCACGGTCTCGCCGCGACCGACCGATCCGGGCCCCCGACGGCCGGCACCGATTCGGTGGTTCCCCGGGCGGCTATGGAGAAGAAGATCGCTCGATCGGCGAGCCGCATCATCGCGTCATGTCCCGACGAGGCCGACATGTTGACGCGGATGGGCGTCGCCAGAGCCAAGGTGTCCATCGTCCCGACCGGGGTGGATCTGAGTGACTTCGATCCATCCGGACCGACCGCACCACGCAGCGGTGCCGCGTGTCGGGTGGCGACCGTCGGGTCGGATGCCGAGGTATCGACGATCATCGAACTGCTCGGAAAACTCGACGACACCGAATTGGTCGTTGTCGGCGGCGAGCCACGCGAATCCAGCGGCGTGGCGCAGCTACGCACGGTCGCCGCAGCACACGGCATGGCCGGGCGCACGGTGTTCACCGGCCCGGTCCGCCATCGCCACATGTCGTCGCTGTTGAGGTCGGCCGACGTGTTCGTCTGCCTGTCCCCGACCGAATCGGCAGGGATCGCCACCCTCGAAGCCATGGCGTGCGGACTTCCCGTCGTCGCATACGGAGTGGGCTACGCCGGAGAGTTGGTGATCGACGGGGTCACCGGCCGCTCGATCAGGCCGGGCGACCGTCGTCGCTTGGCACGAGAGCTGGCCCTGCTGCTACGCAACGAGTCCAGGCGTTTCGAGCTGGGAGTGTCCGGCTCCGACCGTGCGCAATCTCGCTTCTCGTGGGACCGCATCGCCGAGGACACCTCACGCGTCTACGAGGCAACCGCACAGACCGGGTCGACAGTGAACGCCGGGTCGACCCAGCAAGCCGGCTCGACTCACGACCATCCGGTGCCGCCGACTGCACCCTCTCGTCGGCACACGGTGTGAACAGCCGGCGAGCCTATCTGGACGAGCGTTCCTTGTTCGATTCGGAACCGAGGTCGACGAGTTCTGCGGCCAAGGTGGCCACCGGGACGTTCTGGGTTTGCGACAGCCGTGAAATCAAGTCGAACGCCTGTACCGCATCGATTCCGTACCGCTCCATCAACATGCCCTTGGCTTGGCCGATGATGTCCCGTGAAGCCAAGCCGGACTTGAATTGCTCGGTCTTGTTCGCTGCATACAACGCCACCGCAGCGTGGGTTGCGAGCACGCGACCCAGTTCCTCGTCCTCGTCGCTGAACGCATCACTGGTCAGTGCGAACAGGTTGAGCGCCCCGATGGTGTCCTCGTTGGTGTAGAGGCGGAAGGACAGGCTGCTGAGAACCCCTGCTCCCACCGCCTCCGGACCGAAACGTGGCCAGCGGGAATCGGAGCGGAAGTCGTTGCACCGCACGAACAGCTCGCTTCGTGCGGCATCGATGCACGGCCCCTCGTCGAGGCGTTCCTGCATGGCGTCGAGGCGAACCGGCAGCTCACTGGTCGCGGCGTGCGACTGGTACTTCTTCGGCCCCGCCACCACGAGAATGTCGGCGCAATCGACCGCGGGTATCAGAGATCGGGCGCTCTCCGTCACGCCGCGCAGAGTCTCGTCGAGACTGGACGGTGCGAAGAATGACCTCGTCGCTTCGGCAATCGCCTGTGTGAGGTCGCGAGCTGTCATCGATCGATCGGGTCCCATACCTGACGATGCTAGTCAAGAGGAATCGACTGCTCGACGGTTGAGTCCACCGGAAGCGGGGCATGCAGAGCGCAGCAACCAACCGACCGACGATCAGGAGTGCTCATGACCATGCCGACCGATGCAGGTGCAGAGATCCCATCCGAGGGCAGCAACGACGGTCCGCGCGAAGAATCTCCCGACGAGGCTGCAGTCGGTGCTCACGTCGACGAAGAGAACGTCCCACACCCGCCCGAGGACGACACGCAGAACTGATTCATCGGGCGGTCGGGGTCAGACGGAAGATCGGAAACCGCCTGCCCTCGGCCGTCTCCGTGTATTTCGCGAATCCGTCCGATGCGTCGAGGAATTTCTGCCACTGCCGGTCCCACTCGGATTCCGGAATCTCGTCGGCGTCGACGGAAACGGTTCGAATACCTCCGTCCCCGGGTGCCTCGATGTCGATGGCCGGATGGGCGCGCAGATTGTGCACCCACGCTGGATCTTTCGGTGACCCGGCAGCCGAGCCGACCACCAACCAGCTCTCTCCCTCCGGAATCGCCATGAGCGGGTTGAGCCGCACCGCACCGCTCTTGGCACCGATCGTGTGCAGAACGACGAGCGAATCACCGAAGCCGGCCGTGGACACGTGGCCATTGTTGCTTCGGAACTCGTCGATGATGATCTCGTTGAAGTCGGCCATGGGCCGATTATGCCGCCGATGCGGCGCGGCCACTCCGCTTTTCGCCGGCGTTCGACGGTGTCAGTTTCCCGGTATTCCGTCCTCGTGATCGACGAGCAAAGACAACGACTCCCAATTCTCCTGCACGGCAGCGGCCGCGCCGTCCGCGTCACCCTCACTGCACAGCGTGATGATTCGTTCGTGTTGGGCTATCGAATCGCGGCCCACCAGCGAGGCGAACCGTAGTCGTTCGAGCCGGCGCAGGGTCGGCGTCACCTGCTCGAGAACCGTGACCACGACCAGATTCTGACTCGCTTCGACGGCGACTGCGTGGAACGCGTCGTCGCCGGCCAGCGCGAGGTCCACATCGCCTCGGGTGAATGCGGCGGCGAAATCCTTGTTGGCGCGACGCATCGCGGCGATGTCGCGCTTGTTCATCAGCGGTACAGCCGTCCGGACCGCGAGTGCATGCATCGATGCCGCGACCGCCTGCGCGTCCAGCACCGCCTTGCGTTCGATGGTCGACACGATGGTCGAACGCCCGGGCTGGGTGTGTACGAGGCCCGCCAGTTCCAGCCTGGCCATGGCGTCGCGAATAGGTGTACGCGACACTCCGAGCCACTGTTCGAGTTCGGCATCCCGCAGCCGCTCGCCGGGCGCGAAGGTGCCGTCGACGATGGCGTCGCGAATCGAGACGTAGGCGTTGTCGCGCAGCAGGGAGCGCTTGTGTTTTCCGAGCTCGACGGGGACCGGCATGCAAAATATCGTAGCCCACCGCTTTCGCTGGCGAGGCGTCCCACGTACAGTATGCGATATATTGCATCCTGCATGACACACCGATCAAAGGAGAACCACGTGGCGATCGCGGACTTCGAGCGTTATCCCCTCACCTTCGGCCCGAGCCCGATTCACCCGATGGAACGATTGAGCGCGCACCTCGGCGGGGCCAAGATCTGGGCCAAGCGAGAAGACGTAAACGCAGGATTGGCCTACGGCGGCAACAAGACCCGCAAGCTCGAATACATCGTTCCCGACGCACTCGCGCAGGGTGCCGACACATTGGTCTCGATCGGTGGCGTGCAGTCCAACCACACGCGACAGGTGGCTGCGGTCGCGGCAAAGCTCGGACTCAAAGCCGTTCTGGTGCAGGAGAAGTGGGTCGATTGGCCGGATTCGGTCAACGACAAGGTGGGCAATATCCTGCTCTCCCGCATCATGGGTGCAGATGTCCGCCTCGATCCGTCGGGCTTCGGAATCGAATTCAAGGACAGCTGGCAGAAGGCCATCGAGGACGTCGAGCGAGCGGGCGGCAAGCCCTACGCCATTCCCGCGGGCGGCTCCGACCACAAGCTCGGCGGACTCGGCTTCGCCAACTGGGCGTACGAAGTACAGAAGCAAGAAGAGGAGCTCGGCATCTTCTTCGACACGATCGTGGTGTGCAGCGTGACCGGGTCGACGCATGCCGGCATGATCGCCGGGTTCGCCGGGCAGGATCGGCCGCGTCGAGTGATCGGCATCGATGCATCCGCCAAAATCGCTCAGACCCGCGACCAGGTGGCCCGAATCGCCCGTAACACAGCAGAACTCATCGAACTGGGTCGCGATCTTCGCGACGACGAGATCACCGTCCTCGAAGGCTGGGCCGGCGACTACTACGGAATACCCGTCGACTCCACGATCGAGGCAATCAAGCTCACCGGCCGTCTCGAAGGCGTGATCATCGACCCGGTGTACGAGGGCAAGTCCATGGCCGGACTGATCGATCTGGTCCAGAAGGGCGATATCGGCAAGGACTCCACCGTTCTCTACGCGCACCTGGGTGGTCAGCCCGCCCTCAACGCGTACAGCGGAATCTTCTGAGCTGGACTTCGCGGTACCGGTGCCCGAGGATCGACAGGTGATCCTCGGGCACCGAACCTGTTTCTGCACCGGCCGACCCGATTCGGCACGACGAGCGAAGGTGTACGCATGAGGCAGCGCTCCGACGAATTGGACTCGCTGAGTTGCCGAATCACGGCGGCGCTGCAGTTCAATCCCCGGGCGTCCTGGGTCAGCATCGCCGAGGCGCTCGGTGAACCCGAACGCACCGTCACCCGACGCGGCAAGGAACTACTCGATTCCGGGGACGTGCGCGTGGTCGGCGTCATCGGCGCGACGGGCGCGGTCGTTCTGCGAGCTCGATGTCACGTCGGTATGGCACGTGCCGTGGCAGTCGGGTTGGCGCGCCGCGACGACACGATGTTCGTGTACGCCACGTCGGGGCACGAGGAATGCGTCGCCGAAGTCCTGGTCGACGATGCCCATCTGGCGGATCTGATGCTCGACGACCTACCCGGCATCACCGGGATCAGACGCATTCGGGTCGATCCCATCACGCGGGTCTATCGCTCGGTCCGCGAGTGGCGGCCGGCGATTCTCAATTCGCACCAGATCGCGGCCCTGACGCCTCCCGTACACGAGGGCTACCAACCGGACGGCCGTGTGGGACCGGAGATCTCGACCCTGCACCGCAGCATTCTGCGCGTCCTGGCCGAGGATGCCCGGACGCCCACCTCGGACATCGCGCGCGTCGTCGGCGCTACCGAGAACACTGTCCGACGCCACATGGACACTCTGGAACAGACCAACAAATCCCGACTGCGGGTGGTCGTCGAGCCGGCGTTGCTGGGGTATTCGGCGGAAGCCCTTGCCTGGGTCAAGGTTTCGCCTCGACACCACGAAGCACTGGTCGAGCTACTGCTCGCACATTCCGAGGTTCGGTACGCGGTGGCCCTCGCGGGCTCGGACAGTCTGCTCGTCAACCTCGCGTGCCCGGACCGAATGGCCTTGCATCGCATGACAACTGCCTCGGACTGGGCCACCCTGGCCGACGCGATCTCGGTGGTGTCGATTCTGCGGGCCACCAAGCGCAGCGGCAACCGTCTGCTGGCCGCGGACTCCGCGTCGTACCTGTATTGATCCGGTACGACGCGGCAGTCACTGCGGTCAACGGATCGGTGCGCCGGGGCCGAGCGGGATGCCGAGCATGTACCAGACTGCGAACAACGCCGCCCACACGATCAGCATGCCCAGCGCGACAGGGATGGTGAACGAGGCGAGGGTACCGATGCCTGCATTCTTCTTGTAGCGCTGGATGAGTCCGAGGGTGAGCACGAAGTAGGCCGACATCGGGGTCATCGCGTTGGTGCAGGAATCGGCGATTCGGTAGACGGCCTGGGTGGTTTCGGGGTTGACGTCGATGTACATGAGCATCGGCACGAGAACCGGGGCCAGCATCGACCACATGGCCGAACCACTGGTGACGAGCAGGTTCATCACCGAGATCAGCACCAGCATCATGGCGAACACCACGAGGGGGTGTAATCCCCCGGCTTTCAGCAGTTCCGCGCCCTCGACCGCAACGACGTTGCCGATGCCGGTCCACTTGAAGTAGGCGAGGAACTGCGAAATCGCGAAGAACAGCACCAGGATCGGAGCAAGGGTCTTGATGCCGACGGCCATCGATTCCGGAATCTCACGGAGCTGCCGAAGACTGCCGGTGGTGCGTCCGTACACCCATCCGACCAGGACGAAGGCGATCGCGATGAAGAACGCGATGTTCTGCAGCACGATCGACTGCACGAACCCGCCGTCCTCACCACGCAGCGGCGACGAGGGAGGAAGCAGGGCGGCGACGACGACGGCCACGTACACCGCCAAAGCTGCTCCGGCGCGGCGCATTCCCTTCTTCTCGATCGGCTCGAGATCGAGTGCCAGCTTTTCTGCGCCGTCCTCGACGCCCTCGTCGGCATCGAGATTCATGTGCTTGGCCATCACCAACTCCACCACCAGGGTGATGAAGATCGAAATCACCAGTGACGACGCGAGACTGAAGAAGTAGTTGTCCACCGGGGTCACGCTGTAATCGGCATCGACGATCTGAGCGGCGGAGGTCGTCAACGACGACATGATGGCATCGCTGGGTGTGATCAACGGTGACGCGTTGTAGCCACCGGCGATGGCGACGAACGCCACCATCATGCCCAGTACAGGACTTCGGCCCGCTGCCTTGAACGCCATTGCCGCCAGCGGAAGGACGACGATGAATGCCGCGTCGAACATGACGTGAGACATGGTCCCGGCGAAGGCAACCGAGAACGTCACCCACTTGGCGGGCAGCTTCACGATGGTGGCGCGCAGCAGCGTGGTGAGCACACCGGAATGCTCGGCGACGGACACACCGAGGATGACGGTCACGATGATGGGGAGCGGCGCGAACCCCGCGAAGTTGTCCAGTGCCGTTCCGAAGATCATGGCTACGCCGTCACTGCTGAGCAGGCTGCGAACCATCGACACCTCACCGGTGCTGGGTAGCACCACCCCGGTGCCCAGTGCGGCGAGGATCGCGCTGACCACTGCCAGCACTGCGGCCAGAAGCCAGAACAACAGGAAGGGGTGCGGCAGTTTGTTGCCGACGCGTTCGATGCTGGACACGAGACGGAACAGTGTCTTCAGTCCCCAGGGCATTCGTGCTTCGGGCGCATCCGCAGTTGCCGGTGGACCGTCGATCTGACTGGACATGATTGACTCTCTTTCGCATACCGTCGGATTGCGACCGAGCCCCGGGCTCGGATGTCCTGCTCACTCAAGTCGGTTCACGTTGCCGATATGTTGCATGTGTGAAATTTTCGGCCGTCTGAGCGAAACCGCCAATCCAACGGCGAAAACGCTCAATGGACGACGATAGCCCGGTGGGCTCCGCGCGGTGGTGCAGTCTTGAAACAGGCTTCCGACAACAACTCCGGCCGATCCGGATCGAAGCGAGGAGTTTCATGACCGGCGACATTCAGTCACTGTCCCTGCGCGCGCTCGCGGCACACATCCGCGATCGCGAGATCTCGGCCCGCGAGGCGCTCGAGTCGCATCTGGCTCGCATCGACGACTTCAACCCTGTCGTCAACGCGATCGTGACCTTCGACATCGATGGGGCGACCGAACGTGCGAGTGCAGCAGACCGCGCAACGGTGTCCGGCGAGGCACTGCCCGTTCTGCACGGCGTCCCGATGACGCACAAGGACAATCACCTGACCGCCGGTCTGCGCACGACTTTCGGCTCGCCCATTCTGGCCGACAACATCCCCACCGAGGACTCGGGCATCATCGCCCGCCTCAAGCGCGCAGGTGTCAACACCACGGGCAAATCCAACGTTCCCGAATTCGCTGCAGGCTCACACACTTTCAATCCGCTGTTCGGTACCACCACCAATCCGTACGATCCGACTCGCAGTGCCGGCGGCAGCAGTGGCGGTGCCGCCGCCGCCATCGCCGCCGGGATACAACCGGCGGGCGACGGGTCGGACATGGGCGGGTCGCTGCGCACTCCGGGATCGTTCTGCAACCTCGTCGGATACCGGCCGTCGTTGGGCCGAATTCCGATGCTGCCCGCCAAGAACCCGTGGGCCTGGATCGCTCGGCAGGGCGTGCTCGCGCACGACATCGAGGACGTGCGCTTTCTGATGCGCGCACTCGCCGGTCCGGATTCGTCCAGCCCTCGTGGTCTCCCGCTCGACGACTCGTACCGCTCGGAGGAGGCCGGCTCGCTGCGTGGGCTGAAAGTAGCGTGGACAACGGATTTCGGTCTCGGCGTACCCGTCGACCGTGAGGTGATCGACGTCCTGAGCCGCCAACTGCACGTGTTCGAGCAACTCGGTGCCAGTGTGGACGTCGATTGCCCGGACCTGTCCGACGCGGACGAGGTGTTCCAGACGACGCGTGCCTTCGACTTCGCCACCGCCTACGGGCACCTGTTGGACGAACACCGGCATCGCATGAAGAGCGCCGTGCAGTGGAACGTCGACAAGGGAATGGCGCTCACGACACGAGACATGATCTCCGCCAACACCGCTCGCAAGAACCTCGATACCGCAGTGCGACAGTTCTTCTCGCGATACGACGTGTTGATCGCGCCTGCCGTTCAGGTACTTCCGTTCCCCGCGGACGAGGAGTACCCCGCCGTCGTCGACGGCACGCCGATGAACAATTACCTCGACTGGATGCGGGCCGCTTCGCTGATCTCGGCGACAGGCCTACCGTCGCTGTCGATGCCCGGCGGCTTCAGCTCATCCGGCCTTCCGGTTGGATTGCAGATCGTCACCGCCGATCGCGCCGATCACCTGCTGCTCCGGGTAGCGCATGCATTCGAAGCCGAGACGGCATTCCACCGTCGTGCGCCCGAATCGGCGGCCGCCACCGTCTGACAGATCCGGCGGGCCGAGTTCAGGACCTGGCGACCGCGGCGACGATCAGATCGGTCAACTCCCCGATCGCTTCGGCCGGTGTGAGTGACCCGGATACGGCACCGTGGGACAACGCGTCTGCGGCACCGAAGACGGCGGTCAGAGATGGCGTGGACATGCCGTCGGCATCGGTGAACGGACGCAGAATCTCCCGACACCGCTCGAAGTAGGCGCGCTCGGCGGTGCGCTTGACCTGTTCGAGTTCGGGCGAACCTTCGAGTGCCGCAAGCACACCCGTCAATTCCCTCCCCTGGGCCAATGTGCACCCCACGTAGGAGTCGGCAATGGCCTTCGCCCGACCGCGGACCGTCATGGGTGCCGAGTCGAGAGATTCCTCCAGCATCGCCGCCTGCCTGGCATCGAATTCGGTGAACAGAGCGGCAAGAAGTTCGGCGCGGGAGGCAAAGTGGCTGTACACCACCGGTTTCGCGACACCGGCATGCTCTGCGAGCCGTCCGAGAGTCAACGCGTCGGCCCCCTCGGCGCGTACGAGAGCCCAGGACACCTCGATCAACTGGGCGTTTCGATCGGAGCGCGACAGCCTCGTCCGTGCCATTCCGCCACCTCCTTGCTTATGTACTAATAGTAACCTACTGTTGGTACATAGCCGATCTTCCCCAGCCGAAGGAACAGCCATGAACACGCTCGTCGTAGTCTCCCATCCCGACCCGCACTCTCTGACCCACCAGGTCGCTCACTCCGTAGTCGAGGCCATCCGATCCACCGGCACCACCGTGGAGACCGCAGATCTCGCCGCAGAGAGCTTCGATCCACGATTTTCGGCTGCAGATCTGAGCCTGTTTCGCGGAAGCGGAAGCACACCGTCCGATGTAGCCGAGGAGCAGACACGGATCGACCGCGCCGAACACCTGATTCTCGTCTTCCCGATGTACTGGTGGTCGATGCCCGCACTACTGAAAGGCTGGATCGACCGCGTGTTCGTCGAGGGCTGGGCCTATGAATACGGGGACAGAGTATTCGTGAAGAAGCTGGACCGACTCACAATCCATCTGGTCGTCGTCGCGGGAGACGATGCAGACAGCTTCGAGCGCCATGGCGTCCATCAGGCCATTCGAACGCAGATCGAGCGCGGCATCATCGAATACTGCGGTGCCACAGTGGGATCCACGAACTTCGTATACGGGTCGGACACCAGGAGTCGCGCGGAACTCGCTACCGAGATCTCCGCTATCGGTAGCACGGTCGCAGACCGGGTCGCCGCGCAGCGCGCGCTCACCTGACCTGCCACCGCCACGCGGGACGAGGGTGGTCAGCGATTCCGCTTCTGCTCGGCACGGATCAAACCGCCGCCGACGATCAGCCGCTGAATTTCGCTCGTGCCCTCGTACAGGCGGAGAAGACGGACATCTCGATAGATTCGCTCGACGGGAACGCCGCGCATATATCCTGCGCCGCCGTGGATCTGGACCGCGAGGTCGGCAACTGTGCCGACCATCTCGGTGCAGAACAGCTTCACCGCCGACGGCGCGATCCGTCGATCGGTGTTTTCCACCCAGGCTCGGGCAGCCTCACGCACCATGGCCCGGCCTGCCATGACTCCCGTCTGCTGGTCGGCGATCATCGCCTGGACGAGTTGATGATTGCCGATGGGCTCGCCACCCTGCGTGGAAGACGCAGCATAGGAGACGGATTCGTCCAGGGCACGCTGCGCTTGACCGACGGCGAGCGCTGCGATGTGGACGCGGCCACGCGCCAACGACGTCATCGCCGCCCGGTATCCGATGTCACCGTTGCCGCCCACCAGAGCGTCGGCGTCGACCTCGACGTCGGTGAACGTCACATCCGCGGTTCCTGCTCCCTGCTGACCCATCTTCGCGTCCTTGTCACCGACCTCGACACCCGCAGCGTCGGCGGGGACCAGAAACACCGCGATCCCGTTGCCGCTGTTCGGCTTCGGGTCCACTCGCGCGAACACGACGAACAGGTCCGCGATGGGCGCATTGGTGATGTAGCGCTTGCTTCCGCTGATGATCCAGCCAGTACCGTCCACTACTGCCGTCGTTCTCAGCCCTGCCGGGTTCGAGCCGGCACCGTCCTCGGTCAACGCGAACGACGCGACGACGTCGCCGGCCGCCATGCCGGGCAACCACGTTGCCTTCTGCTCGTCGGTGCCGAACCCGACGAGCACCTGGCCCGCGATTCCGTTGTTGGTGCCGAACATCGACCGCAACGACAGTGTGGTGTAGCCGAGCTCCATGGCAATCTCGACATCCTGAATCAAGTTCAGGCCGAGACCACCGAACTCTTGCGGAATCGCGTATCCGAACAACCCCATCTCGGCGGACTGTCTCCGGAGATCGTCGGGAATCGAATCGGCGTTCATGATCTCGAGTTCACGCGGAACCACCCGCGATCGGACGAACTGGGAGACTTGCTTCTTCACGTCCGCGAAGACGTCGTCGGGTACCTCGGCATTGCGCACGGTCATGGCACCACTATCGACGCTGCCCACGGATCGGACAACCAACAACCGCGAGTAGTTGACACAACAATCATAGTGGGTACCATCGAATACAGTTGACATCGCAACTACTTCGGATGTCCACCCGACGAAAGGTCTCATCGATGACGAAGATCGCAATCATCTACTACTCCGCAACCGGCCACGGATCCACGATGGCGAACAAGCTCGCCGACGCAGCGACGGCGGCTGGAGCCGAAGTACGCGTGCGGCACATCGCGGAGACGCGCGACCCCAGCACCTTCGCCGAGAACCCCGCCTGGTCCGCCAACTACGAGGCAACCAAGGATCTTCCCGCTGCCAGCGGCGACGACATCGTCTGGGCCGATGGCGTCATCCTCGGATCACCGACGCGTTTCGGTAGCACCGCAGCACCGTTCCAGAACTTCATGGACTCGCTCGGCGGCTACTGGGCCAAGGGTGAACTTGCAAACAAGGCATACGCCGCCTTCACCTCGAGCCAGACCGCGCACGGCGGCCAGGAGACCACCCTCATCGGTCTCTACACCTCGCTGATGCACTTCGGCGGCGTCCTGGTTCCGCCCGGATACACCGACGGACTGAAGTTCGCCGACGGCAACCCCTACGGCGTCAGCCACGTCACCGGACCCGAGAACAAGAACGAACTGGACGACGCGACCACGGCAGCGCTGACCCACATGGCCACGCGCGTCGTCACCATCGCCGAGGCTCTGGCGAAGTAAAGGCCGGCTCTCGTCACCTCGAGAAGACCGCCCGATTCGCGTCCGGGTCCGCACATCGCCAGTGCGGACCCGGACGTAGTACATGCATGATGGCAAACGGCGTGTTTGTCATCTCGGGCGCGCACCGCCATGCTGTGTGCAGGGAACAGCAACTCCGCTGACTTCTGCGAGCGGTCGGTGGCGTCGCCCACCGACTCGTCGCTGCGACCAGTGCGAAACGGACATCGATGAAGGATCCCGGCTTCGATCCGCTCGTTCTCCGCGCCCTGTTCGACGAATCGCCCGACATGGTGGCCCTGTCCGAGTTCTCCGGCAGCGTGATCGACGTCAATCCAGTCGGCCTCCGCCTGGTCGGCCTGGAGGAACTGCCGTCGACAGGCCTGTTCACAGCAGATTTCTTCACGGCCCGCGGGCTCGAAGTCTCCGGTGACGTCGAACATGCGTTGCAGACGACCGGTCACTGGCAGGGCCGTACCGAATTACGCCACTTCGTCTCCGGCGCGGGCATTCCCGTTGCCCTGTCCACGTTCGTCGTCCGACGTTACGGGCGAGAACCCGACCTGATCGCCACCATCGTCCGCGACCGCACCCGTGGACACCAGCGTGATCTGGACCTGCTGGCCGCGGCTGTATCGGCGGAGAGAATCGCAGTCGAGCAACGGGCACTGGCCGAATTGAGCGCACTTGCCGTCACGGCGGACTTCGATACTGTGCTGGCTGCGGCCACGAGCACGGCGGCCAAGTTGGTGGGCGTCGAGTCTGCGGCCCTGGCCCGACGTTCGGAGGACTCGACCGACCCGCTTCTGTCCATCGACGCGATCACCCGCGCGCTCCCACACGATTTCGTGCTTTCCACCGGCGACGGGTCGTTGACCGGTTACGCCCTGGCGCGAAGGGCGATCACCGTGTGTTCCGACGTCGAATCCGAAACACGATTCGACACCTCGGCCATGGCTGCCCTGGGCTTTCGCAGCGGTGCCGCCGTTCCGATCACCATCGGTGCCGGGCTGTGGGGCGTACTGATCCTCTTCGGCCGAGAACCACATGTTTTCGGCGACGGAGACATCGCATTCGTCTCCGCAGTCGCCGGAGTGCTCTCCGCTGCACTCGAACGAGTGGAACTCGACCGCGAGCTGCGCTGGCGCAGCGCGCACGATCCCTTGACCGAACTGCCGAATCGCGCGGTGGCGTACGACGCGATCGACACTGCGCTCGCACAGGTCGCGGACACCGGCGGCCGAGTGGCCCTGCTGTTGCTCGACGTCGACGATTTCAAGATCATCAACGACAGCCTCGGCCACGACGTCGGAGACCGCGCACTCGTGCACTTCTCACGCCGCCTGGCCGCGACCGCGAGACCTGGCGATACCGTGGCCAGGCTCGGCGGCGACGAATTCCTGATGATCTGCAATCACATCGACGACGTCGCACATGCCGAACGCGTCGCCGAGTGCATCCGTTCCGCTCTCGCGGCCCCTACCGCGGAAGACGAGGGCGACGACCCGATTCCGGTGAGCGCCAGCATCGGAGTTGCGGTGTCCACTGCGGGCTCGACCCGACGCGAGCTCCTTCGATCGGCCGACCTGGCGATGTACCGCGCCAAGGACACCAGGGCCGGGCACGCCGTCTTCGACTCGAGCGACCTCTACGACGCCGACCGTGTGCGCTCCATGTCGGTGGACCTGCGCCGCGCCGTGGCCTCCGGCGACCTGACACTGGACTACCAACCCGTGATCGACGTCGAGACCGGACACATCGTTTCCGTCGAAGCTCTGGCGCGTTGGCAGCACCCGAATCTCGGTCCCATCGAACCGTCCGAATTCGTTGCCGTGGCCGAACGCACGGGTGTGGCAACGCTTCTCGACGATTGGGCCCTCACCACCGCCTGTCGACAACTCGTCGACTGGCGCGGGCTGGGCTGCGTCGGCATGCGCGTCAACATCAGCGCGCTGCAACTGCGCGACCCGGCCTTTCCCGATCGAGTGGCTGCCGCCCTGCTCACCACCGGTGCGCACGCTGACGGCGTCGTTCTCGAACTCACCGAGACGGAATGGCTCGCCGACACCGGCACCGTTGCATCGAACTTGGCGAGACTCCACGAGATGGGAGTTGCGTTGTCACTCGACGATGTCGGGAAGGGCTACAGCAGCCTGGCCTACCTCGAGCGCTTCCCGGTGATCGGCAGTTTCAAGATCGACCGAACGTACATCGACGCTCTCGACACCGAGCGAGGACGAGAAGTGTTGACCGCCATCGTGTCACTGGCGAAAGCCTACGGCGTGACAGTCGTGGGCGAAGGCGTCGAAACGCAGGCGCAGCTCGACGCTCTCACCGCAGCGGGATGCAATCTGGTGCAAGGATTTCTGCTGGGTCGGCCCGCCGACGCCGAGCACACGGCACTGCTGCTGTCCCGTGACAGCGCAGCGCGACAACGCTGAGCGCGTCGAACACGGGTCTCGATCTCACCGCCGGGGGCGCGCCGATGCGACGAGCATCGCCAGACCCATCTCGAAGGCGCGGGTGGCAATGGGATCGTCGGCATCCTCGTGTTGGACGGTCTCGTAGGCCGCGGCCAACCGCGGGAAAGCCTCCTCCTGGCCGGCAGGATCGAATACGACACTCGGGCCGGACATGTCGAGGACACTGCCGAGGATGAACGATTCGAACGCGGTCAGCAGAGGTAACACATCCCTGCTCGCCCAGCCCACCGCCTCTGCGGCAACAGAGAAATCCTCGTACTCCGCCAACAGCACCGGGGTCGATGCGCGTGTGGTCATGAGGAGGGGAACGGCGCGGTGATGCTCCGCGAATGCCAATCGATAGGACCTCGCCCATTCGACAAGGCCTTCCTCCCACGGCAATTCGCGTAGCGGTGCCGAGTCGATTCGGGCCGAGACCAGAGCTCGGACGTCTTCGATCATCGCCGCGCGGTCGGCGACGTGGTTGTAGAGGGAAGTGGGGTTCACGCCCAATTTCAGCGCCACGCCCCGCATGCTCGCACCGTCGGCTCCGTGCCGATCGACCAGGGCCAATGCGGTGCGGGCGATCAGGTCACGGCTGAGAATGGCGCGAGGTGGTCGTGCCATGGTCGCCTCCTCTCGGGCGGTCGTCGAGTACGGACAGCCTTGCATGTCGGGATTTTTTTCGATTCACCCGTTCCCAAAACCGACAGTGTGTGTTTTAGTTCTGTCATGACTTCTTCTTCCTTCACCGTGGTCGAGGCCGATGTCGCCGGCGTTTCCGCCGCGCTCGCCGAGGGCACTGTGACGAGCGTCGAACTGGTAGCGCGTTACCTCAATCGAATCGGGCACTACGACCGCACCGGCATCAGCCTCAACGCCGTCCCGGTACTGAACCCCGACGCGTTCGAGGAAGCCCGCGCAGCCGACCGGCGCCGGAGCGCTGGGCAGACTCTCGGCCCGATGGACGGAATCCCCTACACCGCCAAGTCCAGCTACAAGGTGCGCGGTCTTCCGGTGACGGCCGGCTCGCCCGCATTCGAGACCCTCGTCGCGACCGACGACGCCTTCGCCGTGGCCCAGCTGCGAGCGGCAGGCGCGATCTGCCTGGGCCTGACCAACATGCCGCCGATGGCAGCGGGTGGAATGCAGCGCGGACTCTACGGACGCGCCGAAAGTCCCTACTCCGCACAGTTTCTCACCTCGGCGTTCGGCTCGGGATCCTCCAACGGCTCGGGTACGGCGACAGCTGCGAGTTTCGCCGCCTTCGGGCTCGCCGAGGAAACCTGGTCCTCGGGCCGCGCACCCGCGTCGAACAATGCGCTCGTCGCCTACACGCCCTCTCGCGGGGTGATCTCGGTGCGGGGCAACTGGCCGTTGGTGCCCACGATGGATGTCGTTGTGCCGCATGCCCGTACAGTCGACGACCTACTGCACCTACTGGACGTGGTCGTGGCCGACGACGCGGTCACCGAGGGCGACCTGTGGCGCATGCAGGAGTGGGTGTCGATCCCCCCGGCCTCGGATGTTCGGCCCACGTCCTTCACCGAATTGCCGCCACTGCCGTTGCAGGGGCTCCGGCTCGCCGTACCTCGCCTGTACGTCAACGGCGATCCCGACAGCGCATATCCGATCCACACCCGCGATTCGGTGATGACCCTGTGGCAGACCATGCGTGACGATCTGGTGGCTGCAGGCGCAGAAGTGATCGACACCGACTTCCCCGTCGTGGAGAACTACGAAGGCCTGCACCCGAACTCGCAGACCATGGTCGACCGCGGTCTCGTTCCCGCCGCGTTCCTCGAACGCGAGCTGGAAGAACTCTCGGTGTGGGCGTTCGACAGCTTCCTGGCCGCGAACGGTCAGTCCGGCCTGCGCGGCCTGGCCGAGACCGACGGGGCGCGCATCTTCCCGCATCCCACGGGCGCGCTACCCGATCGCTACGGCATTCTGCCGTTCGACACGGCCTACGATCTGGCGGACTACGTTCCCATGGCGAAGGCAGGGGTGACGCCGTTCGATCGCATTCCGTCGGTGGAGGCCGGCATGCGTGGATTGGAAGAGGTCCGCCGCGTCGACTTCGAGAAGTGGTTGCAGGACAACCGGTTCGACGCAGTCGTCTTTCCGGCCGTCGCCGATGTCGGTCCCGCCGACGCCGATGTCGACGTCGCGTCCGCCGACATCGCCTGGCGCAACGGGGTCTGGGTGGCCAACGGCAATCTCGTGCCCCGCCACCTCGGCATACCCACCGTCACCGTTCCCATGGGGTCGATGAGCGACACGTCGATGCCGGTCGGGTTGACCCTGGCCGGTGCTGCCTACTCCGATTCGACCCTGCTGCGTCTCGCCCGTTCGATCGATGCCCTCGGGGCACGCCGTGTGGCTCCCGCACGCACCCCGGCACTGACCGACGAGCACGTGTTCGACGGCATCGTCGGTGCCGGTGACTCAAATGCCTCCATCGCAGTGACCGACGTGCAGATTAGGCCGGGATCCGCGGGCGACGAACTCACCTTCGCCGTCCGGATCGACGGCGGTTCCATCGACGACGTACAGGCTTTCGTCGACGGAGTGCGGGTGCCGCTCCACACGACGGGCAGCGCCGTCACCGGGACAGTGTCGATTCCGCCGGGTTCGTACGACACCCTGCACAGTGAGTGGCGGGCACCGTACGGTCCCCTCGTCGTCGCCGTCGCCCGCTGCGCAGACGGTGGTGTCGCCGGTGCCATGGCGACCACCGACGGATCGCCTCTCTGATCATGACCATTCCACTGACGCCCGACGCCACCCGGCTTCCACTGAACACTCGACGAGCGACGTCGACATTCGGTATGTCCGTACTCGGCCTGCTGACCGCAAACTTGTTGCCGTTCATGGTGATCGCACTCCAGGACTCCCTCGGCGTCAGCGTCGCCGAGGCGGGGACCATCATGACGGGCTCGCTGCTCGCCACCGCGCTGGCCTGTATCGCCGTCACCCGACTGGCCGAGGGGTCGCGGCGGATCGCGGTAGCCCGAGTCGGCCTCGTGGTGACCGCACTCGGATTCGGTGTCGCTGCGTTCCCGCTCGGTGCCACCGTCACCGTCGTCGGCGTCATCGTCGGAGGTGCGGGAGCCGGCGGCGCACTGGCCGCGAGCGGTGCAGCTCTGGCGGCACTGCGCAATCCCAACAGGATGTCGGCCGCCAACGGACTCGTCAACCGAGCCGTCGTGACCCTCGTCCTCGCGGTGATCCCGCTGGTCGGGGTCGGCCTGGGCAGTGTCTACGGATTCGTCGCGGCTCTGGCGGTCGTTCTCCTGGTGACGTCGGGTTGGTTGCCCGCCGCACCCGTACTCGACTCACCCGACCCGGTGCGACGGGCTGTGGAGCCGCCGGCCTCGGTCGGCACGCGGCGCATCACAGTTGCCGGAGTGTCCCTGCTGGTGATGTACGCGGTGTGGGCGATCAGCGAGGATTCACTCTGGGCGATCGCAGGCACCATGGGCGCAGACAATGCGCAGCTGAGCGACGCAGCACTCGGTGTAGTTCTCAGCGCATCCAGCGCAGGGGGATTCTTCGCCGCCCTCGTGCTCATCCTGCTCGGCGACCGGGTGGGCCGCGCACTTCCGATGGCGGTCCTACTGATCGTCGGTGGTGCCCTGAAACTCGGTACGTCCCTCGCCACCGATCCCACGGTGTACGGCGTGCTCCTCGTCGCGTGGAACTCGGTGTACCTGGCGGCCTTCCTGTTCTTTATCGCCACCGCGGCCGCACTGGATGCCAACGGCAGATTCTCGGGTCCCTCGCTCGGCGTGTATCTCGTGGGTACCAGTTTCGCTCCAGCGTTCGGTGGTTGGCTCGTGGAGTCGTTCGGCTACAGCACATTCGGCTGGGTCGTAGGCGTGGCCAGTTGGTTGTTGGTCGTACCGGTCGTTCTCGTCGCACGATTGTCCACCCGCGTCGAACAGGCAGAAAACCAAGCACGGCAATCGGATTCGCTACCGCAGGAGACATCTCGATGACAACCCCGACCACCCGGACCGCACTGGTGAACGGCAGGATCCTCAGTTCCTCCGGCACCCTGGAGGCCGTCGCCGACGGTACCTTGGCCGAGGCCGATCGTGTGGTGATCGACGGCGACCACATCGCCGAGGTGCACCTGCCCGGCACCACACACGCGGCGTCAGCCGACGTCACGGAGGACCTCGAAGGCCGCTTCGTCCTCCCCGGATTCGTCGACTCGCACGTACACCTGTTGTGGCTCGGCGCCGGGCTCAGCAGCGTAGCCCTCACCGACGCAGGCGATCTCGCGGAGATTCGACGCCGGCTGGTCGACGCACGAGAATCCCTCGGCTCCGAGGCGACCATGCTGCGCGGCCGCGGCTGGCTCTTCGATGCCATCGACGGTGAACCCACCGCAGCCATGCTCGACGAGGTCGTCTCGGACATTCCGGTGTTCCTCGACTCCAACGACATGCACTCGATCTGGGTCAACACCGCCGCACTCGAAGCGATGGGAATCGACGCGACGACAACGGATCCGGCCGGTGGTCGAATCTCGCGTCTCCCCGACGGCTCACCCGCCGGAATGCTGTACGAGCGCGCCGCGCACGAATTGGGTTGGGCCTTCCTGTCTTCGGTCACCTCGAACCAGGATCGAGAGCGACACATAGGGCGTGCGCTCGACGCGTTCGCGGCCGCCGGTGTCACCTCGGTCGTCGACATGGGGATGGACGAAGACGGCTGGCGCGCGCTGTGCGGTGTCGCGCAGCGCTCGGGAGGCCGGCTACCGGTCCGTGTCTCGGCACATTGGCTCGTCGTCGATACCGGTGACGCGCAGCGCAATCTGGACCAGGTGAACCGTGTTCTCGAGCTGCGGAACGACCCGACACCGTGGCTCGAGCTCGTCGGTATCAAGCTCGTACTCGACGGTGTCATCGACGCGTGTACCGCAGCGTTGAACTACCCGTACGCCAACGGCACCAACGGAGACCTGCTGTGGAGCGCCGAGGCCCTTCTACCCGTCGTCGTCGCCGCGGATGCTGCACAACTGCGTCTGGCCATCCATGCCATCGGCGATCTGGCCAGCGACATGGCCCTCGATGTTCTCGAGGAGATGATCGACGTCAATCCGCCGTGGGATCGACGACCGCGGCTCGAGCACCTCGAAATCGTCAGCGCTCGGACACCCGACCGAATGGCTCGGCTGGGCATCACGGCATCGGTACAGCCGGTGCACTCCGACCCTGCGATCCAACCGAACTGGCGCGCCCAGTTGGGCGACGACCGCGTCGAACGCGGCTACCCGTGGACGTCGTTCACCGCTGCGGGGGCCCGCCTGGCGTTCGGCACCGATGCCCCGACCGCGCCCCACGAGGCGCTGGCGAATTTGTACATCGCCACGACGAGACGCTCGGCCACCGACCACTCGCTACCACCGAACGAGCCGCAGTTCGCGGTGCCGCTCGACGCCGCCCTACGCCACGCGACATTCGACTCCGCCGCGTCCTTCGATGCCGATTCGCGGGTCGGTCGAGTGCAACCCGGCATGTACGCCGACCTCGTCGTACTGGACGGTGACGTACTCGACGGAGGCAATCTGTTGGCTGTGTCGGTCGTGCGCACCATCGTCGGCGGCAAGACCGTGTTCGAGAAAGAGACCGAGGAAACCCATGTCTGACAACGTGTTCGACTTTTTCGCCCAGCCCGAGCTACCGACGCCGACCCTCGAGTCCGACGAGGTCCGTAGGCTGATGGACGAAAACTTCGGATTGGCATGCACCCTCACCGAACTCGGCAGCCAGCAGGACCAGAACTTCGTGGTTCGCGACATCGACAGCGGCGCCCCGGTCGGCGTCCTCAAGCTCAGCAACCCGGTGTTCAGCGAGTCCGAGATCGAGTTGCAGGACCTCGCCGCAAGCATCGTTGCCGAGCGAGAGCCGACGCTGCGTACCCCCAAGGTGGTCGTCGGCCCGCGCGGACCTATGTCCGCATGGTGGAACTCGTCGCAGGGGCGCATCCACGGCCGTGTCATCGAATTTATCTCGGGCACAACGCTGATGGGCTCGAACTATCTCTCCCCCGCCACGACCGCGCGGATGGGTGAACTCGCAGGAAAGGTGAGCGTCGCACTCTCCGATGTCGACCACCCGGCGTCGGGCCGGGTGCTGCAATGGGATCTGCGCCATGCCGATCGCGTCATCGCGACGCTGTTGCCCGACGAGCCGGACCAGGATGTCAGCGATTTCATCACCGACGTCACCGCATCGGCCTTGCGTCAGTTGCATTCGGTGTCGGCCGACCTGCCACTTCAACTCGGTCACTTCGACATCACCGACGACAACGTTCTCGCGCCGACGGCACCCGGGTCGCTCCCCGACGCCGTCATCGACTTCGGCGATGTCAGTCGATCGTGGGCGGTCAACGAAATTGCGGTGACCTTGTCCTCGCTGCTGCACCACGACGGCTTCGCGCCGGTCGACGCACTGCCCGCCATCCGCGCCTTCCATGCCGCACGTCCGCTGAGCGAGAACGAGATCGAGGCACTGTGGCCATTGGTCACCCTGCGCGGAGTGGTCCTCGTACTCAGCGGCCGTCAGCAGGTATGCCTCGACGCCGGGAACTCGTACGCCGACTCCGCGCTGGATCGCGAATTCCGCATCCTCACCCAAGCAGCATCGGTGCCCTGCGCCGTGATGACCGAAACCATCCGTCGGGCACTGGGTTTGGACGCCCGGCCGCGACCGACCTGGCAGGGCGAACCGTTGGTCGCCGGTATGTCCGACGCCGTGACCATCGACGCGGGCACCACGTCGACCGTCAACGACGAAGGGCGCTGGCTCGACCGACACACCCTGACGGCCGCCGCGCTTGCCGCACTCGATGCAGGCGCTCCCGCCGCAGTGGTACCTGCGTGGTCTGCTCGGCTCACCGGTGGACCCAGCCGCACTCCCACAGAGCCGGCCACGATCTCGACTGCGCTGACCATCTGGCTCGCCCAGGACACCACGCTCGACGTACCTGCAGACTGCTACAACACGCACACCGACGACGGCATCACGGTCACGTCCGGTGACGACGCCGTCCACTTCGTGGGCGTACCGAACTCACCGAATACCCTTGTGCTGCCGGCGCGTACACCGATCGACGTTCAGCTCACCCGATCGAACTCGGGGCCGATACCACTGCGCGTCGAGCCCTCGTACTCCCACGGTTGGTCGGTACTCGCCGGTGACCCAGCGCCGGCACTCGGGCTGCCCGCTACCGTCGTCGCCCCCGAGGACGACACCCTCGAGCGCCGCGAACGGCTGCTCGCCGAGGTCCAGGAGCACTACTACGCGGAGCCGCCCCGCATCGAGCGGGGATGGCGTGAGTATCTGGCCGACGTCGACGGCCGGGTCTATCTCGACATGGTCAACAACGTCGCCTCCGTCGGCCATGCCCACCCGAAGGTGGTGGCGGCCGCCCATCGGCAGATGCAACTGCTGAACACCAACTCGCGCTTCAACTATCGTGCGATCACGGAATTCGCAGAACGCATCACCGCGACCCTCCCCGACGAACTCGACACCGTGTTCTTCGTCAACTCCGGTTCGGAGGCAACCGATCTCGCCATCCGGATCGCGATGGCCGCGACCGGACGTACCGATATCGTGGCCATGAAGGAGGCCTACCACGGGTGGACCTTCGCCAGCGACGCCGTCTCGACCTCGATAGCCGACAATCCCAATGCCCTTGCCACCCGGCCGGACTGGGTACACACCGTCGATGCCGCGAACTCCTACCGAGGAAAGCACCGCGGTGACGACGCCTCGAGGTACGCACCCGAGGCCGTACAGTTCATCGACGACCTGGCTGCGGCAGGCACTCTCCCCGCCGGGTTCATCTGCGAGTCCTACTACGGCAACGCCGGAGGAGTCGCACTTCCCGACGGCTACCTCCAGCAGGTCTACGCCGCCGTCCGCAAGCACGGTGGCGTCGCGATCTCCGACGAAGTGCAGGTCGGTTACGGCCGCCTCGGCGAATGGTTCTGGGGCTTCGAGCAGCAGCAGGCGATTCCCGACGTCATCGCAGTCGCGAAATCCATCGGTACCGGCCAACCCGTCGGCGTCGTTGTCACCACCCGAAAGATCGCCGACCGCTATCGCACCGGTGGCTACTTCTTCTCCTCCACGGGCGGATCCCCGGTGTCGTCGGTGATCGGTCTCGCCGTGCTCGACGTCATCCAACAAGAGGGGTTGCAGGAGAACGCGCGTGTGGTCGGTGGCCACCTGAAGTCTCGACTGCAGGCCCTCGCGACCGAGCACCCCATCGTGGGCACGGTGCACGGCTCAGGGTTGTATCTCGGACTCGAATTCATCCGCGACCACTCCACACTCGAGCCCGCCACCGAGGAAACCGAGGCCATCTGCAATCGACTCCTCGAACTGGGAGTGATCATGCAACCGACCGGCGACCACCAGAACGTGCTCAAGATCAAACCGCCCCTGTGTGTCTCGAAGGAATCGGTCGACTACTTCGTCGACTCGTTGAACAGAGTCCTGACCACTGGCTGGTAAACGGCGAATCGGCTCCTCGGTTTCGCGGAGAGGCTCCGCGGGCGGCAGTGATGAGAGTATTCAGGGCATGACGCAACTCGGTCTCGGACTTGCCGCACTCGGACGCCCGGAGTATCTGACCATCGGGCATTCGTGTGCGGTGGACGGGCGGTTCGACCCGGCTGCGCTCGAGCAACATTGCCACGCAGTACTGGACGCCGCCTGGGACAGTGGCATTCGGCACTTCGACGTCGCCCGCTCCTACGGTCTGGCCGAGCAGTTCCTCGGCAGCTGGTTGTCTGCCCGTCCGAACCGGCGCGAGGAACTCGTGATCGGGTCGAAGTGGGGCTACGCCTATGTCGCCGACTTCCAGCGGGGCGCGGAGGTACACGAGGTCAAGGAACACTCGGTCGCACGCCTGGCCGAACAGTGGCCGCAGACCGTGCGCGACCTCGGCGGAACGCCCGACCACTACCTGATTCACAGCGTCACCCCGGACAGCCCTGCCCTTCGCGACGCAGCCCTGCTCGACGATCTACGCGCGCTGGCAGCCGGTGGCACCCGCATCGGCATCAGCACCAGCGGGCCGCACCAGGCCGATGTCGTGCGTGCCGCGCTCGCTACCGGGGTGTTCGGCTCGGTGCAGTCGACGTGGAACCCCCTCGAACCGTCCGTCGCCCCCGCCCTGGCGGAAGCGCACCAGGCCGGCTGGTTCGTCGTCGTCAAAGAGGCGATGGCGAACGGTCGACTTGTCGCTGAGAACTCCGCACTCGCCGCGCTCGCCGACTCGGCCGGAGTCGGCCGCGACGCGCTCGCACTGGCCGTCGCCCTCGCGCAACCGTGGGCCGATGTGGTGCTGTCCGGTGCCGCCACGGTGGCGCAACTCGAACAGAACATCGCTGCGCTCTCCATCGACCGCGCCGTGATCGCGGCCGGCGACCTGAGCATTGCCGACCTGGACATCGCCGAGTCGCCGCAGAGTTACTGGGACAACCGCTCCCGCATGGCCTGGACCTGACCTCTGCCCACCTTTCCTGAATCGGCTCCTCCCATCCGAATGTCGGACGCCGATCGGTGTCGCATATTCGAAACCGAGGAGCCGAACCGGCTCGGCATTCGAGCATGTCGAGGTAGAGCGGCCCGTCACCCCCGCCCCCACCTGGTGATTGACATCACACGCACCGGCGGCTATCTTTCAAACTGACATCAGTTCAGTTTGATGGAACATTGCAGCCACCTCGAGCACGTGGGTCGAGTCTGCGATCGGATGTCGACACGACTCCACGTCTTACGACGACTCGCCGAGTCCGCGGGAAGTTATCGACGTGCCCGAAAGGAACGCAGGCATGAACAAGTTCAGGACGACGATGGTTGCCGTGGCAGCGACTGCTGCGTTGGTGGGCCTCACCGCATGCGGGGGATCGTCTTCCTCCGCGTCCGCTCCGGTCGAGGGCGATTGGGACGCAGTGGTCGCGGCCGCGAAGGAGGAGGGCAGCGTCATGCTCTACTCGAGCCAGAAGCCGGCCAACCTCGATGCCCTGACGGCGGCCTTCGAGGCGAAGTATCCGGAAATCTCGATGGAGTACGTGCGCGGCACCGACTCCGAAATCAACCCCCGCGTCGAGACCGAGAATCGGACGGGAACCGGCATCGCCGACGTCCACATGACGACCGACGCGTCGTGGATCCAGAACGCCTCCGAGTCCGGGAAGTTCTCGACCGAACTGGTCGGTCCCGATCTCGATGCGGCAGCGTTCGATCCGGCGAAGAGCGTGATGAACGATCGATTCTTCTTGACCAGTGCTGCGGTATTCGGTCTGGGCTGGAACACTGCGGCCGTTCCGGACGGCGTCAGTGCGCCCGAAGACCTGATCGACCCGAAGTTCCAAGGCAAGATCGGCATCGTGAACCCCACCGGATTCGCGTCGTACGTGGATCTGTACAAGTTCTACGCCAAGAACTTCGGTGAGGACTACTGGAATCAGATGGCCGAACTCTCGCCGCGGGTCTACCCCAGCGCACTCGCTGTGGCGCAAGCCCTCACCTCCGGTGAAGTGACGGTCAGTCCCATGGTGCAGCCGCTCGTCACCGAGGTTGCCGCAGGCGCACCGGTCGATTGGGCTCTGCCCGACAAGCCATGGGGAACACCCTGGTACTCGGAGGTTCTCAGCGCCTCGCAGCACCCCAACGCAGCACAGGTGCTCGCGAACTTCATGGTGACGGCCGAGGGGCAGCAGGCGTTGAACGGCGGATATGCAGCTGTCCTTCCCGACATCGAGGGAGCGGTCGCGCGAGCTCAGGACATCGCATCTCCCGACATCGACGAACTGACTCCCGAGAAGGTCGACCAGTACTCCCAGGAATGGCAGACCCTGTTCCAGGGCTGACTCTCCGCACACAGCACGAGAACGCAGACCGTCGCCTTGTGCGCGGAATGCGAAATGATTTGTGACAGAGACGAACACCGACGGTCGACGTACAGCGGCCGTCGGTGCACGCACACCGATGCTCCGAAAGCGAGTATGCAATGACCTCTCGATTCGCGGTCTCCGGACTGACGAAGACCTATGGTGCCAACGTCGTCGTCGACAGTCTCGACCTCGAGATCGAGCAGGGCGAATTCCTGGTCCTGCTCGGACCGAGCGGTTGCGGCAAGACCACGACCCTGCGGTGCCTCGCCGGGCTGGAGACCCCGCAGGGTGGTTCGATCTCGTTCGCGGGGCGGACCGTGTTCGACGCGGCGTCGAAAGTTCATGTCCCGGCGCACAAGCGAAACATCGGCATGGTGTTCCAGTCGTATGCACTGTGGCCGCACATGACGGTCGCCGAGAACATTCGGTACCCGCTGACGGTGCGCAAACTGAAGAAGGCAATTGCCGACGGTGCGGTCGAGACAGCCGCGAACATGGTCGACTGCGGTGCGTTGCTCGACCGGTACCCCTCGCAGCTCAGCGGTGGCCAGCAGCAACGTGTCGCGGTTGCTCGCGGGCTCGTGGCGCAACCGGATCTGGTGTTGTTCGACGAGCCCCTGAGCAATCTCGATGCGCGCCTGCGAGATCAGGTTCGATCGCAGATTCACCAGTTGCACCAACAGCTCGGTTTCACCGCGGTGTTCGTCACGCACGACCAGTCCGAGGCGTTCGCGCTCGGTGACCGTCTCGCGATCATGAAGGCCGGAAAGATCGAGCAGTACGACGAGCCCGAGCACGTCTTCGAGAATCCGGCTTCGGAGTACGTCGCCGCGTTCATCGGGATGGGTAATCGGCTCGAACTGCGGCGCGGCCACGACGGCTGGGTCACCAGTGGCTCGGACGTCATCGACCTACAGACGGCCACGGTGCGTGAGCGTGCCGACGAGGGCACTCGTGCCGTCGCGCGGTTCCGACCGGACGACGTGCTGTTGCACGACACTGCCGACCAGGTGCCGCCCGGAAACATTGCCCTGCACGCAGAACTGGTGACGTACGAGTACGGCGGTCGGTACTTCGACGTGGCGGTCAAGACCGGCGACGAGCAGTTGACGCTGCGAGCCTCGGCTACCGAACACAGTGCGGCGCTACGGCGTAGCAGTCCCGGACAACCCGTACTCGTCAGCTTCGCGCCGTCCTGTCTGCGGGTGTACGCGCTGCCCGACGCGTCGTCGGCCGCGAGCTCCGAGCTCGTCGGTTCCGCTGGAAAGACCTCGTGATGGCCACCGCAGTCGACGTCGAACGGCCCCAGACCGCCGAGACGCCCGCCAAGCGCTCACTGACGATCTCGCCGAATTGGCGGGCGCGAATCGGGTACGCCGCCGTCCTCGCTGTGTTGGCCTACCTGGTCGTACTCCCCATGGTGCGTCTGCAGATGCTCGCGTTCGAAGACGGAGCTGCCGGATACCGAAGCCAGTACGGCCGCTTCGACATCGGCGTCACCCTTCGAACCACGGTGGCGTTGGCGCTGGGTTCGTTGGTCATCGCGATGGTGCTGGGAACGCTGCTCGCCTTCGCTGCGAGCAGGCTTCCCGCCAAGCTCGGTTGGCTGCGTGTCATACCCATCCTGCCGATCGTGATGCCGGCGGTGGCCAGCGTGGTGGGGTGGGCATTCCTGCTCTCCCCCGGGCCCGGTTACCTCAATGTGCTCCTTCGACTGTTGCCGTGGTGGAGCGGATCGGACAGTGGCCCGATCGACGTGTACACCGTCCCGTGGATCATCGTTCTCACCGGCTTCGGTCTGACGTCGTTCGTCTACCTGTTCGTCAGTTCCGGCATGCAGAACATCAGCTCCGAGCACCTCGAAGCCGCTCAGGTCAGCGGATCGTCCACGGTCGGAATCTTTTTCAAGATCGTCCTCCCGCTGCTTCGACCGTCCCTCATCTACGGCGGCGGCATCGCGCTGCTCCTCGGACTCGGCCAGTTCACCGGCCCCCTGCTGTTGGGTGCGAACACCGGCGTCAAGGTGCTGACCACCGAGATGTACCGCCGGGTGTCGGAGTCCCCGTCGGACTTCGCGGCGGCAGCGGCCGCCGGCTCTCCGCTGGTGATCTTCGGACTGGTACTGGTCCTGGCACAGAAGGCGTTGCTGGGCAACCAGACTCGCTTCGTCACGCACGGCGGCAAGGCATTCGCTCCCTCCACCGGTAAGGCCACGTGGGCCACGGTCACCATCGTCGTGTTCGCGCTCTTCGCCTTGGTCATCCCGCTGGTGGGTCTGATCATCGTCTCGTTGACGCCGTACTGGTCGGGATCGCTGTCGCTGAGTCTGTTGACGCTGGACAACTTTCGGGCACTGATGGATACGACGGCGGTGGTGGAGTCGGTCCTGACCAGTGTGCTGACTGCACTGGGTGCGGTCGCGATCTGCATTCCGCTCGGCTACCTGATGGCAAACCTTCTCGTCCGCGGTCGTCGGTTCAGAATTCTCGCACTGCTCGCAGACCTCATGACCGCACTGCCACTGGGCATCCCGGCCGTGATCTTCGGCGTCGGGTTCCTGCTCACGTACACCGAACCGCCGCTGATCCTCTACGGAACCAGAACGGTGATCATCCTCGTGTACATCGTGCTGATGCTGCCCTTCTCGACGAGGATGCAAATGACGGCCATGCTGTCGCTCGGAAACACGTACACCGAGGCGTCGGCCACCAGTGGTGCGTCCCCGTTCGTGACGAATCTCCGAATCATGTTGCCGCTGATGCGTCCGACGATCCTCAGTGCCGTCGCGCTCATGTTCATTCTGCTGACCCACGAATTCGCTGCATCGCTTCTCGTGCGAGCGTCGACGACCCAGGTGATGGGCACGTTGCTGTTCGACATGTGGCAGAACGGTTCTTACCCACTCGTGGCCGCGATGGCCTTGCTCATGACTGCCGTCACCACGATCGGTGTCGCCGCGGCGATGCTCGTCGGCGGCCGCAACGTGCTCAGCAAGCTGTGACGGGCGTGCAGTCCCGGCTCCAGGACAAGGTCGTTCTCGTCACCGGAGCAACCGGAGGGATCGGTGCCGCGATCGTCGAGCGGCTGGCCTCGGAAGGCGCGGTGCTCGTGGTGACCGACGTCGACGGGGCCGCGTGCGGCGCACTCGTGGCGGACCGGGCCGACAGCGAACGCCATCTCCCGATCGCCCTGGACATCACCCGAGAAGATCAGTGGCACAGCGCTGTCGAGGCCGTGGCCGCGCAGTACGGCCGGCTCGACGCCGTGGTGAACAACGGTGCCATCGGCAGCCTCGGAACCGTCGTCGACGAGGATCTCGACCGGTACAACCGAGTCGTCGAAGTCAGTCAGACGGGGACGTGGCTGGGAATGAAGCACGCCGGTGCGTACGTCGAGCGATCGGGCGGAGGCTCCATCGTCAACATCTGTTCCATTCTCGGCAGCGTCGGCGGCCTCGGCAACAGCTTCGCCTACGCCGCGGCCAAAGGCGCTGTGCGCACGATGACCAAGAATGCAGCCCTGCACTGGGCCACCAAAGGTGTCCGCGTCAACTCCATCCACCCGGGTTTCATCGGCACCACGCAGCTGCTCGAACGCTACGAGGGATCCGAACGGCACAGCGCCATGATCGCGCACACCCCGATGGGTCGACTGGGAACAGGGGCCGAAGTGGCTGCTGCCGTTGCCTTTCTGGCCGGAGACGACTCCACGTTCGTCACCGGGACCGAGCTGTACGTCGACGGCGGCTGGACCTGCGATTGACCGCTCGGGCGGGCTGTCGGGGCGGATGCTTCAGCAGGTGGTGAAGAAGTCCACCCCGTTGGAGGTCCGCACCGACAGTCTGCCGCGCTGGACCAGAACATCGAGGTGCGCCAGCGTCTCGCAAGTCGCCACCATCTGATTGAAGCTGTCCAGAGTGGCGAACGACCGATCGTGCCGAGTCCACGTCAGGCCGGCCGCCACGTCCAACCCGGTTGCGCGAGCGGCCGATTCGACAACGCTCTCGGTAGCGGCGAGACGGCGATCGTGGTGTTCGAGCAACTGCCGGCAACGCTCGTGCACACCGGCACCCGGATGGCCGTGCGACGGCAACATCGTCCGGTCGGGTTCGTCGAGCATCATCGACAGAGACGTCAAATATTTGGCCAGCGGGAGATCCCACTCGCCGAGCTCGAACCCGATCGACGGCGTGATCGTGGGCAGAACGTGGTCTCCGGTGTAGCACAGGTTCCGGTCGGTGTCGTGAAACACCATGTGGCCCTTCGTGTGTCCGGGAGTGTGTGCAGCGACTACCGCATGGCCGGGAACGTCGAGGGGACCGGGTTGCAACCACGCGTCCGGTAGCTCCCAGTCCGCGGCGTCGAAGGGTTCGGCCTTCCCGCTCTCCGCTGCGATGCGAGCGATCTCGAACGCGCCCGCGCGCTCGAGTTCACGAATCGAGCTGACCGGAACGTTGCTGCGCAATCGACCGATCGCTTCGATGCCAGGTGCCTCTGCGGCACCGAGATGCACCCGCGTCCCGTATCGACGACGCAGCTCGACGGCGAACGTGTAGTGATCACGATGGACGTGAGTGACGTACACGTCGTGAATCTCCGACGGTCGACGCCCGATGCGACGCAACGCGTCGACGAGCTCGTCGTGCGTGGATGCCCGGTGCCAGCCGCCGTCGATCAGCGCCAGTCCCGTGTGAGTCTCCAGCACATAGACATTGATCGCACGCAGACCGTCCTGAGGCATCTGCAGAGGGACGCGATGAACGCCGTCTGCCACTGCGAAACAGCCCGGGTCGGCCCACGACGACGTCATCCCGCGTCGCTCGTGAGGGGCACCATCGTCTTCTCGTCGCCGTACCACATCATCCGTCGGCCACCCATGGTCCCGACGTGGTCGACGGCGGCCTTCCACTCGTCACTGGCCAGGGCCGCTTCGAGTGCGTCGCGCGACTCGAAGCTGAGCACCGACAAGCCGTCCCACCCTTGGGATTTGCTGCCGAATGCTTCGAGCAGTTCGGTGTGCTGCCAGCGGAGCAAGCCGGGCAGGGGGTACGTGACGTCGGCGTGCTCGCCGCGCCACCACGTGATGAACTGCTCGTGGGTCCACTCTTCCGGACGGGCGGCGACGAGTACCAGGTTGTACATATTTTCTCCTAAGTGAATTCTGTTCAGTTTGAATGACCACTAAAAGCCGGTGCGGACTCCGCTTGCGGGCGCTACTTGCGTACGACGCGGATGGCCGCGTCCGTGACCACGTCGGTGATCTCGTCGATCGTCAGGCGACCGTCGGGGCGGTACCACCGCCACACGCTGACCACCAGGGCGAGTACCAGCCGCGCGGACATCGTCGGATTCGACTCGGCGAACTGCCCCGCCTCGATTCCCCGGCCGACCAGGGCGGTCCAATCCCGCTCGATACGTTGGACCAGGGCGCGGCACTCGACTCGTTCGGCCTCTTCCTTCGCGGACTGACGTTCCGTCGCCAGGAGGTCCATGTGGTTGTGCAGAATGCGACGCGCCAAGGCGTCCTGAGGCGATGCGGCCAACGATGCGGCGATCGCCGCACGCAGTGCGTCCTCGGCATGCGTGACCCCCTCGGTGGCCGCGACGAACCGGGCGGCGGAGTCCGCGAGTTCGATACGCATGATCGTCAACAGGCAATGCGCTTTGGACTCGAAGTAGTGGTAAAGCGCAGTCTGACCGATACCGACCTCGTCGGCGATGGATGCCCACTTGGTGTGCTCGTATCCCACTTTGCCGAAGTGGTCGATAGCCGCCGACAGAATCCGCGTTCGCTTGGACCGCGGGCTCTCGCGCCGAACGTCGGTTCCTACGGTCATAATTGCCCCTACTGATAGAACGTATGCAGCCTCGGTCGGAGTTTACATTTTTCGATGTGAATTCGAGTCAGTTGCGGCCGCGAGCTGCCTGGCCAGCGCCGTCGCATCGGGACGGGACAGTTTTCCTACGCGATTCTGGGGTAGGTCGTCGACGGTGAAGACGAATTCCGGCCACTTCGACTTGGGGAAGTCGTCCTTGGCCAACTGCGCGGTGACGTCCTCGAGTTCGAGCTCCTCACCACCGGTGACCACGAGCGCTGCGGCGCGCTCCCCCAGCAGGTCGTCCGGTACCGGTACGACACAGACCTGCACGACGGACTGCAGCGAGGCGATCGCCGACTCGACCTCGTTGATGTCGATGTTGCGTCCACCACGAATGATGATCTGTTTCTGTCGACCCATGACGCGAATCGAGCCGTCCGATGCGACCTCCACCAGATCACCGGTCGGAAGAAAACCGTCGGGCGTCAGCTCGGGCGGGACCGGAGTGCCGGCCCGGGCATACCCGACGAACAGCGACGGGCCCTTGACCTGGGCGGCACCGATATCGTCCGCGGGGAGCGGACGGCCGTCCGAGTCGACGGCTCGCACGGTGGTGCCGGGAAACGGCCGACCGTCGCGTCCGAGGCGGATCGACACCGGGTCGTCGAGAGCGGGTGTCGTGTGGCCCAAGCACTCGGACATTCCGAACACCCGGAGGAACGTGGTGTGCAACCACTGTTCGGCCTTGGCGAGCGCGCGCTCGTTCATCGGTCCGCCGCCGACCGTCATGGCGCGCATCGTGTCCAGTGCGCCTTCGGAGTTCGGTGCGACCGAGAGCTGCAGCGCCATGGTCGGTACCAGCATCGTCCAGGCAATCCGGTGTTCCTTCGCTGCCCGCAGAGCCACCTCCGGGGACCACTTCCCGATGGCGACCATCGGACCTCCCAGTAGCGCAGGCAGATACATTCCGAAGCAGAATGCGGCAACCGACGACAGCGGAACGAAGGCACCGATCGCCTCGCCCGGGCGGAGACCGACGGCATCGATGGTGGATCGAGACGCATACCTGATCGCGTCCTCGGATTGCACCACGCACTTGGGCCGGCCGGTCGAACCCGAGGTCATCGCAATCGCATCGCCTCCGTTCCATCGCGCGACAGAGGCGAACGCACCACTCGTCGCTCGTACGCGGTACGAGCCGAAGGCGGGCTTGTCCACGGGAAATTGCTCGTCGGGCACACCCCAATGACGAAGGGCCTCGGGCGTTCCCACGACGACGTCCGGTCTGATGTCCTCGAGGGCCAGCGCGAACTCCGACTCCGTTGCGTGCGGGCTGACCACCGCGACCACACCGCCGGCGAGACCGACACCGAGGGCAGCCGCCACGGTGCCCCAGGTGTTGTCGGCCTGAATCACCACGGTCGGTGGGCTGGGGTCGATACCGCCGAACACGTCGGCGAGGGATGTCGCCGCCTCGACCACGGTCCGGATCGAGTGGCTGCCGTCCTCGTCGACGACGGCGATGGCATCGGGGGTCTGTTCGGCGCGGATGACCATCTCGCGGGCAAGCCGTTTCACTGGTGTGACTCTTTCCTGGTACGTGATGCGCTCATGTCGAGAACTGCACGGCCGGTGACGGATCCGTCTCGCAACCGGTCGTATGCAGAGATAGCCTCGGTGAAGGGGAAGGTGGTGATTTCGGCGCGCAGCAGGCCGTCCTGCGCTAGTGCGACAACGGCTTCGAGATCGGCATGCGTACCCCAGAACGGTGCATCCACCGTCCATCCTGCGGCCAGACCGACATCCTTCCCGACTGTCAGTCGACCGCCGGCGCTCCCTACCACCACGACAGAACCCCCGGAGCAAAGCAGGGCGGCCGCCGGGGCGGTCGTGGTCGGCGCTCCGACGAAGTCGAGGACGAGATCTGCCCCGTCCAGTGCCGTGAGCCGTTGCGTCGCAGCGGAAACGGACTCGTAGAACTCGTGCGCTCCCGAGGACTCGGCCAGGGCAGCAGCGTCGGCCTTGGAGTCGATTGCGATGATGTGCGGCACGCCCATGGTGCGCAGGATCTGCAGGGCGAGGTGGCCGAGACCGCCGACTCCGATCACGACCACGTTGCTTCGCTCGTCGATCACGGCGGAGTTGGTGCGAATGGCGTGATACGCGGTCAGTGCCGCGTCCGCCAGAGGCGCGGCTCCGAGAGGATCGAGATCACCGATCGGAACCAGTACGCGCTCGGACGGCACCAGCATCAGCTCTGCGATGCCGCCCGGGTACCCCAGACCGTTTCCGATGGGGGCCAGCCGGCCGTCGGGACGCCGAGCGAGGCTGCGACAGTAGTTCTCTCGGCCCCGCAGACAGTTCGGGCACGTTCCGCAGCTCCAGATTCCGTGTACGACCACGGCGCGACCGATCCAGGAAGGGTTTGCCGACGGTCCCGCCGAGACGACCGTTCCGGCCACTTCGTGCCCCAGCGTCAGCGGCAGGTCGTAGTCGAAAGTCTCTGCGCTCGAGTTCATCACGTGCAGATCGGATCCGCACAGTCCGGCTGCGTCCACCTGGATCAGAAATTGGTGCCCGGTCGGCACCGGGTCCGGCACCTCCTGGAACTCCGGTGCGCTCCCCCACTGATGGACCTGCACGGCCAACATCAGCGAGCAGTCCATCCGCCGTCGACCACCAGGGTCTGACCGGTCATGTAGGAGCTGGCGTCCGAGGCCAGAAACAGCACGGCACCGTCGATCTCGCCGTCGACGCCGCCGCGTCCGAGCATGGTGTTCCGCCGCACCCATCCTGCGGACTTGTCGTTGGTGAACAGGCCATCGGTCATCTCGGTATCGAACCACCCCGGCACCACGGCGTTGACGCGAATGCCTCGTCGACCCCACTGACCGGCCAGTTCACGAGTGAGGCCGAGCGTGCCTGCCTTCGACGCCGCGTAACTGGCACCGCCGATCGGTGCTGTGGACACCAGTCCGATCACCGAGGAGATGTTGATGATCGACGCTGTTGCCTCGATCGGCATCTTGCCGACCGCATAGGTGGCCAGATGGAACCCGGCGATCAGGTTGACGTCGAGGATGGACTGGAAACCGTCCAGTGTCTCGTCCTCGGCGTTGGGCGGACCGGGCTTGCCCGCGTTGTTGATCACGACGTCGAGCCGACCGTGTTCGTCGAAGCATCGGTCGACGAGAGCTCGCCGGTCGCTGTCGTCGGTGACGTCGCACCGCACTGGCACGATGGCCGGGATCTCGGCCGACAACGCTTCGAGCCGGTCGAGCCGTCGCGCGGCGGCGTACACCGTGGCACCTGCCGCGGCGAGAGCCCGGGCGAAACCGAGGCCGAGCCCCGACGAGGCACCGGTGACCACAGCGACGCGACCGGTCAGCGAGAACATGTCCTGGGTCATGTGTCCACTTCCAAACTGATTGTCGGACAATAGGAGTGATCAGGTCAGTAGACGGCGGTACGGCCGCCGTCGACCGGGATGATCGCGCCCGTCGTGTACCCGGCGTCGTCCGAGGCAAGATGGGTGATCAAGCCGGCGAGCTCGTCGGGCCGCCCCAGCCGCCCGGCCGGGAGCCGGTCGACGATCTTGCCGATGAACTCCTCGTCCCAGTTCTCGGACATGTCGGTGGCGAAACCGCCGGGCATCACACAGTTGACGCGCACCGTGGGCGCGTACTCCTGGGCGAACGCGCGGGTCAGCGCATTGAGCCCGTTCTTGGCTGCTGCATACATCGCCTCGGGTGGGCTGGGTCGCTCGGCACCGATGCTCGAAATATTGATGATGGACCCACCTCCGGCTGCCGCCATCCGGTTCCCGGCCACAGCCATCAGCCGGAACGGACCCTTGAGATTGACCTCGATCGTTTTGTCCCACAGCCCCTCGGTCACCGACACGAGATTCTCCGCCAGCGGCGCGATCCCGGCGTTGTTGACGACGATGTCGAGGCTCCCGAAACGAGAAATGATGTCGTCGACGGCCGGTTCGATGCTGTCCCAGTGCCCGACGTGCAGTGCGTACGGATGCGCGCTGCCCGGGCCCGCGTCACCCAGGCTCGAGACCGCGCTCTCGCAGGCGTCGAGCTTGCGGCTCGACACGATGACCGTCGCTCCCGCGTCTTTCAGTCCGCGTGCGATCGCCAGACCGAGCCCACGGCTCGCTCCCGTCACCAGAGCGACCTTGCCGTCCAATTTCGGTGTACTCATGCGTACCTCTTGACCTCGAGTCGGGCGATGGTCCGCAGATGGACCTCGTTGGGGCCGTCGGCAATCTGCAGAGCTCGGGTGATGGCATAGAGCCGAGCGAGAATGGTGTCGTTGCTGACTCCGGCCGCGCCGTAGGTCTGCACCGCTCGGTCGACGACCTTGTGGGCCACCTCCATCGCAGCCACCTTGATGGCCGCCACTTCCGAACGAGCCGAGGCATTTCCGGCGGTATCCATCAACCAGGCCGACTTGAGCACCAACAACCGGATCTGGTCGATCTCCAGGCGGCTGCGGGCAATCCACTCACGCACCACACCTTGATCGGACAACGGTCCGCCGAATGCCTGCCGCACGAGCGAGCGCCGACACATCATTTCCAGAGCACGCTCGGCCATGCCGATCGCCCGCATGGCGTAGTGCATGCGGCCTGGGCCGAGTCGCCCCTGGGCGATGGCGAATCCGTCGCCCTCCTCTCCCAGCATGTTGGCGGCGGGCACGCGCACGTCGGTGAACTGAACTTCGCCGTGGCCCAGACGATCCTGGAATCCGAACATGGGCAGGTCGCGCACCACCTCTACGCCGGGGGCGTCGGCCGGAACCAGAATCATGCTCTGCCGGCGGTAGGTGGAACTGTCCGGATCCGACTTCCCCATGAAGATCATGAGCTTGCAGTCGGGATCGAGAACGCCCGAGGTGTACCACTTTCGGCCGTTGACGACGTACTCGTCCCCGTCACGAGTGATGGTCGAGGTGATGTTGGTGGCGTCCGAGCTGGCGACATCGGGTTCGGTCATGGCGAACGCAGAGCGAATGGTGCAGTCCAACAACGGCTTCAGCCATTGTTCCTTCTGCTCCTCCGTGCCGTACATGGCCAGAATCTCCATGTTGCCGGTATCGGGTGCCGAGCAGTTGATCGCCTCGTTCCCGATGATGGAACGGCCGACGATCTCGGCGAGCGGCGCATATTCGAGATTGGTCAGTCCCGCACCGAGGTCGTCGTGGGTCATGAACAGGTTCCACAGCCCCAGATCACGAGCGCGTGCCTGCAGATCCCGCATGATCTGCGGTTGCTCGTGCGGATTGTCGTTCGCGGCGATCTGAGCGTCGTAGACACTCTCGGCCGGGTAGACGTGGTCGTTCATGAATGTCTCGAGCGTGGCCGACAATTCGGCCGTCCGCCGTGAGTAGGAAAAGTCCACTTCCGTGTGCTCCTGTCGAGTGATGGTGCGTCAGCGCGCGAGCAGTGCGGTGCCGGTGTCGATCAACCTGCGGATGGTCGCGGGCAGCTTTTCCTGATCCGGGTCGATGTGGCGCCCCTCGCGGTGCCGACGCAGGTTGTGTCCCATGATCGCCGCCATCTTGAGCCGTCCCAGGGCGTCGAACCATGTCATGTCCGGCAGCGCCGGACCGCTCCCGGTGTAGCAGGAGATCAGTTCGTCGGTACTGGGCAGACCGGGAACGTCGCGGCCCACCCCGGGAAAGTTGGTGCCGTCGGCGAATACCAGGAACCACCCCAGTTCGACGCGTGGATCACCTGCGCTCCAGATCTCCCAGTCGATCAGAGCCGCCGGCTCGAGACCGTCGGAAATGATGTTTCCCAACCGGTAGTCCCCGTGGACGAGTGTGGGTGTGATCGCCGCCGGAATGTCCCTGCGAAGCAGTCGAACCAACTCGTCGGCACCCTCCACGAGTTCCACCGGAACAGCTGCGAGCGTCTTGGACCACCGGTCCAATTCGTCTGCCGGCGAGAGGATGTTGCCTGCGTTCGGGATGGTCTCGAGCGGGACTGCGTGCAACGACGGCAATACCTCCGCCGCGCGCCGCATCCGAGCGGCCGCGATACTCGGTTCCACCTCGGGGTCGTCGAGCACCGGTTCGAGCGACTCGCCGACGACGAGCTCCATGGCGAACCAGGCCGGTTCCTGCTCGTCGACCGCCACGATTGCCGGTACCGGCACCGCTGTATCCGCCAACGCGCGCAGAATCGAAGCCTGCCGGAGCATGTCGTGCCGCCCGACCGAGCGCTGCCCTTCGGGGACCGCCTTGACGACGAAGTCGCCGCCGGACGTTCCCACCCGATAGGTCAATCCGGAATGGCCACCGAGGAGCGGTTCGAATGTGCTCACGGTGACGCCGAGCTCGGCGTCCAGCGCGGCGGACACGCGTGTGCGCAGGGAGGATTCGGTCATGGTCGTGGCTCTCTCGGCAGACCGAGCACGCGCTCGGCGATGATGTTGTGCTGAATCTCGTCGGTACCACCGGCAATTCGATAGCCCGGGGCTCCGAGTAGATGCTCGGACCACGCGAACGTGCCCCACCCTCCCGAGTCGGACGTCAGTTCACGCCCGAGCAGCAAGCGCGCGACTTCGGAGGTCCTGGCCATCGTGTCGGTGGCCAGCAGCTTTCCCAGTGACGCTTCCGGACCTGGATCGTTGCCCGCGATGACGGCACCGGCCACTCTCATGTTGCCGATTCGCTGCACGAAACTACGCGTCACCAGATCGGCTACGGCGTCGCGCTCGATCTCGGTCAGCTCGCGGCCGAGGTTCTGGGCAAGGGCCACAGCACGATCCGCGTTCGCCAGGCCGAGGTTTCCGCCGTCGAGGCGTTCGGCCGCAAGCACTGTCAGGGCAACCTGCCAACCCCTCCCGACCGGGCCCAGCCGAAGGTCGTCGCTCAGGTGCACCCCGTCGAGGTACACCTCGTTGAAGGAGCTGCCCCCCGTCATCTGGCGAATGGGACGTACGTCGACCCCCGGCGCGTCCATCGGGATCAGGAACATGGTCAGTCCGGCGTGCTTGGCGACGGTGGAGTCGGTGCGGCACAAAGCGACTCCGTAGTGTGCGACCCGCGCCCCCGACGTCCACACCTTGTGCCCGTCGATCGTCCACGAGCCGTCCTCGGCCTGGGTTGCGCGCGTCCGGACCGCGGCCAAGTCGGAACCCGCCTCGGTCTCGGAGAACAACTGACATGCGATGACGTCGGCCCGAAGCATGGCACGAACGAACCTGGTCCGCTGCTCCTCGGTTCCCCACTGCGCAATGGTGGGCGCAACCAACTGTTGAGTGACAGAGAACATCTCGGTCCTCTTGGGGACGTCGAACGTGTCCTCGACTCGCCGGAAGGCGAGTACGTACGACAGCGGTAGGTCGCGGCCACCGTACTCGACCGGGGAATTCAACGCGCCCCACCCCGCATCGAACTTCGCCTGCTCGTACGCCGCGATCTCGTCGGTGTGCGCCTGCTCTTCCTCCGCGGTCCAATTCTCGAAGACAGCGACCGTATCCGGCCCGTCGCCCCACACGGAGTCGGTGCGCGGCGCGGCCACGGTTGTCAGCCACGCCGTCGCCTGCTCGCCGAACTCGGCGATGTCCGGAATCGTTCGTTGTGTCACTGCATTACCTCTGGTTCGTCTCGGGTCAGACCGTCAGCACGGTGCAGGCACTGATGCCCGGCGCGCCGTACACGTGGGTGAAGCCGACACGCGGATCGCCCGGCACTTGGCGTTCGCCGGCTTCGCCACGTAGCTGGGTCACGATCTCGTGCACCTGGCGCAGACCGGAGGCTCCGATGGGTTCTCCGTTCGCGATGCAACCGCCGTCGGTGTTGATCGGCAGGCGCCCGCCGATGTCGGTTTCTCCGGCCGCGATCATGGCTTCTTGCTCTCCGGGCTCACAGAAGCCGCATTCGGCCATGTGCATGATTTCGGCACCGCTCTCGGTGTCCTGCAGCTGCGCGACGTCGACGTCACCCGGAGCGATACCGGCCTGCTCGAAGGCCGCACGTGCTGCGTCGGCGCTGACACTGGTGGGTTCGCCGTCGCCCTGAACGGAGGGGCTGAAGACCTCGAAGGACCCGAATCGGCGGGTCCGGTGGGTGATAGCGGCAATCTTGATCGGCCGACCGGTGGCTCGCGCGACGTAGTCCTCGCCGGCGACGACGATTGCGGCCGCTCCCTCACCGGGTGAGCAGAACATGTATCGAGTCAGTGGATCGTTGACCATGTCGGCTTCGGCGATCGTCGTGGCATCCATGGCCTCGCGACGCCAGGCGTTGGGGTTGAGAACTCCGTTGCGGTAGGCCTTTTCGGCGACCAGGGCCAGCGTCCGACTCGAGATGTCGTGCTGACGCATGTAGCGAGAGATCTTGGCACCGAAGAACTGGGTGGTCACCATCAGACCGGCCTCGCCGTAGCCGTCGGGTAGTCCCCACTCCGCCGGTCGTGGGTCGAACGCACCACGCGGGTGTTTGTCGAAACCAACTGCGAGCGCGACGTCCGCGGAGCCCGAGCGCACGGCGTTGACGGCCGAGAACAACGCGCTTCCGCCTGTTGCGCAACCGTTCTTGACGTTGGTGAACGGAATTCCGGTGAAACCCAGTTCGGCAACGAGAGTATCGGCCAGGCCCGAGCCGTCACTGCCACCGAACGCGACCTGAACGTCCGGCCAGGCCAGACCGGCATCGCGCAACGCGTTGCCGATCGCGGTGACGGCCATCTGGCGGCCGGACACTCCTGGCTGGCGACCGAACTTGGAGAGACCGGCACCGATGATCGAAACATTCTGTGTCACTGCGTGATTCCTGTCGATTCCGGTTGCGTGCCGAGCGCGTCGACAGCGAATCGGGGCACCGGCGCGGTGGACGTCAGACGCACCGGTGCCCCATCCAGTTCGTCGAAGCTCTCACAGTCGATGATCGCTTCGATCTTGATGCCCTCGGGCAGTTCCACGTAGCCGACTGCGAAGGGAACGAACCCGCCGACCGGTGGCACGTAGGGAGGAGACTTGGGCGAGAAACGCTGAATCGTATAGGCCCACAGGGTGCCTCGCGTACTCAACGTGATGTTCTCCGCAGTGGGTGTGGCGCACCTGCTGCACATCGCACTCGCGGGGAAAGCCACGGTGCTGCACACTGTGCACCTGCTGCCCTCGAGTGCGACGGCCGTTGCCTGCTCCATTGATGCTGCCTTTCGGGCTGTTCGGTCAGAACGCGGACGTGGTGCGGATCAGCGCCCGACCCACTTGGGCTCACGCTTCTCGAGGAATGCGGTGACGCCCTCCTTGCCGTCCTCGGACTGGAGCGCATTGCCGACTGCGAGATGCTCCATGACCATGAGCGACTGGATGTCTGCATCCAGACCGCGGTCGATGCACATCTTGGTCAGCTTCATCATGAACGGGCTCTTGTCGGTGAGGTTCCCGATGAACTCGTCGACGGTCTTGTCGAGGTCCTCGGCCGGCGCGGACGCATTGATCAGGTCGAAGTCGACGGCCTCGGTGCCCGAGAGCAGCTTGCCGGTGAGCATGAGTTCCTTGGTCTTCCGGATGCCGATCATGCGGGGCAGGCGGTAGATGGGGCCGGCACCACCGAACAATGCACGGCGGATGTGGAAGTCGCCAATTCTTGCGTCGTCGGCCGCGATAGCGAAGTCGCACGAGATCATCAGTTCGAAGCCACCGGCGGTGACGTAACCCTCGAGAACCGCAACGGAGGGAGTGTTCATGGAGTACAGACGATCGCACACCTTCGCCGACAGGACGGCGACGTCCATGGCGGTGGTGGTGCCGATGAAGTCCGACAGCAATTCGTCGAGGTCGAAGCCCGAGCAGAAGGTGTTGTTGACTCCGCGAAGCACGAGAACCTTGAGGTTCGGATCGTTGTCCACCTCGACGATGATCTCGTCCAGACGATGCAGCAGCTCTACCGTGACAGCGTTCTTCTTGTGCGGGCGGTTGAGCCAGACGCGAGCGACGTCGCCGTCCTTCTCCAACAGAATGTGGTCGGTGTCGATCATGTGACAGCCTTTCGAGAGTGCAAGTTGAACTGGATTCACTTCAGTATTGATCATCGAGGCGATGGCGTCAATAGCCGATCCCCGGCGACCGCATCAATCGGTCTAGACGGCAAGCAAATCGGCGATCCGCGCCCGATGAGCCCGCGAATCACCCTGCAGCGCTTCGTTTCCGAGAACTCGACGGAAGTAGCTGTGCGCCGAGTGCTCCCACGTGAAACCCACTCCACCGTGCAACTGCACGGCCTCGTGGGCCGCATGTACCGCGGCATCGCTGCACACCGCACCCGCGACGGCAATCGCCAGCCGGGCCTCGTCGGGATCCTCGTCGTGCACCGCTGCGGCATACCGGGCGGCCGATCTGGCCCGCTCGAGTTCGACCAGCATGTCGGCCAACCGGTGTTTGATCGCCTGGAACGAACCGATGGGACGGCCGAACTGATGACGCGTCTTGACGTGCTCGAGAGTCATCTGCAGCAGGGCGTCGGCGATACCGGTGTTCTCGCACGCGAGAGCCAGCGTTGCCACGTCCTGTATCCGCGCGATCGCGTCGCCGGCTCCGTCCACCGACACCAACAGCGTCGCGGGGGCACGATCGAACGAGATGTCCGCTTGTCGCCTGGTGGAGTCGACGACGCGTCGATCATGCAGTGCGGAAAAATTGTTCGCGGACACTCCGAATAGTGCGATGCCGTCCGGGCAGCGGGCACTGACGACCACAAGATCGGCTGCTCCACCTCCGACGACGAACCTCACCTGTCCGCTCAGAACCCACCCGTCGTCGGTCCGGTCGGCATCGACGTCGTCGGACTCGGCAGACAATGCGCTCACTGCCGCAACCGTGGTACCGCCGAGGATTTCCTCGAGCAGGTCCGAGTTGCCCGCCTCCATCATGGCGCGAACGCCGACGGCCGCATGCTGATAGACGGGTTCGACCGCCAGAGCGCGACCGCATTCTTCGACGATGATGCCGAGCTCGACCATGCCGTAGCCGAGCCCACCCAGCTCCTCCGGCACAGCCATGGCGGTCACCGACATGTCGTCGACCAGGCGTTTCCACAGTTCGACCGAGTAGCCAGGGTCAGAGTCCGCAGACGCGCGCACCTGCTCGATCGTGGAGTACTTGGCGAGGACTCCGCGGATGGCCTCGCGTATCTCGGCTTGTTCGCTGCCGGGCGTCAGCGCCGACGGCTCCGAACGAGGCCAGGGGGCTTGTGCGTCGCGGTGAGATGATGACATGTCGCTCCACTCGAGTTGAATTCAGTTCTTTCTCGAACCATAACCGCTTGAACCCTCGACAAACAGGGTTTACCTGAACTAAGTTCACTTCATGTCATTGAAGATTGTGGAGTACTACGCCACCTTGGATGCCGGGCACCTGGACGACGCGGTGGCGATGCTGTCCGAGGATGTCGAATATTCGATGGTCTTGCCGAGCGGGGCGAGTCGAAAGACCGGACGAGCCGCGATGCTCGAATACCTGTCCGGCAGACCCCCCGTCGACCGCAAGCACCGAGTTCTCCGATCCGCCGTCGACCAGGACCTGCAGTTCGCGCACGGTGCAGTGACCGAAGGCGACCGGACCACGGGCTACTTCGTCGGAACAATGCACGTGCGCTCGGACGGCCTGATCGACCGCTACCAGGTCTCGTTCGACACCGAATTCGACCTACTGGTCACCGATGCAGGAGAAGGCCGATGAACTCCGACACGCACCCGACCCCCACTCTGCTCCGCTGGTTCGAATACATGGATTCCGACGACCCGGATCGGGTCCTGACCATGATCTCGGCGGACTTCCTTATGTCCGTGCAGTTCTCCAAGGGACACGGCGAGGCAGCCGAGTTCGTGGGCGACCGCGACGGGCTCGTCGCCTACCTCCAGCAACGCGAGAAGAGCACCCTGATTCATCATCTCGATCGCGGTGCCTCGGTCGACGGCACCGAGATGGTGCTGGGACGGACCACCCGCGACGGAGCCTTCGAGGCGTCGTTCAACGCCTCGGCCCAACTCGACGACAACGGGCACGTCCGACGGTTGCTGATCGCCCGCACGCCGGAATTGGCGTTCGACTAGGAGCCGATCGGCTCGCGAAACAGAGAAGAAAAGAGCGAGATGCCTGAGCAAGCAATGATTTTCGAGGCCATCCGTACCCCGAGAGGCAAGGGGCGCAACGGATCGCTGCACGGCACCAAGCCGGTGGACCTCGTCGCGGGGTTGATCACCGAACTCCGGGCTCGATTCCCCGATATGGATCCGGCCGACATCGACGACGTCATCCTCGGCGTCGTCTCACCGGTCGGAGAACAGGGCGCGGTCATCTCGCGCGCAGCCGCATTGGTGGCGGGACTCCCGGAATCGGTCCCCGGCACCCAGATCAATCGTTTCTGCGCGTCCGGGCTCGAAGCGACCAACCTGGCCGCCCAGAAGATCGCGTCCGGCTGGGACGATCTGGTGATCGCCGGCGGCGTCGAGTCGATGTCTCGGGTACCGATGGGCAGCGACGGCGGTGCCTTGTTCACCGACCCGGCCACCGCATACGACCTCTACATCGTTCCGCAGGGAATCGGTGCCGACCTGATCGCGACGGTCGAGGGCTTCTCCCGTCACGACGTCGACACCTACGCGGCGGAGTCCCAACGACGCGCCGAGGCAGCCTGGAGTGCAGGCTATTTCAAGAAATCCGTCGTTCCGGTCGAGGACTTCAACGGCGTCACCCTGCTCGACCACGACGAGCACCGGCGCCCGGGAACCACCACGGACAGCCTGGGCACATTGAAGCCGGCCTTCGCCGCGCTGGGCAAAGCCGCGGGTTTCGACGACGTAGCGCTGCAGAAGTACGTCAACGTCGAACGCATCGATCATGTTCACACCGGCGGTAATTCGTCGGGGATCGTCGACGGTGCCGCCCTGGTTCTCATCGGTAGCGCCGCGGCCGGAGCACGCGCAGGCCTGGTTCCCCGTGGCCGCATCGTGGCCACGGCTCAGGTCGGCAGCGAACCGACGATCATGCTCACCGGTCCGACCCCGGCCACCGTCGCGGTGTTGAAGCGAGCGGGCCTGACCGTGGACGACATCGACGTGTTCGAGCTGAACGAGGCCTTCGCCTCCGTCGTGCTCAAGTGGATGAAGGACCTCGACATCCCGCACGAGAAGACCAACGTCAACGGCGGAGCAATCGCGATGGGCCACCCGCTCGGGGCCACCGGCGCGATTCTGGTGGGCACCGTGCTGGACGAACTGGAACGAACCGGTGGCCGCTACGGCCTGATCACCCTGTGCATCGGCGGCGGAATGGGCGTCGCCACCGTCATCGAACGCCTCTGAACCGCCCATCGTCGACACAGAGAAATACGAGAAAACATGAGCGAGAACATGATCGGATGGGAACGCGGTGCCGACGGCATCGTCGTACTCACGATGGACGACGCAGGCAAGAGCGCGAACACGATGAACGATACGTACATCGCGTCGATGGCCGCCACGGTCGAGCGGCTCGAAGCCGAGAAGGACGACATCACCGGTGTCGTGATCACCTCGGCCAAGAAGTCGTTCTTCGCGGGCGGCGACCTCGACGACATGACGAAAGACCCGGGCGCTGTCGACGAGCGGGACGTTGCGCGCGCCTTGACCGAGCGGATCGACGGCATCAAGAGTGTTCTCCGACGGCTCGAAACCCTCGGCCGCCCAGTGGTGGCCGCGATCAACGGCGCGGCCCTCGGCGGCGGCTTCGAGATTGCGTTGCACACCCACCACCGCATCGCAGCGGATGTGCCGGGCACCCGAATCGGCCTCCCCGAGGCCACGCTCGGATTGTTGCCCGGTGGCGGCGGGATCGTCAGAACGGTCCGATTGATGGGACTCGACGCCGCCCTGTCGAAGGTGTTGACGAAGGGCCAGCAGCACTCGGTGGCCGATGCGAAAAAGCTCGGGCTGATCGACGCCACCGTTGCCGCTGTGGACGAGTTGATTCCGGCTGCGAAGGCGTGGATCGCCGAGAACCCGTCGGCTGTGCAGCCATGGGACGTCAAGGGTTTCGAGATACCCGGTGGCGGACCGAGCGATCCTGCCGTCGCTCAGAATCTTCTGGCCGCCACGGCGCTGCTACGCAAGCAGCTCAAGGGCGCACCCGCCCCGGCACCGCGGGCGATCCTCGCCGCTGCGGCGGAGTGCGCGTCGGTCGACGTCGACACTGCGGATCGCATCGAAACCCGCTACTTCGTCTCTCTGATGACCGATCGAGTGGCGCAGAACATGATTCGTGCGTTCTTCTTCGACATGCAGACCATCCGACGCGGCACGTCCCGCCCGGCCGGCCACGATACGTTCACCGCCCGTTCGGTGGCAGTCATCGGAGCCGGAATGATGGGTGCCGCGATCGCCTACGTGTGCGCCAAGGCCGGTATCGAGGTCGTATTGAAAGACCTCGACCAGGACGCTGCTGACCGCGGAAAACTCTACGCCGAGAAGCTCGAAGCAAAAGCTGTCGAGCGGGGCTCCACGACCGCCGAGAGGTCGGCGGCACTGCTCGACCGGATCCGGCCGACCGCGGACGCGACCGAGTGCGCCGCAGTCGATCTCGTGATCGAAGCCGCATTCGAGTCCGTGGAGGTCAAGACTGCGGTGTTCGGGGAGCTCGACGGTATCGTTCCCGCCGAAACCGTCCTCGGCTCCAACACCTCTCAGCTTCCCATTTCTATCCTGGCCGACGGCGTGAGCCGACCCGAGAATTTCATCGGAATCCACTTCTTCTCCCCCGCCGACAGGATGCCCCTCGTCGAAATCGTCCGTGGCCGAGAGACTTCCGATGCGACCGTGGCGAAGGTCGTCGACTTCGTATTCCAGATCGGTAAGACGCCCATCGTCGTCAACGACAGTCGAGGCTTCTTCACCTCGAGAGTGATCGGCGCGTTCCTCGACGAAGCGATGGCCGCGGTCGGCGAGGGCGTCAACCCGGTCTTCGTCGAACAGGCAGGCGCGCAGGCCGGCTACCCCGTCCCACCGCTGCAATTGATGGACCAGGTGACCTTGTCCCTGTCGCAGAAGATCCGCAAGGAGAACGAACGCGCGCTGGTGAGCGAAGGCAGCCCGCCTCGCCGACACGGCTCCGACGCGGTGATGGACAGGATGGTCGATGAACTCGACCGCCCCGGGCGTGCCGGCGGCGGCGGCTTCTACAGCTACGACGAATCGGGTGCGAGAACCGGGATCTGGCCGGGCGTGCGCACGTCGTTCGACTCGGGCTCGACTCGAATTCCCTTCGTGGACATGCAGGAACGGATGCTGTTCGCCGAGGCGATCGAGGCGGTCAAGTGCCTCGACGAAGGTGTGTTGACGAGCGTGGCCGACGCGAACATCGGGTCCTTGCTGGGCATCGGCTTCCCGCCGTGGACCGGGGGCGTGATCCAGTACATCGACCAATACGACGGCGGGCTGTCCGGCTTCGTCGACCGAGCACGCGAGTTGGCATCGAAGTACGGGGCTCACTTCGAGCCGCCGCAGTCGTTGGTGAACAAAGCACTACGCGGAGAACGCGTCCATACACTCGTGTCCTGAACGAAAAGAGAATGCTGTGAATGCAGTACGTCGATCGGTGATGTCCGTCGGGATCGCAGCGGTGACCGTCGTCGCTGCGGCGTGCGGGCAATCCTCGCAGGAAGCCGGATCCGCACCGGTGCAGGGCACATGGGACGACGTCGTGGCTGCGGCCGACGAGGAAGGAACCGTATACCTGTACTCCAGTCAGCATCCCGAGAACCTCGCGCTACTCGAGACCGCCTTCGAGTCGAAGTATCCCGACATCGATCTCGAGTTCACGCGGGGCAGTGACGTCGAGCTCAACCCGCGCGTGGAGACCGAAGCCCGCACCGGCCGTGGAACTGCCGACGTACACATGTCGACCGATGCCGCATGGATCACGAATGCGTCCGAATCGGGTACCTACTCGACGCCGGTGGTAGGGCCGGCCTTCGACAACCCGGCGTACGCTCGGTCGACGAGCATGCTGAACGACACGTTCTTCCTCACGAGCGCAGCGATATTCGCACTCGGGTGGAACACCGATGCCGTTCCTACCGGGCTGTCGTCCCCGCAGGATCTGTTGGATCCGAAGTTGAAAGGCCGGCTGGGCGTCGTGAATCCTGCGGGGTTCGCCGCCGTGGTCGACGAGTATCGCTTCTTCGACGAGAACTGGACCGGAGGCGGCTTTCTGGACAAGCTCGCCGTGCAGGAACCGCGGGTGTACCCGGGCACGTTGGCCGTGGCTCAGGCATTGAGCTCGGGCGAGATCGCCGCGTCGCCGATGGTTCCCCCACTGGTCCGGGAGAAGGACGCAGGTGCACCGGTCGACTGGATACTTCCCGATCCGGCATGGGGTGCGCCGTACTACTCCCACGTGCTGTCGTCGGCTCCGCATCCCAACGCCGCGCAAGTGCTGGCCGACTTCATGGTGTCGGCCGAGGGGCAACGCGCCCTGTCGAAGGGGTACGGCAGCGCACTGCCCGATGTCGAGAACTCGGTCGGGTCGGCACAGGACATTTCGCTGCCCGATTCGGATTCGCTGACGCCCGAGAAGGTCTCACAGTTCCAACAGGAATGGGAAAGCAAGTTCAACTGAACGTCGGTGGATGTGGTGGCCCGGTACTATCGCGGTGCCACATCCACCAGCACTCGCACCTGCGGTTCGGCCGTCAGATGGGAGGCGATCGCGGTCCTGATGCGGTGCTCGGGCACCGTCAGCCTCTCCGTCTCCTGGGAGGCATACTCCGACCAGTTCTCGAAGGTGCACAGCTCGACGAATGTCGCTCTGGTGCTGGACATTTGCGCACAGGACCACCGTACGGCCCCGAGTCGGAGTCTGGACGATCGCAGGCGTCCGACGTCGTCGACGAACTGCGTCAGCTTTTCCGGATCGACGACATACGTCGTTTCGACGGTTATCCGGCGACCGTCGAATTCGGTCGAGAGTACCGGCGGACCTGCTCCTCCCGACAGATCCGGTGCTATCGATTCGCTCGGCAGAATTCCCCGTCGGAGAATCTCTACTGCGGAGACGGACATGATCGCCGCCGAGACGATCACTGCTGCAACGAGACCGACTGCGTCGGCCAGAAACCCCCACAGGAGGGCTCCTACTGCCTGACTGCCCTGAAAGGTCAGCATCACGAATGCGATGACACGCGACTTGATCCACTTCGGCATCACAGCGTGGGTGGCGATCATCCAGGTGCTCTGGATCGCGACCCACGCCGCACCCACGATGACCAGCAGCACGAAGACCACACTCACCGACGGCACGAGCACGATGCCCGCGAGGACCGCCGCATACGCAATCGAACCGATCGCTACGAATGTGTTCCAGCTCAACCGTGCACGGAGAGGCATCAGTGCGACGGTCCCGGCCACCGCACCGATCCCGATGGCACCCGAGAGAACACCGAACTGAACCGACGATGCATGTAGTCGTTCGTATGCCACCACCGGTAGCAACGCCCACAGGGCACTGGCCGGAATTCCGAACGTGATGACGCGCAACAACAGTCGCCGAGTCCAGCGCGAATGGCGAATGAACCGCACACTCACCCCGACAGCATGGTGCACGGATTCGGTCTTGGGCTTCTTACCGGACTCCGGCGGCACCTGAGTGAGCGCCACGACGACACAGACTGCGAACAGCGCGGCAACGGTCGCAAATGCACCGCTCGAACCCCACCATGCGAGTATCGCGCCCCCGATCACCGGTCCGACTGCGCGCGCCCCGTTGAAAATGGCACCGTCGATTGCAGGAACGACCGCCATCATGTCGGCAGGGACCAGATGAGGGAGTAGGGCCTGCCACACGATTGCCACCGACGCGAGCCCGCACCCGGCGAGAAACACCGCTGTCATCAACGCCGGCGTGGAGGACAGGCCGAGGAGTTGCAACGCCGTCATGACGATCGACGCCACCAGCAGGACGATAGCGGTGCCCGCGAGCAACAACCGATGACCGGCGAACTCCGCGATGGCCCCGATCGGTAGAGCAAGAAGAAAGAACGGCACACTGGCGGCGAACTGGACTGAGGAGACCACCAGCGCGGACTCCCCCGACTCGGTGAGCGTCCACTGGGCAGCGAGAACCAGGATCCACACGCCCACACTGGCGCTCAGCTCGAAGCCCAACATCCGGCGCAACTTCGGAATACGCATCGGCGCAAAGAAACTGATGTGATTCGACGATTTCACCTGTGTCACCTTTCGGACGCGGCCTACACTTGAACCTAATTCAGTTGTGGAAAGATTGTCGCGTTTTCCGCATCACCCGATTCGAAGGGACGTCATCGAAGACCATGATCAGTCGAGTACTCTGCCTCGCCGCCCGTCCCAGCGGAAAACTCACGACCGAGCATCTGGAGCTGGCGGACATCCCGCTCGCTCCACTGCTCGATGGCGAAGTGCTGGTGCGAAATACGTGGCTGTCGATCGATCCGTCGATTCGACTGCGCCTCGGCGACTCGGCACCGTCGGGATATCTGCCACCGCTGGGGATCGGAGATGCGTTGGTGGGGTTGGCACTCGGCGTCGTCGTCGAATCACGGGACGAGAACTTTCGGCCGGGAGATCTGGTGTCGCACATGTACGGCTATTGCGACTTCGCAGTGGTCTCTGCCACCGCCGGCGGATTGGGCGGCGCGGGCACCCTCACCAGAATCGATACCCAGGACTGGCCCCCACAGTGGTTCCTGGGTCCGCTGGGCAGTTCTGGGCTCACGGCCTATGTCGGCCTCTTCGAGATCATGGACATTCGACCGTCCGATACCGTCTGGATCTCGGCCGCGGCAGGAGCAGTCGGCAGTATCGCCACCCAACTCGCCGCCCATCACGGATGTACGGTGATCGCTTCCGCAGGCAGCCGACGCAAGGCCGATCATCTGGTCGATGCCCTGGGAGCCTCCCGCTCGTTCGATTACCACGACGGCGACATGGACAGCCTTCTCGCGCGCGCTGCCCCGGACGGAATCGACGCATACTTCGACAACGTCGGCGGTTCTCACTTCACCGCTGCACTCGACGCACTTCGACCCGAGGGACGCGTCGCGATGTGCGGGGCAATCTCCACCTACGAAACATCGAACACGTTGCCGTCGAACCTGTTTCAGATCACGGCCAAGAGCTTGTCGGTACGAGGATTTCGAGCCGGCTCATTTGGCCATCTCTACGACACGATGCGATCCACCGTCGGAAGCCGACTGGTCGACGGAACCATGATCTACGAGGAATCCGTCTACGACGGCCTCGAGCAGGCCTCCACCGCACTGGTCGACCTACTCAACGGACGAACGAACGGAAAGACACTCTGCCGGTTGTGAACCGCTGACTGTGAGCCGGCGGGAAGCGAATCGGCTCCTCACATCTGAATGTCGGACGCCGATTGGCGTCGGAAATCCGAAAGCGGGGATCTGATTCACAACGGCGTCAACGCATCCAGCGGCGTCAACGCGTTCAGTGGCGTCTAGGCGTTCAGTGACGGGTCGCTCTGAATACATCGACCGGATGCGGAACTCGAAGCCCGCCAACCGCATTCGGAACCGATACCGCCGAGAGGTAGGCGCGCACCGGCTCGTGCAGCTCGGGCGTCAACCGGGCTTGCACCGCGAAGTCCAGCACGTCGTCGCTCGCGGCGGAAAGATCGACCAGCGCATCGAGAGTCACTGTGTCGTCGAGGGCGATCTCGGCGTCGACGAACGCTTTCTCGATATCTGCGCTGAACCATTGCCGATGGCCCTCCAGCGGAGGAGCGAGTACTTCGACGAGTGCGTTGAGCGCCGCCGTCGGCGCAATCGCCACCCACAGTTCGCCGCCGGGTCGCAGCAGGGCGAGCGCGGCATGCAGCGTTGCTCGTAAGTCTGCGACGTAGTACATCGAGTGCACGAACATTACGACGTCGAAAGTCTCGTCGACGGGTGCGTCGTCGAACGATGCGACGTACGCGTGGGCGTCGAGTTCGGTGGCCTCGAGCGCCGCCATCTTGGCGGCGAAGAGCTCGGTACTGCCGATCCAAGGGTCGATGCCGACGTACCGCACCGTGCGGCCGGGTGCCCGCAGCAACAGGCCCGCTGCAAGCCTGGCATCGAGCGAACCGTCCCCGCAGCCCACCGACAGCACCGATAGCGGTCCGTTCCCCATCCCGGCCAGCCGATCTGCGAAGTGCCGGGCGATCAGACCGCGCTGATCGGAGAGCATCTCGAAGGCGGCATGGTGCTCGGCGTAGGACTCGGGCGGCAGGCCCGCCAGCGCCTCGGCCCCGCGCCGCATCGCCCGCAATCCGTCGATGAGCACGACGGCAGTGTCGGTCGGCGAATTCGGAGCTATGTTGGACATTGGACCGAGTCAACCATGACGCCCCGTCCGGTGCGTCGTAGTTGGCTTCCTAGGAGGAATCTCGTGAGCAGCGGAGACACAGCCGAACGCAGTCTCGAGCACTGGAGCGAGGCGGGCCGCACGGGTATGGAGGCGTTCTACGCCCTGGCCACCGAGGACTATCACCAGCTGGCGTTGGCAGCCGATTGGCCGACGCTGCTCGCCGGCCGGGCTCACGAGGGCTGGTCGCTACTCGACGTGGCCTGCGGCAGCGGTAAATTCCCCACTGCGCTCCGCCGGTACACCGACCTGTCCGCGGTACCCGAGGTCGCCTACGACCTGCTCGACCCATCCGAATTCTCGGTGGCCGAGGCACGCGGAGCTCTGGCCGCGCCTTTCGTCGCCCGGCACGATCTGGTGATGACGCTGCAGGATCTGCCCGCAGATCACGCAGGCTACGACGTCGTGTGGGCCACTCACGCGCTCTACGCCCTTCCTCCCGCCGAGTTGGATGCCGCAGCCGAAAGGTTCGTGGCCGCGCTGGCTCCCGGTGGTCTCGGTCTGGTCGCGCAGGCAACGGAAGCCTCCCACTACATCGCGTTCTACGATGCCTTCCGCGCCGGCGTGCGCGAAGCAACGCCGTACACGACGGCCGAGCAGGTGCGCGACGCGCTGATCCGCGCGGGCGCGGACGTGCGCGATAAGCGCGTCTCCTACACCACCGGAACGTCCGATCGCGCTGTCGCCGAGGGCTTTCTGCAGCGGTGTGCCTTCGACGACTCCGTGTCCCTCGACGAGATGGAAGCGGCCCCCGTGCTCGGTGACTACCTCGCTTCGTGTCGCGACGCGTCCGGTTCCTACACCTTCTCGCACGAGGCGGCCCTGCTGTGGCTCTGAACAACCCTGCCACCAACGAGCTTCTGCCCGAACGCAATCGCGAGGGCGGAATCGACCAGGACTGGGCGGGCAACGACCAGGACTGGTGGGACTGGTACGTCACGCTGGCCGCGAACGACGCCGCACCCGCAGAACTGGTCGAAGGTCCCGGCTTGCCCGACATCGACGCGGCGACCGACGATCAAGTCGAGCGTGAACTCACCGAGCCCTACGATCTCGACCCGGCGGCCGTCGATGCATTCGCCCGTCACGCCTTCGTGCGGCTGCCCGCCGTGTTCTCGCCTGCCGTCGTACGTCGACTCGCCGAGCGGCTCGACGAACTACTGCGAGCCGAGCACGGCAATGACGTTGCGGGCCGGTTCACCGCGCTCGAGCAGATGTGGCTCCACGACGACCTGATGCGTGCCGTAGCGCTGTCACCCCGGATCGGCGGGTTGGCCGCGGCACTGCTCGACGTGCCCGGCGTTCGGCTGTACCACGACAATGCGCTGTCCAAGGAGCCCGGCTGCGGACGCACACCGTGGCACCACGACGCCGAGCACTTCCCGTTGCAGACCACCGCCGCCGTCACCGCCTGGATGCCGATGTCGGCCATTCCTGGCCCGATGGGTCCATTGTCGTTCGCCCGCGGACGGGACGTTCTCGGCGAGGTCGCCGACCTGGAATTCGACAAGGTCGGCACCTCCTACGACGAGGCCGTCACCCAGCGTTTCCGCACGCGCAACGTTGCGGTGGAGTCCGAGCCGTTCGCCGTGGGAGACGTGTCGTTCCATTCCGCGCTGTGCTTCCACACCGCCGGCCCGAACCGGACGACACAGCCGCGTCGCGCGCTGGCCACCACCTACTTCGCCGACGGCACCCGCGTCGTAGAGTCGCCGACCCTGATCAGCGGCACATGGCGAGAATTCCTCCCCGGCATTGAGCCCGGTGGCCTCGCGAACTCCGAGCTCAACCCGGTGGTCGGCCGCCGGGGCTGAGACGCCGATTCTGCATCGGCAGCAGTTTGAGTGGACGTGCGTACACTGAATCCGGTGGGGACAAAACCTGGACCGGGGAAGAAATCTCGGCGCACACAGGAGTGGGGTGAGCTCGGCGAGCTCACACTTCGCGAGTTGGCGTCGGCTGCGGGTGGCGTTCGCGCGGTCCACTCGGCAATTGCACGACGCACGTTTGCTGCCGTGAAGCTCGGTATCGGTCCCGCCGCCCTGCCGACACAACTGATGCACGACGCGATCGCCGCCGGCACGTACGCGAGCATCGCGGCCGCCTGCACCGGCGCAGCCAAGATCGTCGGTTCCCTGACCGACGGCTCTCTGGCTGACGGCTCCCTGACCGACGGCGACGACGTGGCCGAGGACGACTCGCGGCCGTCGCCGTCGCACACCAGCCGTGGCGCGCAGACCATCGCCGTTCTGAACGGTCTCATCGGCGACGACATGGAGAGAACAGCCCGGGTACTGGCCCATCCGATGTCGATTCGAGTCGACGGACGCCCTGTACCCCCGGAGTACCGAGCCTTGGCCGCCGGGTTTCCCACTGCGGGAGCGCACCTCGTGGTGTTCGTCCATGGGCTGGTCGAAACGGAATACGCATGGCGGCTCGGTGGCCGGCCCACATACGGAGAGCGGCTGGACGCCGAAGCCGGGACGACCTCGATCTTTCTGCGCTACAACACCGGACGCCGAATTGCAGCCAATGGTGCCGACCTGTCGGACTTGCTGGAGCAGCTCGTACCGGCGTGGCCCGTCCGGGTACAGCGGATCACGTTGGTCGGACATTCCATGGGCGGGCTGGTCTCACGCAGCGCCTCTCATCACGCCGCCGAAAGCGGTCGCCGATGGGTGGATCTGCTGACGGACGTATTCACTCTGGGGACACCACATCTGGGCGCGCCGCTTGCCCACGGCGTCCACGTCGCCGCGGCCGCAATGGCACTCGTACCCGAGACCCGGCCGTTCGCGAACCTACTGGCGCGTCGAAGTGCCGGTATCCGTGATTTGATCCACGGAGCGATCACCGACGAGGACGGTCATGCTCGGTACACCGACAGCTTCGATGTCGGTGCTGCCATGGACATCTCGGTTCCGGAACGGGTGCGTCATCATCACGCGTCCGCGGTCGTCACCGGAAGTCCGCGCAACCCGGTCGGAGTCTTCGTGGGCGACGGTCTGGTCCGTACCGACAGCGCCGGAGGCCGAAACAAACTCCGCAACATAGGACTTCGACCGGACGACGGTCTGGCGATCTACAGTGCGCACCACTTCACCCTGCTCAACGACGAGAGGGTGTACAGCTGGATGCGGCGCAGCTTGGTCGATAACACTGCAGATCTCGGCCCGGGATTCTGATTCACCAGGTCTGCTCGCGTCGGTTCGCCCGGCTCTACCCGAGTACCGCGGTCAGCTCCGGCCGCTTGGCCGTACGACTGTCCCCCGAGGAGCGTTTACGAATCCGACGAGTCAACCACGGCGCGAGGAACATTCCGGCCCAGGTGAGGTCGGCGCGAACTCGGGAGTGCAGGCGCGGTCTGGCGAGCGGTGCCAACGGGAGAGTCCATGCGTCGGTGACGCCCGGTAGACCGAGGGCGTAGGCGGCGGCCGCAGCGAGCCGCGCGTGCCCTGTCTCGTTCAGATGCAGTCGGTCCCAACTCCATAGCCGAGGATCGGAGGCCACGTCGTGCTTCTCGAGGTCGATCACCACGACATCGGATTCGGCTGCGACTCTGCGAATCTCGGCGTTGAGCTCGGTCATACGCCTGGCGATGACGGTCCTTCCGGGGACCGGGTGAGCGAGGCGGGGGAACGTCATGGTGATCACGGTGCAGTCGGCCGCTCGGAGCGCGGCGAATATTGCGCCCACTTCACCTGCCACGGTCCGCGCATCGAACTGCGGACGCAAGATGTCGTTGACACCGGCCGCGACGGACGCGACCGTCGGCTTCAACGCCAACGCAGCCGGCAACTGCTCGGCCTTGACCTGCGCAGCCTTACGACCACGTACCGCGAGGTTGGCGTAGACGACCTCGTCTGCACTCTCGGCCATGTGCTCGGCGAGCCGATCGGCCCAACCACGAAAGCCCGTTTCGTCGTTGCCGTCGTTCAGCCCTTCCGTCTGGCTGTCGCCCAGGGCTACGTATCGCAATTGTTTCGTCCGATCCACCACGTCCACCGTTCTTTCACTCGACGTCAATATACAACAAATTGTCTAATATCTGGCCTGCCCGCCACCTCGCGACGGGTACTGTCCTTGATCATGTCGCTACGTGATGCTGTGCTCGCCGCACTGGTCGACGGGGAGATGTCGGGTTACGACCTGTCCAAGGCGTTCGACGCAACCGTCGCCAACTTCTGGACTGCCACTCCCCAACAGCTCTACCGCGAACTCGACCGAATGGATCGAGACGAGGTGATCTCGGCGCGATTGGTCGAACAGGACGGTCGACCCAACAAACGCCTGTTCAGCCTCACCGACAAGGGACGCGCAGCGCTGCGCCAGGTGAGCCATCGGCAACCGAAGCTTCCGGCCATTCGCGACGAGCACCTGGTTGCGATCCACGCTCTCGAAGCCGGGGACCTCGAGCCGATGACCGATGCGATCCGAGAACGAATGCAGCTCTCACGAGACAAGCTGGCTCGGTACGACCGGATGGCGCACCGCCTGCTCGACGGACGTACCGAGACCGAGTTCCTGGCCACCGCCGATCGCATCGGCCCGTATCTCACCCTGATGCGCGGACGGATGTTCGAGGAGGAATCGCTTCGCTGGGGTGCCCGTGTCCTCGAAGTTCTCGACACCCGCGCGGGACGCAGATGAAAACGCCGATCACCCGTTCATAGTCGCAAAATTGTGTATGGTTCGGTCACCAGCCGAGGGTGTCTCAGGCCCTGGCCCCACCCAGGAGATGACGCGTGCAGCAGTTCCGACAGGCCGTCGAGGCCAACGATCACGACGCCATGGCCGCCACCCTGGCCGAGGACGTCGTCTTCAGCTCCCCCGTCGCATTCAAGCCGTACCGCGGCAAGCAAACGACCGCGGCGATTCTGCGCGCCGTCACCCGCGTCTTCGAGGACCTTCGCTACGTGAAAACCGTCGAAGACATCGGCGGCCGTGATCACGTCCTGTTCTTCGAGACCCGTATCGACGACGTGACCGTCCACGGCTGCGACATCCTCCACCTGAACTCCGACGGCCTGATCGACAATTTCACCGTGATGGTGCGTCCGCTGTCGGCTGCGCAGGCACTCTCGAAGGCCATGGCGACAGAATTCGCCGCCGAAATGGGTTCGATGGCTTCCGCGGAGAAGCAAGACAAGCAGTGATACCGGGCTTGTGGAACGAACAGAGCCGCGCACCTCTGGGTGCGCGGCTCTGATCAGTATTGGGTGACGGTGTTCGCCAGTGCGCCTCTCGGCAGGTGGCCGCTCGTAGCGGCTGATGGTTGGTACCCGGGGCATTGGGATCGAACACCGTCGATGAAGTCAACGACGACTCGGCTCTTCGTATTCCGACCCGTGGCGATGTGGTGGGCCCGCGGTTGCGCAGCGATGACTTGAATTCACGCCCCCAATCGGAATCGACACCTCCTACGAAGGGTGTGGATTCCGACGAAGGGCGTCGATCCGCCCCGTCGACTCAATCAGCTCCCCCGTTTCGGATACCTGACTCCCATCGGCGTCGGGTATCCGAAACTGAGGAGCCGATCCGAGACGAAAACGTAAAAACTCCGATCCCAGGGACGGAATCGGAGCCAAGAGAGCCTCCTAACGGGATTGAACCGTTGACCGCTCGCTTACAAGGCGAGTGCTCTACCGCTGAGCTAAGGAGGCAGTGAAGCGAGCCAAGCATACCGTTCATCGGACGCTCAGCGACAACAGGTACCTTGTCGGTGGATCACCCCAGCAACGTAAAGACGGTCATGACTTTCCTGCAAGACCTGACGGCTTCGCTGAGCCGTCTCACCGGTGAGCGTCGGGCCACCATCGATACACCGACCGCCGCGCCGTCACCTCTTCGCCCTATCGATCTGACGGACGACGCGACGGTCGCCGAGGTCCTCGAGCTGGCCGTTCGTGTCGGCGAGGTGTTGTTGGCGTCGGGCACGTCTGCGGTGGATACGGCGACGCAGGTGCAGTTCATCGCCGCGACGTACGGCCTCGCGCGATGCGATGTCGACGTCACGTACAACTCGATCACGCTGAGCGCACATCGCGGTCCGACGCGGCCGCCGGCGTCGACGATGCGCATCGTCCATTACCGCTCGATGGACTTCACACGGCTGGCCGCGGTCGACCGACTTATTCGCTCGGTGCGCGTCAAGGTGGTCCCGGCGAGCATCGCGCGTGACCGCCTCGACGAGATCACCTCGGCCCCGCACCCGTACAACCGGTGGATCGCGACCTTCGCGTGGGCCGGCATGGCGGCGGCGATCGGTGTGTTGCTCGGCGGCGGCGCGTTGGTCGCGGTCGTCAGCTTCCTGACGACGATGGTGATCGACCGAATCGGCCGCATCCTCAACCGCGCCGGACTGCCCTTCTTCTTTCAGCAGGTGGTCGGCGGATTCGTCGCTGCCACCCCGGCGATCACTCTGTACAACTTTCAGGATCAGCTCAATATCGACATCTCCCCGTCGGTGATCATCGGTGCCGGGGTGACGGTGCTGCTGTCGGGGCTTTCGCTCGTCGGCTCGGTACAGGACGCGATCACCGGAGCACCGATCACCGCGTCGGCCAGATTCTTCGAGGTGCTGATGATGACGGGCGGCATCATTGCCGGCGTCGCCACGTCGCTGCGGTTGGCGGCCCTGATCGGGAGCGATCTGCCGCAGATCAGCAACCTGCCTCCCCCGGACATCACACAGGTGCCCACCAAGGTCCTGGCCGGCGCGGCCGCGTCTCTGTTCTACGCGCTCGCCTGCTACGCCGAGCGGCGCGCACTGACGGCAGCGTTCATGGGCGGCTTCGCGGGCGCACTCGTCTACTTGATGTCGCAGACACTGGCTGTGGGTCCGATCATCGCGTCTGCCATCGCGGCCACGGTCGTGGGATTCGCCGGTGGTCTCCTCGCGCGTCGAGCGCTCATTCCGCCGCTCATCGTTGCCGTCGCCGGCATCACTCCGTTGCTGCCCGGTCTCTCGCTTTACCGGGGTCTGTACGCGATTCTCAACGACCAACTGCTGCTCGGTATCAGCTCGCTCTTCGCGGCGTTCGGCATCGGCTGTGGCCTGGCTGCGGGCGTCACATTGGGTGAGTGGGGTGCGCGAACATTGCGTCGACCCCGGATCCTGGCACGCACCGAGGAACTACTACGCCCGACGCTTCGCCGCAGAGAAGAACCGCGCCGACCGACGGTTCGTCGGCGGCGCGGTACGAGTCCTTCGTAGAAGGCGGAACTCAGGCCTCGGTGCTGGGGGTTCCCTCAGCACCTGCGCGGGCAGCTGCGTCGGCCTCCATGGCCTCACGCAGGCTGCGCGGACGCATGTCGGTCCAGTTCTTCTCGACGTACTCCAGGCACGCAGCGCGGGTGTCTTCACCGAAGACGACACGCCACCCCTGAGGGACCTCGGAGAACGTCGGCCACAGCGAATGCTGATCTTCGTCGTTGACCAGCACGAAGAAGCGTCCGTCTTCGTCATCGAACGGGTTGGTACTCATCTCGCCTCACTCGTCGCGAACGTTTGATTGGTAAGTCTGCACCGTGAGGTGCCACACGACCCTAGCAACGCAGGTCGTGCTCAGGTGGCGTCAGGCCTTGAAGAAGTCGAGCAAGTGCGCATTGACGGCCTCGGGACGCTCGAGATATCCGTAGTGCCCAGCGTCCGCGATTTCCACGTATCGAGCCCCCGGAATCGCGTCGGCGAGCTCCTTGCCCAGGTAGGCGGGGATCATCCGATCGTCGGCGAACCCGACCGACAGACACGGCACCGACACTGCCCGGTAGGCGTTGGTGCGGTCGAAATCGTCGTCCATGCCCAGCTGCGCGCGCACCCCGGCGGATGGTGAGGATGCCGAGAACTCGAACAGGTCGAGCCAATCGCGAGCCGTTCGCGCATCACGCAACGTGGCGGGCGACAGGTTCATCACCGCCGTCACCGCGGCCGAGTACGTGCCCGGCAGCTCGACGCGCTTGTCGTACAGCGCCCGTTCGCCCTGGGCGAGAGTCTTCTGGAACTCGTCGACCCGCGCGTGCCCGGCCAAGAACGCCGCCTTGCGAACCAGATCGGGACGCTTCAGAGCCAACTCCTGTGCGACGCGAGAGCCCATCGACGTTCCGACGACGAAGGCCTTCTCGGCACCGTCGCGGACCAGTTCGATCAAGCCCTCGGTGTCGGCAACCATGGCGTCGATGGTGATACCGGTCGCACTTTCCGACGACGGCGCGATACCGCGGTTGTCGAAGGTGCACACCCGGTAGCCGGCCGCCAGGAGGGCCGGTACCTGATGCAGTTCCCACACTCGGCCGGGACTGCCGGTGCCCATTATCAGAACGACCAGGTCTCCACTGCCCTTGACCTGGTAGTTCACGTCGATGCCGTTGATCTTCGCGATAGGCATACGTCTCCTCACTGCTGATGCTTTCGTCGGCGATCGTATCGTCCGAGGTCGACGTGGGGTTACTCGAACAGCCAGTGGGTACCTGCAGTTACATGACTGACGAGAACGTAGCGGGCGAAGCACGCAAAGGAATGCTCGACGGGATCAAGGGCAAAGCCAAAGAGGTCGTCGGCGCTGTCACCGGCAACGACTCGTTGACGGCCGAGGGCCAGTTGCAGGCCGCTCAGGCTCGCGAACGCAAGGAGGCGCAGGCCACCGAACGCGTCGCCGATGCACAGGCCACCGAGGCCGCCGAGGAGCTGGCCGACGTGCGGACTGCGGCAGACAGTCGACGCGAGGCCGCGGAAGAGAACGCGGCAGTTGCCGAGGCGAACGCAGACCGCGTTCGAGAGACCCAGGTGGCCGCGGCCGAGCAGAACAAGCGTGAGACCGTGACGCGGGAACGAGCGGCAGCCGAGGTCGACGCAACGGCCGAACAGATCGAAGCGACCGAGGAGCGCAAAGCCGAGCAGGCCGCGGCAGATGCGGACGAAATGGTGGCTGCGCAAAAGCACCAGGAAGCGTTGCTGCAGGCCGAAGCCGACCGCAAGAAAGCCGAAGAGCTTCGCAACCAGGCTTGACCCACCACTGCTGATCTAGGAGTTCGACTACATGAGTGTTTTGGCCCTACCACTGACCATCCTGAGACTTCAGTACAAGATCGCACGAATTCCGTTGCAGCTCATCGAGACCAACGTCGTCGTGAAGATGGATGCGGAATCACCGGCGCGGCTCGCCTACGAGCACACGCTCGGATCCCTCGATCGTGCTGTCGGAAACCTGTTGGGAGACAGGAGTCTTGCCGATCGCGGTGAGACTCTGGTCGACAGCACCGAGAACCGCGCCGAAGCAGCACGCCTGGACGCCGAGGCACGTGCGAAGAAGACTGCCGCGGACGCCGACCTGAAGACGGCTCGTGAGACCGCCGAGCAGGACCGGCGGGCCGCCGACGCCGCAGCCCAGGAAGCGGCCCGCGACGCGCGACAGGAGGCCGAGCAGCGCAAGCGCGAGGCCGCCCAGGAAGCCGAACGCGAAGCGGCTGCAAAGAAGAAAAAGGCCGACGAGCAAGCTGCCGCGGCCGCCAAGGCAGCCGAGGACCGCAAGAAGACTCAGCAGGCTCAGGTCGACAAGCAGGAGAAGCTGGCTGCAGCACCGTCCGAGGCCGAATTGGCCGAGGCCGCAGAGCGATCCGAGGAAGCCGACGCCAAGAAGGACGAGGCAGAGCGCATCGAGAAGCTGTTCATCGCGGAGAAGAACAAGGACTGACAGCCCGGTTCTCTCGAAACGAGCTCAGCTACAACCCCTTCCAGCCCCGCACCGTGTTCTCGGTGCGGGGCTGGAGTGTTTGTGTGGGGCGGGTGTGTGTTTGCGCGAGCCTATGCGATGTGGGGGCCTGCTCGGGCGTGGGATTGTCGGGGTTGTCGGTAGGGGTCGACGGATGCCGGCGGTACGAACCAGGGGTGTTGATCGGTGCCGATGAACACTTCCCAGTCGGAGCGGTGGACGAGTCGATGGTGAAATCCGCAGAGGAGGACGAGGTTGTCCATATCGGTGGGGCCGCCGTCGGCCCAGTGCCAGATGTGGTGACCTTCGGTCCAGGCGGCGGGTTTGCCGCAGCCCGGGAACGCGCAGCCGTGATCGCGGGCAGTCAGCGCGCGTTTCTGTTTGGCGGTGACGGTCCGGGCGGTGCGGGCGAGGTTGAGTGGGTTGCCGTTCTCGTCCATCACGATGGCGGTGAGAAGGCAATCACACGCCAGTTGGCGGGAGGTGTTGCGGGAGAGCGGTCCCATCCAGGGCAGCCAACCGACCGACGTGCCGTCACCGAACAGGTCCCGATATGCGCCGCGGTCGGCTGCAGCATCACCTCCACCGCAATCGCCACTGCCGCTGCCGTTTTCGTGGTCCGGTTCGGTTGCTGCGTCGGTGTCGATGGGGTCGCCGGTGTTGATGTCGACCGGATCTGCTGCGTCGGTCTCGGTGTCGGATTCTGTTGCTGCGCGTGAGGTTTCGTCGTCTGTTATGTCCTCGGCACTGTCGCGGAGGTCGGTGAGGTCCTGCAACCGGATGTGCAGGTTGACGTGGGGTTTTTCGCCGCCTTCGGTGGGGCGGTTACTGGAGGCGAGGTATCGGTCGAGGATGTGCCCGAAGGCGTCGGCGCGTCGCCGTGCGGGACTGCGTTCGTCTTGGGTGCCGTCGGCGGCAGGGCGGGGTTCGGTCAACGGTGAAAGCGCGGTGAGCAGCTTTTCTCCGGTGATCGCATCGAAATCCATCTTCGCCACGAGACGTCCGTTGAGGGTTTTCGAGGCGAAGAGTTCGTTGCGGTCGGTGTCTTCCGGTGGTGGCTTGTTGCCGCCGTAGGTGTCTTCGAGTTTGGTGATCGCTTCGCGGATGTTGTCGGTGCGTGCCCCGGGCCCGGTGGCGGCGGTGATCATCGCGGTGCGGGCGATATCGCGACCCTCTTGGGGGAGGTTCTTCGGTGGCGCTTCGGCGAAGGTGAGAATCAGGGCGGCGTGGTCGACGGTCATGCTGCCGGTGTTCACGGCGTCGGCGATGTCGGGGAAGTTCTTCAACCCGCGAGCGAGGGCCACGATCTTGTTCGCTTTGCTCGGGGTGAGGAGGGTGGTGGAGGTCAGCCACCCTGCGGGTCCGGGGAAGCCGAGCTTCTCTCGGCTCACGCGGGTGTCGATGTCGGCGACGAGGGCGATGCGGCGTGCTTCGAGCAGTTGGATCTTGTGGGAGACCGCAGCGGCGTCGGCGAGGAGTTCGCTTTCGCTCAGTTGCCAGATCTCCGTGGTCATGGAGACAAGTGTATCGAACAGATGTTCGACGCGCGACGATGGTGCAACCGAAAACTACTGCTGTGCATAAGGATTCGCGAACCGGAACCTGTCGGTGGCCCGTGCTAGGCAAATCGCCAATCCTCGGACGCGCTACGACCGTTGCGCCACACTCCATGGGTATCAACCGGGGTGCGCCATTGAAGACCGACCTACCGGTTTACTGTAGGTTCGCCGAACACATCGACAAGGCGGGTAGATGCGCATGCGACAAACGGGACCCGAGTCCAGTCCACCCAACCGCGCCCGGCACAGACTCTCGCCGCTGTTCGCCACTCTGGTGATCTTCGGGGTTCTAGCCGTCCCAAGACTGGACTTCCCCGGGGCCGGCATTGCGGGCTGGGGACTTGCAATTGTCGCGGCAGCGGCCTGGCTTTTCACAGCTTTGCGGCCACAGCGGTCCAGCCAAAAGAGCTAGGTCGTGCGCGTTGTGCGTACCTCTGAGGGCGCACAACGCGCACGACGGGAGCGCAGCGACATTCAGCCGAGGACACGAGCGAGGAATGCGTCGATATTGTCTTTCACCGTCGCAGTGCGGGTGTCGACGTCGAAGTCCTCCTTGAACTGTCGTCCCAGGGCCGGTGTTTTCTTCTTGCGTGCGTACAGAGAACATGCGAGATCCGAGCAGATGTAGGTACCGACGGTGTTGCCGCGTCGCCCGGACTCCCCTGCCTTCGCAGCGGCCATCAGCGACACACCGCCGTTGGCGTGGGTGGTGAGACAGATGCTGCACATCTGCGCAGTCCGCGGTCCACCCGCTTTGTATCGCAACGCAATTGCACGGAGTCGATCTTCCTGCGGTACGACGATGTAGCTCCGTCCCGCCAGCTTCGGGTCGCCCCAGCCGAGGAAATCGAGATCCTCCCACGGCGTTTCGTCGAACATATCGGGGAGGGAAAGCCGAGTGGCGTCACCCTTGGACGAGTTGACGAACGACGATCTGATGTCGCGTTCGGAGATCGGCTTCATGGTTCCTGCCTCCATTGCCGTAGGAGTGTGTCGATTCCGTCGAGGATTCGGGCCCACGACTCTTGTGAGTCGGGTGCACTGTGAGCGAACGAGCCGGCCGCTTCGAGGCTGGCAAAACCGTGAAAGACGCTGCCCAACAATCGAACAGCATGTACCTGATCCACCTCGCTCAGGTGATACCCACGAAGGATCGCCTTCATCATTGCCGAGTGCCGCACCCCGGCACTGTTGATCGCCGTCTCGTGGTCGAGAGGAAATTGGGTCGCCGCGTATCGCCCGGGATGCTCGCGCGAATAGACCAGGTACGCGTCGGCCACTGCCACCAACGCGTCCTTGCCTGCCCTGCCTGCCAACGCTTCTGCTACCCGGTCGGCCAGCTCTTCCAACGCCAGCAGAGCGATGCCGACATTGAGCTGATGCGCGCTCTTCAGATGCGAATACAGACTCGCCACTTTGACGTCGAAGCGTCGCGCCAACTCACTGGCAGTCACGCGATCGAAGCCGACCTCGTCGGCCAGATCCGCTCCTGCTGCCACGATGCGCTGCGCGGTCAATCCTGCGCGTGCCATGTCGGCCTCCTCCATCTTCCGAGGACACCGTAGCCAAAACTAATAGCTATAGGCAAATTACTATAGCAATCAGCGACCCTGCCACGCCTCCCACAGCTCTGCGTAACGCCCACCGGCAGCGACCAACTCGTCGTGCGGACCTTGCTCCACGATTTTCCCGTGCTCGAGCACAACGACGCGGTCCGCTGCAGCGGCCTGGGTGAGGCGATGCGCCACGACCAATGTGCTGCGGCCTCTCGTCGCCGCCTCCGCAGCCAGTTCGAGCTCACGGGCACCGGAGCTGCCGGCCTCGGCGGTGGCCTCGTCCAACACCGCGACAGCCGGATCGGCGAGAACCAGCCGCGCCAGAGCCAATTGCTGCGATTGCGCCGCGGTCAACTGGTGACCGCCCTCGCCGACGGCGGTGTCGAGGCCGTTCTCGAGCGCCTCGACCCATCCCCAGGCACCGACGGTCCGCAGTGCGGCTTCCACGTCGTCGCGGCCGGCGTCCGGTGCCGCGAGCAACACGTCGTCGATCAGTGGGCCGGCGAAGACGTGCACTTCCTGGCTGACGATCGCGACATGCCGGCGTAAACCCTGGTGGCCCAACGAGTCCAGCGACGCGCCGCCGACACGAACCGTGCCCGACGTCGACGCCATGGACCCGGCCGCAATGGCCGCGATCGTCGACTTCCCGGCACCGGTGGATCCCACGAGCGCGACCGTCTCACCTGCGTCCACACGCAGGTCGACCCCGTGCAGTACTTCGTGACCCCCGTCGTACGAGTGGCGCAGGTCGACGACATCGAGGGTGGCGTCGGCAGGCACGGAACCGTCGCCCACCGGCCGCTCGTCGGCAATGTCGACGACACCGACCAGTCGGGCCAGAGAAGCTCCGGCAGACTGGATGTCGTCGAACGTGAACAGCAGGGTGCCGATCGGATTGAACAGGCGATGGAACAGCAGCGCCGCGGCCGTGGTCTCGCCGACGGTCACGTAATCGCCTCGTACCAGCAGGAATCCGGCCAGCAGGATCACCGACAGGCCGACACATTCGGCGCGGTTGCTGCGTGAGCCGAAGCGCGTGAACAGGCGGAAGACGTCGACGCCGATGTCGCGGGCTTTCGCCGACGCTCGATCCACCTCACCGAGGTGCTCCGCTTCGAGTCCGTAGGCGCGCACCGTCTTTGCGCCCTGCATGCTGCTGACGAAGGACTGGGCTCGCTCGCCCATAGCGACTCGTTCGGCCGCATACAGCGGAGCCGATCGGGGCAGATACCAGCGCAGCGCGAGCACGTACATCGGCAATGCCACCAGACCGGCAAGCCCCAGACGCCAGTCGATTCCGAGCATCGTGATCATGCTCAGGCACACCAGCAGGAATGCTCCGACAAGCTGTGGAATCACTTCGCCGATCGACTTGGCCATTACTGCGACGTCGTCGCCGACGCGGGAGAGCAAGTCGCCCTTGCCTACTCGCTCCAGCGTGGCCACCGGCAGGCGGAGAGCGCGTCGGACGACAGCCTCCCGTAAGGACGCCAGGATGCCCTCACCGAGGGTACTGATCAGGTAGCCGCTGAAGCCGGTGACAACACCGCCGATGACCGCTGCCACCGCGATCACGACGACGACCCCGACGATGGTCGACGAGTCGGCCCCGTCGCGGACGCGGTCGACCAAGACACCGAGCACATAGACCGGCACCAGCGACATCGCCGCGGCCACCGCGCCGAGGAGCAGCGTCACTGCCGTTCGTGCCCGTCGTAGTTTCAGCTGTTCGAGCAGCCACTTCCCCGACCGGGCACCGGTGGCGATGGGAAGCAGTTCGGGCGCGGTCATCGCAGCACCGTCTCCTTGTACTGCGCGTCCGAGGACGCGAGATCGTGGTGGGTTCCTTCGGCGACGACGCGGCCGTCGTCGACGACGAGCACGCGATGCGTCACCGACAGCAGCGCAGGGCTGGTGGTGATCAGGATCGTGGTCTGCGCGGCGCTGCCGGTGTGTCGCAGCTCGGCGATGCCGCGCGCGATCGTGTGCTCGGTGACGGCGTCGACCGCGGTGGTGGGGTCGTGCAGCACCAGCACCGGGGCGTCGACCGACAGGGCCCGCGCCAACGCGACTCGTTGACGTTGGCCACCGGAGAGGCTGGCACCGCGGTCGGTGACGGCGTGGTCGAGCCCGGCCTCGTGCAGTTCGACGACGTCGGTGGCCGCGGATGCCTCGAGCACGCGGGCGAGTTCGGCGTCGGGCTGCGCGCGACCTGCGGTGACGTTGCTGCGAACGGTGCCGGCGAACAGGTCGGTGATGTGCGGCTCGACGAGCACGGTCTCGCGGGCGCGTCGGAGATCGATGTCTCCTGTTGCGACGCCGCCGATCCGTACCGTTCCGGCGTAGTCGGACTCGGAGATCTGACCGGAGAGCACCTGGGCGAGTGCCTCCCCGTCCTGCGGCCGGTAGGCGACGATTCCGAGCATCTCGCCGGGTGCAGCCGAGAAGGTGAGGCCGTCGAGCGAACGGAACCCGACCTCGTCGACGGCGAGTTCCGTACCCGAGGGCACAGCGGAATCGGATTGCGGCAGAACGTGGTCGGCACCGAGTACGAGTGCGAGCCGATCGGCAGAGCCACGCACCATCGCCACCACGCCGGGGACCTTGGACAACCCGGTCAGCGGTTCGATGACGAATTGCGAGAGCCCGATGACGGTGATCAGCTCGCCGACCGAGATGCGACCCTGCAACGCGAACCAGCCTGCGGTACCGGCGATTCCGACGGCCAGCAACGCGTTGACCGCCGCCGCCAGGCCCTGATAGACGTTGTTGGCGCGGGCCAACCTCAGCGTGGCCGCCAGTGCCGTTCGGCTCGACGTCACGAACCGCTGGGTCGCGGCGTCCTCGGCTCCGATTCCGCGCAGCGGACGCACTCCACTGACCAGATCGGTGGCCATTCCCGATACCCCGGCGATCTCGGCCTGCTGTGCGGTGGCCGCGCGGGTGAGCAACGGGGCGAGGCGCTGGAGCGCGATCAGGATCACCGGAGTACCGATCACGACGGCCAGGCCGAGGGGAATGTCGATGATCAGCAATGCCACCGCGGACGCGACCACCGCCACTGCGGACGCGAAGACTCGCGCGATCAGGTCGAGAATCCACGATTCCTTCTCGGCATCGGACGTCGAGACCGTCAGCAATTCACCGGCCGACAGATCGGTGCGCAGTCCGCGTGGGTCGAGAACGCGGCCGGCGACCTCCACCCGCACATCGTGGGCCTCACGCTCGATGGCGACGACGATGATGCGGGCACCGATGCGCCAGGCGTAGGACAGTGTGACGAACAGAGCCGCGAGACCGACCAACGAGATAATCATCGCCGTTACGTCGCCGGTGTCGATCGCCCGCGACACGATCAGACCGATCGCGACCGGAACCATCGTTTCGCACAGTTGATGCACCCCGAAGAGCAGGGACGAGACGATCAAGCGGGTGCGACGACGTCGTACGGTGCGGCGCAGAATCGCGCCACCGGTGGCCGGGAAAGGTGCCTCCACCACGTTTCGAGCATGGTGAAGCGAGACAGAATCGGTCATTCGCTGCAGCCTATGGCATCGGGAAGTGGCGATGGGGTGTCACATTTACATAGAGTTGGCACCAGCGAACACCGAGTAAGTCCAGCAGAGAGTACGGAGATCACCATGCCTGCCAAGACATCGACCGACAACGACATCGCCGACGAAGACATCGTCCCACTCGAGTACGAGACCGCCAGTCAGGCCCAGCGCGTCGTCGCCGCCTATGCGACCGATGCAGACGAGTGCCGCATGTTGTTGTCGATGCTGGGTATAGACCCCGTAGCGAAGACCGACTGACAGGTTTTCGCAGGGCTGATTACCCAGGGATCAACAAGCGGATTGGACAGTTGTGGCTGACGCCTCGCAGGGTTCGGATTTCGTCGTCGTAGCCAACAGGTTGCCGGTCGATCTGGAGACACTTCCCGACGGCAGCACACGATGGAAGCGCAGCCCCGGCGGGCTGGTCACTGCGCTCGAGCCCATCCTGCGCGCCAACAAGGGTGCCTGGGTGGGATGGGTCGGCGTATCCGACGTCGACGTGGAGCCGTTCGTCGAGGACGACCTGCACCTGCGTCCGGTGCCGATCAGCGAGAAGGAATACACCCAGTACTACGAGGGCTTCTCCAACGCCACGCTGTGGCCGCTGTACCACGACGTCATCGTCAAGCCGGAGTACGACCGCGACTGGTGGAACGCGTACGTCGAGGTCAATCGTCGCTTCGCGGAGAAGACGTCCGAGGCAGCCGCGCAGGGCGCAACGGTGTGGATTCAGGACTATCAGCTCCAGCTCGTCCCGAAAATGTTGCGGATGCTGCGGCCCGATCTCACCATCGGCTTCTTTCTGCACATCCCGTTCCCGCCGATCGAGCTGTTCATGCAGATGCCGTGGCGCACCGAGATCGTCGAAGGACTGCTCGGTGCCGACCTGATCGGTTTCCATCTGTCCGGCGGCGCGCAGAACTTCCTCTACCTTGCCCGACGCCTCGCCGGGGGAACCACCTCACGCGGAACCGTCGGTGTGCGGTCCAAGCTCGGCGTCGTCCAGGTGGGGTTCCGGACCGTACGCGTCGGAGCGTTCCCGATCTCCATCGACTCCGGTGACCTCGACACCAAGTCGCGCACGAAAGCCGTCCGAGACCGCGCCAAGCAGTTGCGCAAAGACCTGGGCAATCCGAAACGGATCATGCTCGGCGTCGACCGACTGGATTACACCAAGGGAATCGACGTTCGGCTCAACGCATTTCGAGAGTTGCTCGAAGAAGGCCGAGTCGATCCGGCCGAGAACGTCATCGTGCAATTGGCGACGCCCAGCCGTGAACGCGTCGAGAGCTATGTCGCCATGCGCGGTGAGATCGAGCAGCAGGTGGGACGCATCAACGGCGAGTACGGCCAGGTGGGCCACCCGGTGGTCCACTACCTGCACCGTCCCATTCCCCGTGAGGACCTGCTCGCCTACTTCGTGGCTGCCGACGTCATGCTGGTCACTCCCCTACGCGACGGCATGAACCTCGTCGCCAAGGAGTACGTGGCCTGCCGCAGCGATCTCGGTGGCGCGCTGGTTCTCAGCGAATTCACCGGTGCTGCTGCGGAATTGCGCCAGGCGTACCTGTGCAACCCCCATGATCTGGACAGCGTGAAGGACGCCATCACCGGAGCGCTCGAACAGGAACCCGAGGCAGGTAAGCGTCACATGCGAGCCATGCGCCGGCAGGTTCTCGCCCATGACGTCGACCGCTGGGCTCGCTCGTTCCTGTCCGCTCTGGCACAACCGGCCGAGGGCACCAACCTCGTCAGATAAATCGCTTTACCCCCACCGTCGACGGCTGCTAGTTTGCCGTCGACGGTTTTGTGCATACGAGAAGTGAGGAGGTGGGCATCGTGGCCACCTGGACGAGAACACACCCGAGCCCTCACACCTCCTCCACGAAGGACTTCTCGCATGTCTTCTCTACTCGAATACGGACACGACCAACACTGGCGTGACGAGTTCGAACAGCATTCTCACAGCGCAGTTCTCGCCCGCGTGGTTCGCGTCGACCGCGGTGAATTCGACGCCGTCACCGAGCACGGAATAGTACGCGGCACCGGTACCGCTACCTGCACCGGCGACTGGGTCGCACTCCGGCCACTCACCGGCCGGAACCACGGGCTCGTTGCCGTCCTCCCCCGCCGAACGGCCATAGTTCGAGCCAGTGCCGGATCGACCTCGGCCGCACAGGTTCTCGGTGCCAACGTCGATACTGTCGTGGTCACTGTCGCGTCGGACACTGCCCTCGATCTCGGTCGCGTCGAGCGCTACCTCACGTTGGCGTGGGGCAGCGGCGGCGTACCCGTCGTCGCGATCACCAAGACCGACAGCGGACGCGTCACCGAAGAGTCGGTACTGGCCGCCGCGCCGGGTGTCACCGTCTGCAGCACCAGCGCGGTGTCGGCCGATGGAATCGACTCGCTGACAGCGCATCTGCACGGTACGGTCGCGCTGATCGGGCCGTCGGGATCGGGTAAATCGACTCTCGGCAACGCTCTGATCGGGAGCACCGCGTTCGCCACCGGCACCACTCGCGAGGCGGACGCCAAGGGCAGACACACGACGGTGCGTCGGGAATTGATTCCGGTACCACGACTGGGACTGACCCTGCTCGATACTCCCGGATTGAGATCGGTGGGTGTACAAGGATCGGAAGACGCAGTGGCGAGCGCCTTTTCGGATATCGACGAGCTGGCCGCACTGTGCCGTTTCGGCGACTGCGCGCACGCACACGAGCCCGGTTGCGCCGTTCTTGCCGCCGTCGAGACAGGCGAACTCTCCGAACGCCGGCTGGGTAACTACCGAAAGCTGTTGCGGGAGAACGCCTGGACAACGTCGCGCCACGATGCGCGGGCGCGCAGCGAGAAGTTGAGGGAATACAAGCAGATGACCAAGTCGCTACGGCAGAAGTACGCAGCCGACGGTGGGCGGCGCTAGGTCAGCTCTCGTCGAACAGCGAGGGGCTCTCGGACTCCGCCTCTTCCAGCGGAGCCGATCCCTCGCGCGGCGATGCCTTGCGCACCACCTCGACCGTCGTCGTACGGACCGACAGCCGGTGCCCGTCGTGATGCTCGAGCAACGCCAACCCCTGACGAATCTCGAGCACCTTCCACGGGCCTGCATGCCCGGACGCCTGAACCAGGTCGCCTGGTGCGATCTCGGAAGCCACTGTTTTCTCCATTCACCGAGCAGGTATCGGGGGTCGAGCAAGCCTGTGACACACACCCTATCGGGCGCCGACCAGCCCGACGCCACTTGCTCGTCGAACAAGTTAGGAGTACTCATGTAATAGTTGTAGATGTACAAGCAAATACGCGGAGGTGCACGTGGCCGAGCTGACTCGACGACACCGATATCTCGTGCTCGGGATCTGCTGCCTCAGCCTGTTTCTCGTCAGCACCGACAACACGATCGTCAACGTCGCGCTGCCGTCGATGCGCGCAGATCTGAATGCATCGGTATCGGGTCTGCAATGGATCATCGATGCATACACGCTGGTCGTGGCATCTCTGCTGATGCTCGGCGGCTCGATGGCCGACAAGTACGGCCGCAAACGCTTCTTCCTGATCGGCACCGGAACGTTCGTGCTCGGCTCGCTGCTGTGCAGCGTCGCACCGTCGCTGGGCTGGCTCATCGCCTTCCGGATGCTGCAGGCCGTCGGCGGCTCGATGATGAATCCCGTCGCGATGTCGATCATCACCAACACCTTCACCGACCCCAAAGAGCGCGCCGGCGCGATCGGCATGTGGGGTGCCGTCGTCGGAATCTCGATGTCCGCGGGACCGGCACTCGGCGGCGTGCTCGTCACCAGCGCCGGCTGGCAGTCCATCTTCTGGATCAACGTCCCCGTCGGGATCTTCGCTTTGGCGATGACACTGAAGTTCGTCCCGGAATCCAAGGCCGAGCACGCGAGGAAGTTCGATCCGCTAGGTCAGTTCCTCATCTTCGCGTTCCTCGCGTCCCTGGTCTTCACCATCATCGAAGGTCCCGCGAAGGGTTGGGGATCACCGCTGATCGTGTTCACGGGTGCCGTCGCGATCGGCTCTCTCGTCGGGCTGCTGGTGGTCGAATCGCGAATCGATGAACCGCTGATCCAGCTGAAGTTCTTCCGCAGTGCACCGTTCAGTGGCGCTACGGTGATCGCCGTGTGTGCGTTCGCGTCCCTCGGCGGGTTCCTGTTCCTCAACACGCTGTACCTGCAGGACGTTCGCGGCTACTCACCTCTGCACGCTGGTCTCTACACTCTGCCGATGGCACTGATGACGCTGATTTTCGCGCCGATATCGGGACGCATCGTCGGCAGCTTCGGGGCTCGCATCCCCCTGCTCGTGGCCGGCCTCGGCTTCGTGGTCTCGGCGCTGATGCTCACCAGAACGACGCCGACGACATCCTTCACCTGGTTGGCGACGGCATACGTGATCTTCGGAATCTCCTTCGGCATGGTCAACGCCCCGATCACCAACACCGCAGTGTCCGGGATGCCGCGCAGCCAAGCCGGCGTGGCCTCGGCCATCGCGTCGACCAGCAGGCAGGTGGGTCAGTCGCTCGGTGTGGCCGTCATGGGATCGATCGTCACCGCGAGCATCGTCGGAGAAATCTCCGACGGCTTCACTGCCGCCGCCGTGCCCGCCTGGTTCGTCATCGCCGGTGCAGGCGTGGTCGTCACCGTGCTCGCGCTGGTCACCACGGGCCGGTGGGCACGATCGACCGCCGAACGTATCGACCAACCGGTGCTCGTATGACGAGCGAAGCAGCGCAGATCTGGCGCGAGATGCGAGCGCTGATGCTCGAGGTACACGACACTCGACGGGCCGTCGCCGAGGCCACCGGGATGAGCTTCCTGCGGGCGAAACTGCTGATCAAGCTGTTAGCCGGCGATCGGACGGTCACCGAACTCGCCGATCTGCTCGCCTCCGACGTGCCCTACGTATCTCTGAACGTGCGCGAACTCGAACAGCGAGACCTGGTGGTGCGCACCGAGGACCCCCACGATCGTCGACGACGCATCATCGGACTCACCGATACCGGACGCCGCCTCGCCGAGAAAGCCCGCACGATCGCCGACGCCCCGCCGCCGGAATTCACGGCACTACCGCCGGAGGACCTGGCGCATCTGCGTCGAATACTGCGACTGCCCTGATGTGGTGGGGCGGCGCTTCTGCTTCGTCTTCTGCTTCGGCTTCAGCGGCGAATGTCTGCGAGCGGGGTTCCGATCTCGACGAGGGCGCGCACGGTGGCGGCCTCCATGCCGGGTGAACCACACACCAGGATCTGACGGTCGGGGAACGGCCCCTGCACCGCGACGACGTCGGCGATAGCACCCTCCCAGCAGTGCTCCGGCTCGAAAAACGATGTGGTGGAACCTATTTCCTCGTGAATGCGATCGTTCCAGCGGTCCGAGGCCCACGGCTCGTGCAGCTGATCGACGACGGGAACGACGGTCAGCCACGGCAACTCGGCCGCCATCAACCACAGCATGTCGCTTGCATAGAGATCGCGCGGCGACTTGCCGCCGAAGAACAGCGTCACATTCGGCGGCCGCTCCCAGCGGGTGAGATCGAGCAGAATCGCGCGCAACGGAGCGAGACCGGTACCGCCCGCGATCATGACGACGTCACGCCCGGAATCGTCGACGTGCAGACCGCCCTGCGGATCACTGATCTGCCAGACATGACCGGGCCGGGTCTCGTTGACGATCGACCCGCTCACCCACCCCGCGGGTACCGCGCGCACATGGAATTCGAGCTTGCCGTCCAGCGACGGCGGCAGGGCGGGCGAATATCGCCGCGTCAGAGCAGTGTTCTGAGGAACTGTCACGGACACCGACTGCCCGGCCCTGAACGGGATCGCGTCGCCCTGGAGCCTGATCACCGCGAGGTCGTTCCGAAGGCGATGGTACTGAACGACTGTCGAATTCCACGCCTGCATGCGGACCAGGATAGGGGTCGATGCCGGGTGTCTCGCAAACGCGCGCGGGGTTCGCCGCTGCCGATGCCGCAAACGCGCGCGCGTTTGCTGAACGCGCGCGGAATAGTGACCGAATCACTGGCAAGTCTGCGCGCACCTGACAAACGCGCGCGCGTTTGCGGGGAAGGCGCGCGGAATAGTGACCGAATCACTGGCAAATCTGCGCGCACCCGACAAATGCGCGCGCGTTTGCGGGGAAGGCGGCGAACCTAGCGCTGGTGCTTCGGCTTCCAGACCACCAGGGCGTTGCGTTGGATCGGCACCAGATCGCGGCGATAGCTCGCGTGCACGTTCGCTACCTCCTGCGCCAGTTCCGAGACCCGGGCCTGCAGGGCCTCGACCTGGTTGGTGAGTTCGATGATGCGCTTGATGCCGGCGAGGTTGACGCCCTCGTCCTGCGAGAGTCGCTGCACCTCACGGAGCAGTGCGACGTCGCGCGGTGTGTAGCGTCGACCTCCGCCGGTGGTGCGGTGCGGGATGACCAGGCCCAGTCGGTCGTAGGTGCGCAGCGTCTGCGCATGCATACCGGCCAGCTGAGCCGCGACGGAGATCACGAAGATCTGCGCGTCGGGATCACCTTGTGCCCCACCGGCTTTCGCGGAACCGCCCTCGGGAGGGACCGACATCACACACCTGCCCACCCGGCCCGCGGGTCGAATCCGCTGGCCTTCTCGGCTTCCAGATAGGTCTTCAGAGCGTCGGTAGCAGCATCGTCGAGTTTCTGCGGGACGGCAACTTTGACGGTCACCATCAGGTCGCCTGCACCGGACTTCTTTGGGATGCCGCGTCCACGCACCCGTAGCACTCGGCCGTCGACGGTGCCCGGTGGCACCTTGACGCCCACGCGTCCTTCGAGGGTGGGCACCGACAGAGTGGTGCCGAGGACCAGTTCGCCGTAGCTGACCGGCACGGTCACCGTGAGGTCGTCGCCGGTGCGGCCGAAGACCTTGTCGGGCTTGACTCGAACGGTGACGAACAGGTCGCCGGACGGTGCTCCGCGAAGCCCGGCCTCGCCTTGGCCTGCGAGTCGTACTTTCTGGCCGTCGCTGATGCCTGCCGGTACTCGCACGGTGATGGTGCGGGTGCGGTTCTGCACTCCGGTGCCGCGGCAATCGACGCACGGGTCGTCGATGATGGATCCGGTACCGCGGCAGTCGTCACAGGGCTCACTGAAGCCGAACGCGCCTTGGTTTCGGTTGACGACGCCCTGGCCGTTGCACTTGGGGCAGACCCGCGGGCTGGTTCCGGGCTTCGCACCGCTGCCGTGGCACGTGGTGCACGAGGACGGACTGGTCAACCGCAACGGGACCGTCACACCCTGCGCTGCTTCACGGAATTGCAGCGACGTCTCGGTTTCCACATCGCTGCCGCGTCGGGGACGGTTGCTCTGCGGGCGCTGGGCTGCGCCGCGATTGAACAGACCTCCGAACAGATCGCCGATGCCGCCGTCGCCGCCACCGCCTTGACCGAAGATGTCGCCCACGTCGAAGGTCTGGCCGCCGCCGCCGCCGAATCCGCCTGCGCCGGGCGAGAATCCGCCTCCGCCGCGACTACCGAAGCCACCGGACGCGAACAGCCGCCTGGCCTCGTCGTATTCCTTGCGTTTGGCCGGGTCGGCGAGAACGGCATGCGCCTCGCTGACCGCCTTGAACTTGTTCTCGGCCGCGGCGTTGCCGGGATTGGCGTCGGGATGGTTGTCCCGCGCCAACTTTCGGTACGCCTTCTTGATCTCTTCTGCAGTAGCGCTGGAGGAAACGCCCAGCTCCTTGTAGAAGTCCTTCTCGATCCACTCCCGCTGGCTCACCGGGCGTTTCCTCCTCTCGCGCTATTTCTTTTTACTGCTCGTCGGACGCGGGTGCGTCCGATTCTTCTGCTGCCGTGCCCTCGGAAGCACTGTCGACCACGCCGACCATCGCGGTACGCAGCACGCGCTCGCCGAGCTTGTAGCCCGGACGCATCAGCGTGCCGACGACCGGATTGCTGCCGTCGCCCTCATGGGAGACGGCCTCGTGGATGGCCGGGTCGAAGGCGTCGCCCTCGGCCCCGAAGGTGCTCAGGCCGATGTTCGAGAACACCCCCGCCAACTTGTCCGCCACGGCCTTGAGCGGTCCGGTTTCGAGATCGCCGTGCTGGCGAGCTCGCTCCAGATCGTCGAGGACGGGGAGCAGCTGGGACACGACGGACGCTTTCGCGTTCTCCGCTCCCGTCTGCTTCTCCCGATCCGTGCGGCGACGGTAGTTGGCGTACTCGGCCGACACGCGCTGCAGATCGGCAGTGAGTTCTGCGACCTGAGTGTCGCGCGGATCTTCTGTGTCCTCCGCCTCGACCACGATCTCGCCTGTCCCTTCGTCCACCGAGCCGGGCTGGGGCGCAGTACCGGTGCCCGCGAGGGGCTCCGGAACTGCGTCACCTTCCCGTACTTCACCGGTCTCGGGATCGATCTTCCGCTTGTCCACGAAAGTGACCGGTTCTTGCTCGGAGTTACCCGACGTCACTTCTTGTCCGTGTCGTCGGCGGGCTCGTCGACAACCTCTGCGTCGACTACACCGTCGTCAGCGGCCTGCGCGCCACCCTCTGCGCCGCCCTGCTCCTTGGCCTGAGCCTCGTAGATGGCGGTGCCGAGAGCCTGCGACTCGCTCGACAGCTTCTCCACGGCGGTCTTCACTGCCGAGATGTCGCTGCCCGCGAGTGCCGTCTTGGCGTCGGCGATGGCAGTTTCGACGCGGCCCTTGAGCTCGGCGTCGACCTTGTCCTCGTTGTCCTTGACGAACTTCTCCGTCTGGTGGACGAGGGACTCGGCCTGGTTGCGGACCTCGGCCTCTTCGCGACGAGCCTTGTCCTCGTCTGCGTGAGCTTCGGCGTCGGCGACCATGCGGTCGATCTCTTCCTTGGACAGACCGGAGCCGTCCTGGATCTTGATCGTGTTCTCCTTGCCGGTGCCCTTGTCCTTGGCCGTGACGTGCACGATGCCGTTGGCGTCGATGTCGAAGGTGACCTCGATCTGGGGGACGCCGCGCGGAGCCGGGGGCAGATCCGTCAACTCGAACGAGCCGAGGAGCTTGTTGTGCGAGGCGATCTCGCGCTCACCCTGGAAGACCTGGATCTGCACCGAGGGCTGATTGTCGTCAGCGGTGGTGAAGGTCTCGGATCGCTTCGTCGGGATGGTGGTGTTGCGCTCGATGAGCTTGGTCATGACGCCACCCTTGGTTTCGATACCGAGGGACAGCGGCGTGACGTCGAGGAGCAGAACGTCCTTGACCTCACCCTTGAGCACACCGGCCTGCAGTGCAGCACCGACGGCCACGACCTCGTCCGGGTTGACGCCCTTGTTGGGCTCGCGTCCACCGGAGAGTTCCTTGACCAGCTCGGAGACCGCGGGCATACGCGTCGAACCACCGACGAGCACGACGTGGTCGATGTCCTTGACGGCGATGCCGGAGTCCTTGACCACTGCCTGGAACGGCGCACGGGTGCGGTCGAGCAGGTCGGAGGTGATCTTCTGGAACTCCGAGCGGCTGAGCTGCTCGTCGAGGAAGAGCGGGTTCTTGTCCGCGTCGACCGTGATGTACGGAAGGTTGATCGAGGTGCTCTGTCCGGAGGACAGTTCGATCTTCGCCTTCTCGGCAGCCTCACGCAGACGCTGCAGGGCCATCTTGTCCTTGGTCAGATCGATGCCGTTCTGAGCCTTGAACTTGTCGACGAGCCAGGTCACGATGCGCTCGTCCCAGTCGTCGCCACCGAGGTGGTTGTCGCCGGACGTCGCGCGGACCTCGACGACGCCGTCGCCGATTTCGAGCAGCGAGACGTCGAACGTGCCGCCACCGAGGTCGAACACGAGAATGGTCTGCTCGCTGTCGCCCTTGTCCAGGCCGTATGCGAGAGCTGCCGCGGTGGGCTCGTTGACGATGCGCAGGACGTTGAGGCCGGCGATCTGGCCGGCTTCCTTCGTGGCCTGACGCTGCGCGTCCTCGAAGTACGCGGGAACGGTGATGACCGCGTCGGTGATTTCCTCACCCAGGTAGGCCTCGGCGTCGCGCTTGAGCTTCTGCAGCGTGCGCGCGGAGATTTCCTGAGGGGTGTACTTCTTACCGTCGATCTCCACGGTCCAGTCCGTGCCGACGTGGCGCTTCACGGAACGAATCGTGCGGTCGACGTTGGTGACCGCCTGGTTCTTCGCGGGCTGGCCGACCAGCACTTCACCGTTCTTGGCGAAAGCGACGATCGACGGGGTGGTGCGTGATCCCTCGGAGTTGGCGACGACAACCGGTTCGCCGCCCTCGAGGACGGACACGACCGAGTTGGTGGTCCCGAGGTCGATACCGACCGCACGAGCCATAATGTTTCCTCCTGTTGTTGCGTGGGTTCCAGTCCCTGGGTGAGCGAACTCCGCTCAAGTTTGCACAACGCGATCTATCGCGTCAACTTCCAACTTGAGCCTCGTCCACTCAAGGCTGCTGACCTGCACAACGGAGGGTGTGGCGAATTTGTTCCCGAGGGAGCGGCTACGCCGCATGTGAGTAGGAGTGGAGCCTGCGGAACGACCCAGGTGAGTGGAAACTCGACCCCTGCTACGAAGTTCCACGCACATGGGGCGAAGCCCCTCCACAGCAGTACGCCGCGACGATCAGCGGGGATCGTCGCGGCGCAGCGGGAGAGAAAGTACAGAACGAAAATTACTCGGCAGGCTCGGTGGCGGGTGCGGGGATGCAGCTGTAGCTGAGCAGTCCGCCGGTGATGTTGTTCATGAAGTCGGCATCGAGTGCGCTGGCGAAGGCTGCTGCGCCGGCGGGGCGAGCGACCCATTCGCGATCGGCAGACGGCACGGTGTAGGTCATTGCCTCGCCTGCCTTGATGGTCTTCTCGGTGTTCTGACCCTGCAGACCCGGCAGTGCGCCGTAGTTGACGTTGACGTTCGACGCGTCGTCGGCACCCTTGTTCTCGACCTTGACCTGCAGTGCGACGACGCCGCCCTCGGGGGCCTTCTCGACTGCGGTGTCGCAGACAGTGGCCATCGAGACCACCAGGTCGGGGCTTTCGAGAACTGCAGAGCCGAGGGGCATCGCAGGCTCGGTCTCGGGCTCGGCCGAGGCCATGGGTACGAGGACGACCGCACCGATGCCGGCGGCCAGGGCGGCCGTCGAGGCCAGGATCGATGTGCGGGCAAGACGTCGCATGGACAACTCCTGTGGCTGAGGGGATGTGACCCGTGAGTCTGATGTGACTGAAGGGACAGTTGGTACTTCCTCACTATGGCCTATCCGATTCAGACATTCCACACCAGGCGGTCTCGATTCGATGACGTTCGCATATCGAACAAAACCGGTCGCGCGGAATGACATTGGTGTGATTCGGCCGACGCTCACCGATCGACGGGCCGGGCCCGGCGCGCCCACACGCTAGGTTTCGCTGGTCGAAGAAGAGGGGAACCACAACCCTGCGGATCGGCCGCGCCCTACGTAGGGTTGAGGAAAAGCGAGGCTACGGAGGCACATGGATCCCGAAGTGCAGCACGAACCGAGCGAGATCACCTACGACGAAAAGTTCTACCCGGCTCGGCCGAAACCGCTTCGTCCGTCCGTGCGTCGTGCGAACCGAAGTAGTGGTCCCACTCCGGACAGCGAGCCGGTCGCGTCCAATCCCGAGTACGTGGACTGGCTCACCGAACAGTCGATGCTGCGAGATGCCAAGCTCATTGCCGAACAGCTGTCGGGCAAGGGCAGCATGTGGCAGAACCCGTATGCCGATCCCGACCCGCGTGCTGCCGTCGAGCGAGCACCCGTCTGGTTCACCGCCTACCCCATCTCGGTGATCAACGCTCCGCAGACCAGCTTCCTGAGCACCCTCGGTGACGAGAAGTTGTGGCAGGCGTTCTCCGAGATCGGCGTCACCGCCGTGCACACCGGACCGGTGAAAGTGGCGGGCGGCATCCACGGGTGGCGTCCCACCCCGTCCGTCGACGGCCACTTCGACCGCATCGGTATGCAGATAGACCCCGCCTTCGGCTCGGAAGAAGAGTTCCGACGCCTGTGCGTCGTGGCCGCCGCGTACGACGGCATCGTCATCGACGACATCGTTCCCGGCCACACCGGTAAGGGTGCGGATTTCCGGCTGGCCGAGATGGCCGTCGCCGATTACCCCGGCATTTACCACATGGTCGAGATCGAGCCGCAGGACTGGCACCTGCTGCCGCGTGTGCGCGCCGGTGCCGACTCGCAGAACATCGACGCCGAGGCCGAGGCAAATCTCGCTCGTGCCGGCTACATCATCGGCCAGTTGCAGCGAGTGATCTTCTACGAGCTCGGCGTCAAGGAAACCAACTGGAGCGCAACACCTCCCGTCGTCGGCATCGACGGCGTCGAGCGGCGTTGGGTGTACCTGCACTACTTCAAGGCCGGTCAGCCGTCCATCAACTGGCTCGACCCATCGTTCGCGGGCATGCGTCTCGTCATCGGCGACGCCTGCCACTCCATCGCCGATCTCGGTGCCGGCGCGTTGCGCTTGGACGCCAACGGTTTCCTCGGCGTCGAACGTCGTGCAGAGGGTCCGGGTTGGTCCGAGGGACACCCACTCTCGGAGGCCGCGAATCACCTGATCGCCAGTGTGGTGCGCAAGATGGGTGGGTTCACCTTCCAGGAGTTGAACCTGACGATCGACGACATCAAGGCGATGGGCACCAACGGTGCCGATCTGTCGTACGACTTCATCAACCGCCCGGCCTACCAGCATGCGTTGGTCATGGGGAACACCGAATTCCTCAGGCTCACCATGACTTTGGCGCGCGATCACGGTGTGGACACCGCGTCGCTGGTGCACGCGCTGCAGAACCACGACGAGATGACGTTCGAGCTCATCCACTTCGCGACACTGCACGCAGAAGACGAGTTCGCCTACGGCGGCGAGTCGGTCAAGGGCTGCGATCTGGGCGATCGCATTCGCGGCGAACTCACCGATCGACTCACCGGCCGCTGGGCACCGTACAACCGAACGTTCACCACCAACGGAATCGCCTGCACCACAGCAAGTGTGATCACCGCGTCGCTCGGCATCCGCGATCTCGATCGGATGGACGAGCAGGACATCGAGACCGTGAAGCGGGCGCACCTGCTGCTCGCCATGTACAACGCACTGCAGCCCGGCGTGTTCGCACTGTCCGGCTGGGACTTGCTGGGCATTCTTCCGATCGCCGCCGACGAGGTCGAGGATCTCATCAAGGAGGGCGACACTCGCTGGCTCAACCGCGGCGCACACGACCTGATGGGGTATTTCCCCGACGCCGTGCGCTCGGAATCGGGCATTCCCCGTGGACGCAGCCTGTACGGGTCGCTACCGGAGCAGTTGGCCGACCCGCAGTCGTTCGCTCGGCAGCTGGCTCGAATCATCGAGCTGCGCAACAAGTACGGCATTGCCACGGCGCAGCAGATCGACATTCCGACGGTCTCGCACAAGAGCCTGTTGGTGATGGTGCACGAGCTCGGCCAGGGCACCATCCAGGCCACGGTGCTGAACTTCTCGTCCGACGAGATCAGCGCAACCATTCAGTCCAAGCACCTGGTGCCCGGCACCTGCGCCATCGATGTGTTCGACGACAACGAGATCGCGACGGTCGACGAACTGCACAGTTTCCCGATGAACCTCGGCCCGTACGAGGGCGTTGCGGTGGTGCTGCGGTGAGACGCCGTCGCAGCACCGCTGACGGATAGACTCCTGCACCGTGGCCGAAGAACCGAACGATCCGACAGCGCACAGGCCTCGGCCTACCCGACCGCAACCACCGCGGCCGGAGCTGTCCGTCGAACCTCTTCGGCCACGACAGGAATCCACCGCAGACTCCCGTCTGCCGAAGATCGCGACAGGGCTGTGGGCGGCGACCGCCGCACTGATCCTGGCGCTGGCCGCCGTCATCGCGCTGAACTGGAACGTCGTTCTGTTGGGCGTCGAAACCGCAGTGGCTCAGCAGGATTCGACGGCGAGCGCCGCAGACGTCCGGAACACGGCGTCGGCCACCCTCATCTCGAGCGGTGCTGCCGCCGCCGTGCTGGTACTGCTCGGATTCGTCTCGTTGAACCTGCTCCGCGGCGCAGCCACGTCGTCCAAAGTCCTGATGGGCGCGGTAGGAATTCTGACCATCGGGGCGGCCGTCACGTTCTCGACCTTCGTCTCCGACGCCTCGGCCCTGCTCGGCGGCGTGCTGCAATGGGGTCCGTTCGTCGTGGCAGGCGCTGCCGCAGCCGCCACGGTCGTCGCGCTGCTACCTCGACGCCCCTCACGTCAGTGAGGCGAGAATCCCTTCGGCACTCCGTGCGGCGAGGGCACACGAATTCGACGTGAACCGGTCCAGGAGCGGATGCTCCGAGAGGGATCGCCACTTGCGAACCGCAGCCAATGCCGTGTCACGTTGCTGAGTGTGCCCCGCATCGGGCGGCAGATCGAGGCGCTCGGTGGCGGCGATGCCGAAGCCGCCGATGATGCGCTGCAGATCGAGCAGTCCGCCGTCGGGCAATGTCGGTGTGACCGAACGCAATCGGCCGAGCAATCGTAGTTCGGCAAACCCGTGCACGTCGGCGAGCATCCGGCCGGCTTCGGTACGCAGCGCATGCGACTCCGGCCGGAACTCCAGAATTCGTTGCAGCGCAACCAGAGCCGAGTGCAGCTTCAGCTGATCCGCACGCTGGCCGAATTGCACGTCGATCACCGAGCGAAGTTCGGACAGTCCACTGCGCTCGACCAGGTCGGCCGCCAGTGTCGGCGAATCACGCACACCGAGCCGAATCAGCGTCACGGCCATCCGAATCCCGAACAGGCCGAAGCGGTCGACGATGCTGGCGCGCAGGGCGGCATCGACGGGCAGAGTACTCTCCGCCCGCACGAACCGATCGGCCGAAAGCATCGCCAGTTGCAGATCCTCGGTCGGTACCGTCGCGAGCATCTGGAATGCGGCGAACTCGCTCTGCCGCAACGTCTCTGCTCCCAACGCCAACAGCCCTGCTACCGGGACGACGGCCTGGCACAGCCCGGTGGCTTCGAGCTCGGACGCGAACCGCGCCGCTACCTCTTTGGCCGACATCATCGCGTCCATGCGGCCCGAGCCGACCTCGTCGGCCCGGGAGACCACCCCGATGACGCCGAGCGGCCCGGAATCACCGCCGACGTGTGCCCCGATCTGCCCGAGAAACGAGACGTCCGTGGCATTGAGGGTGCGCAGCAGGTAGACCACTGCGTCGGCCCCCGACGACGAATTCTCGGGGGTCAGCATCGCCAACGTGCGCGCCGAGACATCGCGGGAGAGCGACGAGGTGCCGGGTGTGTCGATGATCGTCGTCTGCGCCAAAGTACTTGCCGGCCATTCGACGTCGAGACGATCGACCTGCGCTGCCGTCAACGCACCGAGATCGAACGTCAGCCGCCCGTCGCGTCGTTGCACCGGAACGTTCGCCGCGCGATCGCCGTCGTACCAGGCCGTCACACTGGGCGAGACGCCGTTGCGATACCACGTGACGACCTTGGTGCATTCGGTGGCGTCGGTCGGCGCAATATCTTGCCCGACAAGCGAATTGAGCAGAGTGGATTTGCCGGCCTTGAGCGATCCGGCGAGCGCGACCCGGAGCGGCTCGTCCAACCGGTAGAGACATTCGTCGAGCATCCAGGACGCCTCCGCGTCGCCGGCGTACGTCGACCGCGCTGCCGAGATCAGATCGCGCGCTCGGGCCAGTGCCGTCACGCTCATACCGCGACGTCCTTCACCAGACGCGTTGCGCGAGCATTCAATTCCGAGACAAGCCGCATGTCCTTCTCCAGCTGCGCGATCCGGGCGGTGCGGTCGGTGTTGTCGGCGGCAGCGGCTTCTTGCGCCGAGCGCAACGACTCGTTGAGCGAACGCAATGTCTGCTCGGCGATCGAGGTGAAGTGATCTCGCAGCACCCGCTGAATCTGACGCAGCCGATCCTTCGACTCCTTGCCCACCTGGAAGCTGACGTCGTCGGTGAAGCGGCGAATCGCCATCTTGGCCTCGGAACGACGCGCCTTGACGCGATTCTCCTTGTCTTCCTTGTACGCCTTGGTGCCGAGCAGTACGCCTGCTCCGATCGAGATCGGATTGAGCAGACTCAGCCCGACGAACGTGGTGATCAGACCGAACATCAATACGCCGCCGTAGGATCCACGCATTCCCACGAGCACTTTCTGCGTGATACCCACCCGACCCGACTCCAGATCGGCCAGGGACGTCACGGGCTCGAGCACATTGTCGAGATCGCCGAGATCGAGATCGGGCAGGGCCGCCGCGCCGGACGACGCGAAGTGCTCGGCCACCAACTCCGACAACCACAGAGCCCGCTCGTGCGCCCACACGAAATTGTCGCCCACCGACGCAGCGATCTGCTCTTCGAGCCATTCGCCCAGTTGCGGCCAGTCCTTCCCCGGATCCCCCTCGTCGACGGTTTCCTCGGCCTCCCGGGTGACGCGTCGCAGTCGGTCGCGCAGGTCGTGATCGATGTCCGACGCGAGATCTGCGATTCCGTCACCGAGCGTCTGTTGCCACTGCGAGGACCGCTTGTGCAGTTCCTCCGCGGCGGACTTGGCGCGCTGGAGCCCGGCGACTGCGGCGGCCGCGCGCTCCGGATCCTTCAGCGCCGCAAGCTCACTGCCGTACGACAGTGTCAGGTGCTCGGTCACCGAGCGGACATCGAGGGATACCGATGCGCGAGCCAGCACGTCGGCTCGTGCCACCACGTCGTCGCGCAGAAATGCGTACAGCTGCTGGAAGCCGGATTCGGCATTGAGTTCCTCGTCGTTCAAACGCACTGCGTGCGAACGCAACAACGACGACACCGGCAGCATCTGCACGCTGATGCCTGCACGGTCCAGATGTCCACGGTTGGCCTCGACGATCTGCCGCCAATGGGGATACAGATCGATCTTGGTGATCAGCACCGCCACAGCCGGGCACAGACCCTGCACCTGCCGCAGGAACGCCAATTCCGGCTCGGTGAATTCACGAGAGGCATCGGACACGACGAGCACGGCATCGGCCGACGGAATCAGACCCAATGTCCCTGCCGCATGGGGGTTTCCGTGGCCACCGACTCCCGGCGTGTCGACCAGCACCAGGCCGTCGGCGAGCAGTGGGCTCGGTACCGCGATGTCCAGCCGCAGCACCTCCCGGCCCTGAGCCCGGGGACTCGCCGGAGTCACCGTGGTGATCTCTTCGAGCGGTACGTCGACCCGAATCGGTTCGTCACCGGGATTCGCGAGCACGAGCTGCGCAAAGAAGCTGTCCGCGTTGGACACCACCGTCGGAATCGCGGTGGTCTCGTCGTCGCCCACCGAGCACACCGTCAGATTCAGCAGCGAATTCACGAACTGGCTCTTGCCCTGTTTGAGGGGTCCGACCACGATGATGCGACGGCGAGGGTCGAGCACACGCGACTTCGCTGCCTCGACTCGATCGACCAGATCGGATCGTCCCGCCGATGTCGCTACCTCCGCGGTGCGATCGAGCAGCTCGGCCAGTTCCGTAGATTGCCCGTCCATACCTGTGTCTCCACAACCCATCTCGTCGACTCCCGCGAACCCAACTCGTCCCGCAGGCCGCATTCCCAAACTCTAGCGACGACTCGGCCCCGAGTGTCGTTGAACACTCGGGGCCGACTCGTCACTTCGTCACCTGATCACAGGCAACGCGATCAGGGGTTCAGCGGGTCGATGTCGTGGTCGACGGTCAGCGAGTGGCCCAGTGAATCTGCTGCCGAATCGACCGATCCGTGCAGGTTGCCGCCGGTCTCGCCGAACAGGTCCGTGCTGCTCTCGCTCTGTCCGAAGACGTCGGAGTCGACGCTCGACCAGCCCGTGCCCGATGCGTTCGCGCTGGAATCGAAGGAGCTCGCGGACTCGAAAGATCCCTCGGCTCCGGACTGCACTGCACCGGTGACCTGGCCACCGAGCTGCGCGGCAGAGTCAAACCCGCCGGCCACGGAACCCGCAGCGTCCGCACCAGCATCCAAACCCCCGCTCACCGTGGAGGCCAGTCCGCCGCCGATCGAGCCGCCGGCATCCAGTCCGCCGCCGATGTTCGACGCGATCTCGCCGCCCACCGAGGTTCCCGCGTCGACGACGCCGCCCACGGTGCCCTCGAGTCCTCCGGTGACGTTTCCGGCCAGGTCACCCGCGGCGGAACCGGCGAGGTCACCTGCCGATTCGAGTCCTGCACCGACCTGCGTACCGGCGCCGATTCCGCCGTTCACAGCGCCGGTCAGAGTGCCTTCCAGTCCGGCACCGGCCTGCGCTGCCGCGTCGATTCCGCCGTCGACGGCACCGGTGAGGGTGCCTTCCAGTCCTGCACCGGCCTGTGCTGCCGCGTCGATTCCGCCGTCGACGGCACCGGTGAGGGTGCCTTCCAGTCCGGCACCGGCCTGCGCGGCTGCGTCGATGCCGGTCGAGACACCGCCTTCGACTCCACCTGCAACACCGCCTGCGATTCCGCCGCCGAGGCTGCCGAGTCCGGCCAGTCCGCCGGTCAGGCTCGTGCCTGCGTCGACGAGCCCGTTCAGTCCACCGGCCACGTCGCCGCCGACGTTGCCGACCGCCGCGAGGCCACCGGTCACGTCTGCTCCTGCGCTGCCGACGGCCGCGAGGCCACCGGTGATGCCTGCGCCGACGCTGCCGACTCCGGCGAGGCCGCCCGTCAGGCCGCCGCCGAGGCCACCGAGTCCGGCCAGGCCGCCGGTGAGGTCTCCGCCGACGCTGCCGAGTCCGGCGAGGCCGCCGGTCAGGCCGCCGCCGAGGCCACCGAGTCCGGAGAGGGTGCCTTCCACGGTGCCGGTGAGATCGGCACCTGCGGACACGGCCGTGTCGACCGCACCGGCCAGCTGAGCGCTGAGATCTGCACTCGCGCCGAGTGCTGCTCCGAGGTCGAGTGTGGCTCCGGCGTCGACGATTGCTTCGACGGCCGTGCCGAGCTGTGCGCCTGCAGCGCCGCCCACACCGAACGCGGTTCCGAGAATTCCTTCGAGGCTGCCCGTGACTCCGCCGGTCAGCTCACCCGTCAGCTCACCCGTCAGCTCACCCGCCAGTTCGCCGGTGATGCTGCCACCGATGCCCAGACCGGCGCCGAGGGTTCCCTCGATGGCGGTGTCGATGGCCGTGGCCAGGTTTCCGACGACTCCGGCGTCGAGATCGAGGACGCCGCCCAGGGCGCCGCTGACGACCGTGCCGATGTTGCCGCCGGCTGCGAGGAGTGCGTCGACGTCGATGTCAGCGAGGGCACCGGCGTCGAGTACTGCACCGAGTGCGGTTCCGATGGATCCTGCGATGGCACCGTCGACGGCGAAGAGTCCGCCGAGGCTGCCACCGATGCCACCGGCGATGTCGCCGACCAGCGCGGCTCCGGCTTCAGCGGATCCGCTGAGGGCTGCTGCGATGTCTGCGGTGAGGTCCGCACCGACCGTTCCGAGCCCGGCGAGAGCGCCGCCGATACCTGCGGTCAGCGCGGTGCCGAGGCCGCCGACGATGTCCAGGCCGGCTCCGGCGTCGAGCACGGATTCGAAGACGCCACCGACGGCAGCACCCAGTTCGGCTCCGACGGTTCCGCCGACTGCGAAGAGGGCACCGAGCGCGCCGGACAGTCCGCCCTGGATGTCGGCCAGCGCGGCGAGGTCGACTGCGCCGGTGGCGCCGATCGCGGCGTCGAGGGCTGCCTGCAGCTGTGCTGCCAGGTCGGCGCTGATCTCGCCGCCGATGTCTGCGCCTGCTCCGATGAGTCCGGTGAGCGCAGCGCCGAGTCCGACCGTGCCGCCGAGAAGGCCGTCGAGGTCCAGATCGATTCCGCCACCGAGTCCGCCGCCGATGCCCGCACCGGCACCGATGAGCGCGTCGAGAGCGCCACCGAATGCGGTGCCGAGTTCGAGGCCGATCTGGCCACCGACGGCCAGAGCTGCAGCGAGAGCTGCCTGGAGCGACGCTTCGATCTCGCCCGCCACGTCGATTCCACCGGTCAGCGCACCACCTGCGGCGAGCCCGCCGCCGGCTACCGCTCCTGCGGCAATGCCGAGTCCGGCCGACAGTCCGCCGCCGAGGCTCGCGCCTCCGGCGAGTGCGCCGTCGAGGCCTGCGGATCCGCCTGCACCCAGGATGGCGGAGAGCTGGCTGCCCGCACCGGCGAACAGTCCCGACTCGGCAACCAAGGGGGCCACCGCGACGATGTCTGCGTGGGTGACGCCGCCGAGGCCGGCAGCGGCCAACGTCGTCTCGGGGTTGGCGCAGTAGGCAGCAGCGGCGTTGTCGTCGCGCAGCAAGCCGAGAATGAAATCGAGTACGGCGTTGGTAGCCATGTGAGTCTCCTTGACGAGTGATGCTTCGTGGTTGATCACAAAGCTATGGTCCGAAGAGCCCCCGCCCAACGGGGACGATCCCCCTACTCCCCCGGGGGTCGCCAGGGGACTTGCATTAGGGGATCTGAGCGCTTTAGGGGATTTACCTCGTTGCACGCTCTAACCTGCTGTGAGACGTAACGAATCGGGGCACCGAGCCGACAGTGCGGGTAACGGCGGTGGGAACCAGGGCAGTGCGACAAGAAGGTGGCGGCAGATGAACGCAGGGCTCGGCATACGGATCGGAACTGTGACGGCTGTTGCCGCCCTGGATACCGACCCGGTGACCTCGGTGGTCAAGCGTTCGGCCCTCGATCTTCGTCCCGGTGCGGCCCCCAGTCTCGCCGACCTGTGGGACCGCTCGACGCGCCATCTCATCAGTGGATTCGCCGATCGCGTCGGTGACCCCGTCGAACTGATCGACGACGACGGCCGCAGTCACCGCGCCGAAGACCTGTACGCCACCGCCACTCGTGCCCTCGTCGCCGACGTCTCCGCCGGTGTCGACTCCTCCCCCTCCGTGGTGGTCACCCACCCCACACGCTGGACCGCCTACACCGTCGAGGTGCTCGGCGAAGCGCTCGATCGCGCAGGCCTGACCGACGTCACGCTCGTTCCCGAGTCGGTCGCCACGATGCGCTGGCTCGAGGTCACCCGTGGAACCCAGTCCGACGGTCTCGCGGTCGTCTACGACCTCGGCGCGACGGCTCTCGACGTCACGCTGATGCGGACCGGGTCCGACGCAGGCGTCGTCGGAACAGGCGTTCATTCGCAGGAGTTCGGCGGCGCTCAGTTCGACCACGAGATCATGCAGTACGTACTCGACACCGTCTCGGGCAGTCAGTCCTTCGAGTTCGATCCCTTCGATCCCGACACCGTCGGCGCATTGGTCGAATTGCGCGCCCGCTGCGGCGAGGCCAAGGAACAGTTGTCCTACGACACCTCCACGTCGCTGACCGTGGACCTGCCGGGGCTGCACACCGAAGTACGACTCGTGCGCTCGGAGATCGAAGACCTCGTTCGCGCATCGCTGCTGGCCTCCATCGGAGTCGTGCGTGACGCGGTCGCGGCCGCAGGCCTCGAGGTCACCGACATCGATCAGGTGGTGCTGACCGGCGGCAGCTCGGCCATCCCCCTCGTCGCCGAGCTCGTCTCGACCGAACTGCGAGTACCGGTCGTGGCCGGGCCGCGCCCCGAACTGACCGTCGCGATCGGCGCCGCAATCCTCGGCAGCGACATCGCCGACGCCACCGCCGCGGACGACGCAGCAGCATTGGCTGCGGTTCCCGCCGCGACCGCCGTTGCCGCGCCGATGCCCCGTCCCACCCCGCGGCCCGCCCCGACCCCGACGGCAGTGGCGTCGGAATCGGGAATGTCCGGACGCAAGAAGGCCGGCTTGGTGGCCGGATCCGTGGTTGTGCTGGCCCTTCTCGCGGGCGGCGGACTGTCGGTCGGAACGGCCCTTACCTCGGACAACACCACTCCGGCCGAATCCAACGCCGAGATCTCGAGCACCGAGACTCCCGGCAGCACGGCCGCTGTGGCAGAAGTCGGGTCCACGACCGGTCCGACCGGTTCTGCAGCAGTCGGCTCCACGGGTGCACCCACCACGGTGGTCAACGCCGACGGCAGTGTCACCCAGATCGATCCGGCCACCGGGGCTCCTGTTGCCGGGGCACCCGTCGCCGGCGCGCCGGCCGCTGTCCCCGGCCAGAACGGGGCCGCCACGGTGCCGACCATCCCGTCGATCGCCGCACCGACGGTGCCCAACTACCAGCCCCCGGCCGTGCAGGTCCCGCAAGCACCGCAGTTCACGCCACAACCGCTACCGACGTACCAGGGCCCGACCCTCGGCGACGTCGGGCAGGGCGTCGGGCAGGGCCTCGGCGGTGTCGTCGGAGGTGTGGGTCAGGGCTTGGGTGACGGACTCGGTGGGGTCGTCGGCGGCTTGACGGGTCAGTAGGCCGCCGTGGCCAACAGCCCATCCGCTCTCGTCGGCGTCGAGCGCGCCGATCGATTCGTTCGTGACGCGTCGTCGAGCACCGGTGTGCACGTTGTCGTCGGGGTGAACGGCTCCGGTCGATCCGCGGTGCTCGGTGCGGTCGCGGCCGCCGCGACGACGGTGCATGCAGGCAGTGTCACCGACGCGCCGTCGGGTGCGACGGTTCTGGTCGACGACGCCCATCTGTTGCCGGATCACCGCGTGGACGAGATAGCCGCTGCAGCAACCCGTTCGGACATCACGCTGGTTCTCGCCACAGCCCCGCGCCGATACGATTCCCGGATCGAGAAGCTCGTCGCATCCGCCGGTGCCGCTCGTCTCACGTTGGTGCCGTTGGACAAGACGTCGATCGCAACGCGGGCAGCCGCCGTCGCTCGGCCGATCTCCGCGTCGCTGGCGAGCGCGATCGCGAAGTCCACCGGAGGGCTTCTCGTCGCCGTCGACGCGGCACTGGCCGCGCTCGGGGGCGAACGGTCCGATCCGACTCCGCTGCGTGCGGTCACCGAATCCGTTGCCGAGCAGCATCGCCGACTGCTCGTCGACACCACCGACGACACCCGCGCCGTGCTGCTCGCGGCTCGCTTCGGCGTCGTCCCGGACCCGGCTACGGCGGCGCAGCTCGTGACGCGGCCGGCCGACGCGGAGACGGTCGTCGACATCGCCTGCAGCTCCGGTCTTCTCGACGCCACGGGCGCGTTGATTCCGTCCGCCGAAGGTCCCCTGACCGAGATGATCGGGGAGCGTCGATGCCGGGTGCTGCTCGACCGCATTGCCGAGGTTGCCGCGCAATCCGGTCTGCTCGACGCCTCGGCTGCGCGAGCGTTGGCGACGCATGGGGTCGTACGCGCCGACCTTGCTGATTTCCTTGCTGGACAAGGCGATTCGACTTCCGTAGAGTCCGCTGGCCAGCTGTACGATGCGGCAGCAGCGGCGGGATTCGACCCGTCGGCGCTCGCGGCCCGCCGGGCAGAGGTGGCCGCCGCGACCGGACACCTCGACGAGGCAGGCCGTCGTGCCGACGAGATTCTCGATGCGGCCACCGATCACACGCAGGTCGATCTACGCACCGCGGTCAGGGTCTCGGCGTCGATCGCCGCGCAGCGCGGAATGGTCTCGCGCAGTGCGCAATTGTTCGCCTGGCTCGGGACGGATCGACTCGGAACCGATGCGGTGTGGGCTGCCTTGTCGGCCGCTGCAGCCGGCGACCGCCCTGCTGCCGACCGCGCACTGAGTGTCGTGGCATCGCTGGCACCGACGTCGAGTACGGCGTCGGGCGCGTTGCTCGTCGACGGGGTCCTCGGTTCGATCGACTCACGCAGCGCTGCGGCGTCGAGTGCGGCGACGAACGCGCTGATGCGCGCGGTCACGTTGACGGCCGCGCCGTCCGATCGTTGGTGCGCTCCGGATTCGGCAGCCGCGGTGGCCGCTCTGCATGCCGTGCACTGCGGTGATCTCGCCCGCGTCGACTCCGTCATCGCTCGTGCGCTACCCGAGCTGCGGCCGGGATCCGAGGCCCACACGCGGCTCGTTCTCATCGGCGGCTGGGCGGCCATGCTGAGAGGAGACGCCGCGCAGGCCTGCCACCTGGTCGACCCGCTCGAGATCCCCGACTCGCACGTGCGCAATCACCTGTTCCTGCACGGCATTCGAGTGGGGTTGGCCCGCAGGTCCGGGGACGCCGGGTCTCTCGTCACGGCGTGGACCCAGGCGCAGAACGTCGTCGCCGCGTACTCGATCGATCTGTTCTCTCTCTTGCCCCTCGGCGAATTGGTGCTGGCCGCAACACGAGTGGGCCAGTTCGATCGCGTCGAGCACCTCGTGTCGCAGGCCACGACGCTGCTCGCCGCGTTGGGGGATCCGCCGGTCTGGGCATCGGCGCTGCATTGGTATCAGGTGCAGGCCGCCATCGTGGCGCAGACGCCCGAAGCCCTGGTGCCGCACGCGAAGGCCCTCGCGTCCGCCGCTCCGACGCACCCGTACAGCTCCGCACTCGCTGCGGCGGGGCGGGCGTGGCTCGGTGTTCTACAGGGCAGGCCCGACGCCGCCGAGGTGGAACTCTCGGCGCGCACCCTCACCGCGTTCGGCCTGCCGTGGGACGGTGCCCGGTTGGCGAGCGAGGCCGCACTGACCGTCGCCGACACCGCTACGGCCACCTCGCTACTGCACATCGCCCGGTCGTTGCGTCAGCCCAGCTCGCATCAGCGGGAGACCGACGGGACGACGCCGCAGCCGTCGGGATCTCTGAGCGAACGCGAGGCCGAGGTGGCCGAGCTACTGGTTCTCGGCGTCACGTACCGCGAGGTGGGCAGCCGGCTCTACATCTCCCCGAAAACCGTCGAACATCATGTGGCTCGCATTCGCCGCAGGCTCGGAGCCGGGTCGCGCTCGGAACTGATCTCGATGCTGCGGGCGATGGGCTACGGAACATCGACCACCTGACTTCGGCACGCTGATGCCCCCTACTGCGGGTGTAACTGTGTGAGGATCCGAAGCGACATAACGACCGAACATCGACTCCGAGCCCAGGACAGGTAGATATCCCCATGACCGAGCAGCCCGCATGACCGAGCAGCCCGGCGGGGCGAGTATCGGCGCACCGGACGTCGGCCTCTATCTGGACGACGACCAGGCCGTTGCGGCCGTGTCGCACCCCATCGCGCCCGGCCCCTCCCTGCATCTGGCGTCCCTGCACTCGACCGTGCTCAACACTCACCCCGACGGCACCGTCTCACTCGGTGACGCCACCGACAACGACTCCGAGGCGTACACGCACTTCCTCGACGCGCTCGGCGACGGCGTCACCGGGAGCCGGGGCACCGTCTTCCCCGCCGAACAGCTGACGTCGATGGCGCTGCTGTGCCTGCTCACCGAGGTGGCGTCGTCGATCGATCTGCGCCCCGGCGATCTCGCTGCGGCCGCCACCTACCCGGCCCGCTGGACCGCCGAGCAGGTGTTCGCCCTGCGTGCGGCCATGAACGGGCACGGGTTGGCGCACGTTGCGCTCGTATCGGAAGAGGAGGCGCTGGACGCCTGGAACTCGTCGATGCGAGCAACCATGGAGAAGAAGGACACTGCCGTCGCCGCGGCTCGTGGTGCAGCGCTTCTGGCTGCCCGGTACCCGGTCGACGCCGTCACCGAACGCCTCGGCGTCGGCGCACCGACCCGCGCCGACCGTCGTCCCCTGTTCACCGCCCCACTGTTCGCCGCCGCGGCGTTCGCAGCGGCGCTGACGGTCGGTGCCGGTGTGATCGCATTGCAGCTCGGCACATCCGCCGACACCCCGGTGCCCACCATCGAGAACGCTCAGGTCGCGCCCCCGACGACGACGTCGGGAATCCGGCCGGGTGGGCCGATCGACTTCCCCACTGCCGTCGTCGAACCGGCAGCCGAACTCGTGCCCGCCGTCTCGCCTGCACCGATCATCACGCCGGAGACCACCACCACGGCTACGGATCCGACCCGAGAGCGACGCTCCGAACGCGACGCGGCCGAGGTCGACACGCGACCCGCCGTCGACCTTCCGGAGGCCACCGAGACCGAGGACCCCACCACGACGCCGCCGACCGACGACGAACCGGTCGGACCCGAGCTGCCCGACGACGAACCCGCCGAGGACCCGCCGAAGCCCACCCCCGACGAGAACGCCGACGACAACACCCAGGCCGGACGTCTCGCTCCGCAGGACCGAGCTCCGGCCGGAGCCACGACGGGCGGCACTCCATGAGCGGTGCCGGGCATCTCGGAATCACAATCGGCAACACCAGATCCGTTGCGGTGTATCGCGACTCGACCGCGTTCGAACCAACCGTCGTCGTACTGCCGACGACACTGAGGTTCGACGATGACGGCCGCGCTCATCTCGGAGAGTCCGTCGACACCGCGCCGTTCACTCGTTTCGTCGATCTGGTCGGAATGCAAGAAGATCTCGAACCCGATGCCGACGCGTATCGCGCCGAGGATCTGATGGCCAACGCCGCGAACTGCCTCGTGAGCATGTTCTCCGAGACGTCCGAATCGGCGTCCACGCCCGTCACGACGATGACGTATCCGACGCGATGGCCCCGCGAGAACATCGCTCTGCTGCGCGACGCCCTCGATCACACCGGTCTCACCGACGTCGCGCTGGTTCCCGAGGCCAAGGCCGCGAGCGCGTTCGCGCAGCCGAGCCCGGGGGCCGCCGTCACGGTGATCGACATCGGGGCCACCGGCACCGACATCTCGACGTATCCGGGCGGCGGCACCGAGCGCACCAACGCTGTCGGCGGCGACGTGTTCACCGATGCCCTGTTCGATCACGTCGTGACCGATCGCGAACACCTCGACCTGTCCGACGCCGCAGTTCTGGCTTCTCTCACCGGTGTCGTCGCGTCCTGCGAGCAGGCGAAACACACGTTGAGCACCGCGGACGTGGCCACGATCGCGGTGGAGCTGCCCGGCGTCTCGGATACGACGACGGTCACCCGCGCCGAGTTCGCAGACCTGATCGCGCCGACGTTGGGCTTGCTCGACGTGCCGTCGACCGGCACGGTCGTGCTCACCGGCGGCAGTGCTGCCCTACCTTCGGTGGTCGCGGACATCGGCGAGCGCACCGCAGGCGCGCTTCTCGTCGAGCCGCTCGCTGCGGCTCGCGGCGCACTGAACATCGCCGAGATCGAGGACGTCGACGGCAACTCGTTGGTGACCGGCGCAGCGCCGGTGGTCACTCGCAACGACGGCACGGACTCGCTCGATACCGACGCGATCCCGGTGGTCGCTCCGCCGCCGCCCCTCGCGTTCTCCGAGGCGATACCGGCGGTGGCACCGGTGTTCGGCCCGTCCCAGCTGCGCTCGGAGCCCATCGTTCCGGCCGGAGATCCCGACGGTTCAGACACCGCGACCCAGCAGTACGCCGCAACCGCGTTCGCCGGTGCGAAGACCGAGAACAAGAAGGAACGCAGCGAGCGCTCGCGCACCGTCACCACGATCATCGCCGGTGCCGGTGCGGGCGTGGTCATCGTTCTCGTCATCGCAGCCCTGAGTGGGGTGTTCAGCAGCGGACCCGCCACGACACCGCCCACCGTCACCGACGCCGGATCACCGGTCACCACCTCCGCGCGGGTGCCCTCGACCGCACCGACCACGACGACCGCACCCGCGGCTGCTCCCGAGGTGGTGCAGGAGCCGACGGCCGAGGAGTACACCCCGCCCGAACCGGCTCCCCTGCCTGCGCCGCCGCCCGCTCCGGAACCGACACCGGCACCGCCTCCGGTGGTCACGACACCGCCCGTCGCGGTGACCACCCCTCCGGAAACGACGACGCCGGCGGAAACGACGACTCCGGTCACTACGACGACCACGACGACCACCTCAACGACCGCTGAAGTTCCCTGACCAGGGCGAACACTGGTTCGGTGGCGCATGCCCTAGGGTGGGGCGCTGATGCCAAGCACCCGATGAAGGGATTTCATGCGTAACACCGGGGCTCTGCGTACTGCAGTGCTGTGCTCGACGGCTTTCGTACTTCTTGCTTCGTTCTCCGGAACAGCGGCGGCCGAACCTGTGGTTCAGTCGCCCGCCGATCAGCTTCCGCGAGAGCTCGTCGAAGCCGTGCAGCGAGATCTGAAGATCTCCCCGCAGGAGTACCTCGATCGTGCCGCACGTGCGCAGGAGCTGTCGGCCTACGCGTCGGATTTCCGGGCGAGCCGACCCGCCGATTTCGCCGGTGCCTGGATCGGGCCCGACGGTAATGCCGTCGTCGCCGTCACCTCTCCCGCAGCCGCGCAGGCCGTCGCCAAGGACGGCTATGCCACCGCGCAGTCGCCGGTGTCCGCGGACGGGCTGGAGAAGTCGCTGGCAGATCTGAACACGTGGATCGCCGGCCTCCCGCGTGAGATCTCGGAGCAGATCAACGGCACAGCCATCGACTTCATCGACAACCAGATCGTGCTGAATGTGGCGAACAGTCCGATCGGCAAGGCCCTGAACCTGCCGACCCTGCTGGCCAACATCAAGGTGATGCTCTCCCCCGGTGGCAACAAGCCGGCCGACCCGGCACCGATGGGCGGCGACACGTACGTCACCACCGCCGGGCCGATCGCCGACGCACCGCCGACCGAGATCAGCATCTGCTCGTTCGGCTTCAATGCCGTCGACGCCGACGGCAGCGCCGTCAATCTGACTGCGGGACACTGCAATCCGAACAAGGCCACGGGCGCCGGCGGAGCACCGGTGTACCTGCCCGATCCGGCCGACATCGCGCGCAGCTCCCAGATCGGCTCGTTCGATCGCTCGAGCCTGGGAGCACCGGACGGCCTCGACTGGTCGGTCATCGGCCTCGACGCCGCCGGACAGAAGGCCGGGCTGGACCGTCCCACCGTTCGCGGGGCCAACGGCAGCACCGTCACCGTCACCGGAACGGCATCCCCCGTCATCGGCGCCCCCGTCTGCAAATCCGGGCAGTCGTCGTCGTTCACGTGTGGAGTGGTGGCCGCCGACCGCGTCGAGACGCAGCTCTTCATGGAGGACGGCACGTCGCGCACCGTGCGCGGCTTCGCCAGCACAGCGTGCACATTGGCCGGCGACAGCGGCGGGGCCATCGTCACCGGCACGCTGGCACTCGGCATCACCAGCGGATCCAACAGCGGTGGAGCACCCGACTGCACCGAGGCGAACCTCGCGCTGGCGCAGTTCGGCGGCACCGCCAGCCTGGGCATTCCCATCGATCAGGTGACGAGCGCGACCGGAGCTACTGTCCGAACCGGGTAAACCGGTACGCCCGAGGCCTCCGACCCCCTATAGTTCTTGTGCGAAGTGAACGGCATCACATCGTTCGATGCCCGGGGGGAAGGTCGTTATGCGTCGCCGTGCGTGTGCACTATCGGTCACTGCTGTCTCGTTGCTCTTCATGACGGTGGTATCTATACCCGCTGCCGTTGCGGCACCGCCCGAACCGGCGTCACTGGCCGACGCTGTGGCACGCGATCTCGGGCTCAGCCCTCAGCAGTTTCTCGACCGCGCCGACGCAGCGCGCCGGTTGGCCGAGTTCACAACCGCCGTCGGCCCGGCGGTCCGTGGTCATCTCGACGCGGCCGGGCTGCCGGTCGTTGCGGTCGCCGACGGACCGTCCCACGCGGATGTGGTCGACGCGGCGACGGCCGCCGGATTCGTGATCGACCGGGCTGTATTCGACATCCCGGCCCCCGTCCTCGATGCCTTCGGTCCGCTCCTCGACCGGGTGCCGTTCGATCCCTCGCTCACCGCAGGGCCCATTCGCGCCAGTTCGTATCTCGGGGGCGACAGCTTTCTCGCCGGCACCCCGGCCGGAGCAGGTCTACGTTGCTCGCTGGGCTTCAACGCCGTCGACCCGACGCGTGGTGCCGTCAACATCACTGCAGGACACTGTGATCCGGGCGAGTCGAGCACCGGTTCCGCCGTCACGACGGGCGCGTACCCCATGTACGGCAGCCTCGTAGGCTCCAAGTTCGGATCGTTCTATCGAACCAGCCGGGCGCACAACGACTATGCGCTCATCGACATCGACGACGGCAACACCGGGGAATTCGAGAGCAACGCGATGCGAGTTCCCGGATCCGGCCCACTGCTGATCACCGGCACGGTGGATCCGGTCGTCGGCGCGCCGGTCTGCAAATCCGGAGCCACCACCGGATTCAGTTGCGGCACAATCCTGTCGACGGGCCAGCACGTCACCATGGGCGGCAATGTCCTGGACCGCAGCTTCTCCACGTCGATCTGCGCGCTGCGCGGCGACAGCGGTGGCCCCATCGTCAGTGGCACGCTCGCCGTGGGCATCGCGAACGCGTCGAACGTGGGCGATCAACCCTCGTGCGAGATCGCGACCGTCGTCAGCATGCTGCAGGGTCAGCGCCCGGAACTGTTCGCGACGCCGATCAACAACATTCTCGCCGAGAACCCGGGCCTGACGGTTCGTACGTCGTAGGCCGGCGGGTCAGTTCTGTTGTTCCAGCAGAACCGATCCCGACGGCGTGTCCTCCACGACGGACGGTGTCCCGTCCGATTCGTACACCGACACCCAGTCCACATCCACGTTCGCGACGTCGGGTGTTCCCGCCAGGCCGCATTCTCCGACACCCCAGGATTCGAGCTTGGTGCAGGCGCCCGCCTGGGCCTGGATGCCCAACCACATCGGCTTGTCCGGGATGGATGCTCCCAGTGGTGTTCGCGCCCAGACCTTTCCGTTGACCAGATACCTGATCTGCTCGGGGTCCCATTCCACTCCGACGGTCTGCCAGTCGTTGGTGTCCAACTGCAGATTCGCCTGTGAGAAGTGACGGTCTCCTTCTGCACCGCTCCAGTGCAGGAACGACGACATCGTCTGCCTGGTCCCGTCGGCGCTCTCGGCGATGTCGATCTCCGGCGGCCACACCTCGTCGGCGGGCCACAGCAGAATGTGGTAGCTGATCTCGTCGGAGCGGTCCGCACGCAGCCGTACGTCCCACTTGCCATACCTCTGTGACACAGGCGAATTCGAGACGCCGCCGGTCACCCAGCGGCCGTCCTTCTGCTCGGCGCGCAGCCGGAGTGCGCCACCGGTGACCGAGGCCTGTTCGTACTCCCACCAGCTGGCCGGGTCGCCTCCGGGTTGGCCGTAGTACGCACCCCAGTCGTCACCGAGATCGCACCGGTCGAAATCGTCGACGAAGGTCTGCCGCCACCCCGGCAGGTCCTCCCGGGGCACGGCTTCACCCGACATGACGTCGTCCGCCATGGGGTCGCACCGTTCGCTGCTGACCAACGCGGGTCCGGGTCCGCTCGACTGCGCACAGGACACCGTCGTCGCCACGACCAGCAGGGCCACCGACAGGCTACGAAAGATTCTCACTCCCAGATCGCGATCTGTTGGAACCGCACGATCACGACGACTGCGGCCAGGAGCAACAGCACGATCAGTGTCGCGGAGAGCACCACTGCGCGGTTGATGCGTCCGCTGCCGCCGCGCCCGATCGCACCGTCGGAGGGCACCTCGCGTTCGCGTAGTACCGACGCGACGATCAGCGCCGCGAACAGGGCACCGAATGCGAGGAAGCCGAGCCACAGATCGGTCATTTGAGCACCACCGGTGGGGTGGACGCATTCTGCAGAATGGTCAGGTCGGCGGTTTCGACAACCACGCGATACTCGTCGGATCCGACCAACATGCCCAGCTGTTGGTCGACGACCGATTGCGAATATCCGTACTGCAGGTAGATCTGCGCCGACGATTGTCGAGTGGTGAACACGAAGTCGGGGTTCTCCTTTCGAACGCACCCGCTGAGATCGTCGAGGCACTCGAACGATTCCATGGTCGCCACTCTGACGTCGTCGAAGTAGCGTGCGGACACCAGCCCGGCCGCCGTTCCGATGACCATGATTTCCGAGCCCTGCGGAACCGACCGCATCAATGCGTCTCCGTATCGGATCTGATCCTCGTCGGTGTGCTCGAACGAGGTGTTCAACCCGCGAGTTGCCGTCAGTATCAAGGCAATTCCGAGGATTGCCGCGGTCGCGGCGACGGTGCGCGACCAGTGCCGCGGCTGGGCCGATCGACCCGTGAACCGTCGAATGATCGCGAAGGTGCGCACCAACGCGTCCGCGGCGTAGGGCGCGATGAACGGCGACGCCAGCACGAAGCACCGGATCACCACCTCACCGCCGTAGCTCTGCACCAATACCAAACCGAAGGGCACCATGCAGAGCAAGCCGCCGATGAGCCACGTCTTGCGTCGGCGGTAGGTCAGCCAACCGGCGAACGCGAACATCAACAGCGCGCCCGACGCCGCCAACCGCAGATACTGCATCTTCTGGTAGAGCGGATCGGCACCGATCCGGTCGCTGACGCCGCCCTGTACCGCGCCCGACACCTGTCCCACATCGCCGAGCACGTACGCGAGGTGGCCCTTCCAGTAGTCGACGGCTCCGTAGCTGAACCAGGCCACGAACAGCGCGACCGCGAACAGCCACAGCAGTCGGTATCGCGTGGTTCCGGTGAGCGAGAACAGGAACAGCGCCGCGATCAACACGATGGGCGTGAGCTGGTGAGTGATGACGATCGCCGCGATCAGGACGATCATCAGCGCCTCGATCGCGAGGGTGCGGCCGGCACCGACACCGGGAACCGTGCCCAGAGTTCGCCTCGGCACCGTGACGATCCACCGACGCCACGACCGCGGGGCCGACGGCAGGGGCGCACTGCGCAACTGCCACAGCAGCAAGGCGCAGATGGTCAGGTACAGCATGGTCGCCGTCGGCTGCGGCGCGAAGTAGTCCTGCTGGTACCAGTTGAACGACAGGTAGAGGATCACCGCGATCCACGCCACGCGCCTGCGCCCGGTCAGCGACAACGCGATCGAGTACAGCGGCAACATGGTCACGCCGCCGTAGAAGAGCGGAGCCCACAGCAGCATCGGAGACAGGTCCGACAACGCGCCGGCACCCGACATATGAGCTCCGGCAGAGAAGAACCCGGCCCAACTGAATCGCGCGTCCGACGGCGGTGGCAGACCCTGCAATGACGCGATGATGTCGATCAGCCCGCGATGGGTGTACGCCGTCGGGATCGACGTGACGCCGTCGGCCAACGACACGTACATCGTGGTGAACATGATCAGAGCGAGACCGGCCGCGCCGAGTACCACCGGGTCGAGTCGGGCCCGCGACAGCGCCACGGCGATCACGGCCGCCACGATCGCCAGCGCGACGAGGTAGCTGAAGCCGATGTGGGTGATCACACCCAATGCGCCGGACGCCTGCGGCCTGAGCACCTTCGTCGCGTGAGCGAACAGCACGACGGCGACGGCCACCGCGCCGAGCAGTGCGTACCGGGTCACCACCGCAGTCCGGTCCGGGCGCGGTCGAGGCACCGCAGGCACCAACGTTCGCGACGCCCACAGAATGAGCGCGGCGGACACCGCACAGATGTAGAGCTGCACCGTCACCGGACGCAGATTCCCGGTGACGACCTCGGCCTGCGCGATGATCAGCATCGTCGCGAACGAGATCGAGACCGTCACCGAACCGACCAGTGCCGGCTGTCGGAGGCGCAGCAGCACCGCGATGGGTGCCCCGGGCAACAGCGTCACGGCGGCGACGACCACGGCGACCCGGAGTCCGTTGGGTACCGCACCCGCGTGATCGGATCCGGCGAGGATGGCCAGCACCGTCGACGCGATGGCGACCGCTGCGGCAGCGAACAGCAGCGCCTGCGCCCCGCGGTAGCTCGAGTCGGGACGCGTCGGATCGGCTCGACCTACTGCGTCCTCGGGTGCGTCGGTGGTGTCGGTGATCGTCACGAATTGATCCCGGTGCCGCGAACCGTGATGGCCTTGACGTACAGGAACGGCCCGCACAGGTAGCCGTAGAGCTCGGTGAGCTTGAGGTCGCGAGGCATCGGCGGAGCCCCGTCCGCGAAGCGGTTCTCCTCGGGCGCGAGAAGCATGCGGAATGCGGTCGGGAGCCGGCCGAGCAGTGCGCGGGCCGGAGCTCCGCCGTCGAGGAAGAGTTTGGTGACGATGGCGGCCATTCCGCTTCCGTACCCGAACATCTGCTCGCGCAACGCTTCGTGATCGGCTCGATGATGATGGCCGACGACGGCTGTCGGGTCGTAGACGATCGTTCCCCCGCGCAGTACCGCTCGTCGGAAGAGCTCGAGGTCCTCACCGCCTTTGGTGGGCGTGCCCGGTCCGATCCTCTCGTCGAATCCCGCGAGCGAGTCGAAGGCAGTCTTTCGGAACGACATGTTGTTGCCGCTGCCCATCTCCCCGGCCGTGTAGGGGAACAGTGCTGCGGTGCCGCGTGCACCCAGTTCTTCGTCGATCGATCCGGTCGGCGCGAGGGTCCAGACCGTGCGCGTCGATCCCTTCTCGAACAGCCCCGATTCCTCGAACCACCGCTGCTGATCGGTCTCGACCGCCAGTCCGACGACCTGTCCGGTCACCCCGGCCACGACACCGTCTCGGTCTGCCGCGTACACCTGCGCCACGGCGGCGAGCCACTGCGAATCCGGTTCGGCGTCGTCGTCGGTGAAGGCGATCACGCGGCCCGACGCGTGCCGGGCACCGGTGTTTCTGGCTCGCGAGACCCCGCGGCGCGGCTCACGGACGACGATGCAGCGGGGATCGTCGATCGACCTCAACGCGTCGTCCACCCGTCCCGACGTGGGTGCGTTGTCCACCACCACGATCTCCACGGCCGGGTAGGACTGCGCGAGCACGGCCTCGACCGTGCCCGACAGCGACGGCCTGCCCACGGTTCCCACGACGACGGTGATGAGGTCGCCGTCGACGAACGGCTCTGCCGCGCGCAGGGGTTCCGGCGACCGTCTGGGTGCGAGGACCCAGCCGGCCCCGGCCAGGGTCGCGGTCGCAGTCGCGGCAAGAACGGCAACGCCGACCCGCTGCGGGGTGCGGCGGCGCGGGACGCCGGGGGCCATGTGGTCGAGCATCAAGAACTCCGATTCGGTACGAGCGTGTGCGTGCGGATGCCCCGACATCCGCACGGCTGGGTTGCGTCGTCGGCTCCGCTGCAGAGCCGATGCGTCACGTCATGTGATGCGCTTCTTCCCGATTGCTGAACTGTAGATGTCGGCGAAATGCTTCGCGCGATGTTGGGAATCGAATCGCGCGACTGCTTGCCCTCGCGCGGCCTCGGCGAGGGTGGCGGCCAGGCCGCGATCGGTCAGCATCCTGCACAACTGCGTGGCCAGCGAGTCGACGTCGCCGGTTCGGGCAACGAGGCCGGTGTGCTCGTGCGAGACGAAGTCGACCAGGCCCCCGGTGTCGCTCACCACGACCGGCACCGCACAGGCCTGTGCTTCGAGGGCGATGAGCCCGAAGGGCTCGTCCTGTGACGGGCAGGCCAACACATCCACGGCACGCAATGTCGACGCCACCGCGTCCGTCCGGCCGAGGAAACGATGCGCACCGGGCAGCAACCGTTCCGCGGCCTGCTGCAACTCGACGAGGTAGCCACCGTCGTCCTCGCTGGGCGCTCCGACGATCGCCAGATGCGCGTCGACTCCGGACCGACGCACCCGCGCCACGGCGTCGATCAGTACGTCGAGCTTCTTCTCGCGATCGATCCGGCCGACGGCTGCGATCAGTGGAGCATCGGGGTCGGCGGTCATGTCGGCCCGCAGAGCCGGGTCACCGGCACCCGGCGCGAAGGCCGTGGTGTCGATTCCCTGGTGCACCACGCTCACCCGTCCACGCGCACGCGTCGGGAGTTGCTGTGCTGCAGCTGTGCTGACGGCCACCGTGTGGGTTGCCGTCGTCGCGATCGCGGCGAGCAGTGTGCGCCCCGGTCCGGCGGGGACGATGTCGTGAAATTCGACGACGACCGGGGTGCGTGCGAGTCGGGACGCGAGCACCGCGTCGGGATGCAGCAGCAGATGGTTGGAATGTACGACGTCGAAGTCGCGGGCAGCTCGCCGAAGTATCGACACCGTGCGTGCGCTCTTCGGCACCTGTGCCGCGAGCCCGCCGATGGGATGCAGAGACTTCACGCCCTGACGATGGATTCCGATGCGTTGCGGCAGGTCCAGCGGCAAGAACGGCAGGCCGGCTGCTCGCCACCACTGTTCGGTGTCGCTGCCACCGGGCGCACCCAGAGTGACGGTCACGCCCAGGGGCCGCAATGCCAGCGCCACGTTTCGCAGACTGTGATCGGTTCCGCCAACCGACGTCGACAGCGAGACCGCGAGTACTTGCACTTCGCTGACTCCGTCCAAGACTCCGGTTTCCTGTCCAATAGTTTGTTTGACTCCATTACATCGTACTCAGAGTTGGCTGGAATACCCATTTGAGTTCATACTGCTTCTGAGGCTTTCATAAACAAGAAGTAAAGCCGTCTATCGGAAGGGACCTACGCGATGAACGTGGTCTTTCCCTCGCACGTCACGGTTCACGAGACCGATGTCGCGCTTGCGGGTAACTGGACCGTGGTGGCTTTCGGTCCTGTCGATCATGGTGGCGTCGACGGCATCCGCCGGGCGCTACGCACGACGATGAGCATCGGCCCGGCCGCGCGAGTGGGCCTACGTCCAGATTCCGGCACCCGTCGCTGGCGATACGATCCCGACGCCCCGCTGAACGCCGTCCGGGAAGACTCCGCGATCACCGAGGACGACTACGACACCGCGATGTCGCAGCTACTGGCCACGCACGACCCCGCCGAGCCACTGTCCATCACGGTGCGCGGCGACCACGTGGTGTTCTACATGGATCACGGGCTCGGCGACGGTCAGATGATCATCAACCTCTCCCACACACTCGCTGATGCCGACGCTCGCAACGGCATCGTGCCCCGCTGGGCAACGGCAGCGCGCACGCGTCACCCGCTCGCCGTAGCAGCGATGCTCTGTTTCGGAACCGATCCCAGGCGGCTTCCCCGGCTGCTGCGCTCACGCATTCACCCGAGTATCGGAGTGTGCGGACGTAAGCATGCAGGTGGCGGGTCGGCCGGTCACGGGTCCACACAGACGGCATCTACACAGGCGGCATCGACCGCCGCAGGCTCACCCGTCGAGGTGGTGGCCGCGGCCGCCACGATCGAGTGCACCCGAGAACTGGCGAGGTGGCGAGACGACTACCGACCCGGACAGTCGATCTCGATCCTGTTCTTCGCCGCCCTCGATGCCGCACTGCGCGCCGAAGGACTGGCCGTCGACGATGTCGCCAAAGTGCTGTTCGACGTTCGCCGGTACCTACCACCCGAGCTGACCACCCTTGCGAACCTGTCGGCCGGTATCGACGTCTACCTCCCCGACACGACCGACACCGTTCTCCTGTCCCGCCAATGGCGACGAATCATCGACTGCGGGCACCCGATCGCAAACCTGATGCTGGTCGCACTTCGCTCGAAACTGGCCAGGTTGCGCTCCGGCCGCGCGACCGACACCCTGCCGCCCACCGCACCCGACACCATCCGTCTGGCCTTGTCCGACATGGGCCGGCATGCCCGATTGAACGACATCGCCTTCGTCGGCGAGACACAGGGTTCGTACCGAGTCATGGTGGCACCCGCGAGCCACGGACACATCACCCTGACGACCGCACGGCTACGCGACTCCATTCGCGTCGCCGCATCGTTCCACTCGCACGTAGTCGATGCCGACACCATCCGACGGGCACTGCGCGCCGCCTGCTCGACGCCCATCGCATTCCTCGAAGCCGACGCATCGACCGCAGCCGTCGCCACCAATCCTGCTGCCTGACAACACAAAAGAACCCACGACCTCGACGAGATCGTGGGTTCTTTCGAAGAATGCGCTGTGACTACTTGGCCCAGACCGACGTTCCGGGAGCAGCGTTCAACGTGTTCAGCAGATCGATTCCGGCAACGACCAAGCCGGGCCCGCCGACAGCGATGGTGCCGATGATTCCACCTGCTCCCGCACCGGTCACCAAGCCGGGGATGCAGCCTGCGGGGAGAGTCACAATGCAACCGATCACCGCACCGATTGCGGAACCGGTCAGGGTTCCAATCGCGGTAGCAATTCCGAGCTGCGACGAGAAGTTCTGTTGCGCCTTGAGGTTTTCCTCGGGCGAGGCAACCGTCGTCGCGCCGATGCTGCGCGAGTTGGCCGAGGCCTTCGTCAGGTCGAGCTGCGGCACCAGACGCAGGGTCTTACCGTTGTCGTCGACGTTCTGCTCGTACGGGAAGTTCAGTCCGCCGAGATTGAACGACAGCGGGAGGGTGACGAGTGTGTTGTCGGCGGCGTCGAGGACGTCGACGGTCTTGCCGTCGTCGGCAACCTTGAAGACGCCCGCATCGATGGTGGTGACGATGGTGCGGTCTTCGAGCTCGACGGAGTAGTTCGTGTCGGGGGTCGTGGCGCTGGTGTCGGGCTGCGCGTAGGCGGTTCCGCTGGCCAGACCCGTAGCAACTGCTACGAGAGCCGAGGTGACGACCAGTTTGCTGAGTTTCATGTGGTGTTGTGTTCCGTTTCTGTGCATGTGCTGCAGTGCTTTTGGCGGCAAACCGTCGAACGCGACATCACCCCGAATGACGTCCTCGCACCTCTGGTCCACAGGCAGTGTAAACCATCAATCAGACCGGTCGTTGTGCTACCGACCCTTTACCGTGTCCGAAAAGTTATGAACAATCACAACGCCCGAATCGGACAGAAAGACCGCACTTTCGTTCGGTTTCACGGCTTCCTTCTTCCACGCCGCAGCCGTCGGTAAACCTCGGACATCGGGCCGATTCGGCCGGGTTAGGTCTGCCTTCTCGCAGGAGTCACAAGCCCGTACGCCTAACGTGATGCGGGCGACAACCTACTGACGAGTTCAGCCCACCCGTCGGACGGTCTCGTGCGCGCAACCACCAGCGTCGCTCCAGGCGATTCTGACCTAAGTTACCCGTCGGTAGATTTCGCGATCTACTGGCAGGTAACATCGCTGTATTCCTCTCGACGGGCTGGACCCGCGGTAGCTGCTCCAGCTGCCACTGAACGAAAGGCCGCGACATGAACGCCCTGACGATCACGTTGGGCACAGTCGGTGCTCTGCTCAGCCTCGTGTGTTGGTACGCCTTCATTCGTGGCGCCCTGCGCATGTTCAACATCGTGAGGCTGGGTCAGCCGGCACCCGACCGTTGGCGACCGATCGTCCCCCGCTTCAAGCAGATGATCATCGAGTTCGCCGCGCACACCAAGATGGTCAAGTTCCGCACCGTCGGCTGGGCGCACTGGCTGGTGATGATCGGCTTCATGGTCGGGTCCGTGTTCTGGTTCGAGGCCTACGGACAGACGTTCAACCCCGAGTTCCACTGGCCCATCGTCGGCGACACCGCCGTCTACCACCTGATGGACGAGATTCTCGGTCTCGGCACCGTCATCGGCATCACCACGCTGATCATCATTCGCCAGCTCAACCACCCGCGTAAGCCCGAGCGTCAGTCGCGCTTCGCCGGCTCCGGGTTCAAGGCCGCCTACTTCGTCGAGGCCGTCGTCCTCATCGAGGGCCTCAGCATGGTGTTCGTCAAGGCGGGCAAGATCGCCACCTACGGACATGCGAACCCCTACACCGACTTCTTCACGATGCGCCTCGCCGAGCTGCTGCCGGCCAACTCCAACATGGTCTCGATCTTCGCGCTGATCAAGCTGATGTCCGGCATGATCTGGCTCTACATCGTCGGTACCCGCATCAACTGGGGCGTCGCGTGGCACCGCTTCACGGCCTTCCCCAATATCTACTTCAAGCGTATGGACGACGGCACCGTCGCCCTCGGCGCCGCCAAGCCGATGATGTCCGGCGGCAAGGTCCTCGAGATGGAAGAGGCCGATCCCGACGTCGACGCGTTCGGTGCAGGCAAGATCGAGGACTTCAGCTGGAAGGGCTGGCTCGACTTCACCACCTGCACCGAGTGCGGCCGCTGCCAGTCGCAGTGCCCCGCCTGGAACACCGGCAAGCCCCTCTCCCCCAAGCTGCTGATCATGTCGCTGCGCGATCACAGCCACGCCAAGGCCCCGTACCTGCTGGCCGGCGGCAAGAAAGACATGGCGGGCGACGAGGTCGGACTCGTCGATGCCGAGGGCAACGTCGACCAGAAGGCGCTCGACGCCATTCCGCAGAATGCTCGCGACGAAGCCGATCGCAAGCTCGTCGCCGACGCCATCGAGGGCGGCATCATCGACCCCGAGGTGCTGTGGAGCTGCACCACCTGCGGTGCGTGCGTCGAGCAGTGCCCGGTGGACATCGAACACGTCGACCACATCATCGACATGCGTCGCTACCAGGTGCTGATCGAGTCCGAGTTCCCGTCCGAGCTCGCCGGCTTGTTCAAGAACCTGGAGAACAAGGGCAACCCGTGGGGCCAGAACTCCAAGGACCGCCTCAACTGGATCAACGAGATGGACTTCGACATCCCGGTCTTCGGCCAGGACGCCGATTCGTTCCAGGACTACGAGTACCTCTTCTGGGTCGGCTGCGCCGGAGCCTACGAGGACCGCGCCAAGAAGACCACGAAGGCCGTCGCCGAGCTGCTCGCCACCGCAGGCGTGAAGTTCATGGTGCTCGGTGCCGACGAGACCTGCACCGGCGACTCCGCTCGCCGCGCAGGCAACGAGTTCCTGTTCCAGCAGCTCGCCATGCAGAACATCGAGACACTGAACAACGTGTTCGACGGCGTCGAGCAGAGCAAGCGCAAGATCGTCGTCACCTGCGCCCACTGCTTCAACGCACTCGGCAACGAGTACCCGCAGGTCGGCGGTGACTACGAGGTGGTCCACCACACGCAGCTGCTCAACCGTCTCGTGCGGCAGAAGAAGCTGATCCCGGTGGCCTCGGTCAGCCAGGACATCACCTACCACGATCCGTGCTACCTCGGCCGTCACAACAAGGTGTACGACGCCCCGCGTGAGCTGATGGCCGCGTCGGGCTCCAACCTCAAGGAGATGCCGCGTCACGGTGAGCGGTCCATGTGCTGTGGTGCCGGTGGCGCTCGTATGTGGATGGAAGAGAACATCGGCAAGCGCATCAACATCGACCGGGTCGACGAAGCGCTTGCGACCAACCCGAAGAAGATCGCCACGGGCTGCCCGTTCTGCCGCGTCATGCTCACCGACGGTGTCACCGCACGGCAGGAAGGCGGCGCACACGAGGGCGTCGAGGTTGTCGACGTCGCGCAGCTGATGCTCGAGTCGATCACCCGCGTCGAGTCCTCGGTATTGGCCGAGAACATCAAGGTCATCCCGCGCGAGCAGACTCCCGAAGAGAAGCTGGCCACCGAAAAGGTCGCAGCCGTCGAGGAGAAGGGGCGCGTCGAGGAGATCGAGGTCGCAGCCGAAGGCGGCGATCCCGAAGCCGAGACCAAGAAGGCGCAGCCGGCCAAGGCTGCTGGTGGCCTGAAGATGAAGGGACTTGCGAAAGCTCCCGGAGCCAAGACACCCGGTTCTGCGCCCGCCAACGCCGAAGCCGAGAAGACGTCGGGGCACTCGGCCGATACTGCCGCGGACGCATCGAAGCCCAAGGGCCTCGGTTTGGCCGGTGGCAAGGCACCCGGTGGCAAGGGTCTGCAGATGAAGGGCAAGGCACCCGGCGCGAAGGCGGCTGCCCCGGCACCTGCCGACACTCCCTCGGCAACCGAAGCACCTGCTCCCGCAGAGGCCTCCGAGTCGACTCCAACCGTCAAGCCCAAGGGCCTGGCCGTGAAGTCCGGATTCAAGAAGCCCGGCGCGAAGGCACCCGGCAAGCCCGCCGACGCTGCTCCTGCGGCGTCGACACCCGCCCCGGAAGCGGCCGATGATGCAGCAGAATCACCTTCTGCTGCAACTGAATCCGTAGCCACAGAATCCAAGCCGACCGTCAAGCCCAAGGGTCTGGCCGTGAAGTCCGGATTCAAGAAGCCGGGAGCCAAGGCACCGGGCAAGCCTGCTGCCGAAGCCCCTGCGTCCGAGGCTCCTACTGCTGAGGCACCGGCTACCGAGGCCACGGCGTCCGAGGCATCCGCCACCGAGGCTGCTGCAACGGAGCCTGCTGCAACCGAATCCGTAGCAGCAGAGTCCAAGCCGACCGTCCAGCCCAAGGGTCTGGCCGTGAAGTCCGGATTCAAGAAGCCGGGCGCGCGGACACCGGGTGCGGCCGCCGCTGCACCTGCCGCAGCACCAGCCGAGCCGGCTGCAGCAGAGCCCGAAAAGGCCGAGCCGACACCGGAAACAGAGGCACCGGTCACGGAAGCACCGATCACCGAAGCCCCAGAGGCCGAGGTACCGGAAGCAGAGGCTCCGAAGGCAGAAGCGTCGGACACCGCGGCCGAGACCACATCCAACGGTTCGGATGATCGCACTCCGCCCAAGCCGAAGGCCGGTGGACTCGGATTCGCTCCGGGTGCAAAGGTTCCGGGTCGCCGGAAGTAACCTCACACCCTTTCTACCGACTGCGCGCCCCTGCTCACTTCAGAGCAGGGGCGCGCAGTCGTCGGTAGGGGTGTGAAGTCCCTGCTGGACCCCCGCGGCGGTGGACGAATCGGACATCGTGAGTATGGTCGGAACCGAACTGCATACCCGAAGAAGTAGGAGCACGCATGACCGACGACGCGGACAAGCTCTTTCGCCGCTACGACGAGTGGTGGACGGCGCTCTCGCCCGACGATCGAGCGCATGTCGAGAAGTGCTGCGAGTCCGGCCGCACCGACGAGCGCCTCTGTGCATTGGTGATCGAGCACAACGGCCCGTCGAAGGCGGCGTTCGAGGCGGGCAGCAAACTGTCCGTCGGCAACAGCAAGTACTGCGCGATCCCCAGCGCGCTGCTCGAATTTCTCGAGGCGAAGCGCGCACACCCACCACTCAGTTAGACGGTCGCCACAGCTCCAGTTCGGGGATTCCGGGTGGGGTGAATCCCATGACCTGCCCGTAGAACGACAGTTCCGATTCTCGGGCGTTCACCTGTGTTTCGAGTTTGCGGAATCCGTGCGACTCACCGGCGTACGTGAGGTAGGCGTGCGGTATTCCCTTCTCCACCATGGCGTCTCGGAATCGTTCGGCCTGCGAGGGCGGCACGATGGGATCGTCGAGACCCTGCAGCAGCAGTACCGGGCACGAGAGTCCGTCGACGTTGTTCACCGGCGCGCGGGTGCGATACAGATCGAGGGCCTCGGGCAGCGGCCCGATGAGCCCGTCGATGTAGCGGGACTCGAAATCGTGCGTCTCGGCGACGAACATCTCCAGTTCGGCGACGCCGAAGTACGAAGCACCGCAGGCGAATACGTCGGACGACGTGAGCGCGGCCAATACCGTCCAGCCACCTGCCGAACCACCTTCGATGGCCAGCCGGTTCGGGTCGGCGAGGCCGGCGTCAGCCAATCCACGGACCGCGGCGATGGTGTCTTCGACGTCGACCACGCCCCACTGCCCACGCAACCGGTTACGGTATTCGCGCCCGTAACCACTGGACCCGCCGTAGTTCACATCGACGACGCCGATGCCGCGGCTGGTGAAGTACGCGAACACCGGGTTCAACGCCGGTGCCACATGAGCCGTCGGACCGCCGTGCACGAACGCGACGTACGGCGGTAGTTCGCCGTCCAAACCCTCGTAGGACGGGTTACGTGGTGCGTACGCGATGGCATGCACTTCGCGATCCGGTCCCTGGAAGGTGACCTGACGCCCCGCGGGCAGGTATTCGACATCCGGTATCGACTCGAAACTCGAACGCACACTGCGTAATTCGCGGGTGGCCAGGTCGACTGCGAACAGTCCCGACGGCACCTGAGCGCCGCCGCCCCGGAGCAGAACTGTTGATCCGAGCCGTCCCCCGAGCCCCACCGAAGTCACTCCGTCGAGTTCGATGTCGTCGAGGGTGCCGGTGGCGGGGTCGAGAACGGCGAGCGTATCCGTGCCGACGGTGCGAACGGTCAGCAACGTGCCGTCGTCGAGGACGTCGTACCAGCGGGCTCCGAGTTGCCAGAGCGGGGCACCGAAGTCTGCATCGAGGGTCGACATCGGCGTCGCTTTGCCGTCCAGCGTGACCGAATACAGGTTCCACCAACCACTTCGGTCGCTGATGACGTACAGCGACTCGTCGTCGATCCATTCCGGCTGCAACACCGATTCCTCGGTCGAACCCGCCAATACAGTCCACGACGACGGATCCGACAGCGATGCGACCCGCAGTTCTGTTCCGTCCCAGGGCATCTGCGGGTGGTTCCAGGCGATCCACGCGATGCGGCTGCCGTCGGGTGAAAGCCTAGGGTAGGCAAGGAAATTCGATCCCGAGACCAGTGAGCGCACTCCGCCGCCGCCGAGGTCGATCGCGACGATGTCTCGGGTGACGGCTCCGGCGTCGTGGGTCTCGCGGACGGCGATCACGTCGGTACCGACCACCGACAGCTCCCCGTACCGAATGCTCGACGCCACAGCCGGGGCCGGGGTGAGCGGTAGTGGTGCGTCACCGGGGGTGAGCCGGTAGATGCGCTGATCGGAGAATTCCGCGAACACCAGATCACCGTTCGGCGTTGCCGTCCATGCGCCGCCGCCGTATTCGTGAACGCGGGTGCGGGCATTGAACGGTGCCGGCAGGATCGCCTCGACCTGTCCGTCGACGTGGCGGCAGATCGCGGTTCGGCCCTGTTCGGTGGGCCGCACCTCGGACCACCAGATCTCGTGTCCGACGAATCGTCCACCTTCGACGGGGTGGCCGGCCGACGACAGGTCGGCTGCGGTGATGGGCGAGGGCCAGGATCCGTACGCGAGAGCGGTCACCTGCTCCACCCTAGTGAACTCCACACGCACGTAACGCGGTGTTCATCGCACCTTCAACCGCGACACAGATGATGGTGGGACGCAGCACGAGGGAGAGATCATGCGCCGGACCACCACCCACTCCGTCGACCACGAGATTCTGACGTTCGGTCGTACCTGGCACGGGTACGGCGGCGGCAGTGCCGAGGACATCTACGTGGCGTTCGGGGTCGATGCGTCCACCTACTTCCGGCGACTCGAGCGCATCCTCGAATCCCCGGTGGCCGCCGACCTGACTGCGAGCGAACGAGCCGCGATGCTCGACATCTGCCGGCACCGCACCGACGGTCAGGGCTAGACCGGAGTCAGCAGCTCGGGGCTGTTGTTCTTCACACTGTTCACCGCGGTACTCACCTCGTAGGGCTCGAGCCGCGGCTCCGGTATCGCGGCCAGCAGCTCGGACACCTCGTTCAGGTTCGTCAGAGTCGGATCCAGCCAACTCGCCCGCAGCTCCGGGGGCAGCACAACCGGTGAGCGATCGTGGATGTGCCCGAGGGCGTCCGCAGCAGGCGAGGTGAGCACGGTGGCCGACCACACCCAGCGGTCCTCGTCGTCGTCGGCCTTGGTGGGGTCTCGCCACAGTTCGTACAGACCCGCCATCGCCAGCACGCCCTGCTCGTGCAGGAAGTACGGCACTTTCGCACCGTCGCGCTTCTCCCACTCGTAGTACCCGTCGGCCGGAATGATGCAGCGCCGACGACTTGCGGCCTTCTTGAACGACGGCTTCTCGGTGATCGTCTCGGACCTGGCGTTGATGAGCCGGGACCCGATCTTCGCGTCCTTCGCCCACGACGGAATCAATCCCCATCGCACCGAACGCAATTGGCGCACGGCGTCGGACTCGGGTTCGTCCTTGGGCGCGCGTTCGAGCACCGTCCTGATGGTCTGAGTCGGGGCTACGTTGTACGACGGCGGCACCTCGTCGCCCACTGTCTCGGCGATCTCGAAGACCGCCTGCAGGTCGCTGTCACTCCGGGTACTGGCATACCGTCCGCACATGGAACGAGATTGTTCCACCTGCCACCGACACGGCCCAGTGAAACGGCGGTGCCCGAACGACAACCTCGTGGATTCCCACGGCACTCACCTGGCACGATGTGACGGGTGAGCACTCCGCAGATCCACCCACAGCCGCGTTATCGCACGTTGCAGCAGTCGACCAAGCTGCAGAACGTGCTGTACGAGATCCGCGGACCGGTACACGCGCATGCTGCCCGGCTCGAGGCCGAGGGCCATCGCATCCTGAAGCTGAACATCGGTAATCCGGCCCCGTTCGGCTTCGAGGCTCCGGACGTGATCGTGCGAGACATGATCGCGGCGCTACCGGTGGCCCAGGGCTACTCGGAGTCGAAGGGCATCCTGTCGGCTCGCCGTGCCATCGTGACGCGCTACGAACTCGAACCGGGCTTCCCCGATCTGGACGTCGACGACATCTACCTCGGTAACGGCGTCTCCGAGCTCATCACGATGACGATGCAGGCGCTGCTGGACGACGGCGACGAGGTCTTGATTCCGGCCCCGGACTACCCGTTGTGGACGGCGATGACGACGCTGTCCGGCGGCAAGGCGGTGCACTACATGTGCGACGAGGAGAACGGGTGGAATCCCGATCTCGCCGACATCGAGTCGAAGATCACTCCGAAGACCGTCGCGCTGCTGGTGATCAATCCCAACAATCCAACGGGTGCGGTGTACTCCAAGGAGGTCCTGCAGGGCATCGTCGATCTGGCGCGCAAGCATCAGCTGCTGTTGCTCGCCGACGAGATCTACGACCGGATTCTCTACGACGACGCCGAGCACACCTCGCTGGCGAGCCTGGCTCCGGATCTGCTGTGCCTGACGTACAACGGTCTGTCCAAGGCGTATCGCGTGGCCGGCTACCGTGCCGGATGGCTCGCGATCACCGGCCCGAAGAAGCACGCCGCGGGGTTCATCGAAGGTATCGACCTGCTCGCGTCGACGCGTCTGTGTCCCAATGTGCCTGCCCAGCACGCCATTCAGGTTGCTCTGGGTGGGTATCAGAGCATCGAAGATCTGATCCTGCCCGGAGGACGGCTGCTCGAGCAGCGCGATGTCGCGTGGGAGAAGCTCAACGCCATTCACGGGGTCTCGTGCGTCAAGCCGCGCGGTGCGCTGTACGCATTCCCGCGACTCGATCCCGAGGTGCACGAGATCTACGACGACGAGAAGCTCGTACAGGACCTGCTGCTGCAGGAGAAGATCCTGGTTGTTCAGGGCACCGGATTCAACTGGCCCGGGCACGATCACGTGCGGATCGTGACGCTGCCGTGGGCCCGCGATCTGGCCGTCGCGATCGAGAGGTTCGGCAACTTCCTGTCCTCGTACAAACAGTGAGGCTCGAAGTTACCGATAAGTAGTTGAAAGTGATGGACAAAACACCGGGGTGATCCCGCCTCCGCCGCGAATCATCTGTACATTGGCGGACGGCACTTCGGTGCCCGCGAGCCCTGGTCGTACCCATCCCCCCCCGGGGCGATCAGGTGGTGGCGGGGGACGCCCCCCCTGCTCCCCGCCACCGAGCTCCTCGCCTCGGCCGAGTACCCGGCCGGTAACGATCCGGCCCCGTACTAGCCTTGCACCGTGGAACCACACGGCACGCAACCCTCGAACGGCATCTCGCCGGGCTCCACTTCTCATGTGGGTCACGGTCACGGCCACAGCGACTCCCCCGTGCCGTTGGGACCGGTGGCAGCCAAGGTCGTCGTCGGATTGCTGATCGCTATTGCCATAGCCGTCATCGCCGGGGCCTTCGCGCTCTGGCCCAGCAAACAGAGCATCGACATCCCGCTGCCGTTCCAGACCTCGGGTGGCGGTGCAGTGTCCACCGAGGCGGGCACCATCACCTCGCAGAGCATCGGGCCCTGCGGGAGTACCGACGCAGGTCGAGCATTCACCGGCAACCCGACCCCTGCGGTCAACGACTCGTACGAATGTCAGCGCAGCATCGTCGACATCACCACCGGTGAGGACGCAGGCAAAAGGACGGTACTCGAGATCGCGCCGGGTCCCGGCCAACCGACTCTGAGCGCCGGTGAGGACATCCGGCTGGTTGTGCAGACAGACCCCTCCGGTGGAGTCCGATACTCCTTCAACGACTATTCCCGCGGGCTTCCGCTCGGGTTGATCGTCGGTGTGTTCGCCGTGGTCATCTGTGTGGTGGCCCGCTGGCGGGGATTCCGCGCGCTGGTCGGCCTACTCATCGCGTTCGCCGTGCTGGTGGTGTTCATGCTGCCGGCTCTGCTCGACGGCGCTCCGGCCATTCCGGTCGCGTTGGTCGCCGGCGCGATCATTCTCTACGCCGTGCTGTATCTGGCGCACGGCGTCAACCTCCGGACCAGCTCGGCGCTACTGGGCACGCTGACCTCGATGGGCCTGGCCGCAGTGCTGTCCTACGTCGCGATTCGGATGACGCACCTCACCGGGTTGTCGGAGGAACAGAACACTGCGGTGCAGACGTACATCGGCAATGTCAGCGTCACCGGTCTGCTGTTGGCCGGCTTCATCATCGGCTCGCTCGGTGTGCTCAACGACGTGACGATCACCCAGGCCTCGGCGGCCTTCGAGTTGGCATCGGTGGACGAGACGGCGTCGCGGCGCGAGATCTTCACCGCCGCGATGCGGGTGGGGCGCGATCACATCGCCAGTACCGTCTACACCCTGGTACTCGCGTACGCCGGTGGTGCGCTGCCGCTGCTGCTGCTCTTCAGCGTCGCCGACCGGTCGATCCAGGACGTGTTGACCGGTGACGCGGTGGCGATCGAAATCGTGCGGTCGTCCGTCGGTGGCGTCGCGCTGGCCCTGTCGGTACCGCTCACCACTGCCATTGCCGTCCTGCTGGCTCGGCCGCTCACCTCGTCGCGGATGCCCTCTTCGCCGCGGCAGGCCAAGCCCACACGATCGCGGGGCTCGGGCCGCCACAGCGCGTAGAGCGGCTTCGCCGCACGTGAGTGGAAACTCGTAGCAGGCACCGATCTTTCGTGCACGTGCGGCGAAGCCGCTCGGTCAGGCGAATGCCGCCGCAACGGTCGCGGACAGCAGCTCACCTTCATGGGTGCTCAGGCCCGCTTTCAGACCGGGGTCCGCGGCGCAGGCGGCTTCCCAACCCTTGTCGGCCAATGCAACCACGTAGGGCAGGGTGGCATTGGTGAGCGCGTACGTCGAGGTACGGGGCACGGCTCCGGGCATGTTGGCCACGCAGTAGAAAACGGATTCGTGCACCTTGTAGGTGGGATCGGCGTGGGTGGTGGCCACCGAGTCCTCGAAGCAGCCGCCCTGATCGATGGCGATGTCGACCAGAACCGATCCCGGCTTCATGCGCTGAACCAGGCTGTTCGACACCAGCTTCGGCGCTTTCGCTCCGGGGACGAGTACGGCTCCGATGACCAGATCGGCGGCCAGCACGGCCTGTTCGAGTTCGTAAGCGTTCGACACCACTGTCTTGACGGCACCGCGGTACTGATCGTCGATCGCGCGCAGCGCTCGGACATCGAGATCTAGTACGGTGACGTCGGCGTGCATACCGAAAGCGATTGCGGTGGCGTTCTTTCCGGAGACGCCGGCTCCGATCACGACGACGTTGGCGGGACGCACTCCCGGTACGCCACCCATCAGTACGCCGCGGCCACCTTCACTCGACATCAGGTGGTAGGCACCGGCCTGCGGTGCCAAACGGCCGGCAACTTCGCTCATCGGCGCGAGCAGGGGCAGCGATCCGTCTGCGGCCGTGACGGTTTCGTAGGCAATGGACGTGGTGCCCGACGCCAGCAACGCGTCGGTGCAGGCCTTTGACGCCGCAAGATGCAGGTAGGTGAACAGCACCTGACCCTTGCGCAGGCGTGAATACTCCTCGGCGATGGGTTCTTTGACCTTGAGCAGGAGATCGGCCGCGTCCCAGACGGCAACCGCGTCGGTGAAAATTTGCGCGCCTGCGGCTTTGTAATCGGTATCGGTGAACGACGAACCGGCGCCGGCTTCGGTTTCGATGATCACTTCGTGTCCTCGCGAGACAAGTTCGTGCACGCCTGCCGGGGTGATGGCCACCCGGTATTCGTGGTTCTTGATCTCGCGTGGAATTCCGATTTTCATGACGTCCTCCTGCAGTGGCGGTGACCGAAGCGACGCTCCGTGGGTACGCCAACTATGAATTATGTGCGGAATTGCTGCAATGGATGTGAACAAAATTCTGTATCGTCGGGCCATGGATGCAGATAGTTCATTTCAGCCGGTCGATGAGGGGGCTCGATCGAATGATGTTCGGTCCGTCGCCCTGGACCGAATCGACCACATTCTGCTCGACGAACTGCGTCGAGACGCACGCACACCGAACAATGCGCTGGCGGCCGCAGCAGGGATCGCGCCGTCCACTGCCCTCACCCGAGTTCGGGCGCTTGTCGAACGCGGCGTCATCCGCGGCTTCCACGCCGACATCGACCCCGAGGCCCTCGGGCAGGGCATTCAGGCCATGATCTCGGTTCGGCTGCAAGCGGATGCTCGACGGCGGATCAGCGAATTCGGTTCGAAGATCGCGTCCCGAAAGGAGACGCTGAACATCTACTTCATTGCCGGGGCCGACGACTTCCTGGTGCATGTGGCGACGGTCGACACGGCCACCCTGCGTGATTTCGTCGTCGAGAATCTCAGTGCCGACCCTGCCGTCGCAGCGACCGAGACCATCTTGATCTTCGAGCACATCAGGCCGCGAAACACGAACGCGGACAAGTAGAACCGATCAGGGTGCCGGCGGCACGATCGGGGGGAAGCCCGGCAACGTGAAGTCCGGGAAGCCCGGAATCAGCGGCGGCGGTTGCTGCGTCGTGACGGGCGGAACGGACTCGACCGGTGCCGGCGGCGGCTCGACCGTCGTGGTCTCGGTGGTCGTGACCGGCTGTTCCCACGTGGTTTCCGGCTGCTCGGTCGTCGGCTCCACAGTGGTGGTCGGTTCCGGCGCAGGCGGTGGCGGCAACAGAACGGGAGCAGGCGTCGTCGTCGGCACCGTCGTGACCACCGGAGTATCGGTTTGGTCGCGACTGACCGAGGTGTCCACTACCTGCGGAGAGTTCTGGTGGGTGAACATGAAGCCGGACACGGCGACCACCGCTGCCGCGCAGAACGCGAGCACTCCGCCGGTACGCAGCCTGCGCCGTGCGCGAGTGCGATCGTCTTCACCGTCGTCGTCGTCGTAATCGGCGTCGAGCCAGTAAATGTTCTTCAGCTGGAACGGAACGGGCTTCCCGTCCTCGACGGTGTCCGCGGCGGCATCTGTGGCGGACGTATGCAACACCGGCTGTACTGCAGGCGCTTCCACGGCGAGAGCAGAGACTTCACCCACGCCGTTCTCGGAAAACTCGTGCACCGCAGTCGATTCCGACGAAGGCTGAGCATCCGCGGTGGACGGCTCGGGAATATCGGCGGGCGCGTCGGCGAACTTCGAGGATTCGAAACCGGTTGCTGCAGAAGCAGATTCGGTAATCGATGCGGCAGCGATCCACGGACGTGCGGGCACGGGACGAGTCGAGCTCGGCGTCGCCACCGGCGGTGCGGCATGCTGCGACTCCGAACGCGCGGGCATCATCGGCTCGGGCGCAGGTGGCACCACAGGCACCGGCGGTGCCACCGGAGCCGGCGGGACAACAGCGGCGCTGTCCGTGTGTCGACGTCTCGGCACGCTTGCCTGCGCGTCGCGCGCAGTACGGTCGGGAGCGGTTCTGGTGCGCGAATTCGGCCGCGCGGCCAATGCTGCTCCGCGTGCGGCCACCGTCTCGGGCTCGGTCGGGACGATGGAGGGCAGTTCGAGCAGTGGGCCCACGCGCTGCTGGACGATGGGCATGCGGGCACCACCACCGATCAACACGACCGCGTCGATCGGCACGTTGGCACCGATCATGACCTCGCGGGCGAACTCGATCGCCTCGTCGAGCAGGTCTGTGATCAGCAGTTCGAAATTCTCCCGAGACAGCAGGATCATCCCGCTCGCGTCGGGCAGGCACACGGCGTCCTGGGTGGACAGGCGTTCCTTGGCGATGCGGCAGCGCTTCTCGAACAGCGCAATGTCAGGGTCGGTCGCCGGCTTACCGAGGCGCTGGAGCTGATTGTTGCGCACGTAGGCGTCGATCAGATCACCGCTGTAGGAGCCGGAGCGCTGGGATGCCGTCACCGTGCGCGCTGTCAGGTCGACGACGCTGACCGTCAATCCGGAACTACCGAGGTCGAACAGGGCGACAGAGCCGGCACCTCGCGCCTCACCGGTGACGGCGAGGTATTCGATGACGGCCTCGACCTCGGGGACCAGGTGGTAGTTGTTCAGGTGAGCACCGGCGAAGGCGGCGCGCAGTGCATCGGCCTGACGCGGATCCCGGTAGGCGATGCCGGTGGACAGTTCGGGTTCGACCTCGGCAGCGGCACCGATCGATTCGGCGGCCAGGTGCGGGAGGTCCCCGGTGGCACTGTCGATCAGTTCGTTGCGAAAGAACAGTGGCCTCTCGACGTCGGTGACCAGGGCGGACGAGGTGTCGCCGGAGGCTCCGAACTGGTCTGCTCTGGGCTGCGCCGTGCGCACGGCTCGGGTCCCCATGGACACCCCAAGCAGCACAGTCACGATCGTCGGCCTCACTTCGTTCGGCGGTTTCGGTGAACGCCCCATCGGGAGTCCACCCGCACACGGTACCGTCTCGCGGCGAGCTGCACTAAAGGGTGCCTAGGGGCCTGCTTGTTCGGCTTCGGTGTCGGTGAAGCCGAAACCGATGTCGGACGCCTCGCCGGGAGGCTGGTACATCTCACCGGTGTACGAATATTGCTCGACGTAGAGCTGCTCGTACGTCAGAGTGGTCGGTCCCGCCGCAGCCGGTTGGTCCGGTGGAGGCGTGTCGGTGACCGGGGGTGCGATCTCGGCGAGAGTCGCCTCGAAACCGGGGTCGGTATTGATCACGGATCTGGGCGCATTGTCGAAATCGGCGAAGAGCGCGAACATCAGCGCGACAACCACCACTCCGACCGACACCGCCACGGCACCGATCTTGAGTACCGCCTGCCGAGTCCACTGGCGGTCTGACAGGTAAGACATAGGAATCGCAGCGACCCCGCGACGGCCGACACCACGGACTCTGTGTGGCGATGGGTCTTCCCGAGCGAGTTCCGGTTCCGCTTCGGGTTGCGTCGTCGACTCGACCTCGGACGGCGACTCCGATTCCACTACCTCCGCTACAGGCGACGGTTCCACTACCGGATCGGGGGCCTGTTTCGAGCCGATTTCAGCCCGGATCAGCGCGCCCTCGGCAACCGGCGACACCGAGTCGTGGACGGTGAGCGGCACCGGCCAGGTGGCGCGAACCCGCCGCTGGACGAGGGGGCTGTTGGCCACTCCTCCCAGCAACACGATCGCGTCGGGGGTCCGGGGACCGACCCACTCGATCATGTCGTCGATCAGTGGAGTGGCGACCGCCTCGAACTCGTCGCGTTCGAGGATCATCGGGCCGTTGTTGGGTGCGCGCACACCGGCCGACGTGGTCAGTAGCTCCCTGAGCTCTCGGAAGAACGTGCGATAGGACGCGGCACCCTCGGGTCCTTCCGGTTCCGGCAGGATCCCCTTGGTCATCACCAGGCCCTGCACCACGTCGTCGAGGCGTTCGCCGCCGAACGACTCCGTTCGGTCGTGCCATTCGACGGTTTCTTCGGCGGTGTTCAGAACCAAGGCCGACGTTCCGCGTCTCCCGAGGTCGAGCACCAGCACGGTCGTCGCGTCGGCAAGGGTGTCGAGCGAACGCACGAACGCGAGCAGCGCGCAGTGCTCGTCCACCGTCTCGACGGACGCAGTCAGGCCTGCCGACGTCGGGAAATCCGTGTAGCGCAGGGTGCGAGCCTCGCGCCCGGTGATGACGACGGAGTCGAAGGGGCCGCGCGCTCCGATGCGGTCGGTCAGGTCGTGCATCGCACGGTCCGGATCGGTGAGCTCGAGATCGACGGACTCGACGACGCGGCGGTCACCATCGGTGTAGGCGATGCGCAGGGCGTCCGACTCCACGGCCACGCCGCAGACTGGTCCCATCGAGTGTTGTCCTTCGATTGCTTGCCGTATGTACAGACGATCGGAACCTATCGTACGCACGCTCGGTGTGGCCGAAACGAGCAAACGGGCCGAAAACCGACATGCGGGACGTAGGTCACGAAACTTGCACTCGGTATGCGGTATCGGCTTCAAACAATCTGAGATATTGTTTACCCGGGTCTGGGGAGACTGCGGGTCGAAATATTTTCCGTCGGCCCGTACGACTTGCGAGGCCGCCCGGTCTCGCACCCAAGCGATCGGTGGAGGTCCGTCACGATGGAAACACTCAGTACGCAGTTCGACGCACGCATTCGGGACGTGCTGGACAAGCTCGGCAAGATGCCGGTCGCCGCGTCGGGCATCGACTCTGCTTCCGACCTCTACGACAGTGGCTTGACCTCGCACGCGAGTGTCAACGTCATGATCGGCCTCGAGGACGAATTCGACATCGAGTTCCCGGACTCGATGCTGCAGAAGTCCACGTTCGCGAGCATCGACGCGATCGCAGCTGCTGTCGCACAACTCGCAGGCTGACGACCATGACGGTCTCGTCCGACAGTCGCCCCGCGCAACTGCCCCTCACCGACGTCCTCAAGACCCTCCGCACGTTCGCGGCCGAGGTCGACCGCGAGGGCAGGTTTCCCGCCGAGTCCGTCGACGCTCTGCGCTCGGCAAATCTGTTCGCCGCCGCGATACCGACGGCGCTCGGCGGCGGTGGCCTGTCCCTCACCGAGCTCGCCCGGGTCGCACGCGATCTCGGTGCCGAATGTGCATCGACGGCAATGATTTTCGTCATGCACCAGTCTCAGATCCTGAGCATCGTCAGGCACGGCGGCACCCCCACATCCGACGCGTTGCTGCGCCGCATCGCAGCCGACCAACCGCTCGTCGCGTCGGCGACGACGGAGATCAACATCGGCGGCGACGTGCGTTCGAGCAGCTGCGCGGTCGAGTACGACGGAGACCGCATCCACCTGGCCAAGACCGCACCGGTGATCTCGTACGGCGAATACGCCGAGATCGTTCTCGCGACGGCGCGGCGCACGGTGGACAGCCCGCCGAGCGATCAGGTTCTGGTGGTGTGCCAGAAGCCCGACGTCACCCTCGAACGCACCAGCAACTGGGACACTCTCGGGTTTCGTGGCACCTGCAGCCCGGGCTTCCAGCTCGACGCCGTTGCCGACCGCTCGAGCATTCTGCGCGACAACTACGGCGAGATCTCCTCGCAGACAATGCTTCCGGTGGCCCATGTGCTGTGGGCCTCGGCCTGGCTCGGCATCGCCGACGCAGCCGTGTCCAAGTCCCGCAAGTTCGTCCGCAAGGCGGCGAGCAAGAGCCCCGGCGTCACTCCTCCCTCCGCCCTGCGGCTGGCCGAGTTGTTCGTGGCCCACGAACAACTCGTCGACACCGTGTTCGGCGCAGCGGCGAAGTTCGAGGCCATCGCAGATTCCCCCGAGGAGCTCGGTTCCATCGGTTTCGCCGTCAAGATCAACAACGTCAAGGTGACGGCGTCGACTCTCGTCATCGACATCGTCGGCAAGGCGATGCAGATCTGCGGCATCTCCGGGTATCGAGAAGACGGTGACTTCAGCATCGGACGGCACCTCCGCGACGCGCACGGCTCGGCGATCATGGTCAGCAACGAACGCATCCTCGCGCACAACTCTCAACTCGCGCTTCTCTACAAAGGCAAATGATGACCCAGACACAGGACAAGACCTCCGAACTGGATTCGGCACGAAGCGAATTCAGGCAAGAGCTCGTCGACGCCGGCTTGCTGATCCCGTCGTCGGTGCTCGGTCTGTACGGCCGGTCCGGCGAGTTCGAGGACATCATCGAATCGATCGACCGTCGGGTCGTGGCCGCGAGCGCGTCGGAACACGGAACGGCTGTGCCCAGGTTCCGATTCCCGCCGGTCTTCCCGCGGGAAGCATTCGAGAAGACCGACTACATCGCGTCGTTCCCCAATCTCACCGGTGCCATCAACACGTTCGACGGCGACAACAAGGCCCATGCCGCGCTGCTCGCCGATCGGTCCGAGGGCAAGGACTGGGATCACCACCTCGAGTCGGCCGGGACGATGCTGGTGTCCGCGGCATGTCACCCGTCGTACTCGATGTTGCCGTCCGTACTCCCGTCCGGCGGGACGACGTACGACATCTACGGGTACTGCTTTCGGCACGAGCCTGCCGTCGACCCTGCTCGCATGCAGGCCTTCCGCATGCACGAGATCGTGCGGGTCGGCACCCCGGACGACGCCGTCGCCCACCGGGAGAGGTGGGTACAGCGCGGCCTGGAGGTGCTGGCCGATCTGGGACTCGAGGCAGAAGCGGTGATCGCCAACGATCCGTTCTTCGGTCGAGCAGGTCGCATGCTCGCGGCCAATCAACGCAACGAGAACCTCAAGACCGAGCTGGTCGTGCGGCTGTACGGAGACCTGGACGACGGCACGGCCGTGGTCTCGTGCAACTGCCATCGCGATCACTTCGGCCACACCTTCGACATCAGCACCGCCGACGGCGAACCTGCACACAGTGCCTGCGTCGGCTTCGGCATGGAACGTATTGCGCTGGCGCTGTTGCGGACCCACGGTATCGACCGCAACAAGTGGCCGAGGTCGCTTCGTTCGTGACGTCGGTAGCCGACGTCGATATCCCTACCAGCGATCGGAGCGCGCTGTGAACACCACGAATACGGCGACATCCGAGTCCGCCGACAACCGTACCGACGAGCTGGAACAGCTACTGATCACCGAGGCAGGCGTACCGGGCAGACAGTCCACCTGGTTCGGGTCGGCAACATCGCCGCTGCTCGGTGCCGTGCACGTACCCGAGGGATCGGTTGCCCGCGGTGCCGTCGTACTGGCACCGCCGCTCGGCAAGGAGCAGGTCGACTCGTACCGCGGTCTGGTCCTCCTGGCCCAGCGCCTCTGCGCTCGAGGCTTGCTCGTACTGCGCTTCGACTACCCGGGAACGGGCGACTCGTCCGGTGCACAGGACGACGACGGCATCGTCGAGCAGTGGCAACGCAGCGTCGTCACGGCGGTCGATTTCGTTCGTCAGTGCGGTGTTCGCGATGTTGCGGTCGTGGGTCTGCGAGCCGGCTCGCTGCTCGCCGCATCCGTGGCGGATCGGTGCGGTCCTCTGGCTGGAATGGTGTTCTGGGACCCGGTCGTCAGTGGCCGCTCGTATCTTCGGGAACAGCGCGCCCTGTATTCGATGACCGTCGCGCGAGACGACGAGTCGGACCCGCGAGTGTCCATCGTCGGCGCAGTCCTGCATGCCGGAGTGGCCGCCGAATTCTCGACCCTGGATTCCTCGAAGCTGGAACGGCTCGACTGCCCGGTACTGGTTGCCACCCGCAGCGAACGCGCCGACGCCACGCCCGTCCGCAGACTCGTGTCCGCGCAGCAGGCGGACGAGCACACACTCCGCGATCACGACGCATTCCTCGAGCCACCTGCCTGGGACGTGGTCATTCCGCGTCCGGACATCGACGTGATCGCGCGCTGGGTACAGGCCACGTTCGCGTCGACGACCACGCCGGTCACCGTTCCGATCCGACGTTCCGCCGTGGTCTCGACTCCCCGGGGCGACGTCGTCGAAACCATCGAGCGGCTCGGTGACGACGAGCTGTTCTCCATCCGCACCACCGCGGTGGCCACGACGGCCGGCGGTCCTGCTGTGGTCATGTACGGCACCGCGTACGAGCACCGGGTCGGACCGGTACGGCTGTGGGTCGAGTTGGCCCGCACCCTCGCGACGGCGGGCATCACCTCGGTCCGTTTCGACCGTCGCGGTACGGGAGAGAGTGGAGACGTCGGTGCCGACGACGCACCCACGCTCTACAGCGAACTCGGCGACGACGACGCACTGTGCGCCGTTCGATCCGTGGGAACAGCGCCCGACAAGATCGTCTCGGCAGGTCTGTGCTCGGGTGCGTGGTATGCCGGTTACGCCGCCCACCGGGAGGGCCTGAACACCGCAATCCTGATCAATATGCGTGAATGGACAACGCGGCGTGTCGATTTCACCAAGAGATCCACGATCGCCCAGAAGCAGGGATTGACCGCGATCGCACTCGACCGCGCACACACGGCCGCCGTTCGCTTCAAGAACTGGTCGCAACCCCGGATGCCGTACCGACTGTGGCTCGCGCTCGGCCGTCGTGGCTGGATCCAGGTTCCCGAAATCTCGTTGGGAGAACTGCAGCGCAAGGGAGTCGACGCGTCCGTGCTGCTCGTCCCGGACGACAAGCAGTGGTTCCTCGACAACCGCGGCCCCGAGAGCCTGCATCGGTTGCGCCGCCGGGCCGAGCCCGAGCACCCACCCGTGGTGAAGGCGTTCACGGACGGAGATCACACCCTCTTCGGACGCGATGTTCGCGACACGGTCAGGGCCGAGATGCTGCAGACGATCGGTGCTGCGCTCGGAGTCCACATCGAACCGCAGGACCCACCTGTGAAGGTGAACTGGACGCCGTTGTGAAACATCGCGCTCGCCGGGTACCCCCGCCCGATCACGGCCGACTCGACAAGATCACCTACTACCCTGTCGAGCAGGTCCGATGGGACATGGGCTTCAACAGCCGCACCGTGCCTTTTCACGCGGTGCCGCCCGAGTTCGCGGTCGCGGCATCGCAACCCGCCGGACAGCTGTCTGCGGCCGATTCGATCCCCGACGGGGACCCGATGTTCACCGCGGCCGAGGCGTCGGGCACGGCGGTTGCAGGCTCCAAGCCCGCCGGCCGCAATCTCGCACTGAACTCGTTCGCGATGATGTTCTCCACCATTGCCACCGGCGCGCTCGGTCTGGCCTTCTGGGCCGTGGCGGGCCGGCTGTTCCCCGTCGAGGAAGTCGGCAGTGCATCGGCGGTGATCGCGTCGGCGGTGATGATCGCGACGCTGTCCAACCTGAGTCTCGGCTCGATGTACGAGCGGTTCCTGCCGACCGCGGGCGTGAAGGCCAAGTCCTATGTGCTTCGCGGCTACGCTGCCGTGCTGTCGCTGGCGCTGGTCCTGGGATGCGCGTTCTTGGTCGTGGCACCGGTGGACGAGTTGTTCACCACCACGACCGAGATCGCGACGTTCCCGATTTTCGTCGGCGTACTGGCCGTGTTCGCGCTGCAGGATCAGACGTCGTCCGGGCTGGGCTTCGCGCGGTGGGCGGCGGCCAAGAACGTCTTCCACGCGGTCGTGAAGTTGGCGGTCCTGGCCGTCACGTACGAGACCGGCCGTAGTTTCACCATCATCGCGGCGTGGGCGGTACCGGCGGCCATCGCGGCGATAGTGCTGTTTCGCGCGTTCGGGAAGAAGCTCGGCACCGATCCGCGTTACCAGCTCACACCGAACCTGCCGCCCCGTAAAGAGCTGTGGTCGTACTTCGGGTCGGCGTACGGCATCACTGCCCTGGGAACCTTGGCACCCCTGATGATCCCGATCATCGTGGTGAGCACGCTCGGTGCCGAGCAGAATGCCTACTTCTCGCTCACCTGGTCCATCGTGAGCGCCATCTACGTGTTGATCGGGGTACTGGTCGGCCCCTTCGTGGCGGAGGCGGCTGCACATCCCGAACAGTTCTCCAAGCTCGCCAAACGCTTCATCGGCCTGCTGTGCATCGTCGCCGTGGGCGGATCGTTCTTTCTGGCGGTCGTCGCACCGTTCGGACTCGGTATCGTCGGCCCCGACTACCGCGAGAACGGGACCATCATCGTCCATCTCGCTGCCGTCACCATCCCGCTGTCCGTCATCGGAGCCCTGTACGACGGTCTGGCCAGGGTCCGTCGTCGTATGCGGCTTGCGGTGCTCGTCCAGATCGCGGCCACCATCATCATCGTCACCGGGTCGCTGACGTTGTCACCGAGCTTGGGCATCGCGGGCATCGGCTGGTCTTATCTGGCGGCCGAAGCCTTCGGTGCCGTGGTTCTGTTGGTGCCCCTCATCAGGTGGATCGGGGACCTGTCCGGCGGCGCTGGTGCCGAGCATGCCGCGCCGGCTCTCGATCCGCGCGACGAATCCACGTCGCAGGCGACGGGTCGTGAGCACAGCGTACGAGCGTAACCGACATCACTCTCGTTAGCTGGCACCGCAAACATTCTTCGAGTACGTTTATAAGCAGCTTGACAATCTCATGGCTTCTTTTAAGCTTCTAGTCAGGAAAAGACAGTGGGTTCGACGGGTAGATCAATCCCGCCGAAACCTACGTGCGAACTCGGCGGGGGTCGTGTCGCATCGGTCAGATACAGCTGCAGTAGCTCGATCAGCTAGTGCCCACCGAACTCGAACATCTGGAATGGATATGTTGAATCGTCAGAATCCCCGCGTCAGTGTCGTCATCCCGACTCTCAACGAGGCCGCGAACCTTCGCCATGTCCTCCCCTTGCTGTCCCACGAATTCGAGCTCGTACTGGTCGACGGCGGATCCACCGACGGAACCATCGAAGCCGCACGCGAGATTCGCAGCGACATCCGCGTCATTCAACAGACCCGCAAGGGTAAGGGCAACGCACTCGCCTGCGGCTTCGAAGCCGCCACCGGCGACATCATCGTCATGTTCGACGCGGACGGCTCTGCCGACGCGGCCGAGATCCCCCGGTTCGTCGATGCCCTGATCGCCGGTGCCGACTTCGCCAAGGGCAGCCGGTTCTGCGAGGGCGGCGGCAGCCACGACATCACGCCACTGCGCCGCGCCGGCAACGGTGGTCTGCACCTGGTGGCCAACACGCTCTTCGGCACCCGTTTCTCGGATCTCTGCTACGGCTACAACGCCTTCTGGCGAGACCTGGTGCCGGTCCTGGATCTGCCCGTGGTCGATCAGCCGGGCAGCGAGGGAATGATGCTGTGGGGTGACGGATTCGAGATCGAGACCATCATCAACTGCCGCTTCGCCGAGGCGTCCGTACGGATCGAAGAAGTGCCGAGTGTCGAGCTGGCGCGCATCTACGGCCAGAGCAACCTACGCACCTTCTCCGACGGCTTCAGGGTGCTGCGCACCTTGATGACCGAGCGCATGCGCGCCCGCAGAATCTCCCGCAAGCACATCGCTCGCCCGTCGCGCGAGTCGATCGATGCCCGCACCGACATGGACCTCGAGTTCGAGGTCATGGAGTCGTTCGGCGAGGTCATCGAGCTCCGCGAGAGAACGGCGTGAGTCTGCCGACCTCCTCGGTCGTCATCTGCGCGTACACGCTGGCTCGATGGTCCGAACTGTGCACTGCCGTGCGTGCCGTTCTCGATCAGAGCGTCGCTGCCGACGAGCTGATTCTCGTCGTCGACCACAATCAGCAGCTGGCCGAGCGCGCTCGAGCGGAATTCCTACCGCTGAGCGACACCGTGAACGTGGTCGAGAACAGCCACCCACGAGGACTGTCGGGGGCACGGAACACCTCCCTCGACCTCGCCACGGGTGACATCGTCGTCTTCCTGGACGACGACGCGTCCCCACGTACGACCGAATGGCTCGACGCCATTCTGTCCCATTACTCGGATGATGCCGTGTACGCCGTTGGGGGCTCTGCATACCCGGTATGGCCGGACAAGCGTCCGGCCTTCTTACCGGCCGAGGTAGTGGGTGAACCCGGCGAACTCGATTGGGTCGTCGGGTGCACCTACCGCGGGCAGCCGACGGAAACCGCTCAGGTCCGTAATCTCATGGGCGCGAACATGTCTTTTCGCCGCGCGCCAGTCGTCGAACTCGGCGGCTTCGTCTCCGGAATCGGCCGGATCGGACGCGTTCCGCTCGGGTGCGAGGAGACGGAACTGTGTATTCGCCTGCGCCAGACGCATCCCGACGCGCAGATCGTGTTCGATCCCTCGATCGTCGTCGATCACACCGTCAGTGCCGATCGGACGCGACCCCGCTACCTGATCACCCGCAGCTACGCCGAGGGTGTGTCCAAGGCAGCGATCGCGCGCCTGATCGGTGCGGGCGACGCACTCTCGTCCGAGCGTGCGTACACCGCCAAGGTTCTGCCGCGTGCTGTCGGCCGTGAGACGAGCGCGGCTGCTCGCGGCAACCCCGCGCGGGCGTGGGGCGCAATGGCTGTGGTGGCCAGCGTCGGGGCCGCGGGAGTCGGTTATGTCCGAGGCAAATTCAGTGTGAGCCGCTAGCGGCACGTGCACGGAACTTCGTAGCCCACTACGAACTTCCACTCACGACCCTCGGTGCCACCGACGCCCGTTCCACGGAATTCAAGGCCCGAACGCGTCCCCTGGGCTTCCCGGTGCCTCGGTTGACGAGTGTGATGGTGCGCGGTTCGTTCGGCGCGAGATGGAACCACGAATCGGACGCGTCGAAGCCGTCGACATCGACACAGACGTACTGCGCTGCCCACTCCGAAGACACTGTGAGCACCCACGTCCCGGCTCCGGTATCGACGACACTCGCGCTCAGGCCCACGGTGTTCTGCCGACTCTGCGCGCCGACGAGCGCGGTGTTCCGGGCTATCTCGACTCCGTCGTCGCCCGCGAACACCACTGTGATCGCCGAGTACGTCCGACTCCCGAAACGGTAGGCGTGATTGGCATCGGTGAACGACCCCACGATGGAGTCCACCGTCAGTTCGGTCGAGCCGTTCGAGTCGACCGATACCGCCCGCTCGAACTGTTGCACGCCGCGCGCGGTGTGCAGTGCCACGCGCAGTGTGCCCGATCGGGCCGGACCGTCGTTGACGAGCTCCACCGAATAGCCGTCGAGACCGTTGTCGCACAACAGCACTGCGGTCGGTGCGCCGGCCCTCGCGAGCGCGTAGAACGGTGCCTTCGGTGCACCGGTGGCGTCGGTGATACCCCACCCGGCACCGGGCACGGTGTCTCGTAACGTCAACACGAGCGCGCCCGCACATCCGGAAGACGCCCGACGCCACCGACCGAACGCTTCCTCGAAAGCCTCGACGAGCACCGCCCTGCCGTAGTCCAGGTAGAGCTCGGCGTCGTCCCGCCGAATAAGGTGCGGGTCGACACCGAAGACAGTGCGTACGTAGTGATCGCGGACGTCCTCGAAATCCCACGACGAACCGCGATCGCGAGGGACCGCGGATTTCCACTCGGGGTGATGCCCGGCCACCGCAGCAGATCCGAAGAACCTGTCGACCTGCGCACGTTCGGGAGGAACGGAGAAGGCCAGGCATTCCGCAGCGAATCGCACACCCGCGGTACGAATATCGGACAGTGGCCGCAGGTAACCACCCACCCCGAAGTAATGGGCGATACCGTCGCCCACGTGGGTGTGCAATTCGCCGGTCGAGCTGGACGGAGACGACGTCACGTATGCGACGTCCGGCAGACGATCGGCGAGGAAATCAGGAACGATGGTGTCCAGCATATCCATTCGCTGATCCTCGGCCGCGAGACCCAGCATCGTCGGTTGCTGCTGCGTTTCGCTTCCGCCGCTGACGACCATCAGCGCCGGATTGGCGCAGACGATGTCCGCGAACGCGTGCAGCTCTCCGGTGACCGCCGCCGTGTACACCTCGTCGGTGGGCGGGTCGACGGTTCCCAACATGACGTCCTCCCACACCATGATGCCGAGTTCCGCACATAGAGACCAGAATTCGGCCTGCTCGTACACCAGCGTGCCGACCACGCGCACCATGTTCACGCCCGCCGACTGCAGCTGCACCAACGCTGCACGCAGGTCCTGCTCCGACGACCACAGTCGCACCGGATCGAGTGGAGTCCACGTACCACCGCGACAGAAGATCGGGCTACCGTTGACCACCAACTGCGCTCCGCCTCCGGAGCGATCGAGTACGACGGTGCGAAAGCCGATATCGCCCAACGGGTATTCCACCCCGTTCACATCCAACGCCACGCGGTAGGTCCTGGGCTGTCCGTGCGTGTGCGGCCACCACAGCTCGACGTCCGGCAGCGTCAGAGTCGTATCGATACGGTCGACCGTTCCGAGCTCGAACACGCTGTCCTCGATCAGGATTCGCGTCGACGACGGGGAATCCAGCTCGGCGTGGACCGCGACGATACCGTCGGTGCCGCGGACCGTCGTCGACAGACCGACGCCACGGGGGCTCGACATCGGCACCATCGACACCGGCCGCCACGGACCCACCGGAACAGGCACGGGCCCGTACACCGGTGCCCGGCCCAGCATCGTCGTACGCTCGTGCCGCAGACCCTGCGCAGCGATCATCGAGGATCGCCACCGACCACGTGGCCGTCGGGTCTTCAGATGTGCGGCAAGGGATTCGATATGAACTGCAATGGTGACGGTCGGCCCGCAACCGGTCAGATCGACAGTCTCGGGCACGAACATGGACGTGACGGTTCGCCGATGAACACCGTCCACCCAGATCCGGGCCCGGGTCGCGATTCCGCCGAAGGTCAGCCGCATCTCGGGGTGATCGCCGGTCGGGACAGTGGTCGCATACCACCAATCGTGTTCGTCCGGAGCACAATCGGTGTCACCGAGCGCGCTCGCCACCGTGCCGGGCACGACGGCGTCGAGCCACTCGAGGTCGGCAGGCAGGTCAGCGGGGTCGAGGATGGATCCGGCGTCGGTTCGGGCCAGCCGCCACGGCACGCCGTCGAGCAGATCGATCACGCGCTCAATGCACCCACGACGATATCCATCGCTGTCGCCCAGTTCTTGCTCATGTCGTTCAGCGGTTCGTCGAGCACCACGGCGCGGCCACGCGCTGCTCGCGCCATCCGGAACTGCACGGCCTTCGCGCCGGACGCGGCGTCGAGGAAATGCTGCGCCGCGTCGCCGGCTCCGCGTATCCCGCGGGTCTCGAGGTACTGCACGTAGTTGGCGGCAAGCTCCGCGGTGGCACCGAATTGCCGGAGCAATCCGAACGACCACAGATGAAAGGCGTCGGGCCCGGACGTCTGGACGAGCGGGATGTCGGCCACGATGCGCCGAGCGAGGGCATCGACGGGATTGCCCGGTGCCCTTCTGGACAGATGTGCCCGGGCGACGTCGAGGTCGCGGTCACCGACCCCCGCGTCGAGCACTCCCGCGTCGACTCGAACCTGTTCGACGTACGGCAGCAACACCTCGGCGTGAGGCTCGGGCGCGAGATTGAACACCCCGTCGAAGTCCGCCCCGGTCAGCTCGAAGTAACCCCGGTTGTGGAAGTAGCCCATCACCTTGTCGTCTCGGTTGACGAGATTCGGCACGATGGTGGTCTTGGTGTGCTGATTCCGGTAGCTGGTGCCTGCGGTGTCGGGAAGCCAGAAACCGTCGACCTCCACCGTGACGTGAGTGCCGTCGAGCAGCCCTTCGACGACGTGCTCGAGAACGGGTCGCCATACGTTCATCTCGGCCACGCCGATGCCGTAGAGCGCGCGCAGATCCTCGGGCAGAATTTTCACGAAGTCCCACTGCCGTCCGTCACAGCCGGCGCTGAGCACGAATGCGAGCGCCGGGGTGGGATCGGCACCGAGCGAGTGCAGTACCTCGATCCACAGATCGACGTAGCAGTTGGTCTCGGTCCAGATGCGGTCGTGGTTGTGGATGGGATGAGGCCGGTAGCTGATGGGGTCGAGTTCGAGAACCCGGAGGCCGGTACCGAGCCTCTCCAGCACTGCATCGTTCGACATGACGCGCCTCTCCTACCGGAACAATGTCGGACGGTCCCCGAGCCGCATTTGTCCATATTGCCTGCGTCCAGGCCACTCATCGTAGCGAATCGGTTTGTTCTACGCTTCCGATCCGGCGGTAGGATTGTTTTCGACGCAACTGCTACTTACTGATCCACCGTTTGAGCGTCTGTACAACAGGAACCCGAAAACGCGGGCAATCACACAACGAACAGTTGGTTCCGCGGCGGTAATGCTGATGCGCAGCTTGTTCGTGTCGACACTTGCATATCCGCTCTGAGCTGGGCACATGCCGAGTGTAGACAACACCTGCAACATCCATGCCCATCTCGGGCGGACACGAGGAGGCACGAGCGCAATGCGCCGTTTCGTTCGCAGCGCAGCGCTGGTCGTGGGGTGGTGCCTCGTCGCCGTAGCTCTCGGAATGTTTGCCGTCCGACAAATCGGCGTGACCGAGATCACTTTCGTTGCTTTGGTGGTCGGAACTCCGTACCTCGGAGTCGCTACCGTCGCGGCGCTCCTGCTCTTCGCCGCCGCCCGCTCACGTATCGGATCGGCAGTCGCAGCCGTCGTCACCGTCGCCGTCGTGGGCGTCCAGGTGCCGATGTTCCTGGCCGATGGACCGGACAACTCCGGACCGGACCTGTCCGTGTTGACGGTCAACGTGGCGCACGGGGACGCCGATGCCGGCGCGATCGTCGACGCGGTCCGTGATCACGACGTCGACGTGCTCGCCGTCCAGGAACTCACGCCCGAGGAAGTGATCGACCTGAGGGGTGCCGGTCTGGACGACCTGCTGCCGTTCTCCTTCACCGCCGCACTGCCCGTGGCCGACGGCACCGGATTGTGGAGCCGAACACCCTTGACCGACGGCACCCGACTGGACGACTTCGGCTTCGTACCGGTGCAGGCGAACACCGTCGTCGACGGCACGACGCTGACCCTCGTCTCGTTCCATTCGATGTCTCCCGCGACGCCGCGCCACACCACCCAGTGGGACGCAGACCTGGCGAGGATGCGGGCCATCATGGATACCTACGACAACACTGCCATCGTCGCGGGCGACTTCAATGCCACCAACGATCACCGACAATTCCGCAGGTTGGCATCGGCTCCGTTCTCCGACGCGGCCGACGCTGCGGGGGCAGGACTGTTCCGCACCTTCCCGTCCGAACGTCCGTTGGCGCGGTTGGACCATGTCGTGACCAGTGACAGCGTCCGCGCGCGGTCGGTGCAGCCGTTACCGATCCCGGAGAGCGATCATCTGGCGGTGCTCGCAACGGTGCAGTTGCCGTGACGATCCCCGGCTAGAAGCGCGGAAGCTGAATGACCGGAGGCGGCGGCAGCTGTATCTGCGGGAGCTGGATCTGCGGCAGACCGGGAATCAGCGGTGCCGGGGCAGGTGCAGGAGCCGGTGCCGCGGGCGGCACGTACTCGGGCTCGGAATACGTCTGAGCCGGAGCCTGAACGGGCTCGGACGTGGGCGGCGGCGTTGTGGTCGGCGGTGGCGTCGTCGGCGTCGGGGTGACCCGGGTCGTCGTGGGACCTGCGGTGATCGGCACCGGTGAATCTGCCGGTGCACTGGTCGGGGCCGGCGACCCACCCCCGTATCCGAGAGACAGGCCGAGGGCGGCGACCGCGACGAGACCACCCGCGACCAGCACGGCACCGCGCACCTTGCGCTTCGAATCCGCTGGCTTGTCGGAGTGGGGTTCCGGGGTCAACCAATCGGGTGTACCGGTCAGCGATGCCGGGTCGGCCGCGGACTGTCGCCCGCCCGACTGTGAATTCGGCTGAGGGTTGGACTGCGCATTCGGTTGGGGAACCGGCTGGTGCGGAGCCTCGGCGACCGGTGTGGCGAGCAGTGCCGCTCCACGGGCCGCAACCGATTCGGGGTCTGCCGGAGTGACGACGGGTAACCCGACCCAGGCATCGAGTATCGCTCCGACCAGCGGTATTCGGGCACCGCCGCCGATCAGGAACAGCGCGTCGACATGCTTGGGAGAACGCCCGATGACGTCACGAACCAGGCGAGCGGAGTACTCGATCGGGACGGTTACCAGAGACTCGAATGCCTCGCGGGAGATCAGGATGACACCGCCGTCGCCTGGAAGACATACTGCGCCGCTGGTCGACAATTGTTCCTTGGCGACCCGGCACCGCGCGGTGAACGCGCTCAGTTCTTGGTTGTCGGCGATGTCGACGCCCTGCTTGGCCAACTGGTTGTCGGCGATCAGGCGATCGAAGTCGTCGCCGCTGATGTCGATGGTGCGTTCTGCCAGCAGAACTTGGCCTGTACCGCGGTCGATCACGCTTATCGTCAGACCCGAACTGCCCAGGTCGTACAACGCGATGGTGCCGAAATGCCCCAGCTCGCCCGACGCTTCGAGGTACTGCAGCGCAGCCCGAGCCTCGGGAACCAGTCGATAGTTGTACAGCCGCTGACCGGCCATGGCCTGCTGGATCTCACCGAACTGCTGCTGGTCGCGATACGCCACGCCGGTTGCCTGCACTGGGCCGCCGTTGCCCGGTTGCGAGAGCACCACGCCGATGGACTCAGCGGCCAGTTCCTCGGCCCGGTCCCAGTAGGCGTCGACGGTGTCGTGGTGGAAGTCGAGGCGTCCCGAATCCTGAGGGCGCAGGTCGGGTCGAGCCATGCGCACCGCGCTGGCCCCCACCGACACACCGAGAACTTCGGTCATTACCTGCCTCTTGTCGATTTCCCCGTCAACACACGCCGAGACTTCATGTCACGAACCAGTCTCGATCCCCCCAATTGATCACTGTAGCGCGTCGGTGCGGCTGCGCCGCAGTGGTGCGTTCAGGTGCCCCCTGGGGCACCCAGCCACACCACTACAGTTGCGGCATGCGAGTTCTGTTCGTCTGCACCGGCAACATCTGCCGATCTCCGACTGCCGAGCGCCTTGCGGTCGCCTTCGCCCGTGAGGGCGGATTCGAGCTGACCGCCGGCAGTGCCGGGACACAGGGACTGACCGGGCACGCGATGGACCCGACGGCAGCGTTGGTGTTGTCGCAACTCGGCGGCGATCCCGAGGGCTTCGTGGCTCGACGCCTCACTCCGGCGATCACCGCCGACGCCGAACTCGTTCTGACGATGACCGCGTCGCATCGCGACGCCGTGCTCGCACTGTCGCCGCGGCACATGCGTCGCACCTTCACCTTGCTCGAGGCGTCGAGCCTGGCCGCGGCGTCGGGCGCACGATCGGTTGCCGCCCTCGCCGACGCGCGGGCCGTCCACAGCGTCGAGACGCTGGATATCGGCGACCCGTACCGCCGCGACCCGTCCGTGTACGAGGAAGCCGGCGAGCTGATCGCAGCATCGTTGCCGAATGTTCTCCGACTGGCGCAGCCGTAACCTTCGACCCACCACGAATTCGCACGCTGCGGTAACGTTCTCGCATCATTGCCGACCACCCGGGTGCGGCCACGGCGTTAGGGTCTGTTCATGCGCGACAAGGTCATCGCGTTGGCAGCAGTGGCGAGTGCCGGAGTAGCCGTCACCGTGGGTCTGGTCATCGGTGCCCTCGGCGGCGCGTTCGACGATTCGAGCCAGGATGTCAGGCCGCCTGCGCTGAAGTCGGACTCCCTCAGTTCGGTCCAGGCGTCTCCGACGTCCGCAATCGTCGTGGTTCCGCCGTCGCCCACCTGGCAGGTCGCGGTACCCACCACCGCCAAGCCGCCGACGACGACGCCGGAGCGGCCTCAGACGACGACGCGGACGCCCCGAACAACCACCAAGCGGTCGGACCGAACTACCACGACCACCACCGACGAGGACTCGACCGACGAGCCGACGACCGACGAGCCCACGACCACGGAGTCGGGCCGGTAGATCTCACGGACGGCCTGCTGTCAGATCGGGCGCGCTGTCTCCGATTCTCAACGCGGCCACCAGTTCTCGATACAGCTCGTCCGACGCCATGAGCTCCGCATGCGTTCCGCGTGCGCGCACCACCCCATCGTCCATCACCAGGATTGTGTCGGCGTCGAGCACGGTGGACAACCGATGCGCGATGGTGACGACGGCAGCATCCTCGGCGATGGAACGGATCACCTCGTGGATCGCCGCCTCGGTGCGTCCGTCGACCTGAGCCGTCGCCTCGTCGAGCAGCAGGATCTGTGGGCGTCGAACGATGGCTCGCGCCAACGCGATTCGTTGCCGCTGCCCACCGGACACCGTCGAGCCGATCAGGTCGGTGTCCAATCCCTCGTCCAGAGCGCGGATGGTCGAATCCAGGTGCACCGACTCGAGCGCCGCCCAGATGTCACCCTCACTGGCGTCCGGGTGACTGAACAACAGGTTCTCCCGCACAGAACCGGGGATCACCGGCGTCTCCTGCTCCACGTAGGACAGTCGAGAGCGCACCTCGTCGATCGTGAGCTCGCTGTACGGCGTTCCGCCGAGCCGTATCTCGCCGCTCTCGGGCGTCAGGAACCGCAGGATCAGAGAGAACACGCTGGTCTTGCCTGCACCGGAGGGACCGACGATCGCTGTGTGGCCCCGCGCGGGCACGTCCAGGTCGATTCCTCGCACGGCCGGCTCTCGTCCCGGACCGTAACGTGCTGTCACACTTCGGAATTCGAGTGCCGGAGCAGCGTCGTCAACGGATTGGGTCGGCGCGGGGGTACCTTCCTCTCCCACTTCGACGACGAGGTCGTCGATCTGACGTATCCGCGCCGCCGCTGCCATACCCGCCTGCAGCGCGGTGATGTTGGTGGCGAGGGTGGAGACCGGGCTCATGACCTGAAATGCGTAGAGCAGAAACGCGATCAGGCTGGATACCGCCAGATCCCCGGTGCTGACGCGGTAGCCACCGAGGCCGAGAATGCCGATGATGGCCAATTGCACGCCGCCGCCCGCGAAGGTCCACGCCAGTGCCGAGATCTTGACGGCGTGCACGCTGTGCCGAGCGGAGGTCCGCGCCTCCGCGATGACGCGTTCGGATTCGCGAGTCTCGGCTCTGCTGGACTTCACTGTTCGGATGGCCCGCAGGGTGCCGTCGAGAATGCCGCCGAGTCGTCCGATCGCTTCCTGTGACTGCCTCTGCGCGACGGCGATCGGAGGCATCAGCCGGGCGAACAACACTGCGATCGCCACGATGGCCACCGCGATCGCGCCCAGCAACACCAGATCCAGAACCGCCATCAGGATCAATGCGCCCACCAGACCCACGACGCTGTTGACTATGGCCACCAGCGCATTCGATGTCGCCTCACGCAGCAGCACGGTGTCCGAGGTGACGCGGGTGACCAACTCACCGGTGGGCCGAGTGTTCAGGCTGCCGACCGTGGCACCGAAATACTTCCGCACGATCGACTTGCGTGCGTCGAGCACGATCCGCTCGGCCAACACCCCGAGCACGATCCATTGCAGATACAGAACGGCCGAGCCGACGACCAACAGGGCCACCAGAACGACGACGGGAACGATCAGCGACGCGTCGGTGCCGAGTCCGTCGAGCACACCCTTGGCGACCATCGGCGTAGCCAACGCCGTTCCGGTACCGATCAGGCCGAGCATCATGCCCAGAATCAGGGTGCGCCGATGAGGCCGCACGAACTGCCACAACACCCGTAGGTTGGGTACCGTTATTTTCTTCTTCTCGGCTGTCGCGATCTGCACATCGACCATGTAGTCAGTGTGCAGCAACGATCAGCTGGTACCGATCGCGTCCCAGATCATGTGGACCGTGGTGCCGTTCTGGTCCGACGTCACCGCCGCCGTATCGGCCAGAGCCCGCATCAGTGGGACGCCTCGGCCTCGGTTGGGATCGGAATTGCGGGTCGCCCAATCGCCGCGGTCGGTCACCTTCACATCGATCCGGCCCTGCGCACCGCACAACACCCGAATGTCGAGGGTTCCTCGGTCGGTGTGATCGCGATACGCATGTTCGACACTGTTCGCTATCGCCTCGTACGTCGCCAACACGACGTCGTACGCGCGATCCGGGTCGACGCCCAACTCGTTCAACCAGTCACCGAGTTCACGCCGAAGCTCCGACGCTCGATCCGCATCGGCAGGCTCGTCGGTGAACAGCAGTTCTTCCATTCGCGCACCTGCCGTCGAGATCGAACTGTCGGTACGTGAGTCGTCACCTCCGAAGAGAGTCGCCATCATGAGTCCCGTCTACCCAAAACTTCAGGATCTACCCGCATGAATCGCAACGAGCGCCTCGTCGACCGTCGCATAGATGCCGAACACCTCGTCGAGCCCGACCAAAGTCAACGGACGCCCCGTCGCCGGACCGTCCGCCACCACGGCAAACCCGGCAGTACCGCCCAGTTGCTGATGCGTCGACGCCAACAGCGACATGCCTGCCGATGCGAGGAAACCCACATCACTGAGATCGATGACCACAGCCGACGGCGACTTCTCGAGCACCAGAGCCACGGACTCGGACAGATCAGGAGCCGTCACCAAATCCAACTCACCCGACACCGACAGAACAACATCCTGATCACGCCATTCAACAATCACATCGAAATGCTGGGGTCCGAGCCCCGATTCGTCCGCAGTCACACGAAGACTTTACCTCGCTCCCCCGCCTCGCCACCGAAGTCCACTCGACGTGACATCGACCCCCGAAAAGTCCACTCAACGTGACATTGACCCCCGAAAAGTGTCGATGGTCGTTCCGCAGGCTCCACTCCGGACCACCGAACGTGACATTGAGTCCCCTCAGGGTCGGCTTCGGGTTGGTTTGCCGCCGTCGGCTCACTCAGCCGAGGGGTATCGATCGCATTAGGCTCGTCCAGGTGATCGAGGGCCTGCATTCCATGGACGGTCGCGGTCTGCGTCGTCGCTCGCTCGGGGAGTACGTCGCGGTCGTTGTGGGCGGCGCGGTCGGTGCGGCGCTTCGGTACGAGGTGTGGACGTGGCGGGCGACGCCGCGGTGGCAGTTGTTGTCCACGTTCGGCGTGAATGTGTTCGGCTGTCTGCTCGTCGGCGCTGCGTTGGGGTATCTGTCCGGTCGTCGGGCTCCGGTGACTCGGGCCGGGCTGTTCGGTCTTGCGTGCGGTCTGACGACGTTCGGTCTGTACGCGTTTCAGGCGGTCACCCATCGCGGGGCGTGGAATTCGGTGATCTATCTGGTGGCGACGCCGGTGTTCGCGTTGATCGCGATGGCCGTCGGGGCAGCGATCACGAGACCGGCACGAACGAGCCCGACGCTGTGACGACGTTGATTCTGGTGGCGGCCGGCGGCGGACTCGCGGCTCTGGGGCAGTTCGTGTTCTCGTTCGCCCTGCGGTCGAGGCCACGGGCGACGGCACTGAATCTGGTGGCGTGTGCCGCGCTGGGGTTGGTGTTCGCTCTCGATCCGCCGAACGCTGTTCGTTCCGTGGTCGCGGTCGGGTTTCTGGCGTCGGTGGCTACGTTGGCGGGGACGACGCTGGCGACGATCGGGCTTGCGCGAGATCGTCGCTATCGCTCGGCAGCACTGTTCTTCGGCGCGAACGTGGTGGGTGGAATCGCCGCGGTGATGTTCGGCTTCCTGGCGTGGAAGTCCGGTGTGACGCTCTATCACAAGATTCTGTGACCGAATCCGGTCAGTCGGTTCCCGAATCCTGGCAGGAGCCCTGCACTCCGGCCTTCACGAACCCTGCGATTTGGTACAGGTATGTGAACTCCCATTCGACGAGTGAGAAGTCGTACGCGCGAGGCGTCGGACGCATCGTGACGGTTCCGTCGAAGCACTGATCGAAGATGTACCGGGCACGCGGGAGGTGATACCGCCACGTGACGACGATGACGTGGTTCCAGCCGCGTTCTCGGGCAAGGGTTTCGGTGAACATGGCTTCGCCACGGGTGGTCGAGGGCGACGGCGGAATGCACAGCACCTCGAATTTTTCGGTGGACGCCGCGCAGGCCTTCTTCATCGTCGGATCGGTGGATCCGTAGGGATCGGACAGCACCACTGTCGTGGCCAGGCCTTGTTGGGCGAGCGAGATGCCGTAGGCCTCACGTCCGTCGTGTTCGCCGCCGAGCACCACGATGGCGTCGGCGGCAACGAGCGGATCCACCCGAGCTTTGGTGAACGCGAGGTAGCCGCCGACACCTACCGACGACACCAAGACAACCGGGATCGCCAGGGCGAGAAACAGCAACCAGCGTCCGCGGAACACCTCACCAGGTTAGGGAAGGCGCTCCGCGAGCGCGCGGTCAGCGACTCAGATCACTCGCTGGGCTGCGGCACGGTGACGTTGCAGTCCGTGACCTCGGGGTTGATTCCGAAGTAGTTGAGCGGACCTGCGACGACGGTCAGGGCGATGGTGCCCGCACCTGCACAGTTCTCGGGCGCGTTCTCGAAGTCTCCGCGCTGATACGACGCGAATGCGCCGATGATCAGCCAAACCAGAACGATCAACGTTACGAACCTCATTGGTGCCCCCTTAGGCGGTCAGCCGCCGTTCGGCTGTCGAAGGGCAGGTATGTCCGATTGTGGCAGGCTTCAAACCACGTCACGTGCGCTTCGACAGAGTCTCCGACAGATAATCGTTGAGGGCGCGTTCCTGTACCCGGTCCAGGGCGCGGGCCAGTTCTGCCTGTGCCGATTTCATGGCAAGGCTGCGCATCTTCTCGAACATCTCGGTGGTCTCGGCTACCTCTCCGGACTTGGGCAGCCAACCTGGACCGTGTTTCGCGGCCAGATGGTCGGTCACACTCCCGACCATCGACTCGGCGATTTCGTTCATTTTCGACGCGGTCCGCTCGTGCTGGTCGAGCAGACGTTCCAATGTGAAGCCGTACTGACTCAGGTCGACGAACACCTCGAGGAGGGTCGGATCGAGAATCTCGCACTGGTCACCGTCGATTCTGATCAGTTTCGCTTCGATCAGTCGGGCAACGATGTCGTCGTTGTCCTCACCGAGAAATTGCGCAATCAGTTCGACGGGAATGACCGTGGTCTCGGCCGACGACCACTTGCGAGTCACGATTTCCTGCAGGCCCAGGATTTCTTCCAGGTCTTTGCCCTGCTCCCAGCCCGACAGGAAATCGGCTATGTGCGCCGAGGTGAAACCCCGCTGAAGCAGCGAGTCGATCACCTTCAATCGAGTCAGGTGATCGTCGTTGTAAATACCTACTCGTCCTCGGAGCGTGGGCGGCGGCAGCAGCCCGCGTTCCTGGTACGCCCGCACGTTGCGAGTGGTCGTCTTGGCCTCTCGGGCCAAGTCGTCGATTCGATACTCCACCGAGCTCCCTACCTCCGCCGCGCGTCGACCTTCAGGATATACGTCGACCACGCGGCGGAAGGAAGAGCCGAATCCGACCGTCATCGAAACGACAAGCGTGCTCTCGAGCGATTCAGGAGTGGGCGACGACCTGTGCCGGTTCCTGCGGCAGGTCGACGCGGCGCGGAACCATGGTGAAATCGCCCTGTTCGACACCTCTGAGTTGGTTGACGTACTGGGTGGCGAAACCCGGGAACATGGTCGCGTTGAAGCCGTCCTCGGTGAGATACCAACTGCTGCAACCGGAATTCCAGGTCGTCTTCGCCAGTTTGCGCTGCATGTCCTCGTTGTAGGCATCCTGGACGTCCTGGCGCACATCGGCGCTGTGCAGATCTCCTTCGAGTACCAGAGAGATCGCCTCGACGATGTAGTCGATCTGCGCCTCCATGTACACCAATGCCGAACTGTGTCCCGGGCCGGAATTCGGCCCGAAGGTGAAATACATGTTCGGATAGCCCGATACTGCAATGCTCTTGTACGCCTTGGCTCCCGCGCTCCATTCGTCGGCCAGCACGCGGCTGTCGCGTCCGGTGATCGGAATGGGTGTTCCGGTGTTGGACACGTCGAACCCGGTCGCGAAGACGATGGCGTCGAACTGATGCTCGACGCCTTCCACGGTTCGAATGCCCTTGGGTGAGAGCGTCGCGATCGGCCAGGTCACCAACGTGCAGTTCGGCTTCTGCAGGGCCGGGTAGTAGTCGCTGGTCATCAGCAATCGCTTGCAGCCGGCCCGGAATCGGGGTGTCAGCTGTCGCCGCAGCCACGGATCGCGAACCTGCTGACGCAGATGCGCGCGCCCGACCAGTTCGACGATGCGCGTCAACGGGGTCTTCCACACGACACCGAGGGCAACGGACTCGTGCCCCCAGAACCACAGCGACCGCGCCAGGGCCTGCGTCTGCGGGTACCGGGCGTATCGATGCTTGGTGCCTGCCTGCACCTTTCGATTGATCCTGGGCAGCGTCCAACCCGGGGTGCGTTGGAACACCTTGACCGTATCGGCGATCTTCACCAGTTCGGGCACGATCTGTACCGCGCTCGCCCCGGTTCCCACGACCGCGACCTTCTTACCCTCGAAGTCGTAGTCGTGATCCCACCGTGCATTGTGGATCTTGTGTCCCTCGTAGGTATCGATGCCTCGAATGTTCGGCAGGCTGGCATTGGCGAGCGGCCCCGACGCCATCACCACCGTGCGCGCCCGAACATCGGGGTGCCCGTCGATGCTCACGTGCCAATGCCCGGCCGCCTCGTTCCAGATCATGTCGACTACGTTGTGTCCGAATCGAATACGCGATCCGATGTCGAACTCACGCACCATTGTGTGGATGTAATCCAGAATCTCACCACTACCGGAATAGGTGTGCGACCAGTTGGGATTGGGCGCGAAACTGTACGAATACAGCCTCGACGGTATGTCGCAGGCTGCGCCCGGGTAAGTGTTGTCGCGCCAGGTTCCACCGACGGCGCTGCCGCGTTCGAGGATCGCGACATTCTCGATTCCACTGTTGCGCAGTCGGATAGCGGTACCGATTCCGGCGAATCCCGCACCGACGATCACGGCGTCGAGTACACCTTCGCGCACATCGAAATCGCTCATGCGACGGGCTCGTAGGTCAGTTCCTTGGCCCAGGTGGGCTCGGAATTGAGAGTCTTGGTCGGGTACCGGCGAGTGAGCTTCACCAGGCCATCCGCAACGCGGTGGTATGGATGCTTGCGGTTGATGACAATGCTGCTGTGCCACTGCACGAATCGATACATCGGCACGCGGAGCGCCTCGGGGCTACGCTCCCCCACACTGCGGAATCGCTTCATCGCGGTGTAGAGCCGCTCCTCGTCGACACCCATCTCGACGATGTTGTCGCGCATCTTGTTCAGCAGTGGGATGTAGCGCAGCAATCCGACGATGAGGGCCGGGTTCATCCAAGCACCGATGGTCTCGACCACCAGCTTGCGCATCCGGGAATGCCCGAGCAATTCGATGACCGCGAAATCGACCGCCAGATGCCGAGATTCGTCGGAGTTGATCTTCTTGAACACGGCCTGACACACCGGATCGTCGATCTCGTCCATGATGAACTTCACCAGCGCGCCGTCCAGCGCCACCTCGAGCATCGGTATGACGGTGCCCAGCACGGTCAGAGACAGCCCGTCGGAATGCTTGTCGAGCCAGTCGATGACGAGCTTGACGTTGACGTTCGGCTCGGGCATCCGGTCACCGTCGAGCATGCCCCAACGACGCATGAGAGCGAGCTCGGCGTTGGCGTGCTTCTGCTCTTCCGCGTGGAAGTAGCGATAGATCTCCGCGAGAGTCTCGTTCGGTGCCTTGAGCGCCATCGCCGCGAAGCCGCGAGCGCCCACGTTCTCGATCCACATCAGATCGGACATGAAGGGCTTGAGTTTGGCGTGCAGTTCGGGGCTGATGGTCTCGGCTCCCGGGCCGTCCCAATCGATGTCCGCCAATGCCCACTGACGGTCCTTGATCTTGGTCAACATGTCTTCGAAGTCCATTGCCATGTCAGGCTCCTGTGGTTGTCGAGGTGAGGGATTCGTTCTTCGCCGGCTGCTGCTCGGCGGGCAGCACACGATTGAGCAAGCCGAGAAAGCGCACGTACACGGCGGGCAGCAATCTCTTGAACCGCCAGACAGCTTTGGCGTCGAACTGGGGCACGACGTAGAGCCGGCCCCGGTCGAATGCATCGAGCGTTCTGGCAGCGATCTTGTCGGGAGACCGTCCGGTCCAGCGCATCGCGAACTCGGCCAGTCGGGACGAACTCGCGGTGATCCGGCCGTCGACGGCAACGTTGGTCTTGACGAAGGTGGGACACAGAACCGACACCCGCACACCGGTACCCGAGAATTCCGCCGCCATCGTTTCCGACAGGCTCATCACTGCGGCCTTGCCGACGTTGTACGGACCCATCAGCGGCGCAGCGGCGAAGCCGGCGGCGGACGCGACGTTGATGATCCCGCCCTCACCCGCGGCCCGAAGCCCGGGCGTGAACACCTCGCAGCCGTGGATCACGCCCCAGAGGTTAATTCCCAAGGCCCAGTTCCAGTCCTCGAAACCGATGTTGCCGACGGGCTTTCCGCCGATTCCGACGCCTGCGTTGTTGATGAGCACCGTGGTGGGTCCGTCGAACTCGATACTTGCACGCAGGGCCAGTTCCTCGACGTTCTCGCGGATCGACACATCGCACTCGACGGCGTATCCGGTGCCGCCGAGGGCGTTCACCATCGCGACGGTCTCCTGCGCTCGCGGCAACGAGATGTCGGCGCACATGACGGCTCCTCCACGTCGAGCCAGTTCCAGTGCGAACGCCCGGCCGATGCCGCTGCCTGCACCGGTCACTACCACTCTCGACCCGTACGACGGTCTTCCGGACTTGGTTTTCATCAGCTCACCTGTTCTTTCGAATCATTCTGTACAACTTGGCTTTCGAGCGCATCGGCGATGAACTCGGCTGCATGCTCGAGTGCATGCTCGGCCTCGGGGATCAACCTCGGGAGAGCGTGGAACACGTGCATCTGATCGGGCCAGATTTCGAGTTCGCTCTCTCCGCCGGCCGCGTCGATCATGGAGTGCAGGTGTCGCGCATCGCCCCGGAGCATCTCGGCTCCGCCCACCTGAATCAGCGTCGGCGGTAGATCTCGCACACGCGCGAGATCGAGCCGAAGGCGCGGGAGGTTCGCGTCGTGGCCGTCGGTGTACAGCGCAACGAGTCCTCGCGCTGCCTTCGCCGAGATCATCGGGTCCTTGCGCGTGCGCTCCATCCGCGCCGAGAGCTCGAAGTCGAGATCGATCAACGGCGAGAACAGCACCATTGCTCCCGGTTGCGGCGTCCCGGTTCGGTCGTTCTCGATGATCAGGTCGGCGGCCAGGTGTCCGCCGGCGGAGTCCCCGGCGATGACGATGTTCGCTGCGTCGTACCCCTGCCCCAGCAGCCAGCGGTACGCGGCTTCGAGGTCGTCGGCTGCGGCAGGAAAGGGGTGTTCCGGAGCCAGCCGGTAGTCCACCGTGAACACCGGCAGGCCGGTCGAGGAGGACAATCGTGCGGTCAGACCGCGGTGTGTGCGCGCCGAGCAGATGACGTACGCACTGCCGTGGATGTAGAGGATCACGCGTGGCCCGGGCGACAGGCCGGGTGCTCGCACCCACTCGCCGCGTACCGGGCCTTCGGCCACGAGGTCCACTCCGGTGCCCTTCGGAACGGGATCGAACAGCTTCATCGAGGTGGCGACGAGGCGTCGAGAGAACTCGATGCCGCCGCGGGAGGTCGGCAGCAGGTTCGTCATCGGACGCAGAATCAGCCGAGTCATCAAGGCAGCCAGACGGGTTCGCCGAGACCCAGCCCTGAATGCGCAGCGAGGCAGGTGGTCGTCGTCGGTGGTCGGAGTCACGTCATCACCCTCACCCGCTATTCGCCATTTGTCAATGGCCTATTATTTAGTGGCGAAGTGTGCGACAGTGGCGTCCAACACTGAAAGCGCAAGGGAGCGAGCACACGTGACGATGTTCAGGAGTGATCCACCGACGGAACCGGATGCGTCTGCCATCGGTCCCGAGGACAGATTCTTCGAGTTGGAGATCGCCGAGGTGACCCGCGAGACCGAGGATGCGATCTCCCTCGGCTTTGCGGTCCCCGAACACCGGGAAGCGCACTTTCGGTACGAGCCGGGCCAATTCCTCACCCTCGAGATTCCGTGCACCGACGGCGGCACGGTGGCCCGCTGCTACTCCTTCTCCAGCTCTCCGGTACGCGACCGATACCCCACCGTGACCGTCAAGCGAATCCAGGACGGACTGGCATCACACTGGTTGCACGACAACGCTGTTCGCGGGATGCGACTCAAAGCGCTGAAACCGTCGGGCATGTTCGGACCCGAGGGCTGGGACGTGGATTTCGTCCTCATCGCCGCCGGCAGCGGCATCACCCCGATGATGTCGATCCTCAAAACTGCTCTGTTGCAGCACAAGAATCGAATCACCCTGGTCTACGCCAACCAGAACCGCGGCTCGGTGATCTTCGCAGAGCACCTGACCGAACTGCAGTCGCGCTTCCCCGAACGACTCGACGTTCACCACTGGTACACCTCGGAATCGGGGTTACCCACCGCTGCCGGACTGGCCTCGATGAACGTGACGACTCCGTCCGACTGCGAGGCCTTCCTCTGTGGACCGACGCAATACATGAACGTCGCCGAGGAGTGGCTCGCTCGCACCGGTACGACGGCGCACAGAACACACCGCGAGGTGTTCTCCTCATTCGACTCGAATCCGTTTCAGGCCAGGGGCGCGTCGATTTCCGACGAACCCGGCGCGAACTCCGTGGCCGCTCAGGTCGAGATCGACGGAATGGAGACCGAGTTCACCTGGAATGCAGACACGAAGCTGCTCGACCGACTTCTCGAGCTGGGTCTCGACCCGCCGTACGTGTGCCGCGAAGGAACATGTGGCGGTTGCGCTTACACACTCACCGAAGGCACCGTGACCATGCTCGCGAACGAAACTCTCGACGAGTACGAACTGCAGCACGGTGTCCGATTGGCCTGCCAGTCCGTACCCGATTCCACAAGCGTTCGTGCGGTGTTCGACCGCTGATCCCGGAGGAGGGCGCTCAGCCCTCGAGCGTCAACGAATGCGGCTTCGAGGCGAACGCCGCGGCGGAGCCGGAGGCTCGTGCAATCCCCGCGATACCGCCCCAGACCATCATGGTGAGGTAGTCGATGAGCTCGTCGACCGTCATGGTCCGGTCGAACATCCACCAGTGCGACGCCAACCGGACCGCACCGATCATGGCGAAAGCGAAGGGCGTCGCGCCGGCCGTCGAGAACTCCCGCTCTCGAAATCTGTCGGCGATGACGGTCGTCAGCAACTCTGCGATCAGTTCTTCCGATGCGGTGACGATGTCCTGGTTGCCACCGACCGCATTGTTCGCGTGCACGTAGATGTAGATCTCGGGATCGGTGGCGACCGTCGCGACATAGGCAGTGATAACGGCACGGGTGAGGTGATATTCGTCGAGATCCTCGGAGATCGCGTCCCGGATCCGAGGCACCAGTGCAGTCTCGACGTATCGCGCCATCGCGGCGTTCGCGAGCCCCTTCTTGTCGGCGAAGTGTTTGTACAGAACAGTTTTCGAGACGTGGTTCGCCGCGGCGATCTCGTCCATCCCGATGTCGTGCCCATGCCGACGAATGGCGGCCAGTGTGCAATCGAGTAGTTCACGGCGCCGAGTGATCCGGTGATCGTGCCACCGATGGCTTCGCCCGTCGACCTTCTCCGGCACGGTCACGCCGAGCGCGAGACGGTTCGTGATCCTTTCAACAGAATCGAGGCGACCAACTCCGGATCGTCCGACATCGGAACGTGCCCGAGCCCCGAGTAGGTGCGAACTTTTGCCTGCGGAAACGTTCGACGCACCAGCGGTGCCTGATACACCGGCAACACCAGGTCCCGACGTCCCCACGCGACGGTGACAGGAACGGACTCGTCGACCGGAACGCTGAAGCGCGGCACTGCGTTTCCGGCCGCGTCGATCGCACGATTGGTAGTGATGCTGAGCGCGTCGATCGTGGCCGTTGCCGCGGGAACTCGCCACGGCTTGGCGTAGAACACAGCGTTGGCGATCGTGCGTCCCACGACCGAACGCATGACGGTCGGTGCGATCGGGCTCATCACTCGAGACAACGCCCGCAACAGACGGAACACGAAGAGCGCCCGAGTCTGATCCCAGTGTCCGCGAAAGAAACCGGCCGGTGACAGGGCGGTCGCCGAGGCGACCGACCCGCGGGCAGCAAGTTCCATCGCGAAGTATCCACCCAACGAATTACCGGCCACGTGCGGCTTCTCGCCGTCCACCGCAACGTAGTCGAGAAATCGCTCCAACTCGGCCACGATCCACGGACCCAGGTCGAATTCCTCGGTGGGCAAGTCCGGTGACGCGCCGTGACCGGGCAGGTCCACCGTCACCACTCGTCGATGCCGCGCCAGTATGTCGACGACACTGTCCCACGCATGTTGTCTGTGCACGATGCCGTGAATGAGCACCAATGTAGGGCCCTCACCCCGGATGGTGTGCGCGAGGGTCAGACCGTCGATGTCGGAAGTCACTGCGTGCCGACCTTTCTCGGCCAGATGCGGTATACGGGCGCGATATCCGCCCCCGCCACACGGGCGTTGTCCGCTCGGCCGAACGTCATCGATTCCGTCAGATCGTCGAATCGTGCGTCGATCCTGTCGAGAATGTAGTTCTGCCGCACCGACCAGGGACGTTCGGTCCCCGATTTGGGTAGCTCGTTCAAGGAACGCGTGACGTATCCGGAGGCAAGGTCGACGACCGGACGAGAGTCCACGGCCTTGCCCTGTCGGTCCGGGATCGCATGGGTGTAGCCGTGAGACCGCATGTACACCAACAGTTTGGCTACTGCCTGCGCCGTCATGTCGGCCTTGAGCGTCCACGATGCATTCGTGTACCCGATGGACCATGCAACGTTGGGTACGTCCTCGAGCATGTGACCCTTGTAGACGAACTTGTCGTGCACCTCGAGCCGCTCACCGTCCAGAGACAATTCGATACCCCCGAACGCCTGGAGCTTCAATCCGGTTGCGGTGACGATGATGTCGGCGGGGATCTCGTCACCAGATTCCAACCGGATCCCGTCGGCGGTGATCTCGGCTATCCGGTCGGTCACCACGGTCGCGCGGCCGGAGCGAATGGCCTTGAAGAGATCGCCGTCCGGCACGACGCACAGCCGCTGGTCCCACGGGGCATACGTCGGCTTGAAGTGCTTGTCGACGTCGTATCCACGCGGAAGCTGCGCCTTCGTCATCGCCCGGAACACCCTGCGGGCCGTCTTCGGCGCACGTCGACACAGCTGATACGAGCCGACCATCAACAGCGCATTGCGCCACCGCAGTGCACTGTGCGCGAGGGAGTCCGGCAGCACACGCTGAGTGAGTGTGGTGAACGGATCGGTCATCGGCAGGGACGCAATGTACGTGGGTGAACGCTGCAGCATCGTCACCGACGCAGCATCGACCGCAAGCGAAGGCACCAAAGTGATTGCGGTCGCGCCACTCCCGATCACGACGACCCTCTTCCCGGAGTGGTCGAGCCCTTCCGGCCACTGTTGGGGATGCACCACCTGCCCGGTGAACTCGTCCATCCCGGGAAGATCCGGGGTGTACCCACCCGAATAGTCGAAGTAGCCGGTACACAAGAACACGAATCGACTTCGATACGTCCGCGGCACGCCGTCGGACAGTGTGTCGACGGTCCACAGGTCGGTCGACGAATCCCAGTTCGCCGCAACGACCGAAGTCGAGAAGTGCGTGTGCTCGTCTATCCCGTTGGCGTAGGCGGTATCGACGATGTAGTTGCGAATGTCTTCGCCATGAGCAAGCAGAGTGTCTCCCTGCCATGGCGTGTGCGGGAACGAGAACGTGAAGATGTCACTGTCCGAACGAATTCCCGGGTACCGGAACAGATCCCAGGTACCGCCTGCTCGCTCGCGCCCTTCGAGGATCGCGTAGCTGAGCTCCGGTGCCATCTCCTGCAAGCGATACGCGGCTCCGACTCCCGAAATACCCGCACCGACGATGAGCACATCCCTGAAGTTGTCGTGGATCGAACCGTCGACCTCGGGCCAAGTATCTGCATTCATCGACGCGCCTCGCTGTCTCACCGAACACCATCGCCCGGACGCCGACCGAGCAGCGACACCGCGACTAACATCACATAATGTGCCATTGACTGGTGGCGGTGTCAATGGCAGCCTTCAGCACATCACAGACAGGAGCTGTCATGAACCGCACTCTCTTCGTTGGATGTACGCCCAACGCAACCGGAACCAGGAGCCGATGACTCCCGTGGCGGTCGGGGCTGCGGGAGTCATCGCGCTGATCCTGCTCACGTCGAGAGGGTCGGGACTGGACTTCGATCGGCGCTCGTTGTCGACGGCCTACTCGGCACGTGCGACGCGCGCACGCCGTCGAACGTGGTGGCCGCGTTCGACGAAGTAGTCACAGCACGCCGAGCAGCACAAATACGGCTACTCGTCGTAGTGACCCGAAACACCCGTGGTCGGACGTATGTTTCGGACCGTCGAGTTCGACTCATACTTACCGGCGTCGTCCGCGACGTCACCGCTCCGGTTTCCGGAGACGACCTACACGAAAGAGGGATACCGATGGCCGACTTCATCGACAAGGCTCAGCACAAGGCAGAAGAACTGGCCGGGACTGCGAAGGAGAAGGCCGGTGAGGCCACCGGTGACGACAGCCTTCGCGCCGAAGGGGCCACCGACCAGGCCAAGGCCAACACTCAGCAGGCTGCCGACAAGGTTTCCGACGCCGCAGAGAGCGTTGCCGACTCCGCGGCCGGCGCTGCCAAGCAGGCCAAGCACGCAGCTGCAGACGTTGCCGACAAGGCAGCCGAGACCGCCGCAGACGTCAAGAGCGCCGTCCAGGACAAGGTCGAGAACGTCGACGTCGACGACGTGAAGGAGAAGGCCTCCCAGGTCGCCGACAAGGCAGCCGAGAAGGCCTCCGCCGTCGCCGACGACGTGAAGACCACGGTCCGCAACATCGACAGCGAGGATGTGGCCGAGGCCGCCAAGATCGGCACTCCGATCATCGCTGCCATTGCAGCCGCCGCCGGTGCCGTCGCATTCGTGCTGATCCGTCGCCGCAACCGTCGACGCAGCGCTGCACACTTGTTCGTTCCGTCGAAGCGCACCACCCGCAAGCTCGCCAAGAAGGCGCGTAAGCACAGCTTCTGAAGGTGATCACCCGAAAGCCCCGCCTCGTTTTCGGGCGGGGCTTTCGCTCGTTCTACAGCGGTTTCAGCGCCCGGCTGGGCACCCAGTGTGTGACGGTTTCGCTCCGGTCTCGCGACATCAGTTCGTAGGTGACGCGACCCAACCAATCGCCGTCGACGGTGATGGACCATTCGACCAGATCCCCCGGGACCACGCGTCGAACATCGAAGCCTTCCGGATTGAACTTCGACGCGTGATGTGGCGGTAGCGGGTAGAGGACGTTCAGATCGATCCACACCTTGAGTGGTGGTCTGAGCATCTTGAACGGACGCACGGCAGACGCGGGTCGAGGTTGAGCGCGTCGTGCCATCGTTCGATCATACGTTCGATTCGATCGCAGTCATACCTGTCCCCGCAACGAGAAACGGCCACCCGCACACGAGGTGCGGGTGGCCGTCTTCGATAAGAAGGAATCAGATGCCGAGCGATCCTGCCAGGAACGGCCAGGACTTGTGCAGGTCGTCCTGCCAGTAGCCCCAGGAGTGGTTGCCGACCGGACGGAAGTCGACAGTTGCCGGAATTCCCAGCTGGTCGAGACGCTTGGCCAGGTTGGACGTGCAGAAGTTGGTGGCCAGCTCGATGCCGCCGCCGACGATGACCTGGTTGGCGAGCGTCGCCGGGTCGTTCTTCAGGCGCGGGTTGGCGAAGGTGTCGTTCGGGATGCCGGGCAGTCCGCTGCCGGTGCTCATGTAGATCTGGGTGCCGCGCAGCTTCTCGGCGTTGAGTAGCGGATCGTTCTCGCGCCACACGGGGCCGTCGAGCGGGCCCCACATGTTCTCGACGTTTCCGCCGCCGTACGTCTCGACGACGAGCTTGACGAACTGCTGACCGATGGGGTCCGAGGTCTGTGCGCAACCGCTGTAGGCCGCGACGCCGGTGAACTTGCCCGGGTACTTGATCGCGATGTTGAGAACCGATGTGCCCGTCATGGACAACGCTGCCAGGGACTGGCGACCGTTGGTGTCGAACTGGGCGTCGATCAGCGGAGGCAGTTCTTCACCGAGGAAGGTGCTCCACTTGTTGCTGCCGAGCTTCGGATCGTCCTGCAGCCAGTCGGTGTAGTAGGACCACTTGCCCTTCTGCGGAGTCACGATGTAGGCGTTCTTGTCCGACAGGAAGGCCTCGGCGTCGGTCTGCGACTGCCACGATGCCGCATCCTCGCCGCCGCCTGCACCGTTGAGCAGGTACAGCACCGGACGCGACACGCTCTCGTCGGCGGGGCGCTGCACCGTGACCGGAATGGTGCGGTTCATCGACGCGGAGTACACCTGGAGCTGAACCTGGCGGCCGTCGAGGGTGTTCACCGATTCGATTCGCGAGCCGTTGCTCGACTGAGTCGTTGCGGCGGGCAGTTCGTCCGCGGACGCGACGGGCGTCATCAGCGCGGTCGGAAGAATCGCCACTGCGAGGGCGACGGCCGCAGCCGAACCGAATCGCTGGAAGCCGTGTCGTCGAGATCGTGGCACGCTGTTTCACCTTTTCGTCGAGTTACACCGGTCGAGTTTCTACATCGGCCGAAGATGAGGTGACGTTACCTCGAGCAAACGTCCCGAGCGTTATGGACCGGACGAATCCGAGACGCGATCGTGATGCTCGCGCTCGGCCCTCGAACCGAGGACGAGACACACCAGGATGACGATCACCGCCACGACAACGCCGACGGGAAGTGGCGAATACAGCCAGACAATGGGCGGCACATAGTCCTCGGATGTCCCATCCGTCCAACCGAACACCCGCGGCGGCACCGGTGCCGACACCGAGAACAGCGTCAGCGCGAACGGTACGAGCGGACCGATGGTCGACGCCACCGTGCGCGTCGCTCGTGCCGATCCGAGAAGCAATCCGACAGCGATGGGGTGCAGCACGCAATAGAACACAGTCCCAACGACATTGATCGAGTCGTCTCCGATCGGCAGTAGAGGGCTTCCCAATCGACGGCCATGTGTGGTCTATTCGACGCGAACCCAACGTCAGGAGTGCTCATGATTCGTCGTATCGCCGTCACGGTTGCTGTCGTCGCAGGTGCCGCCGCACTCGGAGTCGGTACCGCCAACGCCGACGAATGGCCCGTCGCGCCGCCGTACTCGAGCCCGACTGCTCCGCAGGACGTCACCGGAGTGTTCCTCACTCCTCAGGACCCGGACTACTGGAATCCCTTCGTCAGCGAGAATCGACTGACCTCGCCCTACGGCAACAGCACTCGCATCGTCTGCACCGGATTCCATGGCGTACTGCTGGAGTGCTGGCAGGCCGACTCGAACGGCAACCCGCACAAGCTCATTCCGCTGAGTATGGACTACCCGGGTTCGACGGGTCATTTGCTCCCCGGCGGCGGTCCAGGGCACTTCGTCTATCCCGGCTACATCCCCGGCATCGGCTGACCCCGTCGACACCGCCGGCAACTGATCTGAGTGTCCACAATTCGCCCTCGAAAGCGGGATTCCGTGCGAGAGTGCAAATAGTGGGCGCTCAGGTCAGTTGTACGGCTTGCGCGCCGTTTCCGGGTCTCCGTAGGTGATTGCCCGTTCACGTCGTGTTCCGCTTAGAAGTGTTGCGCCCCAGTTGATCAGCGTTCCAGCTCGGTTGCGTTTACCGGCCAGGAATGCGATGTGGATGACGCCCCACGACACCCAGCCCAGGAATCCCGACATCTTCAGCGGCCCGGCTTGCACCAGTGCGTGGCCGCGGGCGATGTAGGCGGCAGTGCCCAGGTCTCGATACTTGAAATCCGAACGCGCAGAACCGGATACATCTGCTGCGATTGCCGCGCCTGCTGCACGTCCACCCTGCATCGCCACTTCGGCGACACCGGCCAGACCGTTCAACGCCATGATGTCGCCGACGACGAACACGTTGCGGTGACCCGGCACGGACAGGTCGGGCTGCACGGCGATCCGCCCGGACCTGTCCTGTTCGACGCCCAGGGCGTCGGCCAGATTCTTCACGAACGGAACCGCTTCGACGCCTGCGGTCCACAGCACGGTGCGAGTGTCGTGGCGTGTGACGGTCTTCGGTTCGGCCTTGGCCGTCACCTCGACGTCGGTGGCCGTGACGTCGGTGACGTGAACGCCGAGATGCGTTTCGACTCCGACCGTGTCGAGGGTGCGCTGGGCCTTCTTCGTCAGGGAGTCGGGGAACGATTCGAGCACTCGGTCACCGCCGTGGAACAGCAGAACGCGCGCTTCGGACGGGTGGATCGAATCAAACTCCTTCGCCAACGCCCGGGTGGCGAGTTCCCGTATCTGCCCGGCCAATTCGACTCCGGTGGGCCCTCCACCGGCGACGGCGAAGGTGAGCCAGGGGCGACGCTCTTCGGGGGTGGGCAGGGACTCGGCCATCTCGAATGCCGAGATCAGTTTTCGCCTGATCGCCAAGGCGTCGTCGAGGGTCTTCATGCCCGGCGCCCACTGCACGTATTCGTCGTGGCCGTGATACGCCTGCTGCATTCCGACAGCAACCACGAGATAGTCGTACGGCAACTCGAACGTCGACCCGTCGAAGCGGCTCGCCGTCACCACTCCGCCATCGCCCACGGTTGTTACCGAGGTCGCTTCACCGAGAGCCACCTTCACGTTCTTCTGCTTGCGCAACAGGTGCCGCAACGGGCTGGCGATCGAGCCCTCGGAGAGAAGGCCGGTTGCGCACTGATAGAGCAGCGGCTGAAAGACGTGAGAGGTGCCTCGTTCGAGAACGGTGATGTCGACATCCGAACCGTGCAGCCGGCGGGTTGCATACAACCCGCCGAAGCCGCCGCCGAGGACCAGGACCCGTGGACGTGACATCGTCGATACTCTCCCTCGATCCGACCCGCAGAACACAATTCCTCGCGCGTCACAGCGTACTCGAGGGCAACGGCATGCAGCCGTCCCCCGCCGGGCCGCACCCCGGTCTGGGGTGCGGCCCGGCAACGTACCGACAACGGATCAGCCGAGCATCCGCTGCATCGTGTCGATTTCCTGCTGCTGCGTGGCCACGATCGTGCGGGCCATCTCCTGCGCGTCGGGGTTCGAGCCGTCCGCAATCTCGTTGTTCGCCATCTCGATCGCGCCCTCGTGATGCTCGATCATCATCGTCAGCCACTGACGGTCGAACTCCGGGCCCGACAGACCGGTCAGGGCGTCCATGTCCTGCTGGGACATCATGCCCATACCCGAGCTGTGGTCCATTCCGCTCATCTCGCCCATGTCCGACGGGGGTGCGGGCTGACCCCATTCGGCGAGCCAGGCCGTCATCCGGTCCATTTCCGGTTGCTGCGCGGCTTGGATCGCCGACGCCAGTGCCACGACGTCCGGATTGCCGGTGCGACCTTGAACCATTTCAGCCATGTCGACGGCCTGCGCGTGGTGCGGGTACATCATCCGCGCGAACATGACGTCGGCGTCGTTGAACTCCGCCGATGCCGATGCCGATGCCGATGCCGAATCCTGAACGGAAGCCGATGAGGTAGTCGTCGTCGACGAATCCGACGTGGTGTCGCTACTGCAGCCGGCGACGAGGAATGCGCTCACGGTGGCGGCAGCCAGCGAAGCGACGAGTGTTGTACGCATATGAAACTCCTTGAACGAGTGTGCAATACAGGGATCTAGGTATGTCGATCCGCCGGTGGTCGTGCGTCCACCGGGCTGCCTGTCACACTCGCAAGGTCACCGATCTGTCCAACTCCCACAGAGTCCACGGCGGCGCACGCTCCGATATGGAATGGACGCGCCCACCGATACCGTCCTCCGACATGACCGAGTGGACGCCATCGACGCTCGTCACCGGGACCGACAGCGCAGCCCACGACACGGTGGTTCCCGCGCACGGATGCATCATCTGATGTGCCGACGGGCAGTCGTGCTCACCGACTGCCACCTGAACCGGGTCCTCGTGGTGGGTCGCCGACGCCATGGCCGCATGCTCGCTTTGTGCCGACGTGGTCGGCGTCACCGAATGCATCAGCAGTACCCCGAGGATCGTCAGCGCGATCAACAATCCGGTCGCCGAGGCAAAGCCCGGACGACGGCGTCGGATCACTGACTGCATGTCACCGACGATAGCAAGACATACCCCCCAGGGGTAGCAGTGAGGGCATTCCGGCTCGAGCCGAGGGACTTCCGACTCTGTCTGCGCTCCAGCGAACCGGCCATGCTCGAGGTGTACCTGAACACGACAGTCAACGAACGGGAATACAACATGAATGCATCGAGTCGGGTCGTCGTCGGAGTCGACGGATCTGCCACATCGCTCGACGCGGTCCGTTGGGCAACGCGCGAGGCGATACGACGCCACGCCCCGCTCGAGTTGGTCACGTCGTCACTGTTCGCGCCGGGAACCTACGGCGATGCCATCAGCCTCCGGATCGGCGCGTTCGCAGATCCGGACGTCGAGGCCAAGCGGGTCCTGACCGCTGCGGTCGACGTTGCGCACAAGACCGCGGCAGGCAATTCGCTGATTCTCGACACTCGTCTCGAACATGGCTCGGCTGCACGCAATCTGACGCACTTCGACGTCGCGCCTGCCTTGATCGTCGTCGGTTCGAGGGGGCTCGGTGAGTTCACCGGTGGATTGGTCGGGTCGGTCAGTACCGCCGTCGTGTCACACGCCAAGTGCCCTGTTGCAGTGATCAAGTCGAACACGGTCAGCGACGGGCCGGTGGTCGTGGGTGTGGATTGCACGTCCAACAGCCAGCCGGCCATCGGATTCGCGTTGCGCGAGGCGTCGATGCGAGGTGTCGACCTCGTTGCCGTACACGCGTGGAGCGACCTCGAGCTCGGGAGCGTGCTGACCCGCGACGAAGAAGGTCCGTGGGCCGATTCCGAACTGGCAGAGAAGACTTCGCTGGCCGAGAGCCTGGCCGGGTGGTCGGAGGACTACCCCGACGTCACCATCCGCCGGGTGGTGGTTCAGGACAGACCCGTTCGCGAACTGGTCCGCGCCTCCGAGAGCGCGCAGCTGATCGTGGTCGGCAGCCGCGGCCGGGGCGGCTTCGCCTCGATGCTGCTCGGATCGACCTCCCGCGCACTGCTGCATGCGGTCGATGTCCCCGTCGTTGTCGTACCCACGAACCGATGACCGCGTCCACCACCGAGACCACCTACAGCTCCGATGAACTCGACGCCGATCTGCGCTACTGGGCTGCCGCGAACTACCTCACGGTCGCCCAGATCTACCTGCAGGACAATGTATTGCTACGGCAACCACTGACGGTGGAACACATCAAGCCCCGACTGCTCGGGCACTGGGGCACCAGCCCCGGTCTGTCGATGATCTACACGCTGCTCAATCGCCTCATCTGCCGAACCGGTTCGGATTGGCTGTATGTCACCGGTCCCGGTCATGGTGGCCCGGCGTTGGTCGCGAACACCTATCTCGAAGGCACGTACAGCGAGATCTATCCCGACATCTCGCTCGACAGCGACGGTGTGCGTCGACTGTGTCGCCAATTCTCCACTCCCGGTGGCATTCCGAGCCATGTGAGCGTGCAGACCCCCGGCAGTATCCACGAGGGTGGCGAGCTGGGGTATGCCCTGATCCACGCAGCGGGCGCGGCGTTCGACAACCCCGATCTGGTGGTCGCCTGTGTCGTCGGCGACGGGGAGGCCGAAACCGGTCCGCTGTCGGGTTCGTGGAAGATCCCGGCGTTCCTGAACCCGGTTCGTGACGGCGCAGTGCTGCCCATTCTGCATCTCAACGATGCCAAGATCTCCGGCCCGACAGTGCTCGGGCGCAGCACCGATCAAGCGATTGCCGACTACCTCGGCGGTCAGGGTTGGGCACCGATCTTCGTCGAGGGCGACGATCCGCGAGAGGTGTTCCCGGCCTTACAGTTCGCTCTCGGCCGCGCCCACGACGATATTCGGAGAATCCAGCGTGCGGCCCGCGGCGGCGAGTCGCACCACGGAAGTGCATGGCCTGCAATCGTCTTGCGTACCCCGAAGGGCTGGACCGGGCCACACGAGGTCGACGGCAAGCTGATCGAGGGAACGCACTGGGCCCACCAGGTCCCGCTGTCCGGCGTCCGCGAGAACCCGTCGCATCTGGCGCAGCTCGAGCAGTGGTTGCTCTCCTACGATCCCGGATCACTCTTCGACGACAACGGCGTACCCGCGGCGCACATCCGTGAACTCACTCCGACGGGCGATAAGAGGCTCGGGGCCACTCCCCACGCCAACGGCGGTGTGCTGTTGCAACCTTTGGTCATTCGTGAGCTCGAGAACTACGCTCTGACGATCGACTCCCCGGGACGCATCTCGCACGAGACGACCACCGTACTCGGGGAGATGATGCGGGATATCTACCTCGACAACGCACGACCCGACGGCGGTGGCACTTTCCGCCTGTTCTGCCCCGACGAGACCGCCAGCAACCGTCTGCAGGCCGTGTTCGAGGCCACCGACCGATGCTGGCAGCTGCCGACCACCGAGTTCGACGACAACCTGGCCGCCGACGGCCGCGTCATGGAGGTGCTCAGTGAGCATCTGTGTGAGGGCTGGCTCGAGGCGTACCTGTTGTCGGGCCGACACGGATTGTTCGCGAGCTACGAGGCGTTCGCGATGGTGAGCGTGTCGATGCTGATCCAGCACACCAAGTGGCTGCAGCATGCGGCCACTCTGGCCTGGCGAGCACCCGTCGCCTCGTTGAACGTGCTGCTCACCAGCACGTGCTGGCGCAACGACCACAACGGGTTCAGTCATCAGGGGCCCGGACTGATCGACGCGGTGATCCCTCTGGCAGCCGATGTGGTGCGTGTGTGGCTGCCACCGGACTCCAATACTCTTCTCGCCGTTGCCGACCACTGCTTTCGCAGCCGCGGACACGTCAACGTGCTGGTGGTCGACAAACAGAGCCATCCCCAATACCTGACGCTCACCGAGGCTCGCGCACACGCAGCAGCCGGTGCCTCACGGTGGGACTGGGCCGGTACCGAGAACACCGACACACCAGGCGACCCCGAGATAGTCCTGGCCTGCGCCGGCGACGTTCCGACCGAGGAGACTCTCGCTGCAGCGGACCTGTTGCGTAACTGGACACCCGAGCTGAAGGTGCGCGTGGTCAACGTCATCGACCTGATGGCGCTGCTACCCGTCGCCGATCATCCACACGGGTTCTCGGAGGATCAGTTCGCCGATCTGTTCACCGAGTCGGTCGATATCGTCTTCGCTTTCCACGGCTACCCCCGGGCGGTGCACCAGCTGCTGCACGGCCGCCCGAACGCGCAGAGATTCCACGTCCGCGGCTTCATCGAACAAGGCACTACCACAACACCGTTCGACATGGTGGTGCTCAACAAGATCAGTCGCTACCACCTGGCGATCGAAGCACTCGACCGAGCACACACGGCGCCGGCCGGTGCCGAGGAACTGCGGCAGCACTGCCGGGACCAACTGACCCGGCACGACGCCTACATCCGGAAACACTTCGAGGATCTACCCGAGATTCGCGAATGGCGGTGGTCGTGACGGATCGGTTGCTAACCGCGAGCGATGATCAGCGGACAGTCGACGCGGTGGGCCAGAGACCGAACGGTGGATCCGAGCAGCTGGCCACTGAAACCGGTGCGTCCGCTCGAACCGACCACCACGGCCTCTGCGCGCACCGCCGCGCCCAGGATGCGTTCGACGACGTCGCCGCGCAGCACTGTCTGCTTCACCACCACGTCGGGATACAGCTCGCTCCACCCGGACAGGTTTTCGGCCAACACGGTTCGGCCGTTGGACACGATTGCCTCGGACTTGTCCGACGTCGACGCGTCGGGTGACGAGACGAGTCGGTCCGTCGACACGTGGACTGCAACAAGGCCAGTGCCCCGAAGCGAGGCCTCCTCGAAGGCCAGCCGGACGGCCTCCTGGTTGTGCGCCGAGGCGTCGACCCCGAGGACGACCGGTCCCCGTGCCGAATGCAACTCCACGCTGCGCGGCACGATGACTACCGGACAGCGCGCCTGCACAGCCACCGCCGTGCTCACAGAGCCGAGCAGCTCGGCGAAGTACTCGCCGTTGCCGCGTGAGCCGACCACCATCATCGACGCGGTGGCGGACTCATCGATCAGCGCCTGAACAGTCGGTCCGACAATCGGTTCGATCATGATCGTCAGCGCGTCGGGTTTCTCGACCGACCGCCGCGCGACGAGGGATGCCGACGTCAGAATCGAATCCGCACGTGCATTCTCCTCGGAGCCGAGGTGCGACGGGAGTGCGACGAAACTGGTGTAGAGGGCCCTGATTTGGTACGCGGACACCAGCTTCAACGGTGCTCCGCGTAATTCGGCTTCGCGTGCGGCCCAGCCGACCGCGTCGAGTGACGAACCGGATCCGTCGACGCCGACGACGATCGCCCTCGCGTTCACGGTACTCATGCGTGCGGCACAACGAGGACGGGGCATTCGGCGTGCCGCAGGACTTTCGTCAACGTGCTTCCCGGCACGCGATCGCGCTCGTGCCCCACCACCAGCAGCTGTGCAGTATCGGACACCGCGACGAGTTCCGATCCCGAATCGGCCTCGGCGTAGACCGACGCCACCCGCACCGAAGGATAGTCGGCGCTGAAGGGTTCCAACCGGACGTCCATTGCCGACTCGGGGTGCAGATGATCGACCGGACCGCCGATGGCGCTGGCCAGAATGGTCGAGACAGTCTGGGTGTGCACGGCCAACACGCTCGCCCCGCGCATCGACGCTTCGTGGAATGCCTGCGCCACAACGAGATCCGATGCCGAAACCTTCACGTCTCCCAGAGCGGCGACGACCGCGCCGTCGCGCTCGGAATCGAAGGTGTGCACAACGGCCACGGGGTTCGGTGAGCATTCGACCACCGTGCGCACCATGGATCCGAGAACCCGCGCAGCGATCGAATTCTCGGTCTTGGCACCCAATACGATCAGGCACGCAGACGCTGCTTCGGACAGCATCACCGTTTCCGGGACACCCTGTAGAACAACAGCTTCCACGATGACGGTCGGGTCGCTCGCCCGCGCTATGATCGCGGCCTGGTCCAAGACGGTGCGCGCATAGTCACCGTCCACGTCGGGTGCCCCGTATACCGTTTCGCGCTGCATCTGGGGTTCGATCACATGTACCAGTCGCAGCGATGTTCCGCGGCCTCGCGCCTCACGCACAGCGAAGCGCACTGCATCGAGCGCGGCCGTCGATCCGTCGATTCCGACCAGAACGGGTCCGGTGGTGTGTGAGATGTTCATCGGGTTCCTCTCGGTGGTGCGACGCAGGATCAGCACCGTCACCGAAAACGCTACGAGCTCATTGCCACTCGCGGTAACGGCCGGAGGTCACCGAAAGAGGTGACCAACGACTGGACCCGTCAGGGCAGCGGTACCGCCCACGTCACATCGGTGCCGCTGCCGGAGGCACCGGGGCAGACGGTCATGGTCCCGCCGCACTCGGCCGCACGGGTCCCCAGGTTGGACAACCCACTGGTGGTGGTGTTGTCGGGCATACCGATTCCGTTGTCGGACACCACGATTTCGAGCTCGTTCCCCACCGACAGAGTAACGGTCACAGTGTCGCCCTGGGCGTGATGAACGACGTTGCTGACAGTCTCGCGGACAACGGCAACGGCATGATCGGCGAGTTTGGTGTCGACGACCGACAGTGGTCCGAACATCCGCACGACGGCACGGATATCGACGTTCTCGGTAAGTTCGAGTACTGCGCTGTTGATACGTTGCCGCAACCGTGTTGCGGAGTGGGATGTGCTCTGCAGGTCGAAAATGGTCGTCCTGATGTCCTGCACCGTGTCCTGCAGGTCGTCGATCGTTCTGGACAGACGCTGCCGTAGGTCCGGGGACTCGGTGCGCTGCAAGGTGCTCTGCAGCGCCAATCCTGCAGCGAAGATCCTCTGAATCACGTGATCGTGCAGGTCACGGGCAATACGATCCCGGTCGGACAACACGTCGAGTTGATGCATTCGCCGGCTGGCGTCCGCGATCTGCATCACCAGCGCGGCCTGGTTGGCGAAGTTCGAGACCAGTTCTAGTTGGGTCTCGACGAACGGTCCCCGCCCCTCTGTGCGAAGTACCACCAGGACTCCACTGACGCCCTCCGCCACGCGGAAAGGTGAAATCATTGCGGGTCCGAAAGCAGAGCCCAGTTCCTTGACCCCGTAGTCGAGTCGCTCCTTCCGCAACGCTGTTCGACGCCGAAAGGCTACTCCCGAGCTCGAGCCCTCGATCGGAACGACTGCCCCGATCATTCGATCGGCCCCGAGTCCCTCGCTGACCGTGACGACGAGTTGCGTGACATCCCCGAAGGCTTGGTCTGCGTCCTCGGGTACCGCGATGAACGCCGCATCGGACCCGGTCAGGTGCAACGACTTACGCGCCACCATCTGCAGCACTTCGTCGATGTCCGTCCCGGAAAGGAGCTCGGTGCCGATGTCCCGCGTTGCCTCCATCCACGCCTGACGCACCCGCGAGTCCTCGTACAGCCTCGAGTTGTCGATGGCGATGCCGGCGGCGGACGCCAACGCCTTGGTGACGACTTCGTCGTCCTCGGTGAACTGCTTGCCGCCCTTCTTCTCGGTGAGATAGAGATTGCCGAAGATCTCGTCGCGAACCCGAATCGGCACTCCGAGAAAGGTTTTCATCGGGGGATGGTTGGGCGGGAAACCCACCGATTCCGGGTGCGATGTCAGATCGTCCAGACGTAGCACTTTCGGTTGGTCGATCAACAGTCCGAGTACCCCGCGGCCGGTGGGGAGCGGGCCGATGGCCACCCGGGTGTCCTCGTCCATGCCGTAGTTGATGAACGCACTCAATCCGTGGCCTTCTCCGCGCACGCCGAGCGCACCGTACTGGGCGTCGACGAGCTTGACGGCCGATTCCACGATCGAACGCAGCGTCACCTCCAAATCGAGTCCCGAGGTGATGACGAGCATCGCGTCGAGCAGACCGTCGGCTTGAATCCTCGCATCGGCGATGCGACCGATACGATCCTGCACCTCGGCAAGCAGCTCCCCGAGCCGGAGTTGCGGTAGCGAAGACCGGGTTTCCCCGTGCTGGTCATCCATCCCGGGACCCCGGTTTCCGGTGGGCAGGCGGATCGCCGTCGGCGAGCTTCGACGCATACACCGCAGCTTGGGTGCGGCGTTCCATCCCGAGCTTGGCGAGCAGCCGAGACACGTAGTTCTTCACCGTCTTCTCCGCCAGGAACATCCTGGCCGCGATCTGTCTGTTGGTCAGGCCCTCTCCCAGCAGATCCAGCAGGGTGCGCTCCTGGGGCGTGAGGTGATCGATAGGGCCCGATGACGCCGTCCCGGCTCGCAATTTGTCCATCAACGCCGCGGCTGCACGGTTGTCGAGCAGCGACCGGCCGGAACCGACGTCCTTGATCGCTCGGGTCAGTTCCATGCCGGTGATGTCCTTGACGACATAGCCGCTCGCGCCCGCGAGTATCGCGTCGAGCATGGCCTGGTCCTCGGTGAACGAGGTCAGCATCATGGTCTTGAGGTTCGGCAGTCGATCGAGAAGCTCACGGCACAGTTCGATGCCGTTGCCGTCGGGTAGCCGCACGTCGAGCACCGCGACGTCGGGCTGCAGGGCCGGAATTCGGGCCAGCGCCTGCGCGCAACTGCCTGCCTCGCCGATGACCTCGAGATCGGGATCGGAGTCGATGAGGTCGATCAGACCGCGCCGCACGATTTCGTGATCGTCCACCAAGAAAACCGTGACCACGTCGACACCCCTCTACCTGCGTCCATGTCGAACGCCTCGACTTGTGAGCTTACGGGGGACGGGCGGCGGTGGTCCGACCTTTCGTCACCGAAACAGAGGACCAAAGTCCTCGGTCCAGGTGTTGTTGTCCTGCCGCGCCCGAGGCTGTGCGCGGCGTCTGATGGATGTTCGACACCACGACCGAGGAGGAAATCGATGGGTCCACTTCCGACCATCGTCGGGGTCGACGGTTCGGCGGCGGCTCTGGACGCGGTGCGCTGGGCCGCTCTCGACGCACGACTGCACCTGTCCGATCTCCTTGTCGTCTCGGCGATGTCGCTGCCCAAGGTCTTGACCGGGTTGGGCGTCCTTCCCGATACCGTGGTGCACCAGGCCAGATCGGAAACCGACCGAATTCTGAACGAGGCCCGGGAGACTGCGACTCGTGGGACGGCAACGGTCACCGTCGATACCGTCTCGTCCGAGGCCTCTGCGGTGTCCACATTGCTCGAACTGTCCGAGACGGCCCGCATGGTGGTCATTGCCACGCGGGGGCTCGGTGGCACCGAGCAGCGGTCACTCGGCTCGATCGGGTTCGCCGTCACCACTCATGCTCGCTGCCCGGTCACCGTGGTGCGTGGCTGGACCGACGGCAGTATCGACCACGCGAGCCAACCGGTGGTCGTGGGCGTGGACGGCACCAAGGCGAGCGCTGCCGCAATGACGTCGGCGTTCGAGGAGGCGGATGTTCGATCGGCACCACTGACTGCGGTGCACTCCTGGTCGGACACGAATCTGTCGATCGGCTTCCCGATTCGAGGAATGGAGTGGCCGGACAACCGACGCGCGGCTGCAGATCACTTGGCGCGGCTGCTCGAGCCGCACACTCGACTCCATCCGACGGTGTCGGTGCGGTCCGTGGTGGTCAAGGACAAACCGGTGCAGGCACTTCTCGATCACGCCCAAGGTGCTCAGCTGGTGGTGATCGGTAGTCACGGACGCGGCGGCTACGCGGAGATGATGCTCGGATCGACCAGCCGGTCGGTGCTGACGCGAGCGCACTGCCCGGTCACCGTCGTGCCGTCGCCCGGTCGCCTCGCCGCTGTCACCCACCGGCCCATCATGTGACTGTCCCCGACCGGACAATGCCGTTCGTCGACCCACGAGGGTCCTAATGCCCTACGACGGCCGAGCCGAGCCGAGCACGCTGTGTCCATGAGCCGACCGGACACCGCCGCCTACGCCATCGAAGTACGCGCACTGAGCAAGAGCTACGGCGGGAAGCTCGTCATCGACGACCTGTCGTTCGTCGTCGAACCCGGCACTGTCACAGGCTTTCTCGGACCCAACGGATCAGGTAAGTCCACCACGATGCGATTGATCGTCGGATTGGATCGCCCCAGCGCGGGCACCGCACTGATCGGGGGCGTCGAGTACGCGCAGCTGCACCGCCCACTACTCACGGTCGGCACCTTGCTGGATTCCGAGGCCGTCCACCCGGGCCGGACCGCATACGACCACTTGTTGTATCTGGCTCAGACTCAACGTATCCCGGTCACACGCATCATCGACGTACTGGAGCTGGTCGGTCTACGCGACGTCAGTGGCGGCGCGCATTCTGCACCTGAATCGCTGCATTCATCACTGCTCGATTCCTTGTGAGCACACGCGCTGGTCCAGCGCGTGTCTGCCCTCGAGCAACCCTACGGCGAATCGAGCCGAAGGGGAACACTCATCGAGATCGGAGAGCCCCTCAGAACTCCAAGACCTGACGAGCGGTGACGCGTCCGGCCATCAGGTCGTCGAAGCAGTCGTTGACCTCGTCGAGTTTGCGCGACACCGCCGATACCGTCGTTCGTCCGGCCTCGTGCAATGCGAACACCTCACGAAGATCTTTCCTGGTGCCGACAATCGAGCCGAGGACCGAGATTCCGCCGACCACCGTCTCGAAGATCGGGATCGGGAACACGCCGTGCGCAGGCATCGACACGCACACCAGCCGTCCGCCGCGGCGCAGTGACCGGAAGGCCTGATCGAACACACTGGGGATGACGGCCAGGACGATTGCGACATCGGCTCCACCGAGCGCCTGAATTGCCTCCACCGGATCGGTCGTCGCCGAGTTGACGGTGTGGTCTGCGCCGAGTTCTTGTGCGAGGTCGAGTTTTTCGTCCTCGATATCGACCGCGGTGACGAAGCCGCCGGCGATCTTGGCGTACTGCACCGCCATGTGACCGAGCCCGCCGACACCGAAGATGGCCACGCGCTGCGCCGGGGTGACGCCACCGACCTTGACAGCCTTGTACGTGGTCACGCCGGCACAGGTCAGTGGGGCAGCGTCGAACGAGGAGATCCCGTCGGGAACATGGACGACATACTTCGCATGGGCGACAGCGTATTCGGCGTACGCACCGTCGATCGAGTAGCCACTGTTCTGTTGCGTCTCGCACAGCGTCTCCCAACCCGAGACACAGTGATCGCATTCGCCACATGCCGAACCGAGCCACGCGATGGCGACTCGCTCACCGATTCTGTCCTTCGACACCTGCGACCCGACCGCCTCGATCACTCCGATGCCCTCGTGCCCGGGGACGAAGGGCAAGGTCGGCTTGGCCGGCCAATCCCCCTGCGCAGCATGGATATCGGTGTGACACACACCGCACGTCTCCATCTTCACCAGCACCTGTTCGGGCGCGGGCTGCGGTATCGGGATGTCCTTGACTATTAGGGGCCCGCCGAACTCGGTGACAACAGCTGCTTTCATCGTGAACTTCCTCCAACATCGGAAACCGGTGCCGTTCTCGACCGTCGAGCAATGCACTCCGTCGATGATCGGCGCTGCGGCGGCGGGCACGTAGGGCCGGAAGTCATCGACCGGTCGGGACGTCTCCCGAGGTGCGCGTGGGGAGGCAAAAGGCACAGCAGTCATGGACTTTCGTCCCTGGTGACTCTGGCGATCAGGGGCCACACTAGGCACCATGGACACTTCTGCACCCTCCGATTCGAAGACTTGCGAACGATGAACCTGTGGAGAAGACATCCGGGCGTTCGAACCGGTGATGCACTGACCACGGGTGAGCGTGCGGCGGATTACGTCCGAAACGGAATGGGCTCCTGGCCGTTCGTCTTCCTGTTCCTGGGCGTGATGGCGCTGTGGGCCGCGTACAACCAGAACGACGGGTTCGATCCGTACCCTTTCATCCTGCTCAACCTGTTCCTGTCGATGATCGCAGGACTGCAGGGCGCCATTCTGCTGATCTCGGCCAAGCGCGCGGACTCGGTGAGCAGTGAGGTTGCCGTACATACACTTTCGAATACCGCGCTGCTGCAGGACATGATCGAAGCGAATACCGTCTTGACCGAATCGGTGGCACAGTTGGCGGCAGAGATTCACGAGCACGTCTGCCCGTCCGCTCGGCGTGTCGGTGCAGGCACGTTCACGAAGGTTACGAGCCCGGTGTCCCAGCCGTGAGACAGGCAAGGATCTCTCGGGCCCAATTGCACACACGAACCCAGTCTCGGAAGTCTCCGGCAACCGCGCCGGAGTTGTCGAAGATCTGACGTTCGCCCACCGAGAGCCGTTCCGCGTCGAGCCGACCGGTAAATGTTCGATGCGAGGATGCATCCAACATCGATACCGCGCGTGCGGCGTCGGCGGCGTCGTTGACCGGTCGGTCGCTCGAATGCAATGGCCCGCATGAGAACAGCCACACGGGTGGGTGCGCAGACCTGGAGACCCGCTCGACGAGCCGCTTGGCGGTGGGGACCCACCGATCGGAATAGACGGCACTTCCGATGACCAGGGCGTCGTAGCCACTGATATCGACGACGGAATCCGGAGCGCAGACGTCGACCTCGGCTCCCCCGTGCCGGAACACACGGGCCATCTCCTGCCCGAGCGAGTTCGTCGCTCCGTGCCGTCCGGCGGTCGAGACCAGGATTCTCATGCGATGCGACGTGCGAGGCGGTTCGTGTACGCCGTGATCCGCCACCCTCGGAGGGCGACGAGAACTCCCAGTACGCCGAACATGCCCTGCAGCCAACTCGTTTCGCCGATCACAAGCGGTTGGACCACTATCCAGGCAGCGAGCAGTACGCCCGCCGTGTGGGCGATGGGGCCGGTCTTGCCGCCACCCGCCAGAGCCGACGCCGCCGCCAGTCCCATCGGCACTCCGACGACCAGAACCAACGCGAGGCCGGCGAGCGCCGTATTCGACAGCGGCAGTCGTGCGTGCGCCTCGGTGCTCAGATCGATGGCACCCGAGGCCAAACCGATCGCGCCCCCGAAAGCGTTGATGGAAATTCCGGCGCACACTGCGCCCAGCCACGGCCATCGTCGGTCTTTCGTGGTGAGCGCTCGCGTAGTCGACATCATGAGCTCAGCGTGGCTGCCGAACAATCCGGGAGCTAGGGCACATGGTCCGCCGCCACGAGGACTTCTCTCCACTTCGTGGCTGAACCGTCCACCGCCCTCGCCGTATCGGGACCTTGTGCCCTTACTTACGAGTGCACGGCGTCGGAGACTCGTAATCGACGCCGAACACACGGCGGTGAGGGGTAGGTGACCGCATGCTCGCAGAACTCGCGCACCGGTGGTGGCGTCGAACTCCTTGGTGTTCCAATCCGCTGATGCGACTGCCGGACAGGATCGAACGAACGGCCTACGTCGTCGGTGTCGCGGTCCTTCTGTTGCTGATACCCGTCGCCGCGACGATCGGTTCGGTGACCTACAGCGACCTGTCGACGCGGTCACGTCAGCAACGGGCACAATACGTTCAGGTCGACGCCCGAGTGATCGACACCGCGCAGTCCACGAGTACCGGCAGCGACAGCACCACGCTCGCCACCGGTGTCGCAACGGTGCAATGGAGTGCACCGGACGGGTCGATTCGCTCGGAATCGACCGAGGTTCCCTCGGACGTCCACATCGGTGAGACCACTCCGATTTGGTGCGACGCGAACGGAACCCTCGCGCGTGCGCCCGTCAGCGAAGTCGGTGCCGTCATCAACGGGGCCTCCACAGCCGTGTTCGTGTGGGTTCTCGGCGCGGTCTTGGTCGGATTCCTGGTCTATCTCACCACCGTGGCCGGTGATCGAGTTCGCATGCGGCGTTGGGACAGCGACTGGAAAGACTTCCTGCAGGCGCGAAACCACCCCTCGCGGTAGAGCCGTCGAGCATCCACCGTTCGAGGAGACAATGACATGAGCGATCTCGACACCGAATATCGGTCCGCCCGCATCGACTACGAGCGCAAACTCATGCGCAGCCCTCTGGCGGCGCAGCTGCGTGTTGTCGAGCAGCTGACGAGACTGATGATGGCCGAGCAAGGCGTGCTGCACCCTCGTGATCTCGTTGCGTCGGCGCTGCCGCCGAACATGCACCCGACGCTGAACTCTGCCTGACGTCGGCGGCGTCGTATGACCTTCGAGACGCTCGCCCTGTGTGCCGCGGTGGGTTTGTTCGGCCCACTTCTGGCGCTTCCGCGTGGGCTTCGGATACCGGTCGTCATCGGAGAACTCGTCGCTGGAATTGTCATCGGTCACACAGGCTTCGGCGTCATCGATCCGAGTGAGCAGACACTGAGTTTTCTGGCGCAGGTCGGGTTTGCGCTCGTGATGTTCGTGGCGGGCAGTCAGGTACCGATTCGCGATCCTCGACTGCGGGTCGGCCTCCGGGTGGGCGCTGCGCGGGCTGTGGCCGTCGGGCTGCTGGCTACCGCACTCGGCTGGGCCGTCTCCACTGCGTTCGATCCACCGCACCCCGGTCTCTACGCGGTGTTGATGGCATCGTCCTCGGCCGCGGTCATCATGCCGATAGTCGAATCCAGCAAGACGGCCACATCCGGGCTGATGTCCTTCCTGCCACAGATCGCGATCGCCGACGCAGTCTGTATCGTCGCTCTACCCCTGGTGATCGATCCACCGCGTGCTGTTCCGGCCGCGCTCGGATCCATCACGGTCATCGCTGCCGCCACCGCGATCTTTTTCGTACTGCGACACTTCGACCTCACCGGACTGCGCCGTCGAATCCACCATGTATCTGCCCAGCGTAAGTTCGCTCTCGAATTGCGACTCAACCTGGTTCTGCTGTTCGGCCTCGCGGCCCTCGCGGTCCACACTCATGCGTCGGTGATGCTGGCCGGCTTCGGCTTCGGACTGGCCATCGCTGCGATCGGAGAACCGCGACGTCTGGCGAAACAGCTGTTCGCCATCACCGAAGGTTTCCTGGGTCCGCTGTACTTCGTCTGGCTCGGCGCGTCACTCGACCTGCGTGCACTGGGTGGCCACCCGAGCATGATCGTGCTGGGGCTCGTGTTGGGTCTGGGTGCAATCGCGGTGCACGGCGCGATGCGCGCGACAGGCCAGCCCGTCGGGCTTGGGATACTCGCGGCCGCCCAACTGGGCGTTCCGGTTTCGGCCGTGACTCTCGGGGAGCAGAGCAGCGTTCTGGCACCCGGTGAAGGCCCCGCCATCGTGCTCGGCGCACTGGTGACCATCGCGGCGGCGGCCGTCATATCTCGGTCTGCTGCTCGTCGTCCTGCCTGAGCGGTGGGCCAGAACTGCTGGGCCCAACGGCGGGTGTTCGGCGCCGCAAGGCATTTGGTTGTTTCGAGTCTCCAGGGATGGGGAATAAGCGTTGTGGAACGATCGGCACGACGCGAAACGGATCACGACGATGACGGATGACCAGGTCTGGCGCCTCAAGGGTGCGTGCATCGAAGACATGGATGCATACGACTCGCAACAACTTCCTCGGCACGGACGCAAACGCGCAGAGAAGGCATGGCGGCTGTGCGCCGACTGCCCGGTGTTGCGGAACTGCGCCGAGCAGACGGCTCGCGATATCGAGTCGGGTCGAATTCCGGTCGGCGTGGTCGTCGCCGGCGCGGCGTATCACGACAATGCCAGCAACGGTCGGCGAACGGATGCCTACCGCACCCTCGAACTTCTGATCGGGAGACCTCTGGCCAACCCGGCTGCCTGATAACGAGGCGGTTACGGAACGCTACGTCACCGGTAACGGCTACGGCACGGTCTGTCGCTTTCACCGCGTGTCTTTCGGTCTTTGACCTGCATGGACGTCAGGTGCGCAACAATCAATGCATGAGCACAGCGCACGTGACGAGGATCGAGGGCCCGCTCGATCTCCAGGACGCGTTGGCGCGTCGCGCGCCGATCGAACAGGCAAAGGGAATCCTGATGGCGGTGCACCGCATCACTGCCGACGAGGCGTTCGCTTTGTTGGTCGAGAGGTCGCAACGTGCCAATCGCAAAGTGCACGACATCGCTCTGGATTTCGTGCACGAGATGTCCGAGTTGCCCTGACCGACAAGTCGACCCCGCACGCTGTGTTTTCAACGTACGGGGTCTGAGCAATGTGGCAGTCCGGACTACTTCATCACCTGTTGTGCCGTATGCCCTGCCGTGGCTGCCCGAAACATCCAGTACGCACACCGCCGACTCGACGGTTCAGAAGCGCGCGAGAATTGCACGGGCGCAACGGACTACGGTGGCGCGGTCGTACGACATCACATAGTCGAATTCACGATCCGCATCGGCTTCGCCCCGGTGTAGGTCGATGGCAGCGAGCACTCCGCAGAAATGCGGGCCGAGAACTACCACGTTCCACTCCTCGACGAGTGAGTCCGTCGGGTCGAGCGGGGCGTGCACGATGCCGCCCTCTTGCACGTAGCCCATCCCCACGCCGTAGACGCCGGCATACGAGATCTGCTCCGCCATCGACACCCACCGCGCACGGCTGGTCGGTGTGAAATGCTCGGCCCGCTGAAAGGTGCCGAGTACCAATGTTTCCGGGCCCGATGCCGATGCCTGCATCTCCAGGGACGTGCTCATGGCCACCAACAGACGCTTGGTGCTCCGCGTCGCGACCTTGCCTACGGCGGCAATTGCGTACGGCGACTCCAGCGCGGTGGCGGGGGTGCTCCAGGTGGGGAACGGCGGCATGATCTCCGCGGCGTCGGCCGGCAACTCTTCGGTCGTCTGAGCAGCCGGGTACAGCTCGCCCACTCCGTAGGTGGCACCGAGACCGAGTGCCCGGCTGCGGTGCACAGCGGTGTCGACTCCGCTGGCCACGACCACGGCACCGGTTCGCTCCACCTGAGCCGACACCGCGTGCGCCGTACGGGCGGTGGCCAGATCGGGCCGGGTGGAGACCATGGAGGAAGACAGAATGATGACATCGGGTTCGATGAGCGGCAGCAGCGTCAGGGACTGCGGTCGGCGACCGACGTCGTCGACGGCAACCACTTTTCCGTCGCGACGTGCCTTGTCGATCGCGGCCAGTGTGCGCGCCGGGCTGTCCACGAGTGCCGCCTCGGTGACGACGACGATGTCGCGACGCAACTGTTCTTCGGTGGCTTCGTCGAGTGCTGCGAGCGAGTCGACATCCATCGAGACCAGCATCGGTAGCCGAACGGCGCTTTCGAGCCGGGCCACTCCCCACGCGAGAACATCGAGTTCACGCTTGGCGTCCATGGCGCGAGCGGCGCGCTTGAGTGCATCGGCAGAGGCGAGTGGACCGTCCTTCGGGCCGCGCAGTTGTACTTCGATTGCCGCGAGCGCACCGTTGTCCAGTCGACAGACCGGGGCGAAATACGGCTGCACCGTCAACTCTCCCGTGTCCGTGTCGACTGTTGAACCTGCTTCGGCCAGCGCGAACGTCACACCACAGTTTGACATGAAAAAACCACCCCCGTCACGCAGGGGTTGCTATCTGTTTCAAACCTCTTCGGGTCGTCTTTTCTCGCTGACGCCAGCCTGAACGACTCAGGTGTCACCGAAGCAATACGGCGCGTCTCGTTTCGGTAACGAACGATAACGGTTCGATAACGCCACAGACGGGTGTTCGACGCGCCCATCATGCCGACTCCCCCAGAAAAAACGGGCCGAAAACCCATGAAGCGCATACCTTCCGAGTTGCCGACCGAAATCAATACCAAGACTTACAACAAACATACCGACCGGATTGTGACTTGTCACTGTCTTGCAAAAGAACATATCCGACATCCATTTCGTCGTCCTAATGTTCGTTTCGGCTGCCGGAGAACCGGAGCCACCGGATGCCCGTCTGGGAGCCGGAAGCTGCTCGGACTTGGAGGATCGATGACGCTCAACCTGCCGTCCCGTACCCGAACGTTCACCACTGTCGCTGCTGCAGTCGCGATTGCCGGGGCCACCCTCGGTGCCGGAAGTGCCGCTGCCGCCACCATCTCACCGGCGAATACCGCCTTCACCGCACCCGGCACGATCGTCGTCACCACACCGGCCTCGTTCGGGGTACCCGTCAGCTGCTCGATCACCCTGTCCGGATCCACCAGCGCGGACGGCTCGTCGGCGTCGATCACCGACGCGAAGATCAGCGGATCGAACCGCCTCTGCGGCCTGCCGCAGCTGAAGAACCTGCCCTGGACCCTCACTCCCACCAGCTCCACCACCGGTGAGGTCTCGAACGTCGGCTTCTCGCTTCTGGGCTACAACTGCGGGCCCGCAACGCTCGCAGGTTCGTTCGACAACATGACCAACACTCTGACGTCGAGCAACCAGCCGATGTCGGGCAACTGCACGGTGAACAGCCTGTCGGTGCAACCGAACCCGGCATTCACCTTGTCCTGATCGCCAATCCCTTTCCAGCACAACAACAATATTCAGGAGAGCACGTGAAGATCCGTAACAAAGCCGTCGTCACCGCGACGGCCTTGGCGTCGAGTGTCGCTCTGGCGACCTTGGTCGCCGGCCCGGCCAACGCTGCCGACACCCTTCCCATCACGTTCCAGGCCGACACCACGACCGTGATCGCCAAGACCGGCCAGCCGGTGGTCTTCCCGACCACCGCTCTGGCCACCGACGTCGACCTCGTCGGCGGAACGGTGACCGGCACACTTGCCTTGCCGCAGGCGTCGGCCGATCTGAAGCTCGGCCCGGCGACGCTCGCCAACTTCACCATCTCGATCGTCGACGCCACTCCGGTCTCCGGCACCATTGCAGCCGGCGGTCCCGCCGAGGCACCGCAACTGGAGCTGAATGTCGCGCAGAGCTTCAAGATTCGCATCGACTCCGTCAAGCCCCTCGGCATCGGCGGCACCGGATCGTCCGGGTCGGCGGCACTCGACCTGATTCCCCCGGGGAGCAACTGTGTCACCAGTGAGACCACCGCCAATCTGACCGGTGCCCTCGACGCGATCGATCTGATTCAGAACAACGAGGCCGACACCCACGTGAAGGGCACGTACACGATTCCGCAGTTCCAGAACTGCGGCACGTACACCTCGTTGCTCAACGGTCTCATCGCCGGCCCCAACAACACCCTCGACGTGCACCTGACCAACCCGGTCTTCGACGTCGGAACGCAGCAGGCCATCGCGGCCAAGGTTGCTCTGTAGCAACATATTTCGACTTCGTTGACGGCGTCGACCGGTTCCAGTAGCGGGATCGGTCGACGCCGTCGCTCGTCAGTGCGGCTCGCCGGCCGGCCGCGGCGATCGAGGCTCGCCTTCCGACAGGGCGACGCGGTCGCCGCCGAGCCCCTTGGCCCGGTACATCGCCCGGTCCGCGCGACCCAGCAACTCTTCCACTGCGGTGCCGATCTCCCGCCCATCGACAACCGCATGCGCGACGCCTATCGAGGCGGTCAGCGGGGACCGATCGGTGGCGTTGCACAGTCGAATTCGTAGTACCTCAGCGCTGGCGACAACCGAGTCACGGTCGTCGAGGGCAATGATGGCGAACTCTTCGCCGCCGAGCCGAACGGTGATGGCGGGTGCCGGAAACACGTCGAGGATGCGGGACGCCGCCAGCCGGATCACGGCGTCTCCCTGCAGATGGCCGTATCGGTCGTTGACGGCCTTGAAGTTGTCGATGTCCATCACCACGGCCGTCATTCCGGTTGCCGATCCCGGCCGTAGTCGCAGGTTCCCGATCGCAGCGTCGAATCCCCGCCTGTTCTGCAATCCGGTGAGGGGGTCGTAGAACGCGCCGGTGGCATCGCGTCGCAGCATCATCATGAACGTGTGCACGATCAGCGGTGCCGAGAACATCACCAGTATCAAGATCACCAGGTAGACCGTGGCCAGTAACCGTAGTTCGGGTTCGGCCACCAACGCCGAGCCGTACAGCACCGCGGTCGTGACCAAGGCGAAACCGTAGTGGGCAGTGAGCAGCTTGGGACCGTGGAACCCGACGACGTAACTGCCGATGACGGTGAACAGGGCGGCGGTCGGCAGAACCGTCGTGGGAACACCGATGGTAAGCACCACGGCCGCGAGGACGACGTCGGCGTAGAAGACGAAGGCGATCGACATCTGCCAGCTCGGCCAGCCACCGACCCACCAGGCGACCCCGACCGGGACTGTCGTGGCGACGGTGAACCACAGTGCAGCCGTACCCAGACTGCCTTCGGCGAGGCCGGGCACCACCAATCCGATGGCCGCCGCCGCGCCGAACAGCCAGCACCAGAGGCCGATGAGGATCTTCGTGATCTCGAGCGCCTGCTGCGAGCGCGCGAAGGCAACGTTCCATCCGTAGTCGACTGGAAGTGCCCACCATTCGCGCAGACTGTTCACGTATCTCGAGCGGCTTTCCTCGTGTCCCGACTTGGATGAACCAGTGAACCACAGAAGATACCGCCTGGTACGCGAACGGCAGATGTCTTCGGCAGGCGTCAGCCGCGCATGCCATCCGCCAATTCGAGCACTCGGCCGGCATAGGTGCCGACGAACGCGTCGAGTGCCTGCTGCGACAACTCGGGGCAACCAGCTCGGCGAAAGTAATGTTCGAGATCGACCAGCCGGTCACCCATCCCGACGCGTTGACGGTCGAGCGCCTCGAGCTCGGTGACCAGTGCTTTGAGCTCCGCTACCTTGCGCAACACGTCGTCCATCGCCGTCACCGTCCACTCGCTCGGGTGTCATATGTAGGAGCGGTGGAGCAAGGCTTCCCTCCTCGCTCCACCGACTCGAACTCTACTCCCGATCGAACAGGTGTGCGAATCATATCGGCACATTCGCCGGTTTGTACCATCCAACTTGTGCACAAACCCGAGAAGTGACCTACAGTCTGTGCCATGCTCCAGAAAAGGGGTCCGAACGGCGTTCGGCCGCCAGGCTCGACCAGCCCAATCCAGTTGGCACTCTTAGCAATACTCATTATCGCGGCGATCGCTCTTGTCGTACTCGCCATCGCCGAGGGCCGCTTCTAGCTGTTCGCCATCGAGCGTGTGCGGCGATGCCCCGCGTTCACTCCTACCGCTTCGCCACTGACGCTCCGCGGGCTGCGCCGGCATTCTCGCCGACGCAGCCCCTTCGGGTCAGGATCCGAGGATTGCGCTCACTGCGGTACTGCCGCTCTCGGCACTTCCGCTGCCGATGAGCCCGAGGATGACGTCGACGATGATCTTGGCGATGAATGCGTCCATAACTACTCCTGATGTGAAGTACCCCCGACGGGATACAGACGGACCTGCGAGTGCCGTGACCATTCGTGACCGATCACAACGAGTCGGAAGGTAGCAGGCCGATTCGTCCAAACGGTGACGCTGTGACTGCCGCAACAATCCATCCGCCTGATGTACAAATATCTTGATTTGTACACACGGGATACAAATTGCGCGTATTGTCCACAGCACAGTGATCCGCCCTACACGAGGAGTGACGATGACGGCATCGAATGTCGACGATCAGGCACAGGCGCCCGTCGACGAGTGGCACGACCGCAAGCGATACCTCTGGCTCATGGGCCTGATCCCGCCGACGGCGGTGTTTCTGGCAACCGGCCTGGTGTGGGCTTTCAACCAGCTCGGCTGGAACGCCGTGGCGCCGGTCTGGTGGTGGATCGGCGCGCTGCTCGTCTACGGGTTGCTCCCGATCCTCGATCGGTTCTTCGGGCCGGACGGCGACAACCCGCCCGACGAGGTGATGAAGGCGCTCGAGGAAGACAAGTACTACCGCTACTGCACATACGCCTACATTCCGTTCCAGCTCGCCAGCCTGGTGTTCGCCTGCTACCTCTGGTCCGCTGACAACCTCTCGTGGCTCGGCATCGACGGCGGTCTGGGGCTGCTCTCGAAGATCGGCCTGGCCATCAGCATCGGTGTCATGGGCGGCGTGGGCATCAACACCGCGCACGAGCTCGGTCACAAGAAGGATGACCTCGAGCGCTGGCTGTCGAAAATCACACTGGCACAGACGTTCTACGGCCACTTCTACATCGAACACAACCGCGGTCACCATGTACGTGTCGCTACTCCCGAGGATCCGGCGAGCTCGAAGTTCGGTGAGAGCTTCTGGGCCTTCCTCCCCCGCAGCGTGTGGGGAAGCCTGCGGTCGTCCTGGGAACTCGAGAAGACCCGCATGGAGCGACTGGGCAAGAGCACGTGGAGTATTCACAACGATGTGCTCAACGCGTGGCTGATGTCCGTCGTCCTCTACACCGTCCTTGCCGTTGTGTTCGGCCCGATCGTGCTGCCGTTCCTGGTAGTTCAGGCAATCTACGGCTTCTCGCTGCTCGAAACGGTCAACTACCTCGAGCACTACGGCCTGCAGCGCCAGAAGAAGGACAACGGCCGCTACGAGCGATGCACCCCCGAGCACAGCTGGAACTCCGATCACATCGTGACCAACATCTTCCTGTATCACCTTCAGCGACACAGTGATCACCATGCCAACCCCACCCGGCGCTACCAGACTCTGCGCAGCATGGACGGAGCACCCAACCTGCCGAGCGGTTACGCAAGCATGATCTCGCTGGCCTACTTCCCGCCCGTGTGGCGCAAGGTGATGGATCACCGCGTTCTCGATCACTACGACGGCGACATCACTCGCGTCAACATCGCGCCGTCCAAGCGGGAGAAGATCCTCGCCGCATACGGAGCGAAGTGATGGCTGCCTACGAGTGCCCGGTCTGCGAGTTCGTCTACGACGAGACCACGGGCGCACCACGCGAGGGCTTTCCGGCCGGAACTCCGTGGTCCGCGGTACCCGACGAGTGGCCGTGCCCCGACTGCGGCGTCCGAGAGAAAATCGACTTCCGGAGCAAGAAATGAAGCTATACCGCTGTGTGCAGTGCGGATTCGAGTACGACGAAGAGCTCGGCTGGCCCGAGGACGGCATCGAACCCGGCACGCGCTGGGACGACATTCCCGACGACTGGTCGTGCCCCGACTGCGGTGCAGCCAAGGCCGATTTCGAGATGGTCGAGGTCGAGCGCGGGTGACCGCTCGCCAACCCGGCACCGTCGTGATCGTCGGCACCGGGGCCGCCGGGTACACCGCCGCCAAAGTGCTTCGCGCCGAGGGTTTCACCGGATCCATCACGATCGTCGGTAGCGAACCGGAGACCACGTACCGTCGACCGGCTGTCTCCAAGGAACTGCTGCTGGGTACGAAATCGGTCGATCAGGTTCAGCTCGGTGCAGCCATCGACGGGGTCGACGTTCGCGCAGGCGTCACGGCTACCGCCGTTACCGATTCCGAGGTGCACCTGGACGAGGGTGCTCCGGTCCCGTACGACGCCGTGCTGCTGGCAACGGGTTCTCGTGCACGGCAACTCGACCTACCGGGTGCCGCGCACGTGTTCACCCTTCGCACCGCAGCCGATGTCGCCCCGCTGCAGGCCGACATCGCCCGAACGAGATCACTGTTGGTGATAGGCGGCGGCCTGATCGGGTGCGAGGCGGCGGCAGCGGCACGATCGCTCGGTGCCGAGGTCACGGTGGTGGAGGCGGCATCGGCTCCGCTGAACCGGATCGCACCGGCCGCGATCTCGCAGATGTACCGGGACCTGCATGCCGACAACGGCGTCACGATGCACACCGACGTCGCCGTGACCGGCCTGGAGAAGCTGGCCGACGGCACCGTTCTCGCAACCTCCGCGGACGGTCGTTCATGGTCCGCGGGCACCGTGCTGGTGTCTGTCGGCTCGGTCGCGAACACCGAGCTCGGGGCGGACATGGGCCTCGAGACCGCGTCGGGAATCCTGGTGGACGCCGGCATGCGCACGTCGAGACCGAACGTCTACGCCGCGGGCGACGTCGCCGAAGTTCCCAACTCGGTACTCGGCGGGACGTATCGGAGTGAGCACTGGAACGGAGCCGTCGATCAGGCGACCCGGGCGGCGCGATCCATCCTCGGTCTCGACGTCGGTGCTCTCGATGTTCCGTGGGGATGGTCCATGCAGCACGGCGTCAACCTGCAATTCGCGGGGTGGACCGATGCACGCGACGAGTATTTCGTGGTTCGCGGCTCCATCGAAAGCCGTCGGTTCACGGCCTGCGCGGTGCGCGAGGACAGGCTCGTCGGGGCAATCGGGGTAGGTCATCCCAAGGACATCCGGCAGGTCCGCACCCTCATCGCGAGCGCGGACCCCGTCGATCGGAACAGTCTCGAAGAAGGTTGGCTGGACAGGCCACATGCGGTCGTTCGATAGAGTCGTGTTCATGCCCGCCGCCGAACAGACGTCGACTCCCGGTCGATACCGTGAAGCCGCGTCCACTCTGGCGCGCGATGTGGCGCTCGATGCGCTGCGCGAGTTGTTGCACGAGCGCAACTGGCGCAACGTCACGATGAGCCATATCGCCAAAGCAGCGGGGCTGAGCAGACAGAGCCTGTACAACGAGTTCGGTTCGCGGCGCGGCGTCGCACAGGGGTACGCCATCAGATTGACGGACGCGTTCGTCGCGATGTGCGAGACGGCGCTGTACCAACACGAGAACGATGCGTCGGCCGCTCTGAGACAGGGCTTTTCGTCGTTCTTCGAGCTGAGCGGTCTGGACCCACTCGTCCGGTCCCTGCACAGTGGCGACGCACCGGAGGATCTTCTGCGCCTGATCACCACCGACAGCGAGGTGCTGATCGACCGTGCGGGCGAGCGTCTGGCGGAGACGTTCCAGCGTGGTTGGGTGGGCGCAAGTCCACGACAGGCCGACGTCATCAGCAAGTCCATCGTGCGCCTGGCCCTGAGCTACATTCCCGAGCCTCCCGACGACGCCGCCTCTGCCGCAGACGATCTCGCACTGCTGCTGTCCCCGTTCATCGACTCCATCGCCGGTGGCGCTCCAGCCGAGTCCTGACCCGTCACGATCTGTCGGCAGGAACGAGCACGATGTCGAAATCGGCCCGCGCCCATGTCGTGTCGCCCACGTCTCGACCGTCCGGTGTCGGGGTGCCCGCCGGCTGCTCCACGAAGTCCTTGATCAACGAATCCTTGACCCCGAACACCGTGTCGCTGTCCAGCAGTTCGTCACCGCGAACGAAGATGTGCGTCACCAGAGTTCGCATCCCCGGTGCCGTGACCATGAAGTGCAGGTGCGATGCCCGCATCGGCGAGCGGCCGGTTGCAGCGAGCATTCGCCCGACCGGCCCGTCGTGCGGAATGGGGTACGGAGTCGGAGTCAGCGCCCAGAATCGATAGCGCCCGTCGTCGTCGCTGTAGAGATGCGCTCGACCGCCGACGCGGGCATCGTCGTACTGAACGTCGTAGAAGCCGTCCTCGTCGGCCTCCCACACCTCGAGCCGGGCACCGGGAATCGGGTTACCGTCGGTGTCCCGTACGGTTCCTTCTACCCAGCACGGTTGTCCTGCAGCACCTCCCGACGCGTCGCCACCATTCTCGATGCGCGGTGCGTCGTCGACGAAGAATGGGCCGAACACCGTTGCTTCGGTCGCACCCACGTGGGCAGGATTGTTGACGTTGATGGTCTGCATCGACGCACCGAGTACGTCGGACAGCAGAATGAACTCCTGACGACGATCGTCGGTGATGTGCCCGACCTCGGTCAGGAACGACACAGCGGTGTTCCACTCGCCTTCGGTCAAGCGCACGTCCCGAATGAATCCGTGCAGATGCCGCACCAGCGACGTCATCACCTGTTTCAGTCGCGGATCGGTGCACTCACCGAACGAGCCGATGACGGTGTCCACCAGTCGTTCTTCGACGGCGGTTTGGGCTTCGGAGACGGTCTCGTCGGTCATACTCTCGCTCACTGTTCGCTCTCGTTCGGCCGCTCGCCGGCCCACGCTGCTCGAAGAATTGTGGTGACGGCCTCGCGGGTGACGGGACGGGGGTTTCCGTACGATCGGCTCGTCGCTTCCTCGGCGATCCGGTCGATGTCGCTCTCCTGCATGCCCAGTTCGGCCAGGGATCGGGGCGCGCCGAGGGTCCGGCACAGGTCCCACAGTCGTCGGGCCGGGTCTGCTGTGCCCGGTAGCGCCCGGGTCAGAGCTGCCACCGCTTCCGGCGCGTGCGACTGGTTGAAGGCCAACACGTGCGGAAGCACCACGGTATGGGTCGGGGCGTGCGGCAGATTCAGCGTTCCCCCCAGTGCATGACACAGCTTGTGATGCAACGACATCGTCGTGCTGCCGAGCGTCGCGCCGCACAGCCATGCGCCGTAGAGGGCGTCGCTGCGCCCCTGTGGGTCGGACGGATCGGCGACGATCACCGGGAGCGCGGATGCGAGTGCTCGTACCCCGTCCTCGGCCATCAGTGCGATGATCGGGCTGATGTCGGGTGCGTACAGCGCTTCCACCGCATGGGCGACGGCGTTGATGCCGCTGGTCACCGACAACCCCACTGGAAGACCTGCCGTCAGGTCGGGGTCGTAGAGGACGCTGCGCGGCAATACCGCTGTGTCGCGGCCGGTTTCCTTGCGTCCCTCGGTCGTCATGCCCCACACCGGTGTCATCTCCGACCCGGCGTAGGTGGTGGGCACGGCCACGATGGGCACACGGTGTTCGAGTGCTATGGCCTTACCGAGCCCGATTGCCGATCCGCCGCCGACGGTCACGCAGCCGTCGGCCCCGAGTGAGACGGCCTCCGCGTTGGCTCGGGCGGCCAGGTCGGCCGGGACGTGCATCACGGCGTCCGAACGTATTCCTACACAACGATCGCCGAGGATGGATGCCACCCGGTCTGCGACGCTCTGCTGGCTCGGAGAGCACAGCACCAACACCCGGCGGAGTCCGAGGTGATCGAGTTCGTCGGCCACGCGCTCCAGAGAACCGGAGCCGAATCGCACTCGCATCGGGTTGGCCTCGTAGGCGAAGTCGCCGATCATCGCGACAGCACCGAGGTCAGAGCCTTCCGAAGTGCACCTTCGGGGTCGTCGACGAGTTCTTCTGCACGCCAACAGATGTGCTTGTCGGGACGCACGAGCAGCGTGCCGCTCTCGGACACCTCGCGAAGCCGAGCCCAGTCGAAGTACAGATCGGTCACCTCGCGTCCCGGTCCGATGACGACGGTCTCGAGCGGCACACCGAGTTCCTGGGTGATCGCGGCCGCGGCCGCCTCCCACGCCGATCCGGCAACTCCGGTGATGAGCGTGAAGCGCGCGTAAGGCGCAATGTCGAGCATTGCGCGCTTGTTCAGATGATCGCCCACCCAGGCATGGGGAAGGTGAGATCCGGGCAGGGTGGACACCTGGTAGTACAGGTCGCGGTCTCGTGCAGGTTCGGGCAGCGCCCCCTCCGATACGATGGCCGACGACGTGTAGAACTGCCCCAATTCCACTCCGTGCGCATTGAATTCGTAGTTCTTGGTCTCCATCGCGGCGGCGAGTGCCGTTCGCTTGGCAGCGCCGGCAGGCGTGTTCGCCTTGCGCTCTTCGATCCGTTCGATCATCTCGGCCTCGGTCTTCGCGTCGGTGACGCCCAGCGCGTCGAACAGGCCTGCGAATTCACGACTGGAACGATTGGCCCGCTCGACGATCCGCTTCGCCACCGGGGCCCGCTCGGCACTGTAGGTATCGAGCAAGGATTCACCGGCACGGCCCTTCAATACCGCGGCGAGCTTCCACGCCAAGTTGTAGGAATCCTGGATCGAGGTGTTGGACCCCAGACCGTTGCTCGGCGGATGTCGGTGGATCGCATCACCGGCACAGAACACCCGCCCCTTCTGCAGATGTGTGGCGTGGGCTTCGTTGTTGCCCCACAACGAGGTTCCCGTGATCTCGACCTCCAGCTCCGGCATGCCCAGCAGGTTCCGGACGATCGCGATGGCGGCGTCCTCGTCCACTACCGGCGGCGGCACCGAGATGTCGAATCCCCAGACGACGAGCCACTCGTTCCAGGGCCGAACCATCCGCACCAGGCCCGCACCGATACCGCCCACGTTCGATCCGGGCTGAATCACCCAGTACAGCACGGACGGTCGATGCCCGACGTACTCGGCGATGTCGGCCTTGAACGTGATGTTCATCGACCCGGCGATGTCCATCGCGCCCTCGAACGGCAGGTCGATGTCGGCTGCGACCTTCGACCGAGCTCCGTCCGCGCCGATGAGGTACTTGGCTCGGATCGTGTACCGATTGCCGGTCAGCCGATCCATCACGGACACACTCACTCCCGAGTCGTCCTGCACATGGGAGAGGTATTCGGTCGAGAACTGGGTCTGTGTTCCTCGCATCGTCGCGTTCTTCACGAGGATCGGCTCGAGGTAGGTCTGCGGGATGTCGACGGTCAAGCACGGAGATGCGAGCTGGTAGTCCGCCTCGCGGTCGGCACCCGTTCCCCACGTACGGATTCGGCCGATCTCCTCGCCCGCGATGGACGTGCAGAACACCGTGTCGCCGACGAGTTCGTGCGGGGTCGCGTCGGCGAGCACCTGCTCGGCGATTCCCACGTCCCGGAAGATCTCCATCGTCCGTTGGTTCGTGATGTGCGCGCGGGGAGTGTTGGCCGTCCAGCGGTACTTGGTGATCATGATGTTGGGGATGCCGAGAGTGGACAGCAGCAGGGCCGCGGAACCGCCCGCGGGTCCCGATCCGACGATGAGCACGTCGGTCTCCACCACCGAGGAATCGGGCAGTGCAGTCGCCTTCTGACCGTCGTCGAATACCGGCATCGGATCACCCTTCGTCGTGCCCGACTCTGGTCTCGGGCCCTACGACCGAGTGTCCTGCATCACGTATCGGGATTACCCGAATGCCGGCGAGGTCGGCGCAAATCGACAGACATGGCCGATTTTTTCGGGTGTCACCCGGCTGCCCTGGTGATCACGGCGTCGCGTCGGGCATCGGATGCGCGACGGCCGAATCTCGCGACGAACGACCGCGAAAAGTAAGTGGCCGACGTGAATCCGCACGAAAGAGCGATATCGGCGACCGTCATCGATGCGTCGAACTTGCCGGTGAGCTGCGCATGGGCCCGCTCGAGCCGACGTTCGAGGATGTACTTGGGCACGCTGGTGCCGTCGTCGGCGAACACCCGGGACAGGTGTCGGGCACTGATTCCGACCGCACGTGCCACCTGCGCGGCGGACAGCGACGCGTCGGACAGTCGCAGTTCGATGAACGATCGCGCCGCCGCTCGATGGGCCGAGTTCAGGTCTGCGCGAGCACCGGTGGTCAGCACCGAGACGAGTTCGAGGATCGCGCGCTCGTCCGGCGGTGTCGGGTCGCGTCGACTGGTGGCACGCCCTACCTGCCGAGCGAGTGCTGCGGCGTGCACGTTTCCGTTCGGCGAGAAGTCGAGCACCGTGGGTTCCGAGGGCACCGCCGCTCCCGTTACGTCCGCGAACACCGACCGCGGCAGCTTCAGCACCAGCTCCTCGAGCCCGTGCGAGAAGCCGCGCATGAACGCTCGGTCTGCGTCGAACACCAGCCCCTGCCCCGGGCCGACGGAGCGAATGCCGTCCGCGGAGTAGAAGAACGCATCGCCGACGAGGCTGAAGTACATCATCACCGAATCCGACGGCTGCTGTCTGATCAGCTCGGCGTCGCGCTCGACCACGTGCGAAGTTCCGATGACCCGAGCCAGGTCGACCGAATCGAGTCGAAGATTGGTACCCGTCGCCTCGAGTTGCTCGACCTCCAACATGCGGCACCGCAGCCCGATGAGTAGGTCCGCGTTGTGTCCCTCCCAGCGCTCGATCCGCTCCTCGCGCGGGAGATCGAGGGTGGAGAACTCGACGGGAACGGGCATGGGCTCGATTGTCCTCCGCGTACGCCGGTTGCGTCGGCGATTTGCAGTCGAGGGTGGTGCGCTCAGTGTCCACAATTCGAAGGCGAAGGCGGAATCCCGTGGTTGGAGTCGAATAGTGGGCGGTGAGCTCAGTCGACATCGATACGACTGCGCGGCGGACCAGCAGGGGCGCTTCTCCCTCCCTCCCGCAGGGCGACCACAGTCCATCCCGCTCCAACCAAAGACAAGGCCAATACAGCTCCAATTGCGATCATGCGACAACAATGGACTGGTTTTACCGTGAATAGTTCAGTCCAGTGTGCGAGAGTGGACTGCATGGACTCGTTCGACGCCACCGCGATCTCGGCCCCGGAGTTGGCAGCACGTATCGGCCCGTCGACGCTGCGCAACAGATCCGGTGGTCCGCTCTACCTCGAGATCGCCGACGAGTTGCGGCGGTTGATCGAGAACGGCGAGGTACCGGCTCAGACGCGGCTACCCGCCGAGCGGGCACTCTCGAACAGTCTGGACGTCAGTCGGGTCACGGTGGCGTCGGCCTATCGCCACCTTCGTGAAGGTGGCTGGATCAGCGCCCAACGGGGCTCGGGCACATACGTTTCCCCGACGGGGTCGATGCCGGCGTGGAGTTCCCTCGCCGGCGACCGTGACGGTGCCACAGTGGAATTGGTCAACGCGTCACCGTCGGCTTCTCCTCTGCTGGCCGATGCGTACAGAACCGCGGCCGAAAGGATTCAGGGCCGATTCGCGTCCGGCGGCTATGCCCCACTCGGGCTGTTCGAGCTCCGCGAATCGATCGCCGCCTACTACCGTGGGCGCGGAGTGCCGACCACGGCCGAGAACATCCTCGTCACCTCCGGTGCCACCGACGCCATCCATGCGGTGTTGGCGACATTCACCGAGCCGGGTGCCCGCGTGTTGGTGGAGCACCCGACGTATCCGGGTGTCGTCGAACTCGTCCACTCACTCGGCGGCCGATGCATCCCGGTGCCCATCGACCCGGACGAGACCGAGGCGTTCGTGCCGGCCGCAGACCGGGCCGCACGTCAAAGCGCACCGACCCTGGCCTATTTCATGCCCGACTTCTCCAATCCATCGGGAGCTCGACTCCCCCTCGGCACCCGCCGACAGCTGTCCGCGACGATGCACCGCCACGCAGTACTGACCATCGTCGACGAGGTAGCAGCGGACCTGTCCCTCGACGGGTCGCCCGACATCGAACCCTTCGGGGCAGCAACGCCGGATAGTGCGACGGTGACGATCGGGTCGACGAGCAAGACGGTGTGGGGTGGGCTGCGAGTCGGGTGGGTTCGCGCCGAGGCAGGGCTACTGGCGAGAATTGCCGCCACCTATGCGCGACGCCAGCTTTCGACGTCCATTCTCGATCAACTCGCTGCGGTCGAGTTGATGGGCAAGTACGACGAGGTACGCCGAGTGCGCGCCGACATATCGAGAGTCGCACGTGATCACACCGTTGCTCTGATGCGAGATCTGCTGCCTGATTGGCACTTTCGCGTTCCGGGCGGCGGGCTGGCATTGTGGTGTTCCCTGCCCGACGGTCTTCGATCCAGTGCCCTTGTCGCCGAAGCTCAATCGCACGGCGTGCTGTTGGCACCCGGACTACGATTCGGGACGGGATATGCCTTCGACGACCGTCAACGCATCCCCTTCACTCGTTCACTTCCCGACATCACCTCGGCTGTAGATATTCTCGCGCGCCTGTCTACGGCGGACAGGTCGACGGAGGTCGTCCCATCGAACAGGCCCGCGACCGTGGTCTGATCGACGCGGGCACCCGCGCCCCATGCCAGGTGGTACGTCAGGGCCGAAGAGCCTCGACGATCGACGCAATGCGTCGGTCGCGGGTGTCGGCGCGCTTGGCGTCGGCGACCGATCGTGCGTGTTCTTTTCTCTTCGATGGAGACAGTGCGTCGAATGCGGCGCGCACCGCGGGGTCGGCGTCGAGGGCAGTGGCGAGCTCGGCCGGTAGCTCGACGGTGCGCGGTTCGTCGTCGAGTTCGATGGTCACGTCGACGGTGTCGCCGGCCTCGACTCCGAGCGTGGTGCGCACACTTTTGTTCAGGCCCAGCAGGTTCTCCCCGCCCATGCGCCCGATGCGTCCTGCCACCGTCTGCCCACCGATCGTGAACCGCACCGGCGGCGTCTTGGTGCTGCCGAGTGACGCGACCTGGGCGTCGGTCAGCACGATCGCAGCCGCTGGGCCGCGAGGCTCGAGGACCGTGGTCAGTTGAAGAACCGTGGACGTCATCGGCACAGAATAGGCGCGACTACAGGGCTGAGTGTCCACAATTCGCGTCGACAGGCGGATTCTCCCGCACGCCGACGCACAAAGTGGACAGCCAGCGCACCTGCCTGTCAGGACTCCGATTCGATGATGCGCTTGATTGCCGCCAGGGTGCGCGGAATGCCGTCGAGCGCGGCCTTGCTGCGGGTGTCGATCTGCTCCTGCGCGGAGTCTCCGAATTTGCGGTGGAAGAGAGAGATGCCGTCGGGCAGGAAGTTCCAGTTCTCGGTCAGTCGGGTGCCGCCGTCCACCGGTTCGAGTGTGTATCCCCAGCGCACGAAGTTGTCGCCGACGACCCACGCGAATTCGCGTCCGGGCTCGGCCGCTGCGACGGTCGAGACCGTTTCCCAGGTGCGGTCGGGAGTGACGTTGCGTCCGGTGAACGTCGATCCCACACCGCCGCCGTCGGGTTCGTTCCACCAGCACGCCTGGCAGATCGGGCTCCATTCACCTGTTCGGGTGACGTCGGATACGACGGCATAGACATCCTCGGGCGATGCGGCGACGACGACGGAATCGGAGAATTCGAGTGTGGTCATGCCTCCATTGTCCCTCGAGCGTCGCGCAGCTCTGAGCAGCGTCGCTGCCGACAGCAGAATCGTTGGCACACAGCGCTATTGGAGTTCACACTCGAACCATGAGCGAGACACCCCGAATGTTCCCACCCGAACTGCGCGACCGACTCCTACGTCATCGAATCCTCGTGCTCGACGGCCCACTCGACGACGACAACGGCACCGTCCTCACCACCCACCTGTTGACGATGGCGGCCGAGAATCCGTCGGCCGATATCGCCCTGTGGATTCACTCCCCTGGCGGATCGGTGCCTGCCATGCTCGCCATCCGTGACGTGATGCACCTGATTCCCTGCGACGTCTCGACGTTGGCACTTGGATTGGCCTGCAGCGCTGGTCAATTCCTGCTGTCGTCGGGCACACCCGGAAAGCGCTACGCACTACCGCATTCGCGGATTCTGATGCACCAGGGCTCGTCCGGCATCGGAGGTTCTGCTGTCGAAGTGGAGGTGCAGGCCAACGATCTTCGACATACCCGCGATACGGTGCTCGGCCTCATCGCCGACGACACCGGGCAGACACGAGAACAGATATTCGACGACTCCTTGCACGATCGTTGGTTCACCGCGGACGCCGCGCGTGACTACGGGTTCGTCGACGCCATCGTCAGTTCGTTCGATCAGGTCATGCCTGCGCGTCGGGTGTCGTTCGGGATGGAGATGGCCCGATGAGTACGTACACCATTCCCAATGTCGTCACCCGTGATTCGCGCGGCGAACGCGTCGTCGACGTCTATTCGCATCTGCTCAGCGAACGCATCGTGTACCTCGGTACCGCACTGGATGCCGGTGTTGCGAATGCGATGATCGCGCAGCTGTTACATCTCGAGGCCGACTCGCCCGATCAGGAAATCTCGATGTACATCAACTGCGAGGGCGGCGATACTGCGGCCATGTTGGCGATCTACGACACGATGCAGTTCATCGGATCCCCCGTCGCCACAACATGTGTGGGGCAGGCAGTGGCGGCCGGCGCGGTGCTGCTCGCCGCAGGTGCACCGGGTCGACGTTCGGCGTTGACGCACAGCCGGGTGGTGTTGCATCAGCCTGCAGGGCAAGGGCGAGGCACCATTCCCGATCTCATTCTCGCCGCCGACGAGATCGTCAGGGTACGCGCCGAGATGGAGATGATTCTGGCGAAACACACCGGACGCGATGCCGCGAAGATTCGGCACGACACCGACCGTGACCTGGTATTGACGGCTCCGTCGGCGCTGCAGTACGGCCTGGTCGACCAGGTCCTCGAAGGACGACGTCAGGCAGCCATCAACGTGGCATTGCCGCGGGACAGGTCGTGATGCGCCAGACCTGAAATTTCGGCCATCGATGTGCCGAGTGCCCCGACGACGGCCGCAAGGATCTCACTCGACGGGTCCTTGCGGCCGCGTTCCAGCTCCGAAAGATACTGCGGCGCAATGCCTGCTCGCGCCGCTGTGTCGGCGAGTGTGTCGCCGCGGGAGTGTCTGCGCTCGCGCAGCCGGCGACCGACCACCTCACGCCACAGCGGTTCTACTGCGCGTGCTGCTCGGCGCTCATCGATTCGTATGACCTCGCCCATGATCGGAGCCTAAGCCTCGATCCCATCAAGGGTCGGCGATTCTGCTCAGAGCAGAGAACCTTCCGATCACCCAGGCTTCGTCCATTCGATGGTGTGCCTGAATCCGACGCGATGTCGCATCGTTGCTCCGGGCAGTATCGCGTCGACCGACCGCTTCACTTCGTCGAAACTGAGCACCGGGTCCTTGACCGGGAAGGGTGCCGGCTGCTTTCCCGCTGAGCTCGGCCAGGGATGGCCGACGAAGCCGATCAGCGGGTTGGTCACGATGGATACGGCGTCCCACAGCAGATCCCGGGGACTTCGTGGCGCAGCCATACCCACGACGAGCAGCCGGCCGTTCGGCGCGAGAACACGCTCGACGTGGCGAAGCGTGTCGTCGATGTCGAGGTGGTGGAGAACGGCGATCATCGTGATCAGATCGACGGATTCGTCCGCCCACGAGTCGAGTTGGCGTTCGGTGACGGCCACATTGGTGACGTCGGAGCACGCAAGACCTGTGCGGCGGCGCATGTCGGAGTCGATGTCGACTCCGGTGACGTGATCGAAATACAGTGCGAGAGAGTGCACGAGACCGCCACGGCCACAACCCACGTCGAGTGCCTCGCGTCGTCGGCTCGGCAGGTTGGCGAGAATCCAACTGTGGAAGTAGTCGTTGTGACTCCACGGATGCCGCGCGTTCAGCGCTTGTACCCATTGAGCCCCCTTGCCTCCGATCAGCGAGGTTCCCATTCGTCTGAGCATGCGTCGAGTATCCAGGTCGGTCCCCGGCCATTGCGCTTGAACATGTTCAAAAATGGGTCTACCGTCCTTTTTGAACACGTTCAGAAAACGAGGTGACCGCATGGCCCGCACATCCGAGACGCGCGACAAGCTGGTCGAAGTGGCTCTTCGGCTGTTTCGCGAAGAGGGGTTCCAGGCCACCACCATGCGCCGGATAGCCGACGAGGCCGGCGTGTCGCTCGGCAATGCGTACTACTACTTCGCCGGCAAGGACGAGCTGGTCAACGAGCTGTATGTGGTGATCCAGCGCGATCACCGCGAACGTGCGGAGCAGGTCATCACCCAGGGCGGGTCGCTGCCTGAGAACCTGGCCGCGGTTCTGCATTCCGGCTTGGACGTCCTGACGCCGTATCACGCGTTCGGCGGCGCGTTCCTCCAGCTGGCGCTACCGACGAGGTCCAGCTCCAGTCCGTTCTCCGAGGAATCCTCCGACGCCAGAGCCATGGCCATCGATCTGATGCGCACCACGCTGGACGCATCGAAGCAGAAGGTACCCGCGTCACTGAACGATGCACTCCCGCTGCTGCTCTGGATGATCTACATGGGCGTCACGCTGCATTGGGTCACCGATTCGTCCGACAACCAGGCTCGCACCCGCACTCTGGTCGACGGGCTCGTGCCCGTCGTATCCAAGGCGGTTCGTCTCGCCCGACTCCCAGTTGCGCGCGGCCTGGTAGCCGATGTCGCCGGTCTCCTGAAACGAATGACCTCTCCAGAAGGGTTGAGTCGATGACCGATTCACCATCGACCGTCGTCCTGTGCGGTGCCTCCGGCTACATCGGCGGGTATCTGCGCAGCTACTACGAGGACCGCGGCATCGGCGTCAGGACGGTCGGACGCGGATCGTCCAGCGATGCACCATGGTCCGACCATCGCGGCCTCGTCGAGGTCCTGAACGGGTCCGATCTGGTGGTCAACCTCGCCGGCCGCTCGGTGAGCTGTCGCTACAACAAGGCCAACGCCGACGCGATCATGTCGTCGCGAATTCAGACCACAGCCCAGCTCGGGCTTGCCTTGGCACAAGTACAGAATCCGCCCGCGCTGTGGGTCAACGCGAGCACCGGAACCATCTATCGCGATGCCCGCGACAGGTCGATGAGCGAACGGAACGGCGAACTGGGATCGGGCTTCTCGGTCGAGGTGGCCAGGTCGTGGGAGCGCGAACTGTTCGACGCCGACGTGTCGATCCGCAGAGTGGCACTGCGGTTGTCGATCGTGCTGGGCGCGGGCGGCGGGGCGATCAATCCGATCATCGATCTGGCTCGAGTGGGATTGGGTGGCCGCATGGGTGATGGTGGCCAGATGTTCAGCTGGGTGCACGTCGATGACGTCGCTCGGACTCTCGACCATCTGTACGCCACCTCGAACATCGTCGGACCTGTCAACGTGGCGACACCGTTCCCGGTGACCAACGAGGTTCTGATGCACCAGGTTCGGTCTGCTCTCGGTCGCGATCACGGACTGGCGACGCCGGCATGGCTGCTGAAGCTGGGCGCACGGGTGATCCGAACCGAACCCGAGCTGGTCCTCAAGAGTCGGTGGGTCCAGCCGCAGGTGTTGACCGACAGTGGGTTCGACTTCCGATACCCGACGCTGGAGGGTGCGTTGGCCGACATCGCATCTCGGACGCGACCCGGCCTGCTCCCCGTCGCCCTCGGCTGACGGGGAGCTCCGAGCGCTACACCAGCGACGCCGAGAGGCCGCCGTCCAGAATGTAGTGACTGCCCGTGATCCATGTTGCGCGGTCCGAGGCCAGGAACAGCGTCACTTCTGCGATGTCCTCAGGTGTTCCCAGCCGTCCCTGCTTGGCGGCAACGAGATCACCGAACGGGACCTGAGTTGCCGCTTCGAAGTCCGGAACGAGGCGTTCGACCATGGCGGTATCGGCGAACCCGGGGCATACCGCATTCACGCGTACTCCTGCGGCACGCATCTCGATGGCCGCGACGCGTGTCAGCTGAATGACGGCTGCCTTTGTGGCGCAGTACGACCCGAGCAGCGCCGTGCCGCCGACACCGGCCAGCGATGCAATGTTGACGATGTTGCCCTTCGACTCGACGAGCGCACCGATCGCGGCCTTCATCACCAGGAATGTGCCCCGCACATTGACGGCGTAGATCTTGTCGAAACTCTCCGTGGACTGCTGCAGCAACGGGGACGAGACCTCGATGCCCGCGTTGTTGACGACGATGTCCAGTCCGCCCAGAATCGCGACCGCGCCGGCGACGGCTCGCTGTACCTGGCTCTCGTCGGAGACATCGCAGTTGGCGGTGCCCTCGGCACCGATTTCCTGGGCCGTCGTCGCTGCGACATCTTCGTCGATGTCACTGACCACGACGCGCGCGCCCCGCTCGATGAACATCCGGGAGATGGCCTTTCCGATTCCGGCACCGGACCCGGTGACGAAGACTCGTTTGCCCTCGAACTCGCTCATACTGTGCTTCCCTTCGCTGGTGACGGTGCAGACATCGTGCTGCGTACTTCGGTCTTGAGGATCTTTCCCACCTTCGAGCGGGGCAGATCGGTCCATATCTGAATCTCTTTGGGAGCCTTGACACTCCCGACCCGTGCCTTGACGTGTGCGATCAGATCCTCGGGGGACGCGTCGCGACCGGGGCGCAGAAGCACTGCAGCCGTGACTCGCTCACCCCACTTGTCGTCGGGAAGGCCGACGACTGCGCATTCCTTCACCGAGGAATGCGACAGCAGGGCCTGTTCCACCTCGGCCGAGTACACGTTGAATCCGCCGGTGATGATCATGTCCTTGGCACGATCGACGACGTAGAGGTAACCGGCTTGATCGAGGTACCCGATGTCTCCGGTGTGGTGCCAGCCATGAGCGCCGACTTCGGCTGTGGCATCGGGATTCTGGTGATAGCCCTGCATCACGAGAGGCCCTCGGACCACGATCTCGCCGCGATCCCCTCGATCGAGCAGGCCGCCGTCCTCGTTCATGATCGCCACCGTCGTCAGTGGCGTCGGCTTGCCCGCCGAGGTCAACCGTTCGACCGCGATGGAACCGTCACTACGGAAGTGATCGGCCGGTGCGAGCGTCGCGATCATGTTCGGTGCCTCGGTCTGCCCGAAGAGCTGCCCCAGCACCGGCCCGATTCGGGTCAGCGCCTCCTCCAAACGGGTTGGCGACATCGGCGCAGCCCCGTACCAGAGGCATCGGAGCGACAACAGATCCCGCGTGTCGAGGTCGGGATGGTCGAGTACCCCGTAGACGACCGTCGGCGGCAAGAATGCGTGCGTGATCCGGTGGTGCTCGATGAGCGAGAGAAACTGGCCGATGTCCGGAGCCGGCATCACGACCACGTGGCCACCCAGGCTCAGGATGGGGAATGTCAGTACCCCCGCCGAATGGGTCAACGGTGCCAGTGCGAGGTATCGGGGCCGGTCCCCGAACGGGTAGCTCATCAGTGCCGTCGCCGTCGAGGTCATCATGTTCTCTTCGGTGAGTCTGACGCCCTTCGGTTTTCCCGTCGTTCCGCCGGTTCCGGCGATCATGGCGAGCCCGTCGGCCGGTCGCCTGTCGACGACCGAGTCCGAGCGGTGTTCGACGAGCCATCGGTCGTACGACAGTGCTCCCGGCACGTCGCCGTCCAGGCAGACCAGCCATTCCAGTTGCGGCAGCTGGTCTCTGATGCGGCCGACCAGATCCGCGAATGCTTTCTGGAAGAACAGGAGTCGGCACCCGAACAGATCGAACAGTTGTCGATTCTCGTCGGCCTCGTTTCGCGGATTGATCGGACACCACACTGCGCCTGCGCGGGAGATTGCGAAAACGCAGGTCAGGGCGAGAGGGTCGTTGCCGGAGAGCACCGCAATACGATCCCCGGTCTCGATACCGTTGTGTTGCAACGCTCCGGCGATGGAGACCGTGTAGTCGTACACCTCGCCGTAGCTCTTCGTGGTGTCAGCCATGGTGAGGCAGGGGGCGTCTCGGCCCAGGGACATGCCCTTGTCGAGGTAGTCGGATAGCCGCATCGGCCGGGTCCTCAGCTGTGTGCTGTGACGACGGGGTCGAGCACCAGACCGAAGGCGCGGAGCACGCCGAGCAGTTCGCGGTGTCCGAACGCCTGGCAGCTCGAGGCGAATCCGACCTTCTTGGGCGGCCCCTGCAACACGTGTGCCGCTGCGAATGCGTTGAGCAGAGCGGTCTGCTTGTAGTTGCAGTTGCCGTGAATCACCGTGTGCACGCGGCCGAGTGGGCCCGATGCGTAGACCGAGTCGAGGGAGGTGTTGATACGGGGATTCTCCCGCGGCGGTGTCTCACTGCGCACCGACGCCGACACCGTATCGATGATGTCGTACTTCTCGGCGTCGGTCTTGCCTTCCATCTGCGCCATTGCGCCGGCGATGATCTGAGGCACGGCGAGCATGAGCGGCTTGTTCATCACCCCGCCGTAGGCGCGTGCGTTCGCGACTCGGGGATCGTTCTTGAACCACACCGGATGCGACGTACCGCCCCACGGCAGCGCCAAGCCCAGATCGTGCTGGCCCGGCACGACCACCTGGAACACCCCGTCGTCGGGCCATTCCACGTACTCGTTCTGTTCGAGGTAGTACGCCTTGGAGAAGGCGGCATTGGTCAGGATGGTGTTGGTCGACGCGACCGTCGGATGTCCCTTCCAGAAGACCTCGATGTCGAGGGTGTCGAGGCCCGGGGTCTCGAGGCAGATGTTGGCCGCGATCTCGCCGATGCTGTACATCTGCGCCAAACCCGGTGTCAGAACGATGTTTCGGGCGGCGAATTCTGCGCCGTACTTCTTCTCGGCATCGATGATCCAGTCCTGCTCACCGGTGGTGTCGGTGTAGTGCGCACCGATCTCGATGCATGCCTGCGCCACCTCGTGTCCGAACCGCGAGAACGGACCGACCGTGTTGAGCACGATCGCGGCTCCTCGAAACGCTTCTGCCAGTGCGGAAGCCGTGTGCTCGACCTCGACGACATCGTATTCAACCGTCTCGACGCCTGGGACGGCGTCGACGATGCCCTTGACTCGGCTTTCGTCGCGGCCGGCGGCCAGGAAGGGAATGTTGTACTCGCGCAGGTATTCGCAGATCAGTCGCCCGGTGTATCCCGATGCCCCGTAGACGACGACGCGCTTGTCGGTTGGCATGAAGAGTCCTCTCGTGATCGGCCGTCGTCGGACGGGCCGAGGTTGATCGAGCCGTGAAGCACCGGAGGCAGGTGTGCATCCACCCCTCTGACGTGTGCTGCGGATCACACTAAGTTAGAATTTGTACACACGTCAAGGTTTTTCTTGACGACTGCCCAAAATCCGGTTTTCAACGGCTCGGGCATACACTGATCAGCGAAACGCCGCGCGGAAAGGACACCGAACATGACCCAGACGGTCGATCCGCGCGCGCGCATCGAAGAACGCGCCCGCAACAAGTTCGAGTCCAAACGAACCGAGCTGGCCGAGGCGACGCTCCACACGCTGGCCGAGCTGGGGTACGCCCGCACCTCGTTGCGGGAGATCGCGCAGAACTCCGAGTACTCGCACGGCGTTCTGCACTACTACTTCACCGACAAGCTCGACCTCATCACCCACGCAGTTCGCCAGTACGAGGCCATCTGCGTCACCCGGTACGACGAGGTGGTGGCCAACGCCGTCGACGCCCCCGGCCTGTACGCGGACTTCGAGACGAAGTACTTCGCCACCCTGGTGGCGGACGCCGGAATTCATCGACTCTGGTACGACCTCCGCAACCAAGCCCTGTTCGACGGTTCCTTTCGAGGCGACGTCCTGGACATCGAGGAACGTCGCGAAGACATGATCTGGCGTGTGGTGACGAAGTACTGCGAGCTACGCGGCTCCGAATCCGCCCTCGACCGCCCCTCCGCCTACATCCTGCTCGACGGGATCTTCCAACGCGCCTTGCTGCACCATCTGGCGGGCAACACATCCGAAGTCGACGCAGCCCGAGCGCAATTGAAGGCCGCGTTCGCGTTGTTGGACCATCCCAACGTCACGACTTCTTGATCTTCTCCAACGGGTAACCGCCGACCACCACGACGACGAAGACGTAAGCAGCCAGACCGGCCAGCTCCCAAGTCGTTCTTTCACGATGAAAGTCGGAGCCGATCCATACGATTGGCACCACAGCCATCACGGAACTGACCGTGCACCAGATTCCGACCGATCGATTGGCTCGTGCACGCAGTCGGGGTGTCGATTTCACCGTGTCCGACACTCGTGCACCGTAGTAGTCGGGATTCGTTGCCCTGCCTCGGAATCCGACGGATGCCGCGTACGCGAACACGACGAACCACAGCATCAGCATCAGCATCAGCACGGTGTTCATGCGCTATGCTGCGGACGCTCGACGTCGACTCTTCAGTTCACGGTAATTCCGAATCGTGTTGGAGCAAGCCCACGCCGCAATGAGGGGCACCAGGAATCCGGCTGATGCGGTAGCGGTCGCGAACACCAGAACAACGACGGCGTAGGCAATCAGTGTCACCACTACTGCGTCGACTTTCCGCCCGATCGACGACCCCGGTATGACGACGATTCCTGGGAACCTCGGAGACTCGGCCAGTGCGCGAACTGCCGCAACACATGCAGCGAGACCGCCCACAATCATGAACGAGAACAGCAACACTTCACCGAAGCCCTTGTCGGCCCAGCCTATTCGTGGGTCGAAGATCCCGTGGATCAGCGATGAGAGGGTCGGCACCGACGCGAAGTACCCCAGATACAGCAGCACAATGGGTCCCGCGAGCCCTGCTACTGCTCCCCGATCGGCCATACCGAACGGTATCAAATTGGGCGACGTCAGTGGGAAGTTATGTCTTTCGTTTCGATCACCGTCGCGAACTCGCCGTGCAGGTTGGTGGCCGTGATGGCAGACAGTGTTACGGCAGGCACGACTGTCCCGTCGGGCGCGACGCGATCGAAGGTATGCGTCGCGTCTATGACGAAGTAGGTGTCGTAGCCGAGATTCCCGGCCATCCTCGCGGTGGTCTCGCAACAGTGATTGGTGGTGATTCCGCAGATGACCACCTGGTCGATGTCCTCGCCTCGTAGCCAGGCGTCCAGATCGGGAGTTCCGTAGAAGCTCGAATTGACGCGTTTGCGAACGAGCAGATCCGGAGTCCCGTCGAGCATGTCCTTGAAGCGATGCCCGTCCTGTGTCGGCGACAACGGCGACTGCGGATTGTCGGAATCGTGCTGAACGAATACCACCGGCCAAGCCTGAGATCGCCAGAATTCAACGAGCTCAGCAATATTGGCCTCGCACGACGGGTTGTCCCGTGGACCCCAGAATTCCGAATCGTCGAAACCGGCCTGCACATCGACGACGATCAGTGCAGGTCGGCTGAGGGACATCGATAGAGCCGTCATTCTGACCAGACTAGTCGCGAACACAGGCGCAAACCATCATGCCGGGTGGCCCCTTACCCACCCTCGTTTCCGTTCGATCAGCACACGGTAGTGCAAGGTATGCTGTGCACCGTTCTGCGTGAATTGTACTGAGCTGCACTGTGACCGAGTGAATGCCCGGAACGCTGCTCACCACGCAGGAGAAGGGCCGGAAGACCGCCGACCCGCGGTACGTGCTCGCCTCGACCGAAAACTACCTACTACCCGGCATGTGGCACGCTATTCGACTAGGTCGAACTCCCAATTGACGCGTTGGATCTCCAAATCCACCAACCGAATCTGCTTGGCAACATCATCTGCGGCAGAACGTAATTCGGCAACCGGAAGAGCTGCGACGTAGACCAATTCCGACCTCAGTTGACGTGGGCCGTATCTGTGCTCCTGGTTGCGCCCCGATGCTGCGTCCGCGGCCGCAGAGATCGCCTTGTGTCGCATACGCAGCACGTCGCGGGACTCGAGCGCATCGGTGATGGTTCCATCCCGCACCGCGGCAGCACTGTTGGTTCGGTTGATCCTACGGATGAGAACTTCGAGACGATCGAGCGCAGAATTGTACTCGGACAACAAGATCCCTGCATCCTCAGCCGGTGATTCACCGTCTTGGTGGCGAGCGTTCGCCAGAATCCGAACCTTCAGATGTTCGGTGCGCTTGATCAGTTCCCCTCGTTCAGCGAGGGCCTCGGCAAGCTTCATGATCTGCACCTCTGTGTAGTGGAACCGGAGGTGGGATAGCTACGGGCGCTCATGCGCCTTTCGACGTGTCGAATGTGTTCATGACTCAAGAAGTACCACAGTTCTGTGGCCGGCGATAGGCCTGCTTTCAAGATCCGGTTGGGAAATCAGAACGCCCCGGGTGGATGCTCGTCGAGCACCCACCCGGGGTTTCAGTCGAATTATCGCGTCGCGAGTTCGTAGATCAGTAGTCCGGAGAGCGAGAGGATGGAGAGGAAGCCGAGACCTCCAATGATGTTCTTCCACCAGGTGTTGCGGAGTTCGCCCATCAGTTCTCGGTTGTTGCTCATGACGTAGAGCAGGAAGCCGAGGAACGGCGCGATCAGCACGGTCAACGCTTGCGCGAAGATTATGAGCTGCACAGGCGATTTGGTGAAGATCAGCGTGATGGCCAGTCCCCAGGCAAGGATGGCCGCGCTGGTGCGTTTGGCGGTCATTGTGCTGGGTGACGGGCCCTTGCCGAGTGCGTCCGAGAGCATCGTGCCGCCGGCGGTTGCGTTGGCGACCATGGCCGAGAAGGCAGCACCGGACAGGCCGAGGGCAAAAATGGTCGATCCGACGGGTCCGGCGATGGGCTCGAAAATCTTGGCGAGGCCGACGAGTGTCTGCGCTTCTGCATTCTGTCGACCGAGCACGGCAGCGGCGACGATGATTACCAGAGACGTCATGATTCCGGGAGCGATGATGCCGGGGATGGTGTCTGCGATGGTCGTCTGCTTGTACTGCGCGCGGGTGCGGCCGCGTTCGTGGGTGCCGTACGAGGTGAAGAAGGCGGCGTTGAGCGAGAAGTTGGTGCCCACCAAGGCCACGACGAGGAGCGCTCCTCCCGGGGGGATGCTGGGGACGACACCGCTGACCGCTTCGTACCAATCGGGCTTGGAGATGACGGCACTGATGATGAACGTGGCACCGAGGAGTCCGACGATGACCAACAGGACGCGCTCGACGGTGCGATAGACGTTGCGGAACAACAGGATCAGGCCGACGAATGCGGTACACACTGCCGACCAGATCAGCGGTGATCCGCCGAATACCATCGAAAGCCCGAGGCCGGAGCCGACGGCGTTACCCACCGAGAAGCACAGCGTGATGATGAAGACGCCGAATCCCGCAGCGACACCGACCTTCTGGCCGAGGACGTCTTTGACGGAGCTGATCATCGATTTCGGGGTGCGAATGCCGAGCCGGACACTCATGTCCGCGTACACCAGCATGAACACCGTCGAGAGCACGATGACCCAGATCAGGCTGTAGCTGTACTTGCTGCCGGCTTCGACGGCGCTGGCGAGGTTGCCGGGGCCGAATTGCCATGCACCGGCGATGAATGCGGGGCCGGCCATCGCGATGGTGCTCAGGAAGGCTTTCCATTTGCCGGAGCGGGGTGCGGGAGTTTGCGAAGTTCGCACGGCTGCGGACGGTACCACCGGTGTTGCGTGGTGCTGACTCATTGCGAGCCCTTTCTCGAAGCACTTTTCGAGCCGGCGACGTGGCGCACGTCTGCTGTCGGCCTGATGTGGCAAGGGGCGAATACGTGGGGTGGATCTGATGCAGAGCTCGGCAGTCCAACCGAACGGACTCGACCCGGTCCGCGTGTGCGGTGATGCATGCCGAAAGAAGTGGTGCTCGGTACCCTTCCGGGCCGTAGCGGCTACTACGGAAGGGCACCGAGGGTAGGGAGTGACCGTCGACCGGGTCAGACCAGCGCAGGTACTACCGAGCCGAGGTTCGCGGAATCGAGTGCCGCTGCGATCTCCTCGTGGGCACCCGCAGCGAGCGGAAGCAGTGGTGAACGCACGGTGGCGTGTTCGAGGATGCCGCGGTGCACGAGGCCTTCCTTGAGGGCGACGGTGCCTTCCATGTGGGATCCGCGGTGGTAGACGTTCGCGGTGACGGGCAGCAGACGGTCGTGAATGGCGCGCGCGGCCGGGTAGTCCTTGGCCTTGCCTGCCGCGATGAGTTCGACGAGCGGCTCGGGTGCGAGGCCGCCGTACCCCACCAGCAGGCCGTCGACGTCGAACATGGTGTGCAGCAGGTACTCGTCGTGGCAGCTGAGGATCTGCAGTTCGGGGTTCTCCTTGCGCAGCACCGGAATCTCGCGATCCCAACGACGCATGTTGCGGACACCGTTCTTGGTGGCGAAAACGCCCTCCTGAGCGGCAATTTCGAGCTGGGTGTCGAGGTTGTACGTCGCCTTGGTGACGTCGGGGTACTGGAACAGGATGAGCGGCAAGCCTGAGCCTTCGTACAGTGCCTTGTACCGGTCCTGCGGCGCACCGTCCTGGTATCCGAAACGCAGCCATCCGTGCGACGGGTAGACCAGACCGGCGGATGCACCGGCGTCGACTGCACGCTTGGCTTCCTCGACCGATACGGCTGTGCCCTCACCGGTGATGCCGGCGACGATCGGGAGCTTGCCGTCCACCGAATCGCGGAACGCACCGATGACCTTGGCCTGCTCGGCCTGCGTGAGGAACGTGCCCTCGCCTGCATGGCCGAGGACGACCAGGCTCTTGACCCCGTCGACATTGCCGAGCCACGACCCGAGTCGCTGTATCGCGTCGTAGTCGACCTCGCCGTCGCGGGTGAAGGGCGTGATCGGTGCCGGGCTGAGTCCGCGGAGATCGAGTGAATTCATGGTGACGTCCTTTTGGAGAGGCGGTTGGGAACGTTGTCGGGAACGTTTGCATGACGCTAAACCCGCGACCCCGAATGTGTCAACCATCACTTCGCCGACCGAGAGGTGACAGGGCTCGCACACGGCACCGACCCCTCATGCAACACTTCATGCAAACGTTCCTGGGACGTTTGCATGTGCGATCAGCTGGGGATCGGTAAGTTCGGTCCTGTCGTGCGATCGGGCCGATCGATCAAGGAGGTGTGGATGCGTCCCACTCGAACCGGGCTCTCGGCGGAACGGACGGACGTCGTCACGCTCCGCGACGTCGCCAAGGCGGCGGGCGTCAGTGTGTCGACGGTCAGCCGCGTGCTCGACGACCGCGTCGCCCCCTCCCGTACCGCGACGGCCGTCCGGGTGCGAGAGATTGCCGAGCAGCTGGGCTATCGGCGCAACACGTTCGCGTCCAACCTCAGGCGCGGTGCAACGGCGACCATCGGAGTGTTGGTTCCCCGCCTGTCCGACACCGTCATGGCCCTGATGTTCGAGGCGATCGATCGGGCCGCGGGCAAAGACGGCTATCACGCCATTGTCGCGACCAGTGGCGACGACCCCACCGACGAGTGGAACGCCGCGCAATCCCTGCTCGAACGCAATGTGGACGGCGTCGTTCTCGCCACCAGCCGAACCGACGATCCTCTCCCCAGCCACCTGCGCGACAACGGCATTCCGCACGTTCTCGTCCTACGAACCGACGGCAAGAGTCCGTCGTCCATCGGCGACGACGAGACAGGCGGGTACCTGGCAGTTCGACACCTCATCGATCTGGGCCACACCGACATCGCAGTCCTGACCGGCCCGCTGTTCACCTCCAGCGCCGTCGGACGGCTCGCGGGTGCCCGACGTGCGCTCGACGAGGCCGGCGTGTCACCGAGGTCGGACTGGACTGTCGAAACCGGTTACGGAATCGAAGCGGGCGCGCGCGCAGGACACGAATTGTTCGACGCCACAGAACGTCCCACCGCGGTCTTCGCGGCCAACGACAATCTGGCCCTCGGTGTGTTGTCCGCAGCTCACCGCCACAATCTGGCCGTCGGCGTGGACTTGTCACTCGTCGGATACAACGACATTCCCCTCGCCCAATTGCTGCCGGTGCCGTTGACGTCGGTGCGTACCGCGTTCGATCAGATCGCCGGCACCGCGATGGATCTGTTGATCAACGGAACCGACGACTCGGCGGCCGTACACAAAGCGCTCCCCACCCTGATACCCAGGCAATCGTCGAGCCGAGCAATCCGCTGACAAAACGTACCGGTCTGTCCGTGTCGAGTTCCTTGTATCAGATACAACGATCTATCGTGTAGGCCATGACGACGTCCAGTTTTCGGCCGCTCTACGCGCGGTCAGACTCGGACGTGCGCGTAGAGAACGGCCAGGAGACGGCCATCCGGGAGACGCAACCGGAAGTGCATGCAACGGGCGTTGGCCGGCTCGGTTGGCGCTGGTTCCTCGCGTCGGCCATCGCCGCGTGCGTCGCGGTCGTTGCGCACGCCTACTTCCTGGGATGGTCGACCCCCTTCGGTCTGTTCGGCAACGGAATCGACACCATCGTCTATCGACACGGTGCGTACGTCGTTCAGCATGGCGAGCCGCTCTACGAGTTCGCATTGTTCGACATCGGCCTACCGTTCACCTACCCGCCCTTCGCGGCGTTGGCCTTCGCCCCGCTCGCCCTCCTCTCGGTCACGAGCGCTGTGACGGTGGTCCAGGCGATCAATCTGTTGCTGATCTACGTGGCCGTGGTCGCGAGCTGGCGCGCGCTCGGATATCGAAGCGCATCAATGTATCTCGTCAGTGTCGGATTGGCAGTGGCACTGACGTGGCTCGAGCCCGTCCGCATGACCATCTGGCTCGGCCAGATCAATATGCTTCTACTGGTTCTCGTTTTGCTCGATCTCACCCGCGGCGAGGGCAGTCGGCTCCGCGGTGTGGGGGTCGGCATCGCTGCAGGACTGAAACTGACGCCCGCATTCTTCGTGCTTCATCTACTGGCACAGAGACAGTGGCGAGCAGCCGTCACGGCGATCGCTGCGTTCACGGTGACCGTGCTTGCCGGACTGATCGTCATTCCCGCCGATTCGTGGAAATTCTGGACGTCGACGATGATCGACTCGGAACGAATCGGCGCACTCGCCTCACCCGCCAACCAGTCGATCCATGGCGCGTTGGCTCGACTGTGGCCGGGCAATACACCTCCATTTGCCGTGTGGCTGGTGCTCGCCATCGTTGTCGCCGCCCTGGCGCTGTGGGTGGCGGCACGCGCACAGGCAGCCGGAAAGACGTTGCTGGCCCTGACGATATGTGGAATGGCGACGCCGATGGTCTCGCCTTTCGCGTGGGGCCATCACTGGGTGTGGTGCATTCCGCTGACCGTCCTCGCTCTCGACTACGCCAACCGACACCGAACCTGGTGGAGTTGGCTGGCCCCGATCGCCGTGACCTCGCCGATGATCGCCTGGTACTTCACCGACTACCGCGGCATCAAGGCCATCGGAATCTTCATGTTCGAGGGCTCCCCCGCCTTCGAGTTCGCCGTCCAATTCACCTATCCCGCGGTGTTTCTGGCGACCCTTGTCGTGGTTTTCGTCGGTCTGAGGACCAGGCCCACTGCGGGCCATGACAATGCTCGCCAATAGGCGCACACGCGTCCCACAGATCCGGTGACCGTCCTGCTCACCAGGGATGGGCAGCGATCATCTCTGTACATCTACTGCCCAGGACATTGACGCTACATCCGGCCGTGCCCGAGCCCCACCCAGATTTCCAAACCGACTCGTCTGTCGAAATCGCGAGGACAGCGCTACGATCTTCGATACAACGGACCGAGCGGTCTTGGACATGGAGGGACACAATGCCGTATTTCGGTTTGCTGGTCATGCTGCTGTGGGTGTTCTGTCTGATCGACGCGATCACCGCAGACGAGGGTGGCATCCGCTATCTACCCAAGATCGTCTGGATTCTGCTCATCGTCTTCCTCCCGTTCGCTGGGTCGTTGGCCTGGCTCGTTGCGGGCCGACCCGTCGGTGCCGGGATTTGGGGAGGTGCCGGCGGGTCCGGTTACGGTCGCGCAAGCAACTCCGCGTACCCCGAATACGAGACGCGGCCGGGACGTCAGGCCGCCCAGAATCCGGATGCGGACGCCGAATTCCTCCGGCAATGCCGCGAACGCGCCGAGGAACAGCGACGCATCGAACGCGAGCGTCGTAAGCGCGATCTCGGGTTCTAAGACGCCGCTACTCGACAGGATCGTGGGAATGCGCTCGATCGTTCTGATTCTCACCACCCTCGGCTTCGTGGTGGGGCTGCTTCCCATGGGCGCTCACCTCGTCGAGCTGGCGCTGGCCCCTGACATCGCATCACCTGAGATCTATTACGGCACGTACACGCCGCTGTCCGGAGTCACGATGAATTCGGACTATATGAATGCGCTGGATCTGTCCTTCGAGGTGCGTTCACGCACTTGGTTGTGGCTGTGGCTCGCTCCGTTCGCGGGATCGGCGATAGGAGCCGTCCTCGCCGTTGTTCTGTACTGCAATGGTTTTCGAATCACACGCAGACGCGACGCTGACTAGTCGATCAGCGCTGTATCGCAGGCGATTCGATAACTCCCCATCTCGACGGTGGCAGCACGATGAATCTGGCCTTGCCGATCACATTCTCGATGGGGACCGTTCCACCCAGCTCGTCACGGGAGTGTGCCCTCGAATCGGCTGAGCCGCTTCGATTATCGCCCATCATCCACAGATTGCCGGACGGTACGGTCACCGGCCCGAAACAGCGACCGGACTGCGGAACTGTTGCGCAGGTAAGTGTGTCCACGTCGTAGGGGAAGTCGAACGCGATGTAGGGCTCGTCGAGCGGCTGCCCGTCGACCTCGACTCTTCCTTGCACATCGCAACACTGGACGGTTTGCCCGCCTGTTGCGATCACCCGTTTCACGAGGTCGTTCTCGTCGGGCGCGACGAGTCCGGCCCACGATCCCGCGTCCTGCAACGCCTTCACTCCCGCGTTGCTCGATCGGCTCGACGTGTATCCCCTGTTCCACGACTCCGTCGGAGCCTTGAACACCACCACATCACCCGGCTGCGGATCGCCGAATCGAAACGTCATCTTGTCCACCACAATTCGATCACCTGTGCAACCGGGACAGCCGTGCAGCGTGGGTTCCATGGACTGCGACGGGATGAGATAGACACGGCCGACAAAAGTCTGCAGCAGCACACTCAGTAACAATGCGACCACGACCAGAACCGCCAACTCTCGTAACCAGGACGGCACCCGACGACGGGTCGCATCGGAATTCGCAGCGGCAGTCATACCAGCAGCCTAGGGCCACAAGTTTGCGTATCGTACTGAGCATGTTGTTTCTCGGCCTCGTGATCGCCGCCATCAGCGCGGCCATGATGACTGTCGCTACGCTGCAGCTGTCACAGGTGAACGAGGGCCACTATCTGCCGATGACCATCGGCAAATTCGCAGTTCGTTCACCGTGGAAAGTGACGGCCCTCCGACTGGGTGCGCAGGCCATCGCGGCCGTGGGTGCATGGATAGTGGCTGTAGCGGTCCACAACCTGACGACTGCTTCTGCTGCCCTCGTTCTTCCAGCGGCGGCCCTGATCCTGCCGATCGCCGTGCCGGTACTGGTGATCACCGCCCAACACAACCGGCGCCTGACGACGTCGGGTATCTGACGCCGATTCACCTACCCACCATGCTGTTTCGGTTCATACTGGGCCGGTGAAACTTGTCGGAGTGAGCGCGGTCGCTGTGGTGTTGCTCGCCTGCGCCTGCTCCCCCGCCGAGGTGGACGAGCCGAAGTCGCCAGTCGCATCGGTCAGCCCGACGCAATTCGCCTCTCCGCCACCGCCCATCACCGACGATGTGCCGACCGCAGCCCAGTTGACGGCTCTGTTCGCAGCGAGCGTGGACTACTCGATTCGCGAAGAAGATCGAGCTCGATTGTTCGACGGGCCGGCCGAGAACAACGTGCGGCTCGCACACGCCTGGGGCGCTCAGCCGGATCCGCAACACATCGAATTCACAACCGTCGCTTCGACCGGTCCCGATTCGGTGGAGGCCATGGGTGTCGGAACTTTCCGAAGCATGGACAGTTATCCCGTCGGACCGATGTCATTCGTGCGATACGACAATCAGTGGAGAGTCCCGCGCGATATCGCCTGTCTCTTGGTGGGCGCGTTCGACGGCCCTGACGCCTGTCGGTGAGCGTGTCCTCGGCGCGTTCACCGGTTCGGACTGAACCGCTCCAGCCGGAGTCAGTTGACGTCGGGCGCAAGGAAGTACGCGAACACGTAACTGATTGCAGTCAACGCAATCGTCACCATCAGCTGTATCGGCGGCTCCGCGCTGTCCGACGCGACCATCCCCGAGGCAGCGCTGGCCCATGCAGAGAGCCCGGCAACGAACAGTGTCACCACTGCCGCAGTGCACAGGGCAAATCGGTGTCGCCATTGTGTGCGACCGCTCGGTGGCCACGGCACTGCAGTCTTCAGTGCGTACTTTCCGCCGACCACCGCCGCGAATCCCACCAGCAGTCCACCGATTGCACCGAGTACGGCAGGGAGAGTCAGATCCAACCACTTGCCATCGATGACCGGCGCGATGAGAACCGCCGATGTGACTGCTCCACTACCCGCAGCCACGCACAGCTCTCTGCCGACCCAGTCCATGGGACTCACCCAAACACATGGCCTCACCACCCTCGAATCGGGAGGCAACGGGTGCCCACGCCGAACTGCTCCGGCCGAGTCACGAAACGAGAGTGAACCCCGCCGCAAACGCGCACGCATTTGTCGAATGACCCTCTCTGGCGGTCGAAATTGGCGACGAATCCGCGCGCACCTGACGAATGCGCGCGCGTTTGCGCCGCCACGCCGACCCGACGCCGACCCCCACGGGCATCGATCTAAGAACGCATCCGTCCGTCTATGCGGCGGATGGCCTTCCATCCCGCAGGAGTAACGACGGTGCAGATGATCGCGCCGAACATGATTCCCTGACTCAGGGCCGACCAGAGGCCGGGGCTGTCTCCGAACACCGGCCACTTGTAGATGATCGCGAGTACAGCGAGGAAGACAACAGCGCGCATAACTCGAACCCTACCTAAACCAACTCTCCGGTATCCTGGCTGAACGGGACAAATCAGACCCATACGAGGAGCCTGAGATGCAGAAGCCATTTCGCGAGTGGGTCATGACCGGCGCGTTGAGCAAGAAGTGCGGCGCAACTCGCGCCGACTACATCAACGCCCTGGCTCTCGTCCCGGCCGTAGCAATCGGATTCTTGCTGCTCCACTTGTCAGTCAACTCAGGATCCACCGCCCTCGATATTGCAGCAGGATGTCTCGGCGGCACCGTTACCGGCTTTCTGTATCTCTATCTCGCGTATCGGGTCGATTCACGCAAGAAGCAAGACCCTGCTCCCGCACCGATACTGGGGGCACGTCCGACACGGCTGTGAGGCACCGACTCCTGCGCGTGAGGCCACAATCCGGCGGCCCGCCTCCTGGACACCGCCCGCACTAGACTCCACTTCGTGAATTCAGACGACGAATCACCCGGCGACACGATTGCTCAGACGTTGCGTGACGACATTCTGTCGGGTCGACGCGTCGGCGGTGAGCGGCTGATCGAGGAGTCGATTGCCAAGGCGTTCGGCGTGTCTCGCGTGCCGGTCCGCGAGGCGCTGGCTCAGCTGCAGGCCGAGGGTTTCGTCACCATTGTTCGCTATCGGGGTGCGACGGTGTCCACCACCCTGCACAAGGAGAACAAGGAACTTCTCGAGGTTCGTCATGGTCTCGAGGTCTTGGCTGCTCAGTTGGCAGCCAGGAACAGGGGCGGTTCCGTGGCCGCCGAACTGGCGTCGGTGGTGGAGCGGGCGCGCCACGGAGCACGATCGGACACTCCCGGCTCCACCGACGGGCCGTCGTTCCACGATCTCGTTGCGACCGCGGCAGGTAACGACCAGCTGCGCGAGATGCTGGCGGGTGTCAATCGCCGGGTCGCGTGGGGTCTCGGCGACGACCCGGGCGCGTCCGTTCACGATCACGCTGCTCTGGCGGCAGCCATTCTGAACGGCTCCCCTGTACAGGCAGGGTTTCTGATGGATGAGCACCTGCGGCGCGACGAGGATGCGTCCGCTGCAACCCCGGGGCCGTCATAGCGCCCGTCTTTGTATACAATTACGAGCGATATATGGAGTCCTTAACACGTTCGTAGCGGAAGATAACGGTGACGACACATGGTTTGTATACAAATTAGGCAGTCGTTTCAGAGTGTCACCGGAGGCGACTCACCGGAAAACACCCGTTGCCGGTGCCTGCCAGCCCGCTGGAGCACACCATGTCTGCCTCTACCTCGGAATCCGTCCATCCGACCGACCCTCATCCGACCACTTCCCAGCCGACCGACACACAGCCGCCTGCCCCTGCGTCAGGGCTGACCAATGCGCTCGATCGCATCGGTTTCACTCGAGTCCAAGGTGCGGTGATCCTGCTGCTGATGGCCGGACTGTTCTTCGACAGCCTCGAGCAGAACTCGACCGGAGCGATGGGCCCGCTCATCAAGGAATCACTCGGAATCGGCAATGCACAATTGACCCTCATCAACACCGCCACCGTGATCGGCGGACTGGTCGGTCGCCTCATCGGTGGATACATCGCAGACCGCTGGGGTCGCCGAATGGCGTTGAGCCTCAACCTACTCGTGTACACGCTCGGCGGTCTCATCAGCGCTGCCGCGGTGAGCTACGAGACGTTGCTCGCGAGCCGCTTTATCGTCGGTATCGGCCTCGGTGGCGAATTCACCGTCGGCTTGGCCATTCTCGCCGAACTCGTCGCAACCAGGCACCGCGGTTCACTGCTGGCCACACTCAACATCTCGTCCGGCGGCATCGGCAATATCGCGTCGTTCGGCTTCTTCATGCTCGTACTCGGCCCTCTCGGTGGAGTTCTCGGCGGCGACGACACGTCGTGGCGCTGGACCTACGTCATCCTGGCGGTGCCTGCGGTACTCGTGGTGTTCTTCCGGCGGTATCTCCCGGAGTCGCCACGATTCCTCATGTCCAAGGGCCGAATCGACGACGCGAACCGCAGCCTCACCCGACTCGCCAGCGGATCGATCTCCGGCCTCCGAAACCCGGGCCCGACAAAGCAATTCGTCACCGCAGCGGATGTCCTTCCCGCCACCGGCAAGACGTCGTACGCAGAGGTGTTCAAAGGACAGAATCTTCGCCGCACTGCCGCCATCGGCGCTGCCTCGTGGATGTCGTTCGGTGCTCAGGTCACGTTGCTGTTCCTCATGCCCATTCTGTTGGTCTCCCGTGGCTACTCCCTCACCGATTCACTCCTGTTCACGATGATCATGAACATCGGCAGTCTCTTCGGTGCCTGTGCTGCATGCTATTTGGCCGGCCGGGTACGTCGCCGACCAACCGTGATGACCGCCGCCGTGCTCGGATGCATCTCTGCCATCGCTTTCGCCACGCTGGCCCACAACGTTGCGACCATCCTCGTCCTCGGCGCTGTCTTCCAGTTCTTCACGATGATGCTCAACACCATGCTCTCGGTGTGGACGCCGGAGCTGTTCCCCACCTCGATTCGCGGCATGGGCACCTCGGTCGTCAACGGAATCGGCAATGTCGCCGGCGCGGTGATGCCGTTCGCGGCACTGTTCTTCTTCGACATCGCCGGTGTGGCCGGAGTGTTCCTGATGATCGCCGGCATGTACGCCCTGCTCGTCGTCGCGGCGAAGTTCGGCCCCGAGACCTTCGGACGCTCGCTCGAGGCGGTGACCGAAAAAGAACTCGTCGCAGCGTAATCCAGAGCCTCATACGAAAGAAAGAGACACATCATGACCGATTCACTGTCCATCTCCGCCACCGCACACGGCCTGAACTACCTTCCCGAGTACTACGCCGACCACGCCGGACTCTTCGCCGACAACGGCCTCGAGGTCCACGCCAAGGCCTGCGACCCCTGGACCGGCGTGCTGGACGACCTTGCCAGCGGCGCAGCCGATATCGCCCTCGGCGGGTTGTGGGTGCCCGGAATGTACTGGGGCACATCGCGTCAGCTCACCGTGTTCGCGCAGTTGAACCACCAGTTCCCCAAAGCTCTGGTCATGCGCGAGAACCTTCAGGGTCCGTTCGACTGGTCGGCGCTCACCGGAAAGACCGTGCTGGCTCCCGGTATCGGCGGAAGCGCTCCGTACGCGATCACCGCAGGCATGATGCGGGAGAGTGGCGTGGACTCCTCACGAACCACATTCCTCCGCGATCTGTCGACTCCGATGTTCGTGGAGTTGTTCGAGGACGGGCTCGGCGACGCGATCATTCTCGACATCACGACTGCGCAGATCATGTCGGATCGAGGGACCGGCCACATCGTCGTCGAATACGCCGAGGTGGGCGGGCTCGGCCCGAACAGTGTGTATTACTGCCGCACAGACCGTTTCGAGGAACTCGAAGAGCGTCTGGTGAAGTTCGCTTCCGGCCTGGACGCAGCCATGGCGACCGTCAAGGCGACACCCGTCACTGAACTGCAGCCCCTCCTGGTCGAGCATTGGCCGAACATCGCACTGCCGACCCTGTCTGCTGCGTGCACCAAGATCCAACAGTCCAGGACGTGGGACACCGTGCGTATCGATGCCGACGCCAGCGATCGTTGGATGCGAATCCTCCAGGAGGAGGGCATGGTTCACACCGCACCTCCGTTCGCAGATCTGGTCACCTCCCGCGTCGTCGATGCAGCAGAACTGACGACGGTCGGCTGACCATGGCCCTGGTACTGCGTCACTCGGAGATCAGCGCCCTGCTCGACCGAACGACGGTGTTCGGGGCGGTCGAGCGCGCGTTGGCCGACCTGTCGGCGGGCATCGCTCAGAATCCGGCACCGTCGTCGATGGAGGCTGCCGAGGACGGTCGAGTCATTCCGATGGTGGCGCAGTCCGGCACCTCCGAACTCGCGGTGGTGAAGGTGTTGTCGGACCTACCGGGGAACCGTTCCCGCGCTCTGCCTCGGCAGCGTTCGACCATGCTGGTGACGTCCACCCGGACCGGAGAATGTGTCGCGGTACTGGACGGCCGTGCAATCACTGCGATTCGCACGGCCGCTGCCAGTGCGGTGGCCACCCAGCACCTCGCTCGGATGGACAGTTCGATACTGGGAATCGTCGGCGCGGGAAACCTCGCCGTCGAACATGTCCGCGCCATCCACAGCGTCCGAGGCATCGATGGTGTCTTCGTCTGGTCGCGATCAGCCGATACCGTCGAACGTTTTCGAGACGCTCTGAGCGACCTGGACCTGAAGATCGAGCACGCGGTGTCCGTGGAACAGCTTGCGCGCCAATCGAACATCGTGTGCACGCTCACCCCGTCGGTCGATCCCGTGCTGTTCGGAGACTGGCTGGTGGACGGCACCCATCTGAACGTCGTCGGTGCAGCGCCGCGCCCCGACGAGCGTGAGGTCGACGGAACGGCGATCGCGCGTTCACGGGTGGTGGTCGACAGCACCGCAACGGCGCTGTCCAAGTCGGGTGACGCCCTACTGGCGATCGCCGACGGTGCCGCGCAGGAATCCGACTTCCACACCGAGTTGGGTGACGTGATCACCGGACGCAAGGTCGGGCGCACGGCCGACTCCGACATCACGCTGTTCGACTCCACGGGTATCGGGCTCGAGGATCTCGCGGTCGCAGAACTGGTCATCGAACGCGCTCTCTCGACCGGAATCGGCGCTCGCGTCGATCTGTCGTCCTGACAGGGGTCAGCGTCGTTTCGACGAGTACATGCGTTCGTCCGCGATGTGCAGTAACTTCTCCGGGCTGACGGGCTTGTCCCAGCTCCATCCGACGCTGACCGATGCGGGTATCGGGGTTCCGTCGATGAGGTAGGGGCCGGCGAGGAGTTGGCGTGTTCGTGCGGCCAGGCGTTCGACGCTGTCGGCCGAGTGGTTTCCGTGGAGCAGGGCCACGAATTCGTCGCCTCCGGTGCGGCAGGCGATGTCTCCGGCGCGGAGGTTGGCGCGGATGCGGGCTCCGATGGCGGCGAGCAGTCGGTCGCCTACTGCGTGGCCGTATCGATCGTTGACGGATTTGAAGGAGTCGATGTCGACGAACAGGATTCCGACGGGGGTTCCGTCGGTGGATTCTTTGAGTGCGTCGAGTTCGGCCATGAGGCGTCGGCGATTTGCCAGTCCGGTGAGGTCGTCGACGAGGAGCTGGCGTTCCAGTGTCGCCTCGGCAGTTTTGCGTGCGGTGATGTCCTGGATCTGCGCGATGATGATGTCGCCGTCGTCGTTGTCTCGTACCACGGTGGCGTTCCGCTGGACCCAGATGGTGGCTCCGTCCTTGCGGATGTATCTCTTCTCCGATGCCACGCTGGTGAGCGTCCCGTCGGCCAAACCGGCAAGGTGGTGGTCTGCCATCGCGATGTCGTCGGGATGCGTGAGGTCTCGAAAAGTTTTCTGCAGCAGTTCTTCCGAGGTGTATCCGAGGAGATCGCACAGCGCTTTGTTCACTTGCAGCCAGCGGCCGTCGGTTGTCAGTAGCGCTTTGCCGATGGGTGCGTACTCCATCGCGATCTGGAAGAGGCGGACGGCACGGTCGCGTTCGCGTTCTGCCTCGGCACGGGCACTGACGTCGACGACCATTTCCGTGAATCCGACGACGCCGCCGTCGACGATATCGGGGACGTAGGTGGCCTGGGTGACGCGTACGACGCCGTTGACGTCGATGAGTGTGCGGTCGAACTGTTGCTGCTCGCCGGCGAGCGCCCCCGAGATGTAGGGCTTGTTCAGTTCGTACAGTCCCTCACCGAGGAGCTCGCTGATGTGCATACCGACCAGGCGCGCCGGCTCGATGCCGAAGTAGTCGGCATAGACCTTGTTGGCGAAGACGTTGCGCTGCGCGCTGTCCCAGTAGCCGATCATCGACGGCAGCTGATCGATGGCGCGTGCCAGTTGCCCCACTGGATACGTGCGCTGATCGGCCATTGACCACCCCTGGATATTCGTTGAGCCGACAACCGACAACGCTACAGAAAATAGCCCCATCGTGGGGCGTTCGTCGGTGCATCTTCAATAAAACACACAAGTGCGCAAGTGCGCACGCGTATGTACAGTGAACGCATGCTTCGGCACAATCACATTTTCCGACGCCTGTTCACCGCACAGGTGGTCGCACTCGTGGGCACCGGGTTGTTGACGGTGGCGCTCGGGCTCCTGGCCTACGACATCGCCGGCAGCGCCGCCGGAGCCGTCCTCGGCACCGCATTGGCGATCAAGATGATCTCGTATGTGGTTGTTGCGCCCGTCGTTTCGTCACTGACCGGCTCAGTGCCGCGCAAGCTCGTCCTCGTCATCGCGGACGCCATCCGAGCGCTCACCGCGCTGGCGCTGCCCTTCGTCGATCAGGTGTGGCAGGTCTACGTCCTGATATTCGTGCTGCAGGCGGCGTCGGCCACGTTCACACCCACCTTTCAGGCCGTCATCCCGTCCGTCGTGCCGGACGCACAGCAGTACACCCGCGCGCTCACGCTCTCCCGCCTGGCCTACGACCTCGAGTCCCTGGTGAGCCCGCTGATCGCCGCCACACTGCTGACGGTCGTCACCTTCCACACCCTGTTCGTCGGGACGGCGGTGGGGTTCGTCGTCTCCGCAGCGATGGTGGTCGGCACAGCCCTTCCGAGATACGTTGCACCACAACACAAGAAACCACTCGACGGCATAGCGACGTTCGTCCGGCAGCGGGAACTCCAGGGTCTGCTGGCACTGAACATCGTGGTCGCCGCAGCCACGGCACTCGTACTCGTCAATACCGTTGTCTACGTTCGTGATCTGTTCGGCGGTTCGAGCACCCAATTGGCCGTCGCCCTCGGCTGTTTCGGTGCGGGGTCGATGGCGGCGGCGCTGCTCGTTCCGAGAGTCCTCGAGCGGATATCCGACCATCGCCTCATGCTCGCCGGTGCCGCCGTCACTGTCGTCGGCACCGCAGCCGCAGCACTCGTCGCCACCCTCGGCGGCGGGCCGACCGCGTGGACCGCTCTGGCGATCACATGGTCGATCCTGGGTATCGGCACCTCGCTGATCAACACGCCGTCGGCGAGGATCTTGCGACGAGAGTCGGACGAACACAGCCGAACCTCGATCTTCGCTGCTCAGTTTTCCCTGTCCCATGCGGCGTTTCTGCTCACGTATCCGTTGGCCGGTTGGGTCGGGGCGCAGTTCGGACTGCTCGCCGCGGCGACGGTGCTCACGGCCTTGGCTACACTTGCGGCACTGTCCGCAGCACGTCTGTGGAGTCGCTCCCGAATCCCGGTCGCCGCCTCCGCATGAGGAGACACAATCCGCAAAGGAGACACCTCGATGCCACCGAAGAAGGAGCAGCGCATCAGTCTCCATCACGAGGCACAACCCGACTCCGCGCGACTGGCGACGGCAACCGACACGTTCCGGATGCTGTCCGATCCCACTCGGCTGCACATACTCTGGCTACTCGATCGCGGCCCCGCCGACGTCAGCGAGCTCACCGCGGCCACCGGCACGTCCCGCACTGCCGTCAGCCAACATCTGGCCAAGCTCCGGTTCACCGGTCTGGTCGAGACTCGCCGCGACGGGCGCAACGTCATCTACAACCTGGCCGACGGGCACCTCGCTCGGCTGGTGCGTGAGGGCCTCAATTTTGCCGACCACAAGGTCACCGGTGAACCCCCGCACGAGTGACCTCCGAACCCCAACGCGCCCACAGCAGCCCGTGGAACATGAGAGCATGCAGCATGAGTGACGGTGGCGCACGCCCGAAGGCCGATGGCCGCAAGCGGCGGTGGGAACAGCACAACACCGATCGTCGACGCCACATCATCGAGGCCGCGATGACGGTACTGGCCCGTGACATCGCTCCCGGGGAGCGGCTGACCACTGCACAGATCTCGGCCGAGGCGGGCGTTCATCGCACCGGCCTCTACCGGTATTTCAACGATCGCACCGATCTCGACACCGCGATTCAACGTGCCATCTGTAAGCAGTTGAGCGCTGCGCTGGTCGCCTCGTTCGCGTTGACCGGCACTCCACGCGATGTGGTGCATCGTGTGGTGAGTACCTACGTCCGCTGGGTCGCCGAGCATCCCGCGTGGACGCGTTTCGTCGAGCAAGATGTCAGTGCCGAGTCGCCCAGTCCGCTCGAGGAGACCAATGCCCTGCTCGCCGAGCAGCTGGAGGTCAGCGTCGCGGCGTTCCTCGCGTTGGTGAATGCGGATCTGTCGCCGGAGGATTGGTCGCTGGTGCGGCCGTGGGTCGCGGGCCTGGTCTCCGGATGCATGGGCGCGGTGCGCAGCTGGAGCGCGCAAACCGAATCACGCACCGGCCTGGATCATTTCGCGACGTTCCTGGCCGACACCATCTGGCTGCAGGTCAAAGGACTTGGGGCATCCCGCGGAATCGCGATACCCCAAGTCCCTCTCGAATCTGTCACCGGCCCCCAGACAGCTCAGCCGAACGAGGGCTCACTGCGGTAGCGCGACGGTCGTCCGTCGATACCGAGGGCGCGCCACACGCGCTTGGAGACGCGGTTCATCAGTCCCAGTTCACCGGCGAGCATGCGGACGTCACCGAAGGTGTCGCGCAATGCCTTTCGTGACGATTCGCTGTTCCACCACACGGCATCCACTACCTCGTCGGGGATGTCGAGTTCGCGTCGCATCTGCTTGCTCGGCTTCATGATGACGTCGCACAGCAGCCGCATGATGACGGGCGTCAGGATCGAGATCGACGCCTTCTCGAAGGGACCGAGACGAGGTGCCTTGTAACGCAGGTACTGATGCGCGAAGCCGATGTGGCGCGCTTCCTCGGCGATGTGGATCTGCATGACGCGCTGGACCAACGGGTGGCCGACTGAGCCTCCGCGCAGAACGCCCTTCTGCATGTGGTCGATCGGCTCTTCGCCCGCGAGGACCCCGACGAAGAATCCGAACGGTGCCGAGCGGCTGGCGAACACCGTGAGCATCGGCACGATCTTGCGGAACCATCCGGGTCCACCCGGCACGTCGATGCCGATGCGGTTCACCAGCTCCTGGAACATCTGGGTGTGGTGGCACTCTTCGGTGGCCTCGTGCGTCGAGTACCGGAATTCCGGTGAGTCGTTGGGCAGCGTCAGGGCGTACTGCATGAGGCCGCTGATGAGGATCTGCTCGAACTGCAGGCCTACCTTGACCATGCTGGCCTGGCGATACATGCCGATGTGGATCTGCCGCTCCAGGGGAAGCGACTTGTACCAATCGGTGTGACCGAGAGGATCCTCGTCCGGGAGTACCCACCGGGGATCGTTGGGAACGATCGCGTATTCGGGCTCGTCCCAGGGAATGTCGAGGAAAGCGTCGAAGTGCTGATGCACCGATGCCGTCGACAAGGAGTGCAAGGTGTCTCGGTAGTGCGTTCGTGCGTCGTCGACTGCAGTCATGGTGGTCCTTCCGCCTGCGTCCCGAACAATCTTTACGCTACAGAGCGTCACATATAAATCCCGTTAGTGCAACGGACCGTCGCAGATACTTACCGAAATGTTGCCGAAGACGACGAGAGCCGGCCGACGCGTCGTCGACCGGCTCTCGCCACGAATCCTTACCTCACCAGTGCGGCAGCACCATCAACAGGAAGCCGAGACCGATGAGAACGCCGACCGCTCCGGTGCCGATGGCGAGCGCGGTATCGCTGCGTTCGGCGCGCGCCCCGGAGAGATCCGGGCTTCGATCCGCCCACAGCGCAGACGCGATGGCGATCAGGCCGGCTGCGATGCCGAGGCCGGCGGCCCAGAACGACACAATCGACAGAGCGCCGAACATCACGGCAATCTCGGTCACCTGCGTCCGGGTGCGAATATGTCGATTCCACCACCGCGGCGGCACGTCATCCATGTCGTGAGCGTCGAAATCAGGGGATGTCACTGTCACTGTTCTCTCCTTCCTCAGGCTCGCTGAGCTGGGGTTTGGTGCACGAAAGTATGCCTCTCCATTTTGGCACCCGATGCCCGAGAGTGCTAATCCCAAATTAGTTGCATACGCGCTATAACGGCGTAGGCTCACAACGAACACGACGAGGAGGCTCCATGCACATCGATCTCGATGGACGTACCGCCCTGGTGTCCGGCTCCACGCAGGGAATTGGCTCGGCGATCGCTACAGCGCTTGCACAGTCGGGTGCCCGCGTGGTGATCAACGGGCGTTCGCAGGCCACCGTGGACAAAGCCGAGCAGCAGATACTCGACACCGTTCCGGGCGCGCGTGTCATCGGCGTCGCCGCCGACCTCGCCACCGCCGAGGGCGTCGAGCAACTCACCGCGCGCGTCCCCGCGGTCGACATCCTCGTCAACAACCTCGGCATCTTCGGATCCAAGCCCGCCCTCGACATCGACGACGACGAATGGCGTCGCTACTTCGAGGTCAACGTGCTCTCGGCCGTCCGCCTGATCCGCACCTACCTGCCCGGGATGATGGAATTCGGTTGGGGTCGAGTGCAGAACATCTGTAGCGACTCCGCCGTGGTCATTCCCGAGGAGATGATCCACTACGGCATGACCAAGACCGCGTTGCTGGCCGTGAGTCGCGGATTCGCCAAAGCTGCGGCCGGGACCGGAGTTACGGTCAATTCCGTCATCGTCGGCCCCACCCATACCGGCGGGGTGGAGGATTTCGTGGCCGAGCTCGTCGGCGACGACCTCCCGTGGGACGAGGCTCAGGCGACGTTCATGAAGAACCATCGCCCGAACTCGTTGATAGGCAGACTGATCGAGCCCGAGGAAGTCGGCAACATGATCGTCTACTTGAGCTCGGATCAGGCGTCGGCCACCACCGGTGGCGCTCTGCGGGTCGACGGCGGTTACGTCGATTCCATCCTGCCCTGATCGAGCACTGTCAGTGTTTGCGGCGCAGCATCTTTCGGCGGTACATGTCGGCGTCGGCAACCTGGGTCAGCGCCTCGAGTACGTCGGGTCCGGGGGAACCGACGGCGATGCCGTACGTGACCGAGACGACATGCCCGGCGACGAGTTCCTGCGCGAGAGCGTCGATCTGCACCGCGTCGAGGCCGGCGACGAGGACGATGAACTCGTCGCCGCCGAGCCGGGCGATCACACTTCCGGCCGGTACTTTCTCGGTCAGTGTGTCGGCGAGTCCGATGAGAATGCGGTCGCCCGCAGCGTGGCCATCCCTGTCGTTGACCGCTTTGAAGTGGTCGACATCGAACACGATCGCGGCGATGTTCTCCGATCGACGAGCCGCTCGGGCAGCAAGATTCGTCGCCGCGTCGACGGCACCGGCGCGGTTGAACACCCCGGTGAGCGGGTCACGGAGAGCGCCGGCGATCAGGGCGGCGCCGAGAGCGCCGAACACCTCGGCGGCAGCGAGAATGCACACGACGTAGAGCGCGCCCCACAGCATCGGTGCCGGGGCGGGCGCGAGCAGCAGCGCCGTGGCCGACAGCAAGGCCAGCGCCACGCACAGGACCCGTGCTACGACGACGGGGTACGTCGCGCGCAGGTAGAGCGCCAGAAACATCGCGGGAATCAACGCCCACACCTGGGCAGCGAGATTCTGATGGGTCAGCATCGTCAGCGCTGGAGCCAATGCCGCACAGGCAATGGCGATCCCCTGCCGCACCGGGCCTGGTCGACGAGACAGGATCGCGACGAATCCCACCGCAGCGACCACTGCGGCCCACATCTCACCCACGGCCCCGGCACCGTTCGTGTCGGCCCAGGATGCGATGAACGCGGCCGAATAGAGCACCAGCTGTACAGCGAGCAGGGACGACAGAACGCGGCGACGCGAGTCGATCACCACCGACCCCGCGCTCGCCGGCTGCCTGTTTCGCCGTGGGGACACAGCTCATCATCGCCGCCTACCCGCTGGCGTTACCGGACTGCCCCGTACTTTTCCTGCACCAGCAACACGATCAGCCGAAAAAGCGGGCACGCTGTGGCGGCATTCACCGCCGCCGATGAGCTCGTCCGTTGCGAAAATCATCGCAGGCAACGGAACGGCGGGGTCGTGGTCGAGACAGGTGCCGTGCGCCCTGGCAGGGTATTGGCCATGCCCTCGTTCCCTCACGTTCCGCATCCGAGTTCGGTGCACGGTACGGCGGGTCTACGGACGCGGCTGTTGATGTACTTTCTGCTGGCCACAACCGGTCTCTATGCAGTAGGGGTGATCTTGACGTTGCTGCCTCACGGGGACCGGGTGACGTCCGATGTCACCGGTGGTGTCGTAGCTGTCGGCCTGGGAGCGGCCGGCGTGGTGGTGCTGTGGGTTCGACCCGGTACCGCGGTGGCGCTTCGGCTTGCCCTGGCCGCGGCGATGGTGGCGACACCCGCGGTGATGGCGTTCCATCGGCTCGCGGCGGCACAGAGCCAGTGTCTGATCGCGGCGATGTTTCTGGCGATGTACATCCGTGCGTTCCATCGGGACGGACCCGGCAGAGTGCTGGTCGGCGTGCTCGTGGTGAGTGTGCTGTCGGCGGTGTGGGCTTCTCCTGCTCCGATGTATCCGATTTCGTACCTGATCTTCGGCGTCGCGGTGATTGCCGCAGGCGAGGCGTTCGGTGTGGTGACCAAGGCTCTCATCGTGGCGTCGTGCACCGATCCTCTGACCGGAGTGTTCAACCGGGCGGGATGGGAGATGGCCGCGGCGGAGGTGGCAGGCAACAGGACTGCGGAGCTCCCGGTCGCGGTGGTGATCGTCGACGTGGACAATTTCAAGGCCGTCAACGATTCGGGCGGACATCGTGCGGGTGACGAATTGCTGATCGATCTGGCGCAGTCCTGGACCCGCGCAGCTCCCTCCGACGCCGTGATCGCACGTCTGGGCGGTGACGAGTTCGCGGCGCTCCTGACAGGGCACAGCCGTGACGTGGTCGACGAGTTCGCCCGGATCACCGCCGAGTCGTTGCCCTACGCCAGCGTCGGAACAGCTCAGTCCACGGATCGGCAGGAGTCTGTCTCGGACATCCTCGCCCGCGCGGACGAAAATCTGTACGGCGTCAAACATGTTCGCCGAGAACGCCCTTGAGGATCAAGTCGACGGTGCCCTGGAGAAACCACCACGCCGCCAAAGCAAATCCCTACCCGCATCGCTGCTGCGTCAGTTCCCGGCTACCTCGGTAGCCCGAGCGAGTCCGTCGACGAGGGTCGGCAGGAAGTACGGAATCGACAGTGCCGTCGGGCCTACTGCGGCCCCGGCTTCCTGACCGACGAATCCTGCCACTGCTCCCCCGGCGACGGCCGGGATCTGCCGCGTCACCGGTGATCCCGTGAATTCGGCCAGTGCAGCGTCGGTATCGACCTGAGTGAACACCACGTCGGCGTCGATCTTCGAGATGTTCTCCGCCGAGACGGTGGTCGAGAACGTCGAGTCACCGCTCGCCAGGGCCGTCACCGACGGGTCCGAGGTGAAGCCGAGATTCTCGAGCAACTCCACCCGCGGGTCGGACGGCAGCAGCAGGTAGTAGACATCTGCGGCCTCGGACACGTAAGCGATTGTGCGGCCCTCGAACTCGGGGTGTTGCGAGCCTGCGTCGGTGACCTGCTTGTCCAGATCGGCCACCAGGTCACGAGCCCGATCCGGCACGCCCAGCACGTCGCCCGTGGTGGTGATGACGTCGCGCCACGGCGTCGACCACAGCTCTTCCGGCGGTGCGATGACGGGGATTCCGGCATCGGTCACCGCGTCGTACTCGGCCTGGGTCAGACCCGAATGCGGGGCGAGCAGAACGTCGGGGTCGGCGGCGAGCACCTTCTCGACCGTCAATGCGTTGGTCACGTTGTCCAGCAACGTCGGAGCGGGGCCACCGCTCGCGTCGATGGCGTCGGAGATCCACGGATAGATCAGGTCCTCTCCGCCGCCGTATTCGGCCGACGGCATGGCCACCGGCACCACACCCAGTGCGAGCACGGCGTCGGTGGTGCCGAAGCCCCACGTGGCAATCCGCTCGGGCACGGCGTCGAGTGTGGTCTCGCCGTACATGTGCTGCACGGTCAACGGAAACGAGTCGGTGGACGACGCGGCGGGGGCGGAAGCGTCGTAGGCATCGGACGAGCTGCAGCTCACCAGAGCGAGCGAGGTGAGTACAGCGGCAACGAGGCTGGTCAGTACACGATGAGTCATGAAAAGTCCTGTATGTCGGGGTAGTGACTAGAGGTTAGCCTTAGCTTGCCTAAACCGCGAAATCGGCCTCGCAGGAACCTCCCAGCCGGAGCCCAGGGTTCTCCCCGGATCTCCGCAGAGTATGGGCACTACCGAAACATCCAGTGCCACATCGAAGGAGACAGAGCGCGATGCCTCGCATTCCCGAACCCACGAACACCCCCGACGGACCCGCGTACGAAGGTCGACTGCTCGACCGTCCCGACGAGGAGGTGGTCGATCAGGGTGCCGCGTTCGACATCACCACCCTGTTGACCCGCCGACGCGTTCTGAGCATCGTCGGTGCCGGTGCCGGAGCACTCGCCCTCGCGGCGTGCTCGAGCACGTCGAACGCCGGAAGTACCACCACCACAGCTGCATCGACGACGGCGACCACCGCCTCGGCCACGAGCGAGATTCCGCAGGAGACCAACGGCCCGTATCCCGCCGACGGCACCAACGGCGTCAACGTTCTCGAAGAATCGGGAATCGTTCGTCGCGACGTGACGTCGAGCCTCGACGGCGGCACCACGATCAGCGGTGTCCCACTGTCGTTCACGTTCACCGTCACCGACATGGCGAACGACAACCGCCCCTTCGAGGGGGCAGCGGTGTACCTGTGGCAGTGCGACGCGAACGGCAAGTACTCGATGTACTCCGAGGGTGCCGAGGACGAGACGTACCTGCGCGGTGTGCAGACGGCCGATGCGAGCGGGAGCGCCACCTTCGACACCATCGTGCCCGGCTGCTACTCCGGCCGCTGGACGCACATGCACTTCGAGGTCTACCCCGACGCAGCGTCGGCAACCAACGCGGAGAACGCAATTGCCACGTCGCAGGTTGCCTTCCCCCAGGAGATCCTGAACGACATCTACCAGCTCGACACCTATCCGGGCTCTTCGACCAACCTGGCCCAGCTCGGCAGTCTCGACAACGACAACGTATTCGGTGACGGCTACGACCTGGAGATGGGCACCTTCACCGGCGACCCCACGAGCGGCTACGTCGGCTCGCTGGCAGTCGCGATCGACACCACCACCGAACCCGCCATGAGCGCAGCGCCTTCCGGCGGCGGTGCGGGCGGCGGGGGCGGACAACCGCCGATGGGCGGCACACCCCCGGCCGGCGGACCTGCCGGAACCGCTCCCACCAACTGACCCTCCCCGACACTACCCACCGAAGGAAACATCATGTTGCACAACCTCACTGGATGGCACGCCCTCGTCGTTCTCGCCATCGTTCTGCTCGTGTTCGGTTCGACCAAACTCCCCTCGCTCGCCAAGGGTGTCGGTCAGTCGATGCGCATCCTGAAAGACGAAGTGCGTGAGGACAAAGCGAAGACATCGGCGACGCCCGACGACGTCTCGGTCCCGGTTCCGTACCGACACGCCTCATGACCGCAGCCACCGCCGTGCGGGGTGCGATGCCCCTTGCCGGGCACATGCGCGAGGCACGTCGCCGTGCGATCCGTGCGGCGGTGTCGCTGCTCGTCGGCGTCATGATCGGCTTCGCGACCTCCGATCGGATTCTCGACATCCTCCGCGGCCCCGTCGAGGAACTGGCGCTGTCCCGCCAGGCCAGCCTCAACTTCGAGACCGTCACGGGCGCATTCGATCTCCAGCTGCGGATCGCACTGTTCACCGGCGTTCTCGTGTCGAGTCCGGTGTGGTTGCGGGAGATCTTCGCTTATCTCACTCCAGGATTGACCCGTCGCGAGAAAAAGTATGTTCTCGGATTCTCCGCGGCTGCTACCCCACTGTTCGTCGCCGGCTGCGCATTCGGGTTCACCATCTTCCCTCGTATGGTGAGCGTGCTCGCGGGCTTCTCCTCCGACGAGGACAGCACCATCCTCAACGCGTCGTACTACGTGGATTTCGTCATGAAGATCGTGCTGGCAACCGGTATCGCCTTCGTCCTGCCGGCAGTGTTGGTGATGCTGAACTGCCTCGGCATCGTCTCCGCGCACAGGCTGCGCAGCAGTTGGCGTGTCAGCGTGGTGGCGATCGCCCTGTTCAGCGCGCTGGTCACCCCCGCGGCCGACGTGCTGTCCATGTTCCTCGTCGCGCTGCCGATGGTCACCCTGTTCGGCGCGGCTCTCGCGATCACCGAGATACACGACAGACGATCGTCCAGACGTGCTACTGCACAGGAGAATTCATCATGTTCGGCCTGACATTCGAGAAATTGTTCCTCGTCGCGATCATTGCGGGGTTCGTCCTCGGCCCGCAGAGACTGCCCGGCTACGCCCACCGACTCGGACGGGCGGTGCGCACGCTGCGGCACTTCGTCGACAGCACCCGCAGCACGGCGGAGGCCGAGATGGGCGTCCCGCTGCGCCGCAGCGAGTGGGAGTCGTTGGACCTCAGGCAGTACGACCCACGCCGCATCGTCGCCGACGCACTGCGAGAGAACGACGCACTGCGAGAGCACGACACGGGGACTCCGACCGATCCGGAACTGGTCGCAGAGGCCGCACGAGTGCGACCCGGTCAGAAGTATCTGATCACCGGACCGTCATCGCATCCGCGTCGCGTGCTCATCGAGTCACTGCCCGAGAACGATCCACGCCGGATCGCTGCCGAGGCATCGACGCGCGAGAATGCGTGCTGAGGCGGTAAATTGTCGGCTCAGCAGCCAGGACTACAGGAGTGTGAACGCCGATGTCCGATCACCGTGCAGACGAGTTCGAGATCCCCACGATAGACATCGGCCCCTTCGTCTCGGGCAGTACGGCCGATGAGGGGGCCCGAGCTCGTGTGGTGGCCGAGATCGACGATGCCTGCACCCGTTCCGGATTCATGCAGATCATCGGGCACGGCATCGGAGACGATGTGCTCGACGGTCTGGCGCGATCCATCGACTCGTTCTTCGCTTTGCCGCTTGCGACCAAGAACGAGTACCGGATACCCGACGCGAATCGTGGATACAGCCCGCCGAAGAGCGAATCATTGAGCCTCAGTGTGGGAGTCGAGTCGGCGTCGCGAATGAACGACTTCTTCGAGGCATTCAATGTGGGGGTGGAAGCGCGGTCCTTCGACTCCCTCGATCTGGACGAATCGGATTACGGGATCAACGTGTGGCCCGACGAGCTGCCAGATTTTCGCCGCGACGTCGACAGATATTTTGCCGAGGCGTCTCGGGTCGCCCGCACTCTCACCGGAATCTTCGCTGCGGCACTCGAGCTACCGGTCGACTTCTTCGACACGCTCACCGACCACTCGATCGACGTGCTGCGGATGAACAACTACGCCCTGCCCGAGGGCACGGTCACCCTCGACGGTGACCTCACCGGGATGGGCGAGCACACCGATTTCGGGATCGTGACGGTGTTGTGGGCCGACCAGGTGGCCGGTCTTCAGGTGCTGGGTACCGACCGCGTGTGGCACGACGTCACTCCTCGCGACGGCGCGCTGTTGGTGAACCTGGGAGACCTCACTGCGCGATTGACCAACGACCGGTGGCTGTCCACTCTGCATCGCGTCAAGCCACCCGTCGTCGACGGCACCATCGTGCGTCGGCGGTCGGCAGCGTTCTTCCACGACGGCAATGTCGACGCGGTGATCTCCACCTTGCCGTCGCACCTGGACGCGGATTCCGGCCTGGCCTACGAGCCGGTGTCGGTACGCGATCACATCGCCGCCAAGCTCGCCGGATCGCGGCAGGGCAAGGCGAATGTCGGCGCGGTCCGCGAGGCCGCACGCGTACGCGCGGCGAAAGGCCGATGACGGACGCTTGGGTCAGTCTTCCGACCTCTTGAGCACGGCGATGCACGTCAGAAAGACGATCTTGATATCGAGCCGGAGGGACCAGTTCTCGATGTAGTAGTTGTCCCATTCCGCACGATCCGCGATGGGGGTCTGACCGCGTAGTCCGTTCACCTGAGCCCATCCGGTGAGACCTGCTTTGACGCGATGTCGCTCTCCGTAGCGTCTGATCTGCGCTGCGAACAGATCGACGTACTCCGGCCGCTCGGGACGGGGGCCGACCAGGCTCATGTCGCCGCGCAGCACGTTGATGAGCTGCGGCAGCTCGTCGAGCGAGGTCTGCCGCATGATCTTGCCGATCCGGGTGCGTCGATCCACGCCTTCCACACCGCCGGGTGCCGCTCCCTCGGTCCGGACGAAGTCTGCATCGGAGTCACGTGGTGGCCGCATGGATCGGAACTTCAAGCAGTCGAACGGAACTCCGTCTCGGCCGATTCGTTCTTGCGCGAAAAAGATGGGCCCGGGGGAACTCGCCCGTACCAGCACGGTGAGCACAAGGAACACCGGCGACAGCAGCAGCAGAGCCAGTCCCGCAGTGACGCGGTCCAGCGCGCCCTTGAGGACGAACTGCCACCCCCTCGGGTCGACGTGCCGCAACACCATCAGGGGCAGCCCGCCCAGATGCTCTATGCGCGCGTGCATTCCGACGGTGTCGAACATGCGGGGTACGAGCCAGACGCGGGCACCGGCATGCTGTGCCGCACGGATCGCGTCGACTATTTGTTCGTGCGGAGCCGACGCGAACGCGATCACCACCTCTTCCACCCGATGCGCTCGGAGTATTCGAGTCAGGTCGGTGAGCGGTCCCAGATACGAAAGCCCCTGTTGCACAGAGGGGTCGACGTCGGGCGAGGAGTCGACTGTCCCGACGAGATCCATCCCATATTCGGAGGACTGCTTCATTCTGCGCGCCAGTTGCTCTGTGACGGGACCACTACCGACGATGACAGTCGGTGCACTCGCATGGTGCTTCGCGCGAAGCCAGCGCTGCCCCCACGCCCGTGCCAGGCACGCGATCGCGAGCGCAACAGCTGCGCACAGCCACACACGGACCATGACCGCACCTGGGCGATAGGGAGTCTCGATGGCCAGAATCAGGGCGAGCGTGATCAGGGTCGCGAAAGCGACGGCGGATTGCACCGGGCCGATTTCATCGATGAAGTTTCGTCGAAGCCCACGTCGGTAGAGCTTTCTCGACGCGAGCAGCACCAAGACCGTGGGCACGAACAACCATGGGTACCACCCCAATGCAGAGACGCTACCGGAGCGCCACTGGACGCCTTCGGCTACGCCGATGGCGGCGGCGAGCGCGTCGAAAAGAACGGTGAGGATCGTACGAACAGAGTTGCTCCGTATTCGATCCGATACGTTCCTCCCGAAGCGGGCTTTCACTGACTGCGGTGTCGATATCGTCATCGTCGATCCGCGCGAGTTCGACTCGATATCCGGTCCTTCCACGTTTCATGTCCTCAGAGCGGTGACGCCGTTCGGCAGTCGACATTTCGTACAGCGAAGACATATCACCCTTCACGTTCTCCCGGCGTGCAACGCAAGCATTGTCACTGTCGAAACAGCGCTGCTGTCAACGAATTCGCTGTTGAATGAGCCAGGCGATGTCTTCAAGGGTCTTCACGTGGCCCGACGTCCATTTACGTGGCCGGTAGTCCCACACATCCAGCATTCCGACGGTGAAACCCGCGTCGGACTTGATCGGCGCTGCCATATAGGCGATCAGATCCGCAGTCGCATGATCCCTCAATAGCGCATGCTCTCGAATGTCCTGCGCTACCAGCGTTTCGCCGGTTTCCACCACGACACGGCACGCCGACCGTTCCACCGCTACGGTCTGTGGTTGCGCTGCCGTTCCCGATGTTCCGACGCTGGCTTTGATGAATTGCGTGTGATCGTCGACGAACGAGATCGACGCACCCTGTGCTCCCATGGCTCGCAGTGTCATCCGGGCCAGTTTGTCGAACTGCTCGTCACGAGAACTGCCGATCATGCCCGTAGCTCGTACCGCGGCGAGACGGTCGACGTCGCCGATCTGCAGGTACGTCTGCGGAAGCGACGTCGAATCAGGGTCGGACAACTCGATGTTCTCGTACTCGAAGCTGCGGGCGTCCGCGAGCACGGCGGCCACTTCCGGTGAGGACTCTCGTTCGAGTTCGGTGACGAGGCGAGTGATGATTGCCCGACGTGCGTAGGTGTTGAGGGACTCGCCGGCCTTGTCGGCATGGTGCGTCAACAGCCTGTTGATTCGATCTCCGAATCCGGTTCTTCCCAAGTCCACCTATCGGACGGTAGTTCACTACGCGCTGTTGCGCGCAGCGATCGGACGGCGACCCCGGCTCACTGGAGCCTGGCTCGTGTGTTCTTGTTTCGATCCGGTTCAGCACGAATGGGGATGGGTGGTTCTTCGTTGATCGACAATTCCTATGATGAACCGCTTGACTTCTTCGGCCGCAATTTGATGCCGGTCTCGTAGTCCATTGCCGATTGGGAACCTCAGACGAGCAGTGGCACCAATCGCGTTGCAGTCTCGACCATCGACGGGACACAACGCCGCAACGCGTGCTCGTGCTGGGCACTACCGGACAATGCGAGACCGGCGAACAGCGATCCGGATGGGGTTCTCAGCGGCACGGCGATACATGCAGTGCCGAAGGCAATTTCGTTGACCTGTTGTGAGAACCCCTCCGCTCGGACCGTGGTCAACGATGCTGCCAGTTCGCTACGCGTCACTATGGTCGCGCGCGTGATCGCAGCCAATCCGGATGCCGATAGCAGCGACAGGGGGTCGTCCTTCTCGGCGAGAAGCATCTTGCCGAGGGCGCCTGCGTGCAGGTTCCGATTGAGGAACGATTCGTCGTGCTGCAGTGGGTATTCGGGGTCTTCGTCCGCGATCCGGATGCCCGAGTTGGTGAAGTAGGCCAAATGTACGCCGAACCGCACGGTGAGTCTGAATTCGGCGAGCAGCTCCCTTGCTGCAGTGCACACCGTCGGTGCTACTGCTGCGTCGATCAGCACTCCGACTTTGTGACCGAGCGCAAATCCGGACAGGTCCGGCAGACGTACAAGATATCCCTCCCCAGCGAGGATGTTCAGTAGTCGGTACGTGGTGGCCGACGGCAGGTCCAGCTCGGCAGCAACGGTTTTCGCCGTGATACCGGTACCGCCTCTGGCCACGGCCTCGAGAACTCTCAATGCACTCTGGACCGCCTTCGGTTGTCGGCCCGAGAACGAGCTGTCTCCGCCGCTCAACTGCGCACCTCCCACGGACGGTACCGAGATACGACGTCGTCGGCGATTGTCTCGTCGTACACACCCACCCGTTCCAACACCCCGCGTTCGGCCCGCCACCGAACGAGAAGGACTCCGAAACCCGCGGCGATCAGTGCCGAGTACACAGCTGTTCCCACGCCCGACGTGTAGGCCGGCGACACCGCTGCCCACACCACCACCGCGGCCAACAGAAGTGCTGCCCCTCCCGAAACGAGCAAAGGGACAATCGTCAACTCGCCGATTCTGCGCAGAAAGCTCGGTGCAGCGACACACACCAAGATGTACGCAACGACATATCCGTGCGCTGAGACTGTCAACAATCCCAACAGGACCTCTCTGGTCGATGCAGCGAACAGTTGGTAGATCACCGGTACTGCGACGATCACCGGCATCACCACGGCGAGAGCGACATGCGGGGTGTCGAACCGTCGATGTGTGCGCCCCATGGCGGTCGGTGCGACGCCTTCGCGTCCCATCGCGAACAGAATGCGCGACAATGCTGTCGTCGATCCCAGCACGCATGCGAACCATGAGGCAGTGATCCCGAGTTCCATGATGACCGACAGCGCGCCGGCCGCTGCGCCGGACGAATCCGGCAGAGTCAACACCATGGCCAACATCTCGTTCTGGTGCACGGGAGCTGATAGCTGCGCGCCCGCCGCGCCCACGTACAGCACACCGAGCACGATCGGCGTCCACCTGATCGCACGCGGCACCGACGTGAGCGGGTTGCGAGCCTCGCGCGCAACCGTTCCCGCGCTCTCGAAACCTACGTAGGACGTGATGGCAAGCAGGACAACGAATCCGATGCTGGCCGGGCTGCCCTCCCCCGCCGGCGGATCCGGACCTGCCGGAACCCCGCCGACGGTCTGAACGAACACGACTGCCAGCACTACGGCCGCGACCACGATCGCGAATACTTCGACGGCAAGAGTGATGCGAGTGGAAAAGCGGATGCCTCGAATCATCAAGATCAGGGCCACCGCGCCCACGACAACCGACAGGAAGGCCACCGTCGCCGTTCCTGTCTGCACCCCCAGTCGACCGAGAAGAACAGTCGAATAACTGGCTGCACCGAGCACGCTCGCCATAGCTGCTGCGGCATAACCGATGACCGACGACCACCCGGCTGCGAAACCGGGAACTGCGCCGAGCCCCTTGGCAACATAGCTGTACAGGCCGCTCACCGAGACCATGCGCTCGGCGAACACCCCGACGCTGTAGCCCACCAAGGTCACCAACAGGGCGGCAGCAGCGAAGACCGCGATCGTTGCTCTTCCGGCGTCCGGAATCACGAGCGCCGGGAGGGTCACCATCACCGCAGAGGGAGCCACGGCGGACACCGATTGAGCGAGCACCTGCGCGAACGTCAGTCGTGCCCGTCCGAGTCCCGCGACCGGTGAACGAGTCCGTATCGACATTTTCTTGTTCACTGGGCACCTCTTCTCTGGGTCACGATCCGACGCGGCGGTCGATGCTGCACGATAGCCCGTCCGTTGGTTACGAATCTGCGAAAGCAGTGAACGCTTGGTTGCCTCGAATGAGAATGCGAGCGCACCCGGGACGCGAATGCCGCCGGTCGGCACATCGGAAGTGCCCCTGACATGGTCGCGGTGCGCATCTCGAAATGAGAATGCTTCCTGCAGTCGAATGAGAATTACTTCGGGGCACATACTCACTCGAAATTTGCGGTGACCTGGAGCACGCATTGTTCTACTGTCGGTTTCGGGACGCCTGACGAGCCAGGTTATTCAGGCCCAACGACACTCTGCCTCAGTAACTTTCGATCCGACTGTAAGGAAATCCGTGACTTCAGTAACGAGCTCACCAACCGGTCTTCGTTCCGATGTACGAGACTTCATCTCCACGCCCAAACAGATGTTCATCGACGGATGTTGGGTCGACGCCGCCTCTGGAGAAACGTTCGAGACGGTCGACCCTGCTACGGGAGAGGCGATTACCACCGTTCCACATGGCCGGGCCGAGGACGTAGATCGTGCGGTCTCGGCGGCTCGCCGGGCGTTCGATTCCGGCGAGTGGCGGCGGGTCACGCCTGCGGAACGCCAGCGTTTGTTGTGGAAGATCGGGGAGGGCATCCTCGCTCGGGCCGAGCAGTTCGCGCAGCTCGAGTCGATCGACAACGGTAAGTCCGTGGCTGTCGCTCAGGCAGTCGATGTCACGTGGGCGGCCGAGATCTTCTTCTACTACGCCGGGTGGGCCACGAAGATCGAAGGACGCACGATTCCGGTGTCGGTGCCGTGGGCTCCGGGTGGCCGATTCCACGCCTACACACTGCGCGAACCGATCGGTGTGTGCGCGCAGATCATTCCGTGGAACTTTCCCCTCGTCATGGCCGCGTTCAAGGTCGCACCTGGCCTGACGTGCGGCAACACCCTGGTCCTCAAGCCGGCCGAGCAGACGCCGTTGACGGCTCTACTGCTCGCCGAAGTCATCGCGGACGTCGGTATTCCCGATGGTGTCTTCAATGTCGTCACCGGTTTCGGCGATGCCGGGGCCGCGCTGTCGTCCCACCAGGACGTGGACAAGGTTGCCTTCACCGGTTCGACCGAGGTCGGCAAGAAGATCGTGCAGGCCGCCTCGGGAAATTTGAAGAAGGTCTCACTCGAACTCGGCGGCAAGAGTCCTCAGGTGATCTTCGCAGACGCCGATATGGAATCGGCCATACCTGGGGTTGCCAGCGGTTTCCTGTTCAACCACGGGCAAGCCTGCACCGCGGGAACACGTTTGTTGATCGAGGATCGAATCTTCGACGAATTCACCGAAGGTATCGCCGATTTCGCACGTTCACAGAAAATCGGGCCGGGCATGGACCCGACCAACGACATCGGCCCACTCATCTCGGGAGAGCAGCTCGGCAAGGTCACCGGTTACATCGACGCAGGTATTGCCGACGGCGCTCGTGCACTTGCAGGCGGAAAGCGCCACGGTGAGCATGGCTTCTACGTCGAGCCCACCTTGTTGGTCGACGTGCGGAACGATTTCAGCGTCTATCAGGAAGAGATCTTCGGACCCGTTGCCGTCGCAGTCCCGTTCTCACCCAGCGAAGGTGTGCGGGCTGCAGCGAACGACACTCCGTACGGGTTGGCGGCCAGCGTGTGGACGCGCGATGTGTCCAAGGCGCACGATGTCGCCGCAGAAATCAAGGCCGGGACGGTGTGGATCAACTGCCACAACGCTTTCGACACCGCCCTGCCCTTCGGGGGCTACAAGCAGTCCGGTTGGGGTCGTGAACTCGGCGAGGGTGCCATCGGCGAATACACCCAGGGCAAGTCGGTGAATATCTCACTCTGAGACGGTGCGGGGTGGGTGATGTTACGGCCGCCTCGATGCGAATGAGAATTCGTCACCCACCGCTCCCGTTCGCTGTCGAGCAACTGTGACGCGCCGGCAATTGCTTCGACCAATCTGCCGACCACGCTTGTGTCCACGAACCTCCTACTCTTTCGAAAGATACGAGAACACCATGACAACAACATCTTCCGCCGCGGGTCGCGCCGCCCCGAACGGGGGCCCGCCGACGTTGAGCGGCACGCTCGGACCAGGTGCCATCGTCTTCATGGTCGTGGCCGCCGCTGCCCCGTTGACCGTCATCGCCGGCACCGTGCCGTTGGGCATCGCCGTCGGAAACGGCGCAGCGTACCCCGCGTCGTACGTCGTGTGCACGGTCGTTCTGCTGCTCTTTGCCGTCGGCTTCACGACGATGGCCAAGCACGTACCTGGTGCCGGTGCCTTCTACACTTACATAACACGTGGTCTGGGCCGCCATGCCGGCCTCGGTTCGGCGTTCCTTGCACTGCTGTCGTACACGGCCGTGCAAGGTGCGGTATACGGATACATGGGTGCCGCGATCAACGACTTCGTCACCACCCACGGTGGGCCCGAAATACCGTGGTACGCATATGCCGTCGCCGTGATGGCAGTGGTCGCCACACTCGGCTACCGCCACATCGACCTGTCCGGCAAGATCCTCGGCGTTCTGTTGATCTGCGAAGTCGGCGTCGTGCTGGTCATCGACGCCGCCGTGATCGCTCACGGTGGCGGAGAGACCGGACTGTCCACCGCCGCGCTGAACCCCGGCGAATTCTTTTCCGGCGCACCGGGAATTGCGCTGATCTTCGCTATCGCAGGCTACATCGGATTCGAGGCGACTGCCGTCTTCCGCGACGAGGCTCGCGACCCCGCACGTACGATCCCGCGAGCCACCTACCTGGCCCTGATCATCATCGGCGTGTTCTACGCTGTCTCCAGTTGGGCCATGGTGAGCGCGTGGGGCGATGACGGTGCCGTCGCGATCGCCACGGACAATCCCGAAGGAATGATTACCGAGACCGCGACCCGCTACGTCGGCGCGGTCGCCGGCGACCTGGTTCAGATCCTGCTGATCTCGAGTCTCTTCGCGGCTCTGCTCGCCTTTCACAACGTGCTCGCACGCTACATCTTCTCCCTGGCGAACAGTTCCGCTCTGCCCGCTCGATGCGGACGTGCCCACGTCAAGCACTCTTCCCCCTACATTGCATCCGTCGTTCAGACCGTGTCCGCGTTGGTCCTCGTGCTGGTTTCGGCAGTCGCCGGGCTCGACCCCGTTACCGAGGTGTTCGCGTGGTTCGCCGGTGTGTCCTCGGTGGGGATCGTCGCCTTGATGACCATCACCTCGGTGGCCGTGCTCGTCTATTTCCAGCGCAACGACGTTATCTCGCGCCCTTGGAACACTGTTGTCGCACCGCTACTGGGGCTCGTTGGACTGGCCGCGCTACTGGTGATGACAGTCATCAACCTGCCGCTGCTGGTCGGCGGCTCGACCACTCTCGCGGCGCTCATCGCCGTACTCCTCGTCGGAGTTTTCCTCGGGGGCGTCGTCGTCGCCGTCCTTCGTCCACACGCTGCATCCATCGACTCCACACAGAACAAGGAACCCGCACGATGACAATGCTCGACTCTGACATCACTCAACGGACCGTCACGCACCCGCTGAGTACGTTGACTGCCGACGAAATCACCACTGCACGAGAAATTCTCAGCGAAGCCGGGCTCGTGACGACGTCGACGCAGTTCGTCTACGTCGGTCTCGACGAACCAGAAAAATCGGTGGTGCACGCCTTCGAACCCGGGTTGGACATCGACCGACGGGTTCGGGCACTACTCCTGGACGGTGCCACCGGAATCGGAACCGACAACATCGTCTCGGTGACCGCAGGGGAAGTCGTCACATCGACCATCATCGATACCGCGAACGACGGGCACGTACCCATTCTCGATGCCGAATTCGACGACATCGAATCGTTCATGCTCGAGAGTGCAGACTGGCTTGCTGCCATGAAACTCCGCTCGCTCGACCCGTCGAAAGTGCGCGCAGTTCCCCTCTCGGCCGGGGTATTCGGGCACGAGGACGAAGTGGGCCGCCGCATCGTTCGAGTGCTGGCTTTCTACCAGGAAGACGAGGCGGATCTGCCCTGGGCGCACCCGATCGACGGCGTCGTGGCCTACGTCGACCTCACCGGACGCAAAATTCTCAAGGTCGTCGACGACGTCGTACTGCCTGTTCCGGCCGAACGCGGCGAGTGGAACGCCGAACCGCACGCCTCCACCACCCGTACCGACCTCAAGCCGATCGAGATCACCCAACCCGACGGAGCAAGTTTCTCCGTCGATGGCAACGAAATCACCTGGGCCGACTGGAAGTTCAAGTTCGGTTTCGATGTCCGAGAGGGACTGACGCTGCATCAGCTCTCGTTCAACGATGGTGGCATCGAGCGACCCGTCATCTACCGAGCCTCGATAGCCGAGATGGTCGTCCCCTACGCCGACCCCTCGCCCGTGCGGTACTGGCAGAACTATTTCGATCAGGGTGAGTACCTGTTCGGCCGCTACACCAACGCCCTGGAACTGGGGTGTGACTGCCTCGGTGAGATCCAGTACTTCGACGTCACCGTCGCCGACGAATCCGGGCATCCCAAGGTCATGAAGAACGCGATCTGCCTGCACGAGGAAGACTACGGAATCCTCTGGAAGCACACCGACCTGTTCAACGGTATGGCCGAGACGAGACGATCACGCCGACTGGTCATCTCGTTCTTCCTGACCATCGGCAACTACGACTACGGTTTCTACTGGTACCTCTACCTCGACGGCACCATCGAGCTCGAAGCCAAGGCCACCGGAATCGTGTTCACCTCGGCCTACCGAGGCGAGGACGGCTTCTCGACCGAAATGGCCCCCGGTCTGGGCGCACCATTCCATCAGCACCTGTTCTCGGCCAGATTGGACATGGAAGTCGACGGGCAGACCAACACGGTCACCGAGGTGGACGCGGTGCCGGTGCCGATCGGCCCGGACAACCCGTGGGGCAACGCGTTTCGTCCCAAGAAGACCACGATTCGCAGCGAGGCCGACGGGCAGCGTCTGGCCGACAATTCAAAAGCCCGGGTCTGGCACATCACCAATCCGGAGAAGCAGAACAGACTCGGCCAGGACGTCGGTTACGCGCTGCATCCCGAAGGTCAACCGGTCTTGCTTGCCGATCCCAGCAGCTCCATCGCTTCCCGCGCAGCGTTCGCGACCAAGCACCTGTGGGTCACACCGTACGACAAGAAGGAACGTTATCCGGCAGGTGATTTCGTCAACCAACACCCCGGAAACAGTGGCCTGCCCGCCTATGTCGTACACGATCGCAATGTCGAGGGTGAAGACTTGGTTCTCTGGCACACCTTCGGGCTGACGCACTTCCCGCGGCCCGAGGACTGGCCGGTCATGCCGGTCGACTACGCCGGATTCAAGCTCAAGCCGGTGGGATTCTTCGATCGCAACCCCACCTTGAATGCGCCGGCGTCCACGGCGAAGCACTGCTGCTCCGAGGAGTGACCATGGAGACGCTTCTCCCCGTTCGCCCCGCCCGAGTATGGGCGGGGCGGGCGGGGTCCGTCCTGGCCGTCGCCTCTGCAGCAGTGCACACGGGAGGCATAGCTGGCCACGGCATCGTGCACACGTCACTTCTTGCCGTGATGGCTCTCGGGTGTATCTACTGCGCATGGCATCTGTGGAAGAGACCGACGCCCACTGGATGGGCCCTGACAGCGATCATGAACATCGCAATGATTGCCCTCCACCAGAACATGAGCTCGACGGGATCTCACCTCGGTCATCATGGAGCGTTAGCGACAGCGCACCCCGTTACGGCTATGCCGGGCTCGACGGCCGCTTTTGCTCTCGCGGCGACCGAAGTGGTGTTCGCTACGGCGGCCCTGTTCGCCACCACACGCCCAACTGCGCCGCCGCAAGCTTCCTGACCGGCGACGACCTGTCCGAGTTCATGATCGGGAACTGGGTGGAACTGATCGCCGACCGACTTCGAGCAGATGGATGGACCGAGGAACAAGCCATCCCGCGGGCAACGCTGTTTCTTGCTCAGATCCGCGGCCTGCAACTGGACCTACTCCTGACGAACGACCACGTGCGCCTGGATGCTGCATTCGAGATCTCGCTCGACCATCTCCATCACGGGACGACGTCGGGGCATTAGCGCACCGGCTCACACCGGACGGAAGCCGGCCCCCGGCGCACCTGATTGATTCAGCAGCCGAACAGATTCCGCCGCCGACGCGTACGCGGTGGGACTGAGCAGCGGCACCCCGGAGGCGTGGCTCGTGATGCCGACGAGGGTGGTGCCGACGACCAGAGGTCCACCGGAGTCGGACCAGACAGTGAGCGCGTCGGACATCAGGTCGCTGCCGCGCGCGTCGACGATGCTGCCGCATGTCACTCCGCTGCCGAGCCCGGTCTTGCAGACGGGCTGCCCCACCGATCCGGTACCGATGTCGGTGACGGTGATTCCTCCCAGACTGTTGACGGGTACGACTTTGGTGGGGTCGAGAACGATGACGCCGTAATCCGGGCCCCAATGCCCGACGGCGGTGGTGCCGACCGGGGCCGTGGGCGAGCCGACGAGCGTGACGGGAAGTCCCGGCCGAAGGATGCAGTGTCCGGCAGTGAGGGCGACCAACCGGCCCGCGTCGTCGTGCCCGACGGCCGCGATGGAACAGACAGTGAGATCGTCGAGCCCACCGGTGGTGACGAACCCACTACCGGGGCCAACCAAGGGAAGTGGCGCTGCGGCCGCGGTGCCGGTGGTGGCCGCTGTGAACGCGAGAGCCAGGGTGGTGAGCAGTCCACTGACAACACCGAGTCGAGCAGTCTTCATGGCGGGCATTCCTCGTCGACGAACATTTGGGGCGGGGCACCTCTTCGCGGCTCGATCGTGGCACAGATGACACGTGCACGCGCGCTGCGAAAGCCTTGCACACGACCAACCCATCTCTGCGGGCCACACGAGGAGGAGCATTTCTCGCGTTATGCACCAACCGTCAACCGGAATATCATGGCCATTCCACTAGCTGGGGCGGCCCGATGACCACCCGGACCAGCGCATTGATCCTCGAACTTACTGGGTGCCACTGCGGGCGCATAACGTTTGTCTAGTTCCTCTTTCGGGTCAGCGAGCGTAAACCCTCAGCCCACTGTCTGGCCGTATGGAGTCGTCGCGACCTCGGTCGCCATGAATCCAACAACGGAGCCGATGACCGCCGGAATGGCGCAGCTGCGGTTCGGGTGAACGTCGCCGCGAGCGCTACGACTTCGGCCGAAACTCGCACCCATCCAACCAGTGCCCGGCAACGAATGCGGCTCGTGTGGTGGGTTCTCGGCTTCGTTGCCTTGTGGTTGCTGATCGGCGCGCTCGCCGCCGTGTGGATCGGTCGTGGCATCCGTCGAGCGGATGTCGAGGAGTCCGCCGACGAGTCACCGGGCCGAACAACGTACGAACCACCACCTGAAAAAGACGCCGCGTAATCCAGCGGTGTGAGTCCCGGCTCTGCAAGCCGGCTTCAGGAACGCGTCACGGACGAACCGGTGCGACTACGAATCAATACAGCGATTCCCATCCCTACGAGGGCCAGGATCAGCGGTGCCGCTATCGCCATGTTCGCGCCGATGGTAGTGAACAGGACCAGCGACGCGAGAGCCGCGAGGAAATACACAGCCGCAAAACGCGGTGCCCAGAAAACTGTCTGCATGGATCCTCCGACATCAGAAGCAGATTCACTCGGACCGGACGACGAAAACGAGATGCACACGACCATTGTCGTTAGCCAGAGTACATAGTTGAAAAGTGCAGTCAAGAGTTGCTGCGCAAATTTTCGATTCGCTTCGACCACCCGCTGGGGTACTTTTGGTCTGTGAGAGTGGTGTCGGTCAACGCTTGGGGTGGAGCGATGTACGACGAGCTCTTACCCTGGCTGCGCGCCGTCGATGCAGACATCGTCTGCTTGCAAGAAGTTACGCGCACTCCACAGAGGTTGGGATGGGCTACCTTCGCCGACGGTGAGAGGACGCTCCCGCAACGGTTGAACCTCTTCGATGACGTGTCCTCCGCACTGCCCGGATACACCCCATATTTCGTCGCGAACGACGCAGGTCCGGTGACCGACGACGAAGGCGTTCGGCTGCGACAGGACTTCGGCATCGCAACATGGGTTCGAGACGACATTCCCGTTATCGGGCTCGACGCCCGATTCGTGCACTCGCAGTTCGTCGACTACACGGACTGGGATGTCGAGGACCGACCTCGCTCAGCACTCACGGTGACAGTCCGAGACCGTCTCGGTGGGAAGACAGTCTCCGTAATCCAGCTGCACGGCCTTCGAGATCCGGCGGGTAAACAGGACACCCCCGCCCGCGCCGAGCAGGCCCGCAGACTAGCGGTGATCATTGAACAAGCCTGTGGCACAAGTGATGTCGCAGTTCTCTGCGGCGACCTTAATCTCCTTCCGTCGAGCACGACGTTCCACGTGCTGAGGGAACACGGGATGGTCGACCTCGTCGGCAACGCCGATACCCGGGCATCGAGCTACACCAAACCGGTACGTCATGCCAGCTATGTTCTGGTCTCGTCCACCGCGGCTGTGCGTAATTTCGAGATCGTGGCCGAGCCCGAGGTTTCCGATCACCGCGCACTGATGCTGGAAATCTGACCTGGGAGTACGAGCGCAGTCTCAACATCACTCGGCAGGCGTGTCTCCCGCTTCGAGGGTGAACTGTACGACGTTGATGCGCTGGTTCTTGAATCGCTCCGACGACCCGGTGAGGTACTGCACGTATTTGTCGTAGGTCGCTTCCGACGACAGTGCGATGGCCTCGTCCTTGGACGCGATCAACTTCTCGGCCCACGTGTCGAGTGTCCGTGCATAGTGCGGTCCCAGTGCATGCTCGCGGAGCAACTCGAATCCCGCCTCGGCCGCTTTCGCCTTCACCACCTTGACCAACGTCAACTGGCCACCGGGGAAGATATCGCGCAGGATGAAGCGGGAGAAGTGTGCATCCTCGCGCGTGAGTCCACCCCCGGAAGCCGGGTCGGGCGGGGTAATGACGATAGTGTGCAACAACATTCGCCCACCCGGCTGCAACACCGAACGGCACTTAGCGAAGAACGCCGAATACCGCTGACGCCGAAAGTGCTCGAACGCGCCGATGCTGACGATCCGATCGACGGGTTCGTCGAATTCCTCCCAGCCCTGCAACCGGATGTCGACGTTACGTTCGGTCGGGAGGTCGGCGACGAGCGCGCGGCCACGGTCGTACTGGTTTCGGCTCAACGTCAGACCGATGACGTTGACGTCGTACTTCTCCACCGCCCGTTTGACGAGAGCACCCCAGCCACAACCGATATCGAGCAGTGTCATGCCCGGCTTCAAATCGAGCTTGCCCAGCGCCAGGTCGATCTTGGCCGTCTGCGCTTCCTCCAACGTCATGTCGTCGCGCTCGAAATAGGCGCAGCTGTACGTCATGCTCGCATCGAGGAACAGCGCGAAGAAATCGTCCGACAAGTCGTAATGCGCCCGCACATCGTTGACGAACGGCTCCAGTTGTTGGTTCATCACGCCACACCCTTCCCCACAGCATCGGCACCGATCACTCGGCCTAGTGCACGGGCACCCTGCTCGCCCAGCATGTCTTCGTGTTCCACATCGACCTCTGTCACCGAGATCCGCCCGTCGACGAGGCCCGTCCAGTGCTTCGCGCCGTCCGAGCCACGAGCGGCGAAGTAGTGGACATCGCCCGCGTATACCGCCGGCCGGTACGACGCGACCCAGCTGGGAGCGGAGACGACCGGCCGATACATGGCGCGTAGGTCGTCTTCGGTGAGGAACAACAGTTCGGTGCGCGTACTCCGCAATTCGGCAACGATGTCCTCGAATGACGTCGCCTCGACCCCGAGCTGACGAGCCAGATCGTCGACGCCGAATTCCTCGGCGTCGTCGGGTGCCGCGAGTTGCGCATCGACGAGGGCCAACAGCGCGACGTCCTCGCCTTCCGACTGCAACTGCACGGCCACCGCGTGGGCGATCACACCACCGAGCGACCACCCCAGCAGGTGGTAAGGCCCGTGAGGCTGAACATCTCGAATCATCCGCACGTATACGAAGGCGAACTCCTCGATCGACGACGGCGCAGCGTCACGGTTCGAGATGCCCGGATCCTGCAGGCCGTACACCGGGCGGTCCGTCTCCCCGAGCAACGACAGGTAGCTCCACGCGATTCCGATGGCCGGATGTACACAGAACAGGGGTGCGCCCACGCCGTCGGTCCGCAGGGGCAGCAGCACATCGAACGGGCCATTCGAGTCGGCGTCTTCGCCATCCACATCGAGGCGCGCGGCCAATGCCGTGATCGTCGGATGCTCGAGCAATGCACTGATCGGAATTCGACGGCTCAGCTTGTCGCCCAGCGCATCCATCACCTGCACCGCCGACAGCGAGTGTCCGCCGAGGTCGAAGAAGTTGTCGTCGATGCCGATGTCGTCGCCAGCGATGTTCAGCACGTCGGAGAACACGGTGTGTACGAGTACTTCGGTGGACGAGACCGGCGCGCGTCGTTCGGTCGACATCACTGTGGGTTCGGGCAGCCTGCTCGTATCAACCTTGCCCGACAACGTCATCGGGAGTGCATCCACGACGGTCACCGTGCTGGGCACCATGTAGGCGGGCACCGTTCGCGCGAGGAAGTCGCGAGTCTTTCGCGGTTCGACCGCACCCACCACATAGGCAGCCAAGGAGTTCGCATGCCCGATCACGCTGGCCTGGCGCACGGTGGGGTGACGCAGCAATGCCGCCTCGACCTCCGCGAGTTCGACGCGATGGCCGCGGATCTTCACCTGCGAATCCACTCGGCCCAGGTATTCGAGTTCGCGGCCGGTCTCGCGCGCCACCCACCGCACCAGGTCGCCTGTGCGATAGAGCCGGCCGTCGCCGAAAGGATTGGCGACGAAGCTGCTCGACGTCAACGCAGCGTCGCCTACGTACCCTTCGGCCAGACCGGCCCCGCCCAGGTACAGCTCCCCGACGACGTCGGTGCCCACCGGTCGCAGACGGGCATCGAGAACCACTGTGTCGAATCCAAGGGTCGGTTCGCCGATGGTCACCGCAGCCGATGCCCAGTCTCGCTGATGCGTGGTGCAGGTGCTCATGACGGTTCCCTCGGTGGGCCCGTACGCGTTGAACACCGAGCGATCCTGCGACCATCGCTGCAGCAGTGCCGAATTGGCGGCCTCGCCGGCCATGACGACCACCCGGAGAGAGGGCAGGGCCGCGGAGTCGGTCACCTGCAGCACGGTCGGCGTGAGGCAGGCGTGGGTCACCTGGTGCCGGTCGATGAGCGCTTCGAGCTCGCGTCCTCCGTGCACGTCGGGCGGCACGATCACCACGCTCGCACCGGCCCCGACGGCCATCAGCGTCTCGAAGATCGACGCGTCGAAACTCGGTGACGCGAACTGCAGCACGCGGGATGTCGGCTCGACGTCGAACAGGTCTCGTTGGCTCTGAACGAGATTCGCGATGCCGCGATGCGTCACCCGCACGCCCTTGGGTGCCCCGGTCGATCCCGAGGTGTAGACGACGTACGCCGTGCTGTCGACGCTTGCTTCGCGTAACTGGACGTGGTCGAGCTCGTCACCATCGACCGTCAGCCAGTCGTTTCCGGCCGAGTGGAAGTCCACGGACGTGATTCCCGTGACGGGGGCAGCGCGGTCGAGAATCTCCCGTACTCGCGCGGCGGGCTGAGACGGGTCGATCGGCAGGAAGCCGGCACCGGTCTTGGCCACGGCCCAGGTCGCGGTGAGGTACTCAACAGACCGTGGCAGGGCGATCGCCACCAGCGACCCCGGCTCGACGCCGGCCCGGACGAGCTTGTCGGCCAGTGCATTCGATTGACTGTCCAGCTCACGGTAGGTCAGCGAACGCGAGTCGTCGATTACCGCGATGTTGTCGGGCCAGCTACTCGCCACCCGCACGAGTACTTGCGCCAGTGTGGACTGATCGGCCGTACCGTCCCGACGGGATACGACTGCCGATCCACCCTGCCCGAATTCTGCGCTGCCGAGCCGAAGGTCCGGTGCCACGGCGACCGTGTGCAACACCGTCGCCAAACGTTCCGCGAGTCCGGTGACAACCGCCCGCGAGAACCGGTCGGCCGAGTACGCCAGAGTGCCCAGCAGCCCGGCATCGGATTCTTCGACGACGAACTCCAGATCGAATTGCGTCGCCGTGATATCCACTCGACGCGGATTGACGGAGCTCGGGCCAAATTCGATTGTGGGCGTGCTGATGTCACCGAAGGCCAGAAGCACCTGGAACAGTGGGTGCGTATCGACGGCGCGGGTGGGTTGCACTGCGTCCACCACCCACTCGAACGGGACGTCCGAGTTCGCGAAGGCATCGAGGTCTCGGTTGCGCACCTCGGTCACGAAGTCCTCGAACGTCGTCGCCGGATCGACGTCGGTCCGCAGGACGACGGTGCCGACGAACATGCCGACGAGGTGGTCGAGCGCCGGGTCTGCTCGACCCGATACGGGGGTTCCGATGGCAATGTCCCGCGTGCCGCTGGCTTCTGCGAGTACGGCGGCCAGCGCCGCGTGGACGACGACGAATACCGTTGCGCCCAGACGATGTGCGAGCGACCGCAGACTCGCGAGAGTGTCCGCGTCGACGGCGAACTGCACTGCAGTCGCGTCGCGCTCCGTGTCCGGAGTGCCGGTGGGCAAATCGAGAAATTCCGGCAGGCCGGCCAGCGTGCGACGCCAGAAGTCGAGTTGGTCGGACGCCACCGCGTCCAGGACATCGCGTTGCCACACGCGGTAGTCCGGATAGTCGACGGCGAGTGGAGTGAACTGCGGTGCAGCTCCTGCCGTTCGAGCCAGCAGAGCCGTCTCGATGTCGCGGCTCAGTGGGCGAAGCGACAGGCCGTCGATCGCGATGTGGTGGGCGACGACGGTCAGCACGCGCTCACCGCGACGTTCGGCAAGCATGAGTCGTAGCGGTGCCTCGACGGTCAGGTCGAAGCCCTGTTGTGCCACCCCTCCGATGCCCGCATGGGCGTCGTCCAGTGTCGAGAGCACGATCTGCGGATCGAGCACGACGGTCACAGGCCCATCGCCCGTCGACGGGTACACCGTGCGGAGCGGCGTATGCCGTTCCAACACATCGGCAATCGCAGCGCGCAGTACCTCGAGGTCGAGGCCTTCCGGGAGCGTCAACTCGAAGGCGATGTTGTATGCCGCCGATGTCGGGTCGTATCGATTCTGCAGCCAAATGCGTCGCTCGGCCGGCGCGAGGCCGGAGTAGGAGCGCGCATCGGCGCGGTGGACCAGCGCAGGGAGCGCAGTGTAGTTGTCGGACAGCAACTCGATCGCCGACGCGAGCTGCGCCGCGGTGGGGGCCTCGAACACCGTCCGCACCGGCACCCGAACGCCGAGAACCGCACTGATGCGCGTGGCGACGCGGGTGGCCGCGAGGGAGTCTCCGCCGAGGACGAAGAAATTGCTGTCGACTGCGGATGCGTCGATCCCCAACGTGTCGGCGAAGATTCCGAGAATGACGTCCTGCGTCAACGTGCGTCCGGCCCCAGACTCGGAGTCCGACGGTACCGCCGGAAGCAAGGCCGCTTTGTCCACTTTTCCGTTGCCGGTCAACGGAATACGATCGATCGTCGTGATGACGGCCGGCTGCATCGACAACGGCAGCCGGTCCAGGAGCCACTGGGCCGCGTCGAACTCGCTGGTTCCCACCACCCAGGCGTGAATTCTGTTGTCGACCAGCAGTGCTGTTGCTGCGCTGACGTCGGGATGTGCCGTCAGCGCACTCTCGATGTCTCCGAGTTCGATGCGCACACCGTTGATCTGGACCTGATCGTCGCGCCGGCCGCGGTAGTCGAGCAGTCCCGAGAGTTCACGTCGAACAAGATCGCCGGTCCGGTACATCCGGGTGCCGCCGTCGGTTGCGACGAAGCGCGCGGCAGTCGCAGCCGGATCGGCTCGGTAGCCACGGGCCACGCCGGACCCCGCGACATACAGCTCTCCGACGCCTCCGAGTGGCACCGGCTGCAGCCGGTCGTCGAGCACGAAGGCTCCGACATGGTCCAACGCGCGGCCGATCGTGACGGGCTCTCCGGCGCGCAGCGAATCGGCCAGGGTGGCCACCACCGTGGCTTCGCTGGGGCCGTAGGCGTTGAGCATCGACCGTCCGGGCGACCACTCGTCGACGACTCCGGCACCCAGCACGTCTCCGCCGACGGCGACGGTCTCGACGCCGTCCACCGGCGGCACCGTCGCGAGTACCGCGGGCGTGGACAGGTAGTGAGTCACCCGGTGCTGAGCGAGAAAGGCAGCCATCTCCTCACCGCCGAGCAGATCACGTGGCGCGATCACCATGGTCGCTCCGGCCCCGAATGCGAGCACGAGCTCGAGCACCGCGGCATCGAAGTTCACCGAGTATCCGTGCAGCACTCGCGACGTCACTTCGACTCCGTAGCGCGAAACGACCTGCTGCGCGAGTGAATACACACACTGGTGCGTCACGACGACGGGCTTGGGTGTGCCGGTGGAACCCGACGTATGGATCACGTAGGAGGGGTGCGCCGGGTCGAGCCTCGACAGTCGGTCGGCGTCGGTCAGTGGCGCGTCGCTGAACGTCTGTGCGTGGCTCTCCTCGACCCACAGCACCCCCTGTTCCGTTCCGCCGAAGCCGAAGTCGATGGGCTCCAGCATCTGCTCCCGGCGAGCCGCCGGGTAGCGGGGATCCACCGGTACGAATGCTCCACCGGCCTTCACCACGGACCACAGCGCCACGATGTACTCGGCCGAACGCTCGAGGGACAACGCGACAAGGGTCTCCGGTCCGACGCCGTGGGCGATCAACAGTCGTGCAATCCGGTTGGATCGGCGATCGAGTTCGGAGTACGTCAGCGATTCCAGGCCATCGATAGCCGCCGAATCGGCTGTGCCACCGACCAACACGTCGAGGAGCGTGCCAGTGCCGGATTCGGCCGGCTGCGTCGGCGCATCGGCGAGAGCAAGGTTGCCGACGACAAATGCAGAGTCCGACACCGCCGCATGCAGGATTGCCGTCACCGCGGACGCGAACTGTTCGACGGTCGCCCGCTGATACAGGTCCGGCGCATATTCGATCTGCCCCACGAGACCGGCCGACTCGGCATGTCCGGCGAAGGATTCCTCCAGCACGAGATTGAGGTCGAACTCCGAGGTGCGAGTGGGGATCTCCAGCACCGAGAACGGCAGATCCTCGACCGACCGGTGCGGTGCATTGTCGAAGGCCAGCATCACCTGGAACAGCGGGTGCCGGTCCAGGGATCGGTCGGTGGTCACGGCATCGACGATGCGCTCGAACGGCACGTTCGAGTGAGAGAAGGCGTCGAGGTCTGCGGAACGGACGGCACCCAGCAGGTGGGCGAAACTGCCGGCCGGGTCGACTGTGACTGCGAGAGGGAGTGTCCCGACGAACATTCCGACCATCTCGTCGAGCGCTTCGTGGCCTCGCCCAGCCGTCGGAGATCCGACCACCACGCGGTTCGACGTTCCGAATCGACTCAGGGCTGCAGCCACCGCGGCATGGACCACCATGAACGTGGTCGCGTTGTTCGACCGCGCCAGCTCACGGATTCCCGCATGCAGGTCCGGCCCGATCTCGAACGGAACCGCGTCGGTGGTCATCGACTGTACTGCGGGCCGGGGGAAATCGGATGGCAATTCCGCCAGCGCGGTGTCGCGCTCCCCCAGAACCGACGTCCAGAACGAGAGTTGCTCGCCGGCAACCGCATCCACCGTCGCGCGGTTCCACACCGAGTACTGGCTGTACTGCGCGCGTAGGCGTGGCCACGTCGGCGCGTGACCGGCCGTGCGTGACGCGTGGGCAAACGCGAAGTCGCGCACGAGTGGGTCGAGGGACCATCCGTCCATCGAGATGTGGTGCACTGCCACGACGACCACCGTGTCGCCGGACTCCTCCACGCTCAGCAGCGCTGCCCGGATGGGCACGTCGGCAGCGACGTCGAATCCCTGCCCGGCAATAGCCGTGACGGCGTCGTCGAGGTGGTGCTCGGGCACAGTGCGGGCCGGTACGTCGAGCAGGACGGTGTCGGTGGGCCGCACCACCTGCTGCGGACCGTCGCCGTCGTCAGGGTAGTAGGTGCGCAGCGCTTCGTGTCGTTCGGCAACGTCACGCAGTGCTGTCAGGACCAGTGACGCATCGCTACCCGCTGCGACCCGGATGGCGATGGGCATGTTGTAGGCGGGCGATGTGGGGTCGAACTGGTTGAGAAACCACAGGCGCTGCTGCGCATACGACAGCGGGACATGTTCCGGCAGAACGGTATCGAGCAAGTCGAGCGACGCTTCACGATCGGCGGACGCATCGATGGCGGCCGCGACGGCGTGGACGGTGGGGTCGGCGAACAACGCGGTGAGCGAGACTCCCGAGCCGAGGCGAGCGAGAACTCGGGTGGCGCTGAGCGAGTCACCACCGAGCTCGAAGAAGGAGTGCTCGCGCCCCACTTCCTCGACGCCGAGGACGTCGGCGAAGGCTGCGGCAACAGCGTGTTCGGTCTCGGTCTGCGGCGGTACGTACTCGGTGTCCGTCGGCTCGGTGGGGGCAGGTAGTGCACGGCGGTCGACCTTGCCGCCTGCCGTCATCGGCAGTGCGTCCAGAACCACGATGTGACGGGGAATCATCCATGCCGGCAACCGGTTCCGCAGGTGGCTGTCGAGCCCGTCGGAGACACCGGTGACGTACAGGGCCAGTCGATCGTCACGAACGACGGCCGCGGCCGCGGTCACTCCAGCGAAAGAGGTTGCGGCGGATTCGATTTCACCGATTTCGAGTCGACGCCCGTGCAATTGGATCTGATGGTCGGAGCGGCCCAGGTATTCGAGCGAGGACCCGTCGAACGACCATCGGACGATGTCACCCGTCCGGTACAGCCGCGCACCCGCCACGCCCGGGTCGGCAACGAACCGCGCCGCCGTCGAACCGGGTTGGCCGTCGTATCCCCGGGCGAGCCCGTCGCCGCCGAGATACAGCTCGCCGACGCCTCCGTGGGGAGTGGGCCGCAGGTGCGAATCCAGTACCAGCGCACGAACACCCGGCAGCGGCGCACCGATCGTGACCCGCTCACCCGCGACCATCGGGGCAGACAATGTCGCCAATACCGTTGTCTCGGTGGGGCCGTAGGCGTCGAGCATCGTTCGTTGGGGAGAGGCGAACCGGTCTCGCAACGTGGGTGGGCACTCTTCGCCGCCGACGTCGAAGACCTCGATGGAGTGCAGATCCTCCGGGTCGAGTGTCGCCAGCACCGTCGGTGAGGTGATCAGATGCGTGATCTTCTCGGCGGCCAGGAACTCGGCGAGGGCAGGCCCGGCGTAGACATCGGCCGGGGCGATCACCAGGGTGGCACCCGCCGCGAATGCAGCAAGAATTTCCTGGATGGACGCGTCGAACACGGGCGAGGCCAGGTGCAGCACTCGTGAGTCGGCGGTGACGGCATACCGATCGACGACGTTGTCGGCCAGTTGCGCCAGGCCGCGATGAGTGACGCTGACGGCCTTGGGTTTTCCGGTAGATCCCGAGGTGTGGATGACGTAGGCCTCGTTGTCGACGTGCAGCGCCGGCGGCGCGAGGTCACGTTCGTTCGCGTCGAGTAGATCCTCGATGTCGAACCATTCGATGGTGCTCGGAAGTTGTTCCAGCACATCCTTGGTGGTGATACCGAATTCGATGTCTGCGCTGGCCAGCACCGTGGCCAGCCGCTCGGTGGGCTCGGTGGGGTCGAGCGGTACGAACGAGGCCCCGGCCGTGGAGATCGACCACGAGGCAAGCAGGGATTCGTAGGAGCGTTCCATCGCCACGGCGATGCGCTTCTCGGTGCCCGCGCCCAGCGAGACCAGTTGCGCTGCAATGTGATCTGCGACCCGGGTGAAGTCCTCACTGGACTGATCGACACCCGCGGCACGCACCACCGCACCGCGTCGCAGCAGCGCCGGCAACGGCCTAGGCGACACCGTGTCCGCTGGACGCGCTGTCAGCAACGCCGATTCGTGCGCGGCATCGAGCACATCCAGATCCGATACGGCAAGGCCCTCAGGGGCATTCACTACCGCACGCAGCAGAACCAGGAACCGACGGTGATGGGCTGCGAGCTCATCGGTGGAGTAGAGGGCCGGATTGCCGAGGAAGTCGACGCGGGTGCTGGTGCCGGCGACTCCGGGGTAGACGTTGACCATCATGTCGTCGATGGGGCCGCTGGAGAGCACGCGGTATTCGCCGATGACATCGCCGAGCCGAATTGTGCTGTTGTACATCATGATGTTGACCGTGGGGCCGAACACTCCGCGTCCAGCGGCGGCGCTGCCGATGCCGTCGCCGGTCTCACGCTGCATGTCCTCGACGCGGAATCGCTGATGGCGCAGCGCGCCGGTGAGTTCCACCTGAATACGTCGGAGGAGTTCTTCGACGGTCACACCCTGTTCGACGCCGATGCGCAGGGGCACGACGTTGGACATCATGCCGGAGGATTCCCGCAGTTTGGTGGTGGCTCGGCCCGATACCGGGAGGCTGAGCATCACGTCGTCGGTGTCGGTCATGCGCGCGAGATACAGCGCGAACGTGGCGAGCACGACGGGAACGTCGGAGCTGTTGTACCGATGTGCCACGGCCGCCACGGCTTCGGTGAGGTCTGCGTCCAGCACGGCACCGACACTGACCGTCACGCCGCTCGGTGCCGCGCGCGTGTACGTGTTGCCTGCCAGTCGGGGTGCGTCGAGGTGGCCGTCTAGGCGGCCGAGCCAGTACTGGCGGTCGGTGTCGTAGCGAGACGAGTTGGGGTACGCGGCCTCGTAGTCGTAGATCTCACGGACGCCGATGGCGCGCGTCTTGGGTATCTCGGTGCCGTCGGTCAACGCGGTGTACACCGCCGCGGTGCGTTCCTGGACGGAGATCGCGCCGAGTCCGTCCATGACGATGTGGTGGGCGCGGCTGTACCAGTAGTAGTGCGCCTCGTTCACCTGAATGATCTCGGAGGCGATCAACTGATCGCGAACCAGATCGACGGGGCGACGGTACTGCTCGTCCATGTAGCGCTGAGCATCCTCGACGGGATTCTCGCGGTCTCGGAAATCGCGATAGATCATCGCGTACGGCACCCGGAGGTCTCGCCACTGATACGGATGCCCGTCGTGCAGCCCGATCCGCACTGCGGGCGATTCGAGTTGCCTGCACGCGATGTCCGTGGCTCGGATCAGGACGGCCGGATCGATATCGCCGCGAATTTCGACGTATTGGGCGATGGTGAACGGTACGTCCGGTGCCAGCTGCTGGGCGAGATAGATATTCATCTGCGCAGCGGACAAAGGGAAGCGGCCATCCTCGAACAGCTCACCAACCTCTGGCGACACTCGATGACCTCCTCAACGCATATGCTTCGACGGCGTGAATTTTCGGCTGACGTGCCGCCCAGCAACGTCGATCTACATCGCCCGTGACAAACCTAGTCGACCCATTGTGAATGCTCTACCCGGATCGAACGACAGGTACGCCGGAACCGCCGCTCCCCTTTAGGCTATGCACTCGACCGACTTCCTATGACCGAGAGGCCACCGACAATGGCGACCAGTTCCACCGATGTTCGTGGTTCTCGATCCGGCAAGAAGCGGCCGATTCTCCTCACGGTGGGGGTGCTGCTGGTCGTCCTCGTCGCATTTCTGGTGTGGCTGGGCTACGAGGCCTACACCGCTCAGTCCAGCCTGAACGCGACGCGCGACTCCGCCACGCAGGCGAAAGATGCTCTGCTCGACGGTGATGCGGCCGGTGCCGAGGCCGCGGCCGCTCGGGCTTCGGAATCAGCGGACGACGCGGTGTCGGCAACGACGTCCATCCCGTTTTCGATAGCGAAAGCCGTTCCTTACCTTGGTAGTCCGCTGAAATCGGTAGCTCAGATCACCGATGTGGTGCACGGTTTGGCCGTGGACGTCCTCACCCCCGCATCGACGGCGGGCGAAAGCCTGAATCCGAGCAGCCTCGTCGAAGGCGGCGGCAAGGTCGATACCGCCGCTCTCCGGGACGCACAACCCGTGCTGGAGCAGACCGCCGCCGCAGCCGAGGAATTGAGCCTCCAAGCCCAGCAGGTGGACGAGCCCGCATTCCTCAGTGTCGTCAGCGATGCACGTACGTCGTTGATCGATCAAACACACGACCTCGCAGGCCTGCTCACCAACACGCGCATCGCCAGTCAGCTGTTGCCGTCGATGCTCGGCGACAACGGCCCGCGCAGTTACTTTCTCGCGTTCCAGACCAACGCGGAGGCCCGCGGTACCGGTGGTTTGATCGGCGGCTACGGCATCATTCGGGCCGAGAACGGCACCGCCCGTGTCGATACCCTCGGCAGCAATCGCGAACTCGAATTCGCGAAGCAGCCCATCGACCTGGGGCCGGAGTACAACGCACTGTGGGCACCGCGTAACACCACCATCGACTTCCGCAACTCGAATGCGAGCCCGCACTTTCCGTATGCCGGCCAGATCTGGTCGTCGATGTGGACCGAGCAGACCGGTGAGGTGCTCAACGGTGCCATCGCCACCGATCCGATTGCGTTGAGCTACATCCTCGGAGCCACCGGGCCGGTCACACTGGCCGACGGAGAGCAGATCACCGCCGACAACGTCGTCGAAATCACTCTCAGCACAGCCTATTCGAGGTTCGGCGACGACCAATTGGCCCGCAAAGCGTATCTGCAGCAGATCGCGTCCGCGGTGGTGCAGAAGATGACGACGGGCGCTGCCCCCACCAGATCTTTGCTCGACGCGGTGGGCCGCGCCGGCAGTGAAGGTCGCATTTCGGTGTGGAGCGCAGATCCGGCCGAGGAGGCAATTCTGGCCGGAACGAAGGTGGGTCACGTGTTGCCCGACAGCCCGGCTCCCTACGCCAATGTGGTGGTCAACAATGCCGGTGGCAACAAGCTCGATTACTACCTGGCGCGCGATATCAAATATTCGGCCGAATCCTGCACCGCCGGGACGCGTAAGTCGACAGTGACGGCGACACTGACCAACAACGTCGATCCGAACGGCCTGACGTCTTACGTGGCGAGCACATTTCAGCCCAACGTCCCGTACGGCACCAACGAGTCGATCGTCTATCTGTACGGCACTCAGGGCGCGAAAATCACGTCCATGAAGGTGAACGGTGTTTCCGGATTCTCCATCCAGGCCGGCACCGAATTGGGTCGCCCCGTGCAGGCTGCGTATCTCACCATCCCGCCAGGTAAGTCGCAGACGGTTACCTGGGAGCTCGAGGAGCCCTCGGCTCCGGGTGAGGCGACAGTGCCCGTGCAGCCTTTGGTGGATCAGCCGATGGTGACGGTCGACGTTCCACAGTGCTGATCGCGGAATAGTTCGCTCCTGCCATCTGGTCGCTCAAGCCGCCGTCCGCCGACATCGATCGAACTGGTCGTTCAATCGAAGGAATTTTCGTTGTGGGCAGCACGCCCTTTAAAGCCCGCCCAACGCAGCCCTATAGCTCTCGTTATGCACCGTTTGATCAGCTACTCAATTGGCCCTCCGAAAGCTGGTCCGGTGCACAAGGAGACCATAGTCCTTCTGCATGACCCAATCGCGGACTCCACCTCGTGCGCGACCGCTTTCTACGAGGTCTCCTGGGTGGAAACCTGGAAACGCTGTACGAGGTCGGACTGATCTAGAACAATCGTCAGTGACACAACAAATTGCACCTGGGCACCGTAGCGCGCTAGACCGGGCGGTACGGCATGATGCTCCACATGGCGAAACGTCGGGGACGCGAAGTGGGCTTGATCGACAAGGTTCAGAGAGACAAGACGATTCTCGCTGTCGCGGTTGTGATCGCGTTAGTCGCCACCGCAGCAACGTTCGTTTACATCGACCACCGCAGCGACCAAACGGTGACGGCCGAAGTGTCACGCCCTGCCCGCACCGTTGCGCCATCACCGGAGCCCGTCCTGGCACCGGTCGTGCCATTGAACAGCATCTTGGCCAAACTCCAAAAAGGCGACCGCCCCTTTAACATCGCGGTCTTCGGTGACTCCACCGGCATCTCGTCGAAAGGCTGGCAGGTTCTCGTGCCAGACTGGATCGGAAAGACCTACGACCGGCCGACCTACATCAAGCCATGGGGCAAGAATACCGACGAATACGAAGCCACTTGGACTCTGAGAAACGGCAGCCGCGCCCCGATCACCGTCTACAACGGGTCCATCCCAGGTCAGAATGTCACCTACATCAGCCAGCGCGTCGACCGCATCCTGCCGCTCACATCTGCTGACCTCGACCTGGTCTTCGTCAGCTTCGGTCACACCGAACCGATCAATCAAGCAAAGGGCCACGTCGCCAACTTCATGAATGCGCTGCAGTCCGACTATCCCAATGCGACCGTCGTCAACATCGAGCAGAACCCCGACTGGAGCCCGTCTTTCACCGCGGACATTCAGCAGCAGAACGTGCGCCACATCGCTAATTGGGCGGTTACTCGGGGTTTCCCGAGCATGCCCGTCAACAAGGCTTTTGTGGATTACGGGCAGTTCAACCGGCTTCTAGATGAGCCGACGCGAATCCACCCCAATGCCGACGGTTACCGTTTGTGGGCGCAGGTGGTGATCGAAGAGCTGATCACTGCTGGCCTACCCCGGAACGTTCCCGTTCCGGGCCCGGTGACTTAGGGCCGCGGTGCTGCATAACTTAGCCCCACACTCCACCAGCGCCTAGTTGCCGGTCAGGTAGCGGAGGGGAAGCCACGTTCCTGGTCTGCAGTTGACGGTGCAGAGCCACCGATAGGCGACGTACTTCACGCTCGCCGTTCCCTCGACCGGAGCGCTGTTCCGGACCTCGTCGCCAACATAGAAGAACGTCACCATTCCGATCGGTGCAGCCGTGCCGTAGCCGACTCGCGGTGCGGGCGTGCGGCCGGACTCCACAACCGCCGCGCAGAACGGACGGCCGCAGTGCACAGCTCCGCGATGCGGCGGTGCCGTTTGCCGGATGGGTGGAGAGCTTGTCGGCCGCGACAATCGATGCGCACTTGGCCAGCACAGACAGGTCGACAACGATGCCCGCTCCCGTGTTCAGCGGCGACGTCAGAATGGTCGAGTTCAGCACGGCGACCCCGACGTCGGTGATGAGCAGAGTTGCGAAGTATGCCGAGTAATCCACGGCAAGTGCTGGGTGCGCATCAGAACTGACGGCGTATCGGCGTCGGCAACTCCGCTTTCCCAGTTGTACTTAACGTTCGACAGAGTGGCTGCATTGGTGTGCACTAGCGCAGCAACACTTGGGATGCGGATGGTCTGGCATTACGCCACCACCTTCGTCTTCGCCGACTGGTGGTTACCGGCTGCGTCGTGTGCAATCGCCCAGGACTCGCGTCCGGATCAAGCGGGGTTGTCGGGTCGCCCGCGGCGTTGTAACCGCCGTGCGTCCAGAAGTGATCACCTAGCGGTCGTGGGAAATACTCGGCCATGGGTCTCGATCGAACCCGTCGGCATATCCCAAGTGTTCGTCGAGGGCACCATCGCAACGGACGCATGACACCAAGCGTCGAAAAGCGTCGTGAAAGAACAATTTCACTAGACAGAGGGCAAGCCGCTTCGGCTATTACACTCAGCGTTCACAAACCCGAAGCGAAGCGCATCGAATCCAGCATCAACAACAAGCTGACCGGCAGTTGTTCAAGTTCTGTTTACGGTCGCCATCCCGCACAGGTATCGAACGTGACGACGCCAGTGCTATTAGCGACCGTGGGCGTTGCAGGAGTCGCCCTCGGCAAGAACTGCCGACCGACGCGAAACTCAGGGCGATCGTGACAAGCTGCGACCACCTCACGACTACTTACCGAATCGCGGGTTGCCCATACCGTTTCTCGACGGGTCGGTGGACACCTCGGGACGGCGTGCCCGTGCGTACGGTGCCGCGCTGGCGGCCGTGCGTGCAGTCTCAGTCGGTGCAGGTTGCGCCGATCCGGCGTATGTCGACGGGGACTGCGTCGAAGTGGGTACGGCGGCCGGCGTCGGATGCTGGACCGGGCCTTGAGGTGCCGGTGCGGGCACCGGGGGCACTACCTGACGCGGCAGGTTTGTGTCTGCAGTGTAGTTGTACGAGTAGCTGTACATGTCCCCCTTCTTCGACGGGGTCAACGCCAGCACAACGCCGAGAACATGTGCACCGATGGTCTCGAGGTTGCTGATGGCTCGCGCGAGTTCGTTGGACTTCGTGTGTCCGTAACGCGTGACGAGCAGGGCACCGTCAGCATGGGTGGTGAGGACGGCCGAGTCGGTCACCGGAAGCAACGGGGCACCGTCGACGATCACGTAGTCGAACCTCGAACGCAGTTCGACCAACAGAGCACGCGAGGCCTCGGAGCCCAACAACTCGGACGGGTTGGGCGGAATGGGACCGGACGCCATGGCCTGTAGGCCTTCGTACTTGGTCGGCTGCAGCACCTCCTCGACCGTTGCCTGGCCGGCGAGAACGGTACTCATTCCGACCGAGCCGATCAGACCCATGTACTTCGAGACCCGCGGCCGACGCAGATCGCCCTCCACGAGAGCCACGTGGTGGCCCGCTTCGGCAAGGGCCACAGCGAGATTCACTGCGGTGGTCGTTTTGCCTTCACTGGGAATCGCACTCGTGACGACGATGACTCGTGGTGGATGGTCGACCTCAAGGAACTGCAAGTTGGTGCGCAGCTCACGGAACGCCTCGGCGCTAGCCGATTGAGTGAGGTCCTGAAAGTCGACGGCCGGATGCGCCTTACGTTCTTTGTCGAACGGAATAGTGCCGACGAGCGCCTTACCGGAGATTACTTCGATCTCGCGACGACCCTTGATGGTGTTGTCGAGCCGGTCGCGCAGAACCGCCAACGCGATGCCGAGCAACAAACCCACCGCCGCACCGAGGGCGAGGTTGCGCTTGGTCTTCGGGCTTACCGGAGAGGAAGACGCATCCGCCTGCTGGAAGGTCTTGACGCCGGCCGATGGACTCCCGCCGTCTGCGGGTGTCTCCAACTCCTCAACCTGTGTGGTCAACTCGGACGCCAACGCATTGGCGATGTCGCGAGCAGTCGCAGGGGACGCGTCTGTGACGGTGATATCGAACAAAACTGTGTCGGGAGTCGACGATGCCTTCACCTTCGCCGCCAATTGCGATGGAGTGAGGTTGAGCGGCAGAACAGCAAGAACCCGGGCAGCTAGCGCCTCACTGGTCACCAGTTCGGAGTACGAGGCAACGCGTTGCTGCGAGAACAGGTTGCCTTGGTATGCCTCGTTGACCGAGGTTCCTCCAGATGTGGAGACGAACATTCTTGCGCTCGACTCGTACAGCGGCGTCGTCAGCAGGGACGCACCCAAGGCGCCAAGGATCGCTACGACCACGGTTACGGCGATGATGATCCACCTCGCCTTCAGGATTTTCAGATAATCCTGTATCTCCATGCTTCGAGCTCCTCGTCCGTTCGTACAACCCCGCAACGGGCTACTGTGTGGCTCAATCGTTACATAAGTATTCGATCGCCGTGCACCGGATCAGTATCGCCCCTGGAGCCAGTCACTCATTCGTTTGATTCACGAGATCTACTCGGCGAATTCCCTGTTGTGACGTGTCACGACAATCCGCGTCCCCAATTTCAACTTCAGAAATCACGAACGGACAAGGATTGCCGGTAGCGTTCGACCCAGCTAGAGCAGGAACCATAAAAAGCTTCGCCACCCCGGCCCAAGTCAGGGTGATTCTCGACACTCGAGTCCATGCATCCCTCTCGTTGGAGCTGCGAGGCAGCCCGGACCCCGGCGAGCCCAGCGTTTCTGCTCCGGCAACCCCCGCTTTGCCATGGCCACGGCCGCTCGCCTCTCTCCGCAACCGCCAGAGCGCGACGCCAGGCCCCGTAGACCACGGCGCTACTGCGCGAACAGCTAGGGCGGATGTCCTTCACCTTCCGGAAACCCCGGCACGCTGGAACAAACCGCGGGTCCCTCGAAAGAACCACAAAGAAACTTCCGGGCTCGCAAAACTGCCCACTAGACAGAATTGATTCTGTTAAGAGTATCTTTCAAAACCGACACCGAGTTCGCGAAATCGGTTTGTGCACGCAATGTTTCGTTTTCACACGTTGGACGGACAAAAGCGTTGCCGCGTGTATAACATCCCTTTCAAATTGCTATGTCGAATGTCAGGGAATCGACGAGCGCACTGGTATGTCGACGCTCAGTGGGAGCACTATGACTCGTACGGTCGCCATCATCGGCACACGGGGATACCCGAGTTTCTACGGCGGTTTCGAAACCTTGGTCCGACATCTGGCCCCCTACCTGGCCGATCACGGCTGGAACGTGGTTGTGTACGGCCGTGAAAAGGCGTTGAGCACCAACCCGATCGACATGGATTCTCGTGTGCGTTCCGTGGTGACCCCTGGCGTCGACAGCAAGTCGGCCAGCACCATCACGTACGGGGCCACGTCGTCGATCCATGCGGTGGCGACGAAACCCGATGCGGCACTGGTAATGAACGTGGCAAACGGCTTCTGGTTGCCGTTGCTTCGGCTTCGCAAAATCCCCACGTTGGTCAATGTCGACGGAATCGAGTGGGAACGGGAGAAGTGGGGACGCATAGCCAAGGCGATCTTCGCCATCGGCGGCCGTGCGACAGCGCGGTACGCGACCACTCTCATCTACGACTCCCGAGCGCTGGGTGTTCGATGGGAGGAACTCTCCGGCCGGGTTGGTGTATTCATTCCGTACGGCGGCGATCCTCGAACCGGAGACGATCCACCCGATGGGCTCGCGCGCCGGAAGTACATTCTGATGGTGGCTCGCTTTGTTCCCGAGAACACCATCGGGCCGTTCTTGGACGCGATCGAAACACTCTGCGAGCGTTGGCAAGTGGTGATCGTCGGTTCGTCAGGGTACGGCGGTGCCCTGGAGGAGCGGGTGGCCGACATAGCCGCCCGAGAGACCAACGTGCGGTGGTACGGGCACCTCAGTGACGACGACATGCTGTTCTCATTATGGGAGAACGCCGGTGCGTACTTCCACGGGCACAGCGTGGGAGGAACGAACCCTGCGTTGGTTCAAGCCATGGCCTGCGGTGCGCCGGTGGTCGCACGCGACACCGTCTACAACCGTGAGGTTCTCGGCGACGGAGCGGTGTTCGTCGACCCGGATCCGCGGTGCATCAGCGCCGGACTCGAAACCGTGCTGGACGACAGCGAACTACAACAGGAGTTGAGCACAGAATCGATCCGCCGTGCTCACGACCACTACACCTGGGAACGAGTCTGTGCCGATTACGACCGTGCGCTGCGCGACCACCTGTCGTCGGCGGACGCCGTCAGTGCCCGGAACACCGCGTTTGAGTGACGAGTGAAATCTCCGGCTGCGCCATGTAATTCGGCCGATCGATGCAACAGAGACTGCAACAGGAAGACGACGGCCCGGAACCGTAGACCACATCCCACCACGAGCGCCCACACGATTCGCTGCAGGCGCGACTCGGCAAGGTCTGCGCGGTAGAACTCGTAAAGATTGAGCACCCAGGCGGAGTTGGTGCCTGCCTCCGGCGCACCGTTGCTGCTGCCCACCAGATGTTGCGCATGTGCGAGCGGCTGGATCAACACCACGCCCCCTGCGCGGCCTACGCGCCAGCAGAATTCGATGTCCTCGGCGTACATGAACCACCGCTCGGTCAATCCGCCGACTCGCCACCACGTTTCGGAATCGACCATCAGACAGGCACCGGTTACCCAGTCGGTGGAGACCACGCCCTCCCCGACGTCCGAGGGCAGCAAATAGTGCCCCTGCAACCGCGTCCGGCCCCGCGAGAGCCGGGAGATCCCGAAATAGTGACTGGCCATCGCCCAGATCGTGGGCATCCGGCCGGCTGCCATCACGCGCACGCCGCCGGTATGGATGACGGGCGCGACGATCCCGCCGTGTGTCGATGGCACCGTCCTGGCCAGAACCAGTACGTCCGCGGCGGCGATGACGGCATCGGGATTGAGCAGCATGATGTTCCGGCCGGTGGCTGCTTCCGCAGCTCTGTTGACACCCTTGGCGAATCCGAGGTTGCGCGCGCCCGCGATCACGCGCACGGCCGGCCAATTCCGCTCGATCAGTAGCACCGTCTCATCCGTCGAGGCGTTGTCGTACACGATGATTTCCATCTCGCCGTCCCGTCCGTGCCCCGCTTCGAGCGCATCGAGGCATGCAGAGACGACGTGGGCGCTGTTGTAGGTGACGATCAGAACCGAGACCTCGGGTCGAGTCATGTGGCGGTGTGCTCGCGGGCCTTGATCAAACGGGCCGGCACGCCTCCTACGATTGTGTAAGGCGCAACGTCTTTGGTGACCACCGAACCGGAGCCGACGATAGCGCCTTCGCCGATAGTGACCCCGCGGGTGATCACGCAGCCCGCCCCGATCCACGTGTCCGCTCCGATGACCGTCGGGCTCCGGAGGTAACCCTGCCTGTTCATGGGCACCGACATGTCGGCGAAACGGTGATCCTCACTGAAGATCGACACATGGGGCCCGATCATGGCGTTGTCCCCGATCGTGATCCCGCCCTGACCCCAGATCACGTTGTACATCCCCACCGCGACACCCTCGCCGATCACGACGCCGACACCGGGTTCCGAGATAACACCCGATCCGTTGATCGACGACCCACGACCCACAGTGGTCCTGTCGCCGAACGTGATTCCATGTGCCGAGTGCGCGTCGATGGCCACGCCGTCGCCGAACACCACGGCGGTGCCCACGCGCAGTTTGGCTGCGTTGCGCACCTTCACGCCGCGGCCCCGAAAGTGCAGTGCCGGTCCCCTCAAATAGGGCAGGCCCAGCAGTTGCCCCCGGAGCGCCTGACCGACTCGATCGACCACGAAGGTCAACAAGGCCGTAGAAGGAATGTCGTCGGGCATTCGCCTCCGACGCAGCTTCCAGTAGATGGTGTCGATCAACGCGTGCAGCATCTTGCACTCCTTAGAACGCAATTCGGTGCGCTCACGGTAACCGTCCACGCCAGGATCGGCACCCCGTTCGGACGCTATGAGCTTGGCGAACTAGTCTGTCGCACAACATGAACCAGATGGGCATCATCAGTCGACGGCAAGAAACAACCAACATGAAGGTTAGCGGGCCATTCGCCGGACCACCCTGAACGCATTCCGCCTTCTAACCGCCGTTCGGATCGTTGACGGTTTCTGTGTTCGCTTACCAAAGCTCCGAATCCGGCTAGTATTCGCTTCACCGACCGGGGTTTTCCGGAAGTCACGCACATGCCTCGAGGACTGCAGATGTCACTGCACGAAAGGAAAGCCGGCCAACCGCCGGCTGTTTCGACGCCACCGAGTATTCCCGGCAAGTCCAACGACTTCGGATTTCTGCTCGATATTCAGGGTTTGCGGATGATCGCCGTGACGTTCGCGATTTTGCATCACGTCGTTCGTTGGCCCGAAGGCGGATACGTCGGCGTGGACATGTTCTTCGTCATTTCCGGGTTCCTCATCACGAGCCTGCTACTGCGAGAGGGAATGCGTTACGGCCGGGTGTCCATAGCGAACTTCTATCGCAGACGTGCCCGCCGGATCCTGCCCCTTGCACTGCTGGTCCTGGGCGCAACTCTGACCGCGTCGTACGTGCTGATTGTCACCAGCAGGTTCGAGGCAATCGTAGTCGATACGTGGTGGTCGGCTGCGTTCATGATGAACTGGCATTTGATCTCGATCGGGACGGACTACTTTCAGACGGCATTGCCGCACTCTCCGTTGCAGCACTACTGGTCTCTTGCCGTCGAGGAACAGTTCTACGTGGTGTGGCCTCTACTCATGGTCGGCCTGCTCTTCATCGCTACGAGATGGCGAAAGAACCTGCCGCTGCGGCCGTTCGTCGGCGGATTCGCTGTGGTCGCGATTGCGGTGTCGTTCCTCTGGGCCATGGACGAGAGCGTCGCCAGCCCCACCGCGGCCTACTTCTCCACCTTCAGCCGGGTGTGGCAACTGGCAGCCGGGGCATTGCTGGCATCCATTGCGCCGATCTTCCACCGGATGCCCGTGTGGCTCCGGTCCGCCATGGCGGTCACCGGCCTAGTCGGAATCTTCTATTCCGAGTTCACCTTCGAGGTCACGTACACCATCCCTGCGCCCTACGGCGTCGTCCCCGTGGTGGCCACGTGTCTGGTGATCGCAGCGGGTATCGGATCCACCGGCCTGGCGGTGACGAAACCGCTTCGGCTACGACCCGTGGTGTACATCGGTGCCATCTCGTACTCTTTGTATCTGTGGCACTGGCCGCTTGTCGTGCTTCTCCTCACCGTCATGAATGTGGGCGTCACGTACTACGTCACCGTCATCGTGTGCACCGTTCTGCTGTCCGTGGCGTCCTACCACCTGGTGGAGAAAGCCGTACTCGACTCGGACTTCCTGGCTCCCCGATCGAGACGCCCCGGGCACCGCTCCGTTGCGAGCGACAGTCACGACGGTCAACGCGTGTTCGTAGCCGCGCTGGGGGCAGTCATGGTCTTTCTCCTGGTCGCCCTGTTCAATCAGCCGTCCGTCGTGCTACCCGCGAGCGGGCCCGCCCCGGTTCTCGCCGCAGCATCCGTCGAGGAGGACCGCGACCCCCTCGAGGCCGCCATCGTGGAGTCGCTCGGTGCCACGTCCTTTCCGGTCACAACTCCCCCGCTCGACGACGTCGAGAGCGGTAAGCCGGTCGAGATGAGCCCGGAGACCGGGTGCTTGGATCCCCCGGAACTGAGCCTCGATGTGTGCAATTACGGACCTCCCGACGCGCCTCGTTCTGCGATCGTAGTCGGCGACTCCTTCTCGGCTTCCTGGCTGCCCGCCATCGTCGGAGCGTTGATCCCCAACGGCTTTCGGGTGCACGGCATGGGACTCAACAACTGCCCGTTCGTCGCCTCCGACGTGACCATCGGCGTGGACGAGCAGTCCACCGATCGATGCAACTCCAGCCGCGACGAGATGGTCGATCAGATCAACACCGCCCGGCCCAGCATGGTGGTGATGGTGGATATGGAATACGGGATCCAGGCCATGGTGGACAACAAGGGCTCGGTGCAGGCGTGGACGGCCGCGCGCACCGCGATCATCGAGCGGATCGCGCCCAGCGATGCCGCCGTCGTGATCCTCACCCCGAACCCACTCGGCAAGGCCGCCACGGAATGCGCGGGCAGGCTGGCCGTTCCATCCAATTGCGTCAGCACCATTTCCGAGAACTGGCTGACCAAACGCAGCGCCGACGAGGCAGCCGCACAACAAACGGGAGCCACGTTGATCGACACTCGTTCCTGGTTCTGCTATCGCAACACGTGCCCATTGGTCGTATCCGGCATAGTAATCAGCTGGGATACCGGTCACATCACCCGACAATACGGCGAATACCTGATTCCCAGAATGCAAGAAGCTTTGCTACCGACCTGAATTGTCCCGCCACGAATATCGTTCTTGCACCCGACGACTCACGTAATGCGTTGCTATGGTTTGCCAATGACGACGGAAGTCACCGATATCGACTCGGTCAGAGGTCTTTATCTGAACACGGTCAAACGCGCTTTGACGGGCGCTCTGGCGGAAGACAACGATTCGGTGCTGGGCGGCGTTCGGTGGCAGGGAAATCCATCGCTACCAAAACGATTGGCGAGCTACTTCGCCCATGCGGCCGGCCGATTCGGTGTCGAGATTGCGATCAAGAAACCGTACGACGAGCGCGAGCGAGAATCCGGCCTCGACTGGCCCTCCCGGGCGGAGTCCATGATCGGTCTGCGCCGGATGACCAACATCGAGGAGTGCGTCGCAACGATCGTCTCGGATGGGGTCCCCGGCGATCTGATCGAAACCGGCGTATGGCGGGGCGGCGCATCGATTTTCATGAAGGCGAACTTGGTCGCATGGGGTGACCGGAGTCGGACCGTATGGGTTGCGGATTCGTTCGAGGGACTCCCGCCCCCAGACGCCACCCGGTATCCCGCTGACGCTGGCGATCGCAACCATCAACTCGGCGGCCTCGCGGTGGGCCCCCGCACGGTGCAGCACAACTTCGAGCGATACGGCCTTCTGGACGAGCGAGTGCAATTTCTCGTGGGGTGGTTCAAGGACACGCTTCCGACCGCACCGATCGATGCGCTGGCGCTGATGCGACTCGACGGCGACATGTACGAGTCGACGATTCAAGCTCTGGAGTCGTTGTACCCCAAGCTCTCACCGGGCGGGTTCTGCATCGTGGACGACTACGGAAGTCATTCCTCTCAGGCCGGACAAGCTGTCCGGGACTACCGCCGGGCTCACTCGATTCAGGACGAGATCATCGACATCGACGGTTCCGGCGCATTCTGGCGACGCACCGTTCCCTGACCGCTCGGCGCGCAACACCGAAGTTCGAGGGTCTGCAATTCGAGGGAGAGATGCGAATGACGGTTCGCCGGTACGCTGCCGCGTTGCGCGCGAGGTGGCTCGTCATCGTGGCCACGACCATCGTCGGCACACTCATCGCTGTCGTGTTCTCGCTCGTGTCCACGCCGATGTATCAATCGACCACGCAATTCTTCGTCACGACGACGGCGGTGTCGTCCAGCGACGTGTACCAGAACAACTTGGCGTCGCAGCAGCGAGTCGTCTCCTACACCGAGTTGCTCACCGGCCGGGAGTTGGCCCGTCGTGTCGTCGACCAGCTCGGGCTGCCCATGAGTCCGGACGAACTGACCGACCGCATCACCGCCACGGCCAAACCCAATTCGGTTCTACTCGACGCGTCCGTTGTCGATTCGTCTCCGGCTCAGGCCCGCGACATCGCCAACGCCATCGGCGAGCTGTTCCCCACGCTGGTGGGCGAACTGGAGAAGCCTGTCGACGGGGGTACGGCCAGCGCTGCGGTGACCGTGGCCGAGACCGCGGAGGCATCGACCACGCCGGTCTCGCCCAAAAAGGTCCGCAACGTTGCACTCGGATTCGTCCTCGGACTTCTGGTCGGCATCGCGGGCGCACTGGTTCGCGACAGGATGGACAACACCGTCAAGGAACCCGACGAACTCCAGGCGCTGACCGACAGCGTGCTCATCGGGTCAATCCCGTTGGACAAGAAGATCCGTGACACCCCTCCCATCGACTTCGGTTCGTCCACCGCGCCCATCGCCGAGGCGTTCCGTCAACTGCGGATGAACCTCAAATTCCTTTCGGTCGACAATCCGCCCCGCATCCTGCTGGTCACCAGTTGCATTGCGGGCGAGGGCAAATCGACCACTGCCGTCAACCTTGCCCTCTCGCTCGCGGAATCCGGCAACCGGGTCGTCCTCGTCGATGCCGACCTGCGACGGCCACACATTGCCGACTACCTCGGCATCGTCGGCTCGGTCGGTGTCAGCTCCGTGCTCGCACACGACGCCGGTCTCGACGAGGTGGTGCAGACCACCGGCCACACCGATCTGTGGGCATTGGGTTCGGGCCCGGCCCCGCCCAATCCGAGCGAACTGCTGGGAAGCTCCACCGCGCAATCACTTCTGCGCGATCTGGGGCGGGCCTTCGACTACGTGGTGGTGGATTCGCCTCCCCTGTTGCCGGTCACCGACGCCGCCACTCTCGCCACGCAATGCGACGGCACCATCCTGGTCACGCGGTACGGATACACCCGCCGCGAGGAATTGACGCGCGCTGCGGCCAACCTCGAGAACGTGGGTGCCTCGTTGCTCGGTGTGGTCATGTCGATGGTCCCGGCAACGGGACGCGGACGAGATCAGTACGGCTACGACTTCGAGCCTGGTCGAGTGCCGACACCGCCGACGCAATCGGCACCCGTGCGCACCAACCGGCACTGACCCGATGTTCCTCACCGGGCGAGTAGGCCGCAAAGCAGGCCCATCCTCTGCAGAAATGACAGGACTCGTCTGCGCTGCCTCCGTCGTCGTGTACCTGGCGCTGGCCGTTCCCACGATCGCCTCGATCGCGCTGGCTGCGGCGATTGCTGTTGTCCTCGCTGTCGGATCCTTGAGAAGCATGGAATGGGCATGGTGCGTCTTCTTCTTCGCGTTGTGCTCCAACGGTGTTCAGGTGACGGTCGCAGGGCTGAGTATTCGTCCGGAATACTTCGCAACACCGTTGTTCCTGCTCGCCCTGCACGCCCATGTACGGCGGAACCCGTCCGCGAACGTCGGCAACTCACTCGGTCCGGGTCTCGTCCTCGGCGGGGTCGGGCTCATCGCAGTCGGACTCGCGTCGAGCATGGTCTTCGCTCTCGACCCCGGAGCGAGCCTGCGCATGGCCATCCAGCTGCTCGTCGCGCTCGTCGCGGTGGTTCCACTGGTCACCTCGGCCCTCGACCTGAGGTTCATCGTCCGTTCCGGCACAACCATTCTCGGGTTCATCTGCGTCGTGAGCATCGCTGCCTTCGTACTCGATCCGAGTACCCGCATCGACGGCCTGGCCTTCGAGTACAACATCATGGGCTGCTTGTGCTTCGGATGGCTGGGCATCGTCTACTACTTCGCCGGTACACCGGCCGTGACGAAAAGCATTCTGGTGATGACTATTCCGATCACCATCGCACTGATACTGACGTCCACCAGATCGGCCTGGATTGCCCTTGCGCTCCTCGCCGTCTGCGTCTTGTTCCGTTGCGTCAAGCGTTATCCCATAGCCGTAGTCTCGGCGGTGGCCGCGTTCACCCTCGTCGCCTTCTACCTGCAGGACGTGTATTACCGCGTGGGGGACGAGGACACGTTTCTGTGGCGCGTGGTCCACGTGATCGACACACAGAGCGGGACCGGTGCCTACCGCGTCCAACTGTGGAACAACGCGATCGATCAAATTGCCGCACGCGGCTGGGGCGCGTCGTCGTTCGGAACCGGACTGAACACGTTCTCGCAGTTCAACCCCGTCGACCCGACCAATATCGGCCCCGCGTATCTCAGCTCGATGTGGCTGTCACTTCTGTACGACGTGGGCTTCGTGGGCTCGGCCTTCTTCGCCGTCTTCGCCGTCGCACTGTTCCTGGCCGCCCGAGACAAAGCGCACGCCCTTCCCCTGTTTCTGGGATTGGCGATCTGCACATCCGTGACCAGCGTGATTTGGTTTGCATTCCCCTGGGTCTTCCTCGCATTGACGGCGACCACACCGATTCGGAACGCAGAGACGCATGCCCGGACGCCGGCGTCCCAAGGATCGCCCCGACGGCGCAGACGGCACCGCCTCGCGGGGACGCGATGACCTTCACGGCGTCCGATGGTCGACCGCGTGCAATCGTGTTGTCCTCGTTCACGGTTCACCCGGACATGCCCAGCGAACCGGGGATCGGCTGGCAGTTCTTGATCGCCACCCTCGAGCACGCTCGAACCGTTGATGCAACGGTGGTTCTGTTGACGATGCGCCGTTCTGCCCAAGCCTGCGCCGGGCGGGTTCCGGCCGAGCTCGAGCAGCACCTCGAGATCGTCACCGTCGAGATTCCGCTGGCACCGCCGTTCTTCCGATGGCACTATCCTCGGTTCACCCGGCTCGAGCACGAACTATGGGTTCGACTGGCTGTCAGACACATTCGCGTGATCGAGCGGAGACAATCGGTGGTCTACGCGCATCACGTGACGTTCGCATCGGAGATTCTCTCGACACCGATCACCAGAATGTCACCGAACACCTACAAGGTCTGGGGTCCGGTCGGGGCGGGCGGCGTCGCCGCGGTCTTCGCCATTTCGCCCACCTCGCCCGCATCACGTCGACAGAGGATTCTGCAGACGGTTCGGGACCGTGTGGCATCGATTCCGGCGACGCGCATCGCGCGGCAATGCGATCTCGTACTCGCGCAGAACGGAGCGATGGAAGCGACTGTCGGACACATCGATACCCAGTTCCGGCGGTTTCCCAATGTCGTGGTTGATCTTCCCACCGCACGGCCGTCTCGGGCCGACCACGACGGAATCGAGATCCTCGTGGTCGGGCACCTCATCACGCGCAAGCGGCAAGAACTGGCGATCGAGGCGTTGGCGTCGACCATGCTGCAGAACGCCCACCTGCACATCGTGGGCTTCGACAGTACGAGCCACGGCGCGTACCTGCGCAGAAGGGCAGAGATTCTGGGCGTGCACGATCGAGTGACCTTCCACGGATCCCTGGACCGCGCAGCGGTATTGGACATGATGGTCCATTCGGATGTGCTGATGCATCCCTCGGGTCGGGAAGGTGCGAGCGGCGTGGTGGGCGAGGCGGCCTCGTGCGGACTCCCGGTGGTGTGCTTCGAGCGAACCGGTGCCAGCTCGGTGCTCGAGGATTCGGGAACGTCCGGGGTCGTGCTCGCTGCCGACCCGACGACCACCCGGGACATGCTGGCGGAAGCCGTAGTCCGCGCGTCGACCATGCCACGCATCAGCACGACGCAGTGGACCAAGCAGCGGTTCGTCGACCTCGCCGCGCAGCTCTACGCCGAGGGACTGGCATTCAGCACAGTGATGTCGGGCCGGGTAGGTCGGCCACGATGACCGCGAGCCCCTCGGTGGAGAACTCGGCCGTCACCCGAGCCGGCATTCTGGTCCGCACTCTCGACCAAGGCTTGTGGTCACTCGGCTTCTTCGTCTTCAACGTCACGGCCGGTGTGTCGCTGACGGTCGGCGAATTCGCTTCGCTGTCGGTCGGTGCCGCACTGGGCTTCATCGCCGTCGGGACCTCACGAGCGTGGGGGATCTACGCCCCCATCGTCGACGCAGCACGAATTGGCATCCGCCCCGAGGAATCCATCAACCGATGGTCGAGTTGGCGCGGAACCCTTGTCTTCGCGACCGTCGTCGGTGTTGCTTCGTTCGCGTGGATAAGCCACGGCGGCGAATGGGGCTACGCCGCCGCAGTGGGGGCCTTGGCTGCGACGATGGTGATCTCCGATCTCCCGCGTCAGGTCCTCATCATCCGTGGCAGCTACTCGCGTGCGGCACTGTTGGCGGGGCTCTACGCCGTCGGCGCGCTCCTGGCCGCGGGAACGATCGCACTCGGTGTCGACAGCACAGCGCTGTTGCCGATCTGGTTCTGCACGCTGCTGATCGTGCTCGCGGCCGGGCTCGTCTTCTGCGGCACAGCCACCTCCACCAGTAAGTCCGATTCGCACTTCTCCATCGCGTGGCGGATCACCGCAGAGGCCGTCTACCTGGGATTCGGAAGCCAGATCGCCACAATGCTGCTATATCTGATTCAGGACGACACTGCCACTGCCGGGATCCGGTTCGCCTATTCACTGGTGTTCGCGCCGGCGTTCGTGATCATCCAGAGCATCCAGCCGTTGATCTTCAAACAGTTCGCCACACTCAGCGCGCAGGGCACCCGTGCAGTACTCGCGGTCTCGGTGCGCTGGAACTTCGCGGTGGCCCTCGGCCTCGGCGCGTGTGGGGTGGTGGGTTACACGGCGCTTTCGACGGTGTTCTCCGACATCGGTCCCGCCGCCGCGCTGCCGTACGTGGTTCCAGTGGGAATGGCGATCCTGTCTGCGCAGACCTTCGAGGTGGCACTGATGGCCACCCGATTCTTCGTCGGCCCTGTATTCACACATCGAGCCCGACTGGCGTCGGTGCTCGTCGACGTAGGTAGCCAAACGATCGGCGTATTCGTCGGCGGTGCCGCAGGTTTGGTGTGGACGTTGATCGTCCTGAGCGGGCTACGCATCGCGGTGTCGGTGGCGATGCTCGTCGTACTGCCCCGACGCGACAGAACGGAGACGACATGAGGGTCCTGTTCGACGGGTACTACTGGTTCGACGGTCCACCCGCCGGCATCGTCATCACACACGAGAAGATCGCGGCGTGGCGACGCGAGTTTCCGGGCGATGTGCTGACCGTCGCGCTGCGGCGCAGTCCCACACCGGCGGAGGCGGCAGACTTGGAACGGCAAGGTGTGCGATGGATCCGCACATACCTGCCGACGCAGCCGCTGAAGAACATGGTGGAGCTGTCGCTTCGAGTTCGCCTCGGCCCGTACGACATGGCGTGGGGATCGAACTATTCTCCGCTGCTCGGTAAGTCGGCCGTCTTCGTGCACGATGCGTTGTTCCAGTCCAACCCGGAGTGGTTCACCACAATCGAGCGCATCTACCTCTCTCCCATCATGATCGCCGCACGCGCGGCGAGTGTGCTGTTCGTCAGCAGTCGAACCGAGGCGGCCCGCATCGTTGAGCACAACCCACGCCTGGTGCCTTCCGCAGTGACCGGCTTCGGCATCTCTCACGCTTTGCTCGACGCGCATCCGCAATCACCTCCCGCACTCGACCTCCGCCCCGGCTCCTTCATGTTGTCCGTCGGTCGGTTGAATACGCGGAAGAATCTGGCAACAACACTCTCCGCAGCCGTACGTTCGGGTGCAATCTCACCCAACCGCCCGTTCGTGGTCGTGGGTCCGGCCAACGGAAAGGCCGACCAGCTCGAGCAGGAGGTACTCGCTGCAATCGACGACGGCTCCATTCGCTACACCGGTTTCGTAGAGACCGAGCAGCTGGCATGGCTGTATCGCAACGCCGCACTGTTCGTATACCTCTCGCTGAACGAGGGCTACGGTCTGCCTCCACTCGAGGCGCTACGCCTCGGGGCACCGGTGTTGGTGAGCGACCGCCCCATCTTTCGAGAATTGCTCGGTGAGTCGGTGCGGTACTGCGATCCCACCGACATGGACGCGGTAGCGCAAGCCATGACAATGAGCCTATCCAGCGGTCCGCGCCCACTGCCGTCCGGTTTCGAGTTTCCATCGTGGGAGCACATGGTCCACACGATGCGGGTCGCGATGACCCATCCGAAGGACGTGTCCCGCCGGCGGTCGATCTCGTGACGCGGCGGCAAGTGCGGGCATCATGACGGCGCGCAGGACGGTGCTCATCTCTATCGCTGTCTCGGTGTTGGTCGTGGCGTTCAGCGGAATCGTGGGATGGCAGATCGGGTCGCGGTCGGAGGCTCCCCAGGCAGCAACACCCCCACCTGTGTCCATTCCGGATTCCGTGCGCGTGGTCGCATTTCTGGGTGACTCGTACAGCAAGGGCATCGGTGCGTCCTCGAATGGACAGCGCTGGACGACGCTCGTGTCGGCGGCGATGGGGTGGTCGGAGCTCAACCTCGCTGAGGGCGGCTCCGGGTACACCACGAGCTATCTCGGGCAGAAGACCGACTACGGAATCAAGCTGGATGTGGTTGCCGCGGCCCAGCCGGACGTCGTCGTCGTGTCCGGTGGCCGCAACGATTACGAGGCCGGTACCGCGAGCGTCACCGGCACCGTTGCATCATCGCTGTTCGCGGCCATCAAGGCTGCGGCACCGAACACGGAACTTATAGTCACCAGACCGATCTGGGATTCGACCGAACCTCCGACGGACTTCGCAACCCTGATCGACGGGGTGAAGGCCGCAAGCGCAGAGGCGCGATATCTCGATATCGGTGAGCCACTGTCGGGTCATCCGGACATGATCGACCCCGACGGCCTACATCCGAACAACGCGGGTCACCGAGCCATCGCGAGCGCGGTCGTAAATGCTCTGGCGTGAGACTTGCCGACTCAATTGGGCGGGTCAAAGCCCAGGGCTGACGACACCACCCGTAGTAGAGCAAACCTTCCGACAGAACACTCGCGATCGCCAGTTCCCTCCAGCAGCGACGTGGTAACAACAGCAGCGAGAACCTGATCACCACTTTCTTGACCGTGCCCCCGACGCGCCGTCCGCCAGCGAAGCAAACACGCAGTACCAACCAGAGCCCACCGCATGGATACGCGGTCGGGTGGCCCCGCGCGAGTCCGATATACCGACCCGCATCAGATCCGGCGGGGCGGAACCTAAACGTCTTCAGAGGTACCGGTACGGGGCGGAATGAGGCGTACGCCGATCACAGTTGCAGCCGTTGTGAATCACAGCAGAAACATCTAATTCTTTCGATTTTCGTACCTCATTACCCAGATCGTGCGGCACCAGCCCCATACAGGACTTGACATCGACCAGCGGCTGAATCCGCAACGCCAATCATCTGGCGAACGAACGGTTCCTGAACTCCACGTACACCGACCCGCGTTGAGCGTCGCGATGAATTCCAACCGTCTCTAAAAGGCAAACCATCGATCGCGCTGAAGCAACTGCAAGGACAAGATTGGACGTGTACAGAAAAACAAAATATACCGGAGCTCAACAGGAGTTGATTGGAGCCAACTAGTTATCACCCTTCAATATGCACTCTTAGAGCAAGCTCCGGCTTACGCACTATGCCGGACACCACCAAACCCGCGCGAGTCTGTTGTTAAGCAATCACCGACGGATAACGATGGGCAGGTTTCCCGCTTCGAGGGCTTCGGTGAGGGTGGGGGCGGCTTTGTCTTTGGCGGAGAGCTCGTAGGTCAGGGGCGATCCGTCGCGGCCGGTGGTGGGCCAGTCGATGCCCAGGGCGGGGTCGAGGGGGTTGATGTCGCGGTCCAGTGCCGGGGTGTATTCGAGGCCGCACAGGTACATGACGGTGGAGTTGTCTTCCAACGACAAGATGGCGTGCCCGAGGCCTTCGGCGAGGAACACCGCTTTCCGGTCGATGTCGTCGATCAGCACGCTGTCCCATTGCCCGAACGTCGGGGAGCCGACGCGCAGGTCGACGATGACGTCGAGGAACGCTCCGCGGGCGCAGGTGACGTATTTCGCTTGCCCGGGTGGGTTGGTGGTGAAGTGGATCCCGCGCAGCACTCCGGCGGCGGAGACCGAGCAGTTCGCCTGCTTCAGATCCAGGGCTCGCCCGGTGGTTTCCTCGAACAGGCTCGCTTTGAACCATTCGAAGAACACGCCGCGGTCGTCACCGAACTGGCGTGGGGTGTATTCGTAGGCGCCGGATATTGTCAGTTCACGAAAGGTCATCTGTTTCCTCGGTCGATCAGATCGAGCAGGTAGCGGCCGTAGCCGGATTTGACGAGTGTCTCGGCGCGGGCGCGGAGTTCGTCGTCGGTGATGAATCCTCGTCGCCAGGCGACTTCTTCGGGGGACCCGATCTTGAGTCCTTGGCGTTGTTCGATGGTGCGCACGTAGTTGGAGGCGTCGAGGAGGGAGTCGAAGGTGCCGGTGTCGAGCCAGGCGGTGCCGCGGGGGAGGACTTCGACCTGTAGGCGGCCGGCGTCGAGGTAGTGGCGGTTGACGTCGGTGATCTCGTATTCCCCGCGGGCGGAGGGGGCGAGGTCGCGGGCGATGGCGATGACGTCGTTGTCGTAGAAGTACAGGCCGGGGACGGCGTAGTTCGATTTCGGGGCGGTGGGTTTTTCTTCCAACGAGATGGCTTTTCGGTTGTCGTCGAATTCGATGACGCCGTAGGCGGTGGGGTCGGAGACCTCGTAGGCGAAGACGGCTCCGCCGTCGATGGTGTCGAAGCGTGAGAGTTGGGTGCCCAGGCCGGGGCCGTAGAAGATGTTGTCGCCGAGCACCAGGGCTGCACTGTCGGTGCCGATGTGCTCGGCTCCCAGGACGAAGGCTTGGGCGAGGCCGTTGGGTTCGTGTTGGACCTTGTAGGTCAAGGAGATGCCGAATTGGGAGCCGTCGCCGAGCAGGCGTGCGAACTGGTCGGCGTCCTGGGGTGTGGTGATGATGAGGATCTCGCGGATGCCGGCGAGGATCAGGGTCGAGAGGGGGTAGTAGATCATCGGTTTGTCGTAGACCGGGACCAGCTGTTTGCTCACTCCCATCGTGATCGGATGAAGCCGTGAGCCCGTGCCGCCCGCCAGAATGATTCCCCGCATGAGCCCGAAGTCTCCCACTTTACTTGACTAGATAACTGGCATTTGAAGATCAGCAACTACTAGAAAATCAGCCGAAAGGCCGCGTGGGCAACATGCTCCACGACACCAAAAACAACTGGGCATACCCAGACTAGTGCGGTAACTAAATGAGACTACGGGCGATAAGCAGGCGTTTCGGCCCTCAGACCCCAGCGCCATATTTGCCCGAGGCGCGCCAACCGGGCACGCCGGTTTGATGAAGATGCACCACCGGCAACCGCGCCGACCAGAGTAATGGTTGCCAGCTCTATACGCTGCAGCAAACTCACCAACCGACCCCGGTGGTATGACGTTATTCGTATGGCCGCATCAGCGCGCGCCCGCTCCACCAAGGTGCCATATTCCTTCTGGGAAGAAGCTGCGATGTGTTCCACTTCGACGCGACGAGCCACAAATAGAGAGATACTTTTGCGCGCGGCCCTTCGCGATAAATCAGCATCCTCTCCATAGAGGAAGAATCGAGGATCGAAGGGGCCGAGTTCATGCAGTATGCTCTTCCTGGCAAAAAGTGCACCCCCACATACTTTATCCACCGGAATGAGGTCTGACTGCATCTCCGCCAACCTGTCAGAAAACCTCCGTCGATTTAGCATTCGCGCAACAGAGAAGTCCCACTGCATGTAAGCGTCCGACTGGACCCGGCCATCTTTTTGCAGCCAACCACCGATAATCCCCCTCCCCACGGATTCCGACGCGTCAACCAGCAACCGCAGCCCATTCGGTTTAATTGCAGCGTCAGGATTGAGCATCAGAACAAAATCAGCATCCGACATGGAAACTCCATAATTGACCGCACGCCCAAAACCCACGTTCTCGTCCATCCTAAACACAACTAGACCAGAACAATCCATGACTTCACTGACCGGCAGAACGCTTGCGTTGTCAACAAGTATCACGTTTCCCTGCATTTCCGACGCCGCGTACGAATCGACTACGGAAGCAATGCAACCTTGGAGCAGTTGGAGGTCCGAGTTGAAACACACAATAATCACATCTACTCTACGGATTTTCAACACACTTGGCCTCCTTGTTCTCGGTGCAAACCTTGCCCATTAGACCGACGCCGAAACCGAACAGCAACAGTACCGGCCGGATGTATAGCGCATCGTAAAAAACACCCGACATCAGCACCGATAAAACAATAATCGCGCCCGCACGATTCAGTTGGGAACCAGATTTAACCGCTACTCGAATCGCGACAACGAGAAGAATTCCTAAGGCGATAACCAAAACAACGCCAAAGTCCCACAAGATACTCAGATATAGATTGTCGACTGTAGTGAATCCTCTAAATCCCAGCCCGCTACTCAGAGTTTCTAGTAGATTTCGTGCGCCATACCCAAAAAGCTGACAGACACCTTGGCAATTCTCGTTCCATTCGTCAAATACAAGCCCTGCATAATTGCGATTGTCCAATGATGCAGAGCCAGCCAGCGACGCGAAACTGAACACCCGCTGACCAGATATGGCAGACCAGGTGAACGAACCAACTAATAAAACTAGAGCCCCGATCAAAGGAAAGCCCCACGACGCACCGACACCTATTTTTGCGACACCCGACCGAGTACGAATGTAATGACCCCCCAACAGGATGAGTGCCAGCGCTGCAGAACAGATTACTGCAGAACGCGTACCAGAGGTGTAGACCGACGCCGCAGCCGCAACAACAATAACTAGTCGGGTAGCGACAGAATACCGCCTCGCACCAGACGTCAACACTAACGCTCCCGCAGCCAGACCAACTGCAACCATACTGGCCGGGACTGGCTGTCCGACAATACCTCTAGCGCGGAATATATCTTGCGAGAAGGCCACGTAATTGACCTGCCCAAATAGTTGACCGAAGACGTGCTGTTTCATCGCATATTCGACAACCATGCTGACCGAGAGGACGGCCGACGCAGATGTCAAAATCGCCAACGGACGCTTTGCTGATATAGCAACAGCGGCCCCCACCATAATAGGTGCTAACAGCGTCACAAAACCAACCAAGTTGAGTCTTATTAGCTGATTGAGGCACAGCACTAGGCAGAATACGCCAATTACGGGACGTACCAGCCTAGTATCTTCACGCAACAAAAGCCGTAGCGCGACAATAGCACCAACGGCCAAACTGCCCAACGAAAGGTATAGCCAAGTTTGACTGACTCGAACAAAGTCCACCGGAACCAGAGCGGCGACTGCTGCGCAAAGGACCATCACTAAAGGTATCGAACGCCCTTCACTCTCGACCCGAGACTTGTTTACAAAAGACGACCTAATCTCCAATCGGATCGCCCTCCTCGGCCTGACATATAAACCTCATTGCTTCAGCAAGATCGGTCGAGCACAACTGCGATACGCGCTCAGTAACTTTAGCTTCGCTCCAGTTCCACCACTGCAACCGCGTAAGCCAGTCCACGGCGGCGTCGTCAAATCTCATCCGAATGGTCTTAGCGGGATTTCCTCCCACTATCGAGTAGGCCGCCACGTTTGACACGACAGTACTTCCAGCCGCAACAACAGCGCCATTTCCAATCTCTACGCCCGACACGATTGTGACACCAAAACCAATCCATACGTCGTTCCCGATCCGGATGTCGCCCTTACTGGAGGGATATCCATCTCTACCTGCGCCTTCTAGCTTCAGCTTATCTCGGAGAGGAAACGTCGTAATCCTATCTGTGGGATGATTGCCTCCCAGCAAAATGTTGACGTTAGCAGCAATCGAACAGTACTTACCGATGTACAGACACGTTTCGTGGTCATTGCTATATAAATGAACGGTCGGTACACCATATGTGTGCTCGCCAACGAAAACACGGCGGGCACCAATCAACTTCCGAAACTCTCGCTTGCGGAACCGCGCAGGATCCACGATGCGTATAAGACGGTCCATCATACAAACACCTCTCTCAAAAGTTTGTTGGAAATAGCAGCAAACCACGCCGACATGGCCGTCATCGCAATGGCCCAAACAACGATCTGAGAAATACCGCTTCCTGACACAATTCCAATACCATACGATAACAATACAAGCAATGCGAGTGGGACAATATATCGCAACTCAAAATCAGGCCTGCCGACTCCTGACATAATATTCACAGGGGCGATAGTCATGCAGTTCGCACCATGAGCTAGAGCTACTAAAGCTACAATTAATAGAGACGGAGCAACGTCTAGCATAAGCTTCTGCGCCAAGAAAGCGACGACTGAAGCACCGATAAGTAGCGGGATCATAGCAATTGTCACTAGCTTTTGAACACGCATCAACAGCAGTCGAGCGTCGACCGCATTCCGCAACCTACTTGAGTCCGCGACCAGACCGGCAGCCAACGCGATGAGAATAATTTTCGGGATCATAATGAATCTGGTCGCTACGTCGTACCTGGCAAGAAGTGTGGCGTCGCCTACGAGTCCGAGGCTCCACCTGTCCAACTGAGTGATAAAGAGACCGAGCATCGCGACGACGATCCGCGTTCTCATGAATAGTATTATCATGTTTTTAACGGAAATTGACTTAGCGCGGTCAAGTCTTGGATCATTTCGACAACGCAGGCCTTCCGCAACTATGCCTACCGAAAACTGTGCGAATCCCGCGGCAACAGTGCCTATCCCGAGCGACATGATGCCCAAGTCATACTCCAACGCTGCAATGGTTGAAACCAACTGAATAGAACCGCCAAGAAAAAGGACGGCGGTTCGCCGCAGAAAGTGGGATCGACCCAAAGCCGCAGCCCCGTAAACCACACCGATGCTACGGAGTACGCCTCCAACGGAGACAAGTAATATTAGATGAATTGCAGTCGAGTTATCGGCTTGGAGGTCGGCGGCCGCGGAGTAAGCCGGCCACACGGCGATTGCTATAGCACCTAAAGCGATCGGTGGTGCCGCCGACAATCCACATAGGGTAACGGCCGTGCGAAAGTCAAGATCTCTCGATCCTGCGAGCTTCGTGGCTAGAGTAGGTGTGCCAAAATCAAATACGATAAAGATCGTAGACAACGTCGCCGCGAGCGCCCAAACAGCATAGTCGTCGACGCTCAGGTAAGCAGAACCAATAATCGGGACGAATGCAACAAAGGCACTTGCTGCGATGGCGGGCAAACCGCCTTTTAACAAACGGCCAACTAACGCCCGTCGGGACGACTCCGGGCTGATCGGATCCACTATGCCTTACGCCCCCCTCTTGTGAAAATTGGGACGCCAATACGCACACCGAGGGTTCTACTTCCCGCTGTAACGGAACCGGTATGGCGACCTATTATGCGAGAACCACCTTCCGTGAGATGCGTTGCTTGTCGTCTCATTCTGTGCCCTCATTACCAGGCTTGTGCATCAGGGATAGCTCCTGGACCAGTTGGTCACGAACAGGCTTGAGCCGGCGTGCCGCCGCCCGCACGGATGCGCTGTATGCCTCTCTTTCGACTTGGCTGGTGAGCAGAACGCGGACTTGCCTCAGAACACGCTCCGGCTCGAACATGTTGACGTTGTGAACGTACTGTTCCAAACCCAAGTCACCAAACGCGCCAAATCCCTTTCTCTCATAGGCTAAATGAATGACGAAGTGGCCAGAGCGGATCGCCATCAGAGCCGCATGTAGACGAACTGCGACGACTACCCGGGGTCGGACCGGGTCTACTATTAATTCTGAACGACTAAGGATACGTTGCGGACCGATCGAATTCATCGAGTCAGTATCGTTATTTCCCGCGGTCGCACTCTGGATATAGCCGTCGAATTCTGCAAGTTGGCAAGCGAGATCCTGAACCAAGGTGCTCACTCTTCCTCGCACTGCACGTATGGAAAGGACAGGAGTCGGATGTACATCCAAATCATTCCGAACCACGTTGCCGAGCTGTAGCAACGCCAAGTCACTCGATCTAATGACGTTTGCGCCAGAGAAATCACTCGCGCTACGGTCATCACGAACATAAAATCGATCAATTTTTCGGATACGCTTCGATAGCCAGCGCGCAACAATCGGATTGGCGGGTCCCACACTCTGAGGCATGTAGATGGTCGGTGTCTGCGTTCGAGCTGCCGCCGCCAACTGAGGTCCGTGAACTAGAATCGTTTTTGCAGTCTCGATCGGGAAGCCGGCCCTAAGATAACCTCCACCCACCGCCACCACGATGTCGACCGAGTCAAGGCTCCGAAGTAGCTGAATATACTTGAAGCTGTACCCACGCTTTGATAAGCCGGAGTCAACAACGTCAACGTCTAGATAGTGGAAACTGTCAGGATGGGAGGCGGCGATAATAATCTGTGTCGCGGAGCCAAATGCGCTCCGTATGAGATCTATGGTCTCGTCGACAAGCAAGCCATCACCGGCGTTTGCTGCGCTGTAGCAGTGGAGAACGACAATCTTCATTTGTGACCAATCGCATTGTAAACCGATACATGCGCATCGATACTTTCGTCCCATGTAAATTTCGATGCCCAGGCGCGACCCTGCTCCTCGACTCCACGTCGCCAGCTGGTATCAGTCAGAGCGTCCACTAGCCCGTCTGCGATGGCGTCGGTCGAGCAGCGGTCGATAATTTTCGAAGGTCCCGCGATATCGCGAAGCGCTCCATTCTTAGTGGTCAGCACGGGCGCACCCGCGGCCATTGCCTCCAAGACGGGAAATCCGAATCCCTCATACCTGCTGGGGAACACAAATAGTGCGCATTTCTGCATTAAAGCAGCCCGGTCGTTATCAGACACAAATCCCAAATAAATAATGTCAACGCTCGACTCGATTGCGGACATCGCGTCTTTAAAGTTCCATGCCGGCTTGCCTGCTATCACCAGAGGTAACCCCAGCTCGCGGACTGCTCGACACTCCATTGCCTTTATAAGCTGTTCGATATTCTTGCGAGGCTCTATGTTGCCAATGTACAGAACGTAGTCATGCGGGAGTACGCTATCAACATCACTACTCAAAACTGCGTGTCGCGCGAACTTCTCGGTATCGATTCCGTGGGGGATGACCGTGATATCCTCGACCGCGGCGTCGAAGACGTCAGCGATATCTTCGGCGCTTGACGTTGAGACAGTTATTAACGCGTCGGTTGATTCGATTGCGCGCTTCACTCGCGTTCGCCAGATTCGCTCCTGTATGGGGGTTCGCACCCCGTCTATCCACCGGCTGGCAATTCCGTGAACTGTCACAACTGAAGGTGTGCGAGTTTTGACTAGCGGCCCTGTGTCGGCCACGTAGTGAATTACTTCTCCGTTACGGCTCGACAGGCCTGCGGCGGTCTCACAGATCATTGTCAACGCTGGGTTGGAGTAATGCTGTAACACCCCAATAGTCAACCCTCGACGGGAAAGCCCATCGGCTAGCGACCTAGCATACGTCGTGTTTCCGCCAACATTTTTGTTTAAGATTCGCCCTGGCATCGTTACCTTCATTTTTCTCCTCCATAAAGGTCGGCCAGAGCTACGGATTGCGCCTCGGTTGAGTGCACGCCCACTGATTCGATGGTGGTCGCGTGTGTATGGTCCCGATACGAGCGATCCTCGAAGAACCGGTCGACAGCCATGGCTACACCTTGCGGCGTTTCGCCGGCGAACGCGTAGCCCAAGCCAGTAAGAGAAACTATCTTCCTAGCCAATACTGGAGTCCCAAGCGCGGCGGCTTCCAGCAGGGTGACGGGCGCCCCTTCCCATTTCGCTGTGTGCAAATATAGATCGGCAGAGCCGACGTACCGCTGGACCATTGAGTTAGGTAGCCAGCCAGTGACAATCACCCCGGCCTCGCGCAGTTGCGCTTTAGCTTCCGGGTCGCCATCTCCTACCCACGTCCACCGGAGGTCCAATTTTGAACATCTAGCAGACTCGGCGAAAAACCCGGGATCTTTCTGTGGGGAAATGCGGCCAACCGTGACGATTTCGCCTCTGTAAGTAGCCGATGACTCATCTTGCGGATTTTCTCCAATATTGCTGACAATGTTGGGTAGGTACTTTACGGTGGCACGTCGGCCAGCCATCCTTACTGCTTGAGCAACCTCGAACGGGCTGATCGCGGCGATAGTTTGCGTCGTCGTACTTAGTGCAATTTCTATCAGCTTAAAGGATAATCTGGCCGTCAGCGAACAGTCTTCGCGCAGGAATGCGTATGCATGCGGCGTGTAAATTACCTTGACTTCTGGATCGAATTTGAAGATTCGCAATAGGCCAGCAAAACTTGAATGAAGGTGGACTATTTGAGGCTTGGTTCTCAGTATCTCGCGACGTGCGGCGAACAGAAATGATAAGACTGACCCGTCGAAGCTCGATTCCTCGATTCCGCTTTCAATGTCTATGTCGTGCGCTACTCTATTTCGGACCAGTAGCCGGTGTTTGAGTCCAGGCGAATTTTTGACATATTGTTGGATAGCTGCCTGCACGCCACCGCCGTACGCTTCACTGACGTGTAAGACCGCCTTGCGGTTCTGTAACCGTAAAGGCTGGGCATTCATTACTGTAGATCCCCCATTTGCTCGCGAGCATAATCGCGTGGCTGCATTCGTACATTTTTGAAACCTGTTCGCGCTAAAACAAAGGCAGCGCCCTTATTTGTCTCAAGGTCAAGCAGCTGTGGTTCCCGACAGCCCTTCACGTGTGTTCGCTTTTCATCGAAAGACTTCCCGTCTGCCCCAGTGAGCGATAGTCACATTCAATATGGCCTAGGGTATGCGGGTAGTCTGCAGGCTCACTTGTGGCGGATCTCATTAATCGTTGTGGCGTCTCAGGCAGAGTCATTCTAGTAAGCGCCGTCGCTATGCACCACGGCCTTGGCCGTCTTCGCGATTATGAGCAGATCCCCCACCATCGACCAGTTCTCGACGTATGAAAGATCCAGCCGAACCGTCTCTTCCCACGACAGGTCGGACCTCCCGCTGACCTGCCACAGCCCGGTGACACCAGGCTTGACCAGAAGGCGACGACGAACCTCGCCGTTGTAAGTCTCGACCTCACGCCGCAGTGGCGGCCTCGGTCCCACGACGCTCATCTCGCGCCTGAGCACGTTGATGAATTGCGGAAGCTCATCGAGACTGAAGCGTCGCAGGATCTTGCCGACAGGAGTAACCCGCGGATCGTCGCGCATCTTGAACAACACCCCACCGGCACCCTCGTTGCGGTCGAGAAGATGTGCAACCTGCTGGTCCGCATCCACGGTCATGCTGCGGAACTTGATCATCGAGAACGGTTTGCCGTCGATGCCCATCCGCTCCGACTTGTAGAACACAGGTCCGCGACTCGTCGCCTTCACTGCGATCCCCACCGCAAGCAATACCGGCGAGATCATCAAGAGAACGAGCGCCGCAAATGTCAGATCGAACGCGGTCTTACTGAATCGGGTCGCTCCGTTGTACTGGGGCTTCTCGACGTGAATCAGCGGGAACCCTGCAACAGGACGCATCACCAACCGGGGGCCGGCAACGTCTACGACCCCAGGCGCAACCACGAGGTCGACGTCCTTCTTCTCCAGATCCCAGATCATCTTGCGAATACCCTTGTGGCCCAGGTGTTCGGTCGCGGTGACTGCGACGGTGTCGGCGCCGCACTCGTCGATCGCGGCGAGGACGTCCCGCTCACTACCGAGTACCGGGATGTCGGCACCCTCGACGTGAACGATTCCATCACTCGGCACCTCGTAGCCGGGCATGCACATTCCCACCACCGCGTAGCCCGAGGACGGCGAACGCTCGAACGACTCTGCCATCGAGACCGCAGCTGCGCGGCTTCCGACGATCAAAACCGATGTCTTGTATTTGTCCTCGCTGCGGAGTCGAGTGACCACTTTGCGCCACAGCCAGCGGCTGACAAGTAGCGCCACCAACCCAACTGGTAGCGCGATGGCCAGGTAGAGGCGTGCAAAGTCGATACGGAACAGCAAGGAGACGATCGCGATAACACCGAAGAGTCGGAAAGTGGCCGAGACGATGCGGCGGTACTCCTCGGCACCGTTGCCGATCACCCGCGTCGACCGGGTTCTGAAGATCGCGAGAAACGCGATCCAGACACTCGCCACAGCGACGGAGACACCGGTGTAGATAACCGAGTTGGTCAGTCCGGTGGTTTCGACCCCTCCAAAACGAACGATCTGAGCAACGGCAACGGACAGGACCACTGCTAGCACGTCGGTCACCCGAAGACGGGCGATGTATTGACGTTCCCACACATGCCGCGACGTGAGCTTGCGAGTCTTCAACTCCCCGGACCGCGAGGATCCCCAGAGTGAGCGTGGTGCCGCCCCGACAGATGCCACCTGCTCCCCTCCTTCTGCGCTTCTGCGACCACCTCCGGTGGCCGCTGGTCTGACATCCGAACCAATCCGGAATGCCACTTGTATCGAATTGAAATAGTCCCACGCTGCAATACGAAGCACCACGCGAGCGGCGCAGATCACAGATAAATAACAGCGTCCGTTCGGTTTACCACACATGCGCTGACTAGGCGAAACGGGAAACTGAGACTTCCAAGGTGTAACCGCCGCGAGGTCCAAAAACGCTACACACGAGTACGATCAACGCACTTTGGTGACCACTCACAGTGTTCAGCGCTGTTTATCGGGTGATTTACCCGTCAATCCCGGCGTCGACCGCTTTTAACGAACATCAGCTCTTGTCGACGAGTGCAAAGCAAGACGTTTGCCTTTTAAGGCAGTGTGCGTTAATGCGGATTACAGCTACCAGCAAGCACAACAGGCCGACAATTCATTCCATCGAATGAATTGCGCGATCGATGTGCCTGCTCGCACTCAAGGACGACCCAGGCCTCGGTAGTTCCACCCCGCCGCTCGCCACTGCTCAGGGTCCAAGCAGTTACGGCCATCGATCAGCTTCTTGCTGCGCACCACGCCGTCCAGGTCGCCGGGAACCAGGGCCTTGAACTCTTTCCACTCCGTCAGAACCAGCACCACATCGGCACCCTCGCAGGCCTCAAGAGCGGTGTTGTTGTAAGCCAGTGTGGGGAACAGCGCCCTGGAGTTCTCCATCGCCTTCGGGTCGTACACGTTGACCGTTGCACCCTGGAGCTGGATCTGACCGGCCACGTTGAGGGCCGGTGAATCACGAACGTCGTCGGAGTCGGGCTTGAAGGCCGCGCCCAGCACAGCCACCCGCGCACCGAGTAGCGAGCCGCACGCCTCCCGCGCCAACTCGACCATGCGGGTGCGTCGTCGCATGTTGATGTTGTCGACCTCGCGGAGGAACGTCAGCGCCTGATCGGCACCGAGCTCGCCGGCCCTGGCCATGAACGCCCGGATGTCCTTGGGCAGGCAGCCACCGCCGAAGCCGATACCGGCGTTCAGGAATTTGCGGCCGATTCGCTCGTCGTGGCCGATGGCGTCGGCGAGGACGGTGACATCCGCTCCGGCTGCCTCGCACACCTCTGCGATGGCGTTGATGAACGAGATCTTGGTGGCCAGGAACGCATTGGCCGAGGCCTTGACCAGCTCGGCCGTGGCCAAGTCGGTCACCAGAAAAGGGATCTGCTCCTCGAGCAGCTGCGCGTAGACCTCGCGGGCCAGCTCCTCTGCCCTGCCCGGCCGCTCACGATCGACACCCAGCACCAGGCGGTCAGGGCGGAGCGTGTCTTTGACGGCATAGCCTTCGCGAAGGAACTCGGGGTTCCAGGCAACCTCGACGCCGTCGCCTGCCGGCGCTAGTTCGCGGGCCATGCTGCCGAGCCGCTGGGCGGTGCCGACGGGAACGGTGGACTTGCCGAAGATCACGGCGGGCTTGGTGAGCAACGGTGCGAGCGTCTCGATAACTGAGTCGACGTACTTCATGTCGGCGGCGTACTCGCCCCTTCGCTGAGGAGTTCCCACACCCAGGAAGTGCACCTCGGCGAACTCGGCAGCTTCCGCGTAAGACGACGTGAAGCGAAGACGGCCCGCCGCGATGTTGCGCTGCAGAACCTCTGTCAACCCGGGCTCCCAGAACGGCACCTCACCGGATTCCAGCTTGCGGAGTTTGGACTCGTCGACGTCGACTCCGAGTACGTCGTGTCCCAGCTCTGCCATACACGCCGCGTGGGTAGCGCCCAGGTACCCGGTTCCGAACACTGTGATGCGCATACGTCGGCAATCTCCTCGGTCTCGAACGCAACCCTGACGGTTCCGCAGTATCGGGTCGACATTGTGAGCGCCCAAAGACAACTTCCGGACAATGCCGGCTGAATGACAAATGAGCGTTGAGGAGGTACCCGGGAGTCGGGGAGCCAAACTGAGTGACTCTCCAGGCCCGGCCAGACTACGTCAGCAGCGGAGGGAAGGCACTATCGTCGGACAGGGAACTGCGGGTTCTCCGGCTCCTCGACGGCCTCGGCGCAACGGTGGATGAAATCGCTGAGCTCGGCGCGAACCTCCGGGTCCAGTAGATCCAACGGCGACTCGGTGCCGTGATACTCGGCGAACGCCGCGGTGTAGGCATCGACACTGTCCGAGATCACTGCATGCAATGACGTCGACCTGTTCAGATGAACCCGCGCTATTCGGTCGATGCGATCGGCCAGAAAATCGTGAAATGAATTCTGCGCCATGGCTACATCACGTCCGTTCTCCGAAACAGTGGTCATTGCCGAATGATACGAACAAAACCGACCCACTGCAGGGTGAATACGGCCGGTGCGGTCAGTACGCCCCTTCGCTCCCCAGCACAGCCACCGCCGTCTTGGCGATGATGAGCAAATCGCCTGTCATGGACCAATTCTCGACGTAAGAAAGGTCCAGACGCACGCTCTCTTCCCACGAGAGATCCGATCGGCCGCTCACCTGCCACAGTCCGGTGATGCCCGGCTTGACCAGCAACCGTCGTCGCACTTCGCCGTCGTACGTTTCGACCTCGCTGCGCAACGGCGGCCGCGGACCCACCACGCTCATCTCGCGTCTGAGAACGTTGACGAATTGCGGGAGCTCGTCGAGGCTGAACTTGCGCATCACCTTGCCCACGCGAGTGACGCGGGGGTCGTCGCGCATCTTGAACAGCACCCCGCCCGCGCCCTCGTTGAGGGCAGTGAGTTCCTGCACCCGTTGGTCTGCGTCCTGGACCATGCTGCGGAACTTGATCATTTGGAAGGGCTTGCCGTCCATGCCCATTCGCTCGGACTTGTAGAAGATCGAGCCCTTGCTGGTGAACTTGATGATCACGGCGAGCGTGATCAGGATCGGCGAGATGAGCAGCAGGACCGACGTGGCGAACAGGAAGTCGAACGCCGTCTTGCTGAACCGCTTGGCCCCGTTGTACTGCGGCTTCTCGACGTGGATCAGCGGGAAATTCGCCACCGGACGCATCACCAGACGGGGGCCGGCCACATCGACCACACCGGGCGAGACGACGAGGTCCACCTTCTTCTTCTCGAGGTCCCACACCATCTTTCGCAGCCCGTGATGGCCGATGTGCTCGGTGGCCGTCACCGCCACGGTGTCTGCTCCGGAAACCTCGATGGCCTCGACCACGCTGTGCTCGTCGCCCAGTACCGGGATCTCGACGCCGTCGATGGTGAACGAGGTGTCGTTGCCGGGTTCGAAGTTGGGTAAGCAGATGCCCACCACGCTGTAGCCGGACTCGGGTGAACGCTCGAACGACTGCGCCATGGACAGCGCAGAACTGCGACTACCCACGATGAGCACCGACGTCTGATAGCCACCACGAGAACGCCTACGCGACACTACTTTCCGCCACGCCCACCGGCTCAGCAGCAGTCCGATCAAGCCGACGGGGAACGCGATGGCGAGATAGAGACGTGCGATATCGAAGCGGAACAGCAAGGACAGGATCGCGACTGTGCCGAACAGTCGGAACGCGGCCGAGACGATACGACGGTATTCCTCGGAACCGTTGCCGATCACTCGCGGCGAGCGAGTACGGAAGATGGCGAGAAACGCCAGCCACAGAATTGCCAGCACACCCGAGACACCGATGTAGCCGGCGATCGACCACGGGCTACCGAAGTCGATCTCACCGAACCGAATGATCTGCGCGACAGTCACCGCGCCGAGCACAACCAAAGTGTCGGTAACCCGAAGGCCTTCGGTGTACTGCGTTTCCCACTCGCGACGCGACGTCACCTTGCGCAGCCGTCTGGCATCACGGCGCGACACGACGGAACTCTGCATTCCCATATCGCTGATCGACACGTTTCTTCCCCTTGGTACTTCTGCGTTGCCGAACCCCTGCGTGATCGACACTGCACCGTGCCACCCCGTCGTGAAGCCTATCGTTGGATACTTGCTGTGTCACTTGGTAACAGCCTTGAGATCCTGTGTGTTGATCGAACAGAATCCCCAGGTCGTTACATGTTTCTCTCGTATTAACTACACGCGTCCACGGCATTGCGCACGCCGCCCGATGTGGTGTGAGAGCCCTCCCCTCGGCTCATTAAGACTGGCATTCGTTGCCGATGTCAAGCCGTGTCGGTCGAACGTCGGACATTCGATTGCATGCCCACAAAGGCGTCCCACATCCGCCGGCCCAACTCCCGCTGACCGGCCGCGTTGTAGTGAATCTTTTCGGTCTCGCTGTTGTAGAGATCCCTCGGCCCGGGGACGTATGCCACCGATGCCCGACGCCGCGGGGTATCAGCATGCACCGCGTCGATCACGGAATAGTTCGCGTGCCCTCCCTCGATCTCCTCGGGCACCATCTGACCCAGTACGAACGGCACCTCCCCGAAATACGCCCGTACCGTGTCGATCAGCAAATCGAGCTTCTCCGCATACGCCGGCCCCGTCAGCAGCGGCACGTCGCTCTCACCCTGATGCCACAGCACCGCGGCCAGCTCGTTGCCGGGCGCGATATTCAGACCCGAGCGAATGCGCGTCATCGCATTGTGGAACAGATTAATCCGGGCTCCGGTGTCCGAGGGATCCCACGAGATACCGTGAATGCGAGCGAACCCGGAATCACCACGCGCGTACGGCACCAACAACACCGGCCTGCCGGTTGCATCGGCGAGATGTCCTGCGAAGGTTGGCCCGAATCCGACTGCTTTGGAGGGCACTTCGTGGAACAGCGGGTTACTTCCCGCGACGACGGTGTTCTTCGACCTACCCGAGGCCGCCCACTGATGCACCCGCGGATGCGGGGCGTCGAGCCCGTCGCGATCCAGCCCCACCCCAGCCCCGTGGGCATTGGACTGCCCCAGTACCGCGACCACCAGATACGGTTCGTCGAACACCTCCACCGGGATGCCACGACCGAGACGTCTCTTGACGACATCCTTCGCGCGAACCACCAGGTCCTCTCGTAACCCCATGAGTCCCCCTCACCCGCAATCGTTGTGTGCCGACGTTCCGGCGAATCGATCGGCGAGCCACTGAGTGACGGCGTCGCCGTTCACATCTCCATGTCCCCGCCCCGCCTGCCGGTCGATGGTGATCACGTCTCCCAACGCACAGGCGCGCGCCAGTGCGTCGTCCGTCCACGCCGCGTCGATGTAGGTGTCGGAATCTCCATAGGCCACCAACATCGGTGCCGACGCCGGTCCCTGGGGCACAGCCATCGACGCCAGCTCGTCCCGCAGCGTGGCGGCGGCCGCCGGAGACGTCGGCGCAAAGTCGTTGTTGCCCAGTTGTTTCACTGCATCGTCTCGGGCACCGGCCCGGTCCGGCGTGCATCCCGAGAGCGCGGTCCAGTCCTGAGCCGCAGTGCCGCTGCGATAGTCGTCGAGATTCACGCGCGGGTCACGTCGAGCCCACGATTCGAGAACCCACTGCAGCAACGGCCCCTGGTCCGTCGTCAACGTACCCGCGGCGGCCTTGTCCACCAGACCCACCATGTTCGCTGCCGGGGCCAGAGCCGCAGCCCCCACCAGGTCCAGTTCGGGCGCATACGTCGCGGCGAGTTCGTTCGCCGCCCATGCTGCGCCGCCGCCCTGCGATCCACCGAATGCGGCCCATCGCGTTCCGACGCTCGGGAACACAGTGCGCAGGGCACGCACCGCGTCGATGACGTCGTATCCGGCGGTGATGTTGTCCAGGTACGCATGATGTCCGGCGTGGCCCAGTCCCTCGTAGTCGGTGATAGCCACTGCGAATCCTGCTGCGGTGAAACCCTGTACGAGGGCCGAGGCACCGAGCAGAGAGCCCGACCTCGACGGAGCGCACTCCTTCTCGATGCCCGTCGTGCCGTGGGCGTAGGAGATGATCGGCCACCCGCCGTCGGGGGCATCGCCGTCGGGGGTGAAGACTGTGCCCGATACTTCCCGCTCCCCTGCATCGGTCTGCGACGACCGGTACACCACGCGTGCTGCGTGTACACCCGAAAGGCGCACCTGCACCGGCAGATTGGGCATGGTCTCGGCACTGACGACGGAGCCGCTACCCGTACCGGGATCGGCGATCACCAGCGGTTCCGGGTCCGATCCCCGTACTGCAGCGGCCACTGCTCCCTGGACCTGAGCGCCGATCGGCACCGCGGCGGCGCATCCGCCGAGCAGCGGCAGCACCAGCAGCGCTGCTACCGCGCGGCGTGGGATGCGCATGGATCTACTTGCTGGCCTTGAATCTACGTGCATACGTCAACGCCGGCTTCTCGATGAACCGGTACGTCAACGAACCGAACGCGATGCTCACTACGGCTATCACGAGGAAGTTCCAGGCCATGCCCGGCACGCTGTCGCCGGCCAACCACCCGAAGCGCCCGATCATGATCAGCACCGGGAAGTGCCACAGGTACACGCTCAGCGAGATCATGCCGACATAGCTCAGCGGTGCCCAGTCCGCCCGCTCGGCCAGTGCGGACTTCTCCCCACGCGCGAGCGGCACGATGATGAACAGGATGAGCAGCGCGGAACCGAAGGCGACAGTGGAGCTCTGCCAGCGCGAGTTGTCGTCGATCAGCTTCAACGAGATCACCGCCGTCGGGATCATCGCGATACCGGTCCACCACCGCATTCCGGTGGCGATCGCGCCCTTGAACATGCCGGTGTCGATCGCTACGAAGACGACGGCCGCGAGCATTCCGTACGTGAAGTTGTCTGCCAGAGACCAGAAGCTCCGACTCAGTACCGCAATCTCGTTGGGACCCCAGTCGAGCAGCTTCGGATCGGTGATGCCCGACGGCCCGACCCGTGAGGCGGTGTAGAGCTTGCCGGTGACGCCGACGACGAACATCACCACCACCGGAATCATCGCGAGTACCGGTGCCGGTATCGAGGTGCGCTTGCGGAGGAAGAATGCGATACCGGTCAGCAGCGGCAGTGCAATGTAGAACGCGAACTCGAGCGACAGCGACCACGACGGGTTGATGCCGGTCTGCAGCATGCTCGGAATGTAGGAGTGCACCAACGTCAGGTTGGCCAGCAGCGTCAACGGATCGGTGAGCACACCCAGGCCGTTGTCGGTGAAGTGACGCTCGGCCACGGCCGCGTTCTCCACGAACACCGCCCGCATCACGAAGTTCGCGAACAGGAAGATGAACAGATACGCCGGAAACACGCGAAGCAGGCGATGCAGCGCGTAGCTGACGTTGTTCGGCATCGGCTTGCCAGCGAACAACTTTCGCACCATTGGCAGGAAGATCAGGAATCCCGACAGGGCGAAGAAGAAGATGAGCCCCTGCCCCAACAGCCCGAGTTTGTACGTCGCCACCGTCTGCGGCGAGTAATGGCCGCCGACGTGCACGGCGAGCACACACAGGCACGCAAACCCGCGTGGTCCGTCGAGACCGAGAATGCGTGCCGGACGCTTCGGCGCATCGACCTGTGGGGTGGCCGGCGTTGTCGCTACTGGATCGACGGCTGCGGCTGCGCTGCTGTCTGGCGTGGCGGTCATGGGTACCTACTTCGAGGTCACGGTGCCGGCGGTGAAGCCGGGCAGAAGTTGACGGCCGGAGTGCCGGCGAACCGGTCGTTCAGCCATCCGAACGCAGCAGCACCGTCGATGTCTGCGTGACCGGAATTGGGTTGTAGTACAGATTGAATGGTGTCGCCGCTGCCACACCCGGCCGCGATGGCGGCATCGGTCCACGGCTGCGAGATCAACGTGTCCTGGCCACCGTAGATCACCAGCATCGGAGCCGCAGCAGGAGACTTCGGCAGGCTCATCGCACGGAGGTAGCCCTCGAGCACCGCGGTGGCTTCCGGCGTTGCCGGACGCAGATCGTCGTCGTCGATCTGCGCGGCGAGCGAGGTGCGATCTGCAGCGAGCGCTCCGCCGCACGCGGAGAACTCCTCCCACTTCTCGGCGACGATTCCCCTGCGGTAGTCGTCCAGATCGAGCTCAGGATAGGACTTCGACAGCCCCACCAGCACCCACTGCAGCAGCGGCTTCTGGTCTGCAGTGAGTGTGCCGTTCGCTGCGGCCGCCGCCAGCCCGGTGATGTCTGCTGCCGGTACCAGGCTGACCGAGCCGACCATGTCCAGGCCGGCTCCGTAGGTGGACGCGAGTTCGTTTGCCGCCCAGGCTGCTTGGCCACCCTGCGAGCCGCCGAACGACGCCCACCGCGTCGAGGTGTTCGGTACCAGCTTGCGCGCGGCACGTACCGAATCGATCAGGTTGTTTCCGACGGTCCGCGCGTCCAGGTAAGGATGGTACGAGCCGTCCAGACCGAGACCCTGATAGTCCGATACCGCCACCACGTGTCCGGAACGCACCAGCGCGGCGACGATCTGCGAACTCCCGAGCAGTTCCGGGTCCGTCGACGGGCCGCAATCGGGCAACACGCCCGTGGTGCCGTGACCGTAGGCGATGATCGGCCAACCACCCTCGGGTGCAGTGCCTTCCGGGGCGAAGATGGTGCCTGATACCCGCTGCGTCGAACCGTCGACACCCGAGGTGGACTCGTACACCACCCGCGCGGCGACGGAGGAGATACCGCTCAACCGTCGGTCGATGGTGAGCAGCTCCTCCGCGCTGTCGAGAGATCCTGGGCCGTCGTCGCTGAAATCGGCCGTCAACGACGCACCGAACGCCGCCGATTCCGGGTCCACCGCGGGTGCGTCCGACGAGCAGCCCGACGCCGCAAGCATCAGTGCCAGCGCACCCGCCCCGGTGGCTCTGCGCAACAGCGGTATTCGATCCTTCGTCACAGTCATTCCCCCATGCTCTGCTTCACGATGTCCTCCACCTGATCGCGGTGGACTATCGAATCCCCTGCGATGCCCCGCGCCAGCACGAGCACGCCGGACACCATGATCCCCGCGACGGCCCCCAGCATCACGTTGTTGCCCACGATCGGGGACGACGCCGAGCTCGGTGTTGTGGCCGCGTCGACCAACGTCACCGCCGATACCGGCCCGTTGTTCCCCAGATCGATCTCCCCGACGAGCTTGATGAGCTGTACTGCAACCGAATTGGCGATGTCGCGCGCACGCTCTGCATCGGTGTTCACCACCGAGATGTCGATAAGCGCCGAACCGGGGCTCGGCACCACGGTGATGTCGTTCTTCAGGTCCGCCGGTTCCACCGGTAAGCCCTGCGAAGCAATGACCCGTCGCAACACCTGCTCACCGGTGGCCAGCTGCACATACGATTCCACCCGAACCAACGAGCTCCGGTTGCCGTCGAGCGAGTTCTTCGGTGACACCGGGCCCGGCGCAGTGACGAACACGCGCGAGGTGGCGGTGTACGACGGCTCCACCAGATACGTCGCCAGCCACGCGGCACCCGCCGACAACACAGCGGCCGCGAGGATCAGTGCCCAGCCGGACAACAGCATTCGGCCGTAATCCTTGAGTCTCGGCACACCGGCAGGAGCGATCATCGATTCAACTCGCACGTATCGACGGGGCGCTGTCCAGCGAACATGCTCTTGACCCACGGCAGCGACCTACTGCTGTCCAGATCACCGTGGCCCTCTCCCTGATGCAGCTCGTACTCGACGACGTCGCCCGACACGCACGCTCGCTGCAGCGCCTTCTCCGTCCACGGCTGAAGAATCAGATCGTCCTCGCTGCCGTACATGACCAGCAGTGGTGTGCTCGAACCCTGCTGCGGCAGTGCCATATCCGAGAGGTACCCGCGCAGACGATCGGTCGCCTCGACGCTCACCGGCTTCAGATCCGCGGCCTGCACCCGCGTCTGCAGGTCCGGAACGTCCAACGACCCGGGCGGGACGCACTCCATCAGGTCGTCCCATCGCTCCCGGGCGAAGCCGGATCGATAGTCGTCCAGGTTCATCTCGGGATGCGAGATCGCCAACGAATGCAGGGCGTACATCAACAGTGGGTACTGAGCCCGAGTGAGGGTTTCGTTCGCGGCGGCGTCGGCCAGGCCTGTCATGTCCGAGACCGGCACCATCGCCGCGGTGCCGACCAGCTCGAGCCCACCGCCGTACTCGGCATTGCGATCGCTCGCAGCCCATGCGGCCATCCCGCCGAGCGAGACGCCGTACGCCGACCACCGTGAACTCAGCGTGGGCAGGAAGTTCCTCGCGGCCCGCACCGCATCGATCATGTTGTAGCCGAACGTCTTCGCGTCGAGGTAGGGATGGTACGAGCCCTCGAGCCCGAGACCCTGATAGTCGCTCATCGTCACGGCGAAGCCGTTGAGGACGAGGGCGGCCACGATAGGTGCGTTGCCGAGCAGGTTTGCATACAGGGAAGGGCCGCACGCGCTGAGAACTCCCGTGGTGCCGTGCCCGAACGACACCACCGGCCACCCGCCCTCGGGAGCAGTGCCGGCCGGAACGACGACGGTTCCCGAGACCTCCGTCGGCTGGCCGGTGACGCCCGACGTCGACCGATAGACCACCCGGGTTGCCGTCGCACCCAGTTCGCTGATGTCGACGGCGATGTCTCGAATCGGCTCGGCCGAGATCAACGACCCTGGCTCCGTACCACCGAAGTTCGACGGTGGCGGTGGTTCCGACGCCCGCGCCTGCGCGGTGACGGGAGCCGTAGGAGCATTGGGAGGGAGCACCACCGACGGCTGCTGGGAGCAGGAGATCGATACTGCCGCGGCGGTCAGGACGACACCGACCCGCACCGCGAACCTCGGTGACATCGAGCTAGCCTCTGCTCGCCGACGGGCTCGCAGAATCGCTCGTTGCCGCGGCATGCCGACGTGCGGTGGAGTAGGGCTTCGCGGATGACGCTGCAGTCGAACTACTGTCGTCGGTGGCCGCGGGGGGTGCGGTCTTCGACGACCGTCGCGTCGAGGGCTCGAACGTGGTCACCACACCCAGCACGGTGCCGCCGACGCCGTCGAGCACCTTGATTGCACGTCGGAGCTTGTCTCGGGTGGTGCGGCCCGTCCGCGCCAGTACCACTGCGCCGTCGGCCAACGCGGTGAGAATCGCGCCGTCGGTGGCGTCGAGCAGGGGTGGGGTGTCGACAATGACGTAGCGGTAGTCGCCGCGCAACGACTCCAGCAGCAGCTGCGCTCGATCCGATCCGAGGAGTTCGCTGGGGTTCGGCGGCACCGGGCCCGTCGGCAATACCGACACGCCACCGAACGCGCTGGGAACGATGGCGTCCTCCACGTGGTGCTCGCCGGAGAGCACTGTCGACAGGCCCCTGTCCTGGTTCAGACCCAACCGGGAGCCCAGGGCAGCGTCGCGCAGATCGCCACCGACGAGCAACACGGTGTGTCCCGCCTCGGCGAGAATCGCCGAGAGATCGATGGCCGTACTGGTGCGGCCCTCCCCGGAGGAGGCACTGGTGACGGCGATGACCCGGGGCGGGGACCCACCGCCCAGGAATCGAATGTTGGTGCGCAGAGCGCGAAGCGGCTCCCCCAGCTCGGTCATCGAGGCCACTGCAGAACCGGGTCGCGTCGTGTCGACCGGAAGTCCGCCCAGCACGGCCTTGCCCGAGATCTCCTCTGCCCGAGTCCGATCGCGAATCGAGCGATCGAGCAGCCCGCGCAGCAGCGCGAGCGCCACCCCGAGGACGAACCCGATGGCACCGCCGAGTCCGAGTGCGGTGGGTAGCCCCATGCCGATGGGCGTGGACGGCACGTCGCCCTGGTCGACGATGGTCGCGCCGGCCGCGGCGCTGCCCCCTCGTTGCGACGTTTCGAGTTCTTGAATCACCTGGGTGAGCTGCCCGGCGACTGCGTTGGTCAACACCTGGGCGACCGCGGGGTCGGGGTCGGTGGCGCACAGATCGAGCAGCACGGTCTTCTCGATGGGTGTTGCGGTGACGCGCGAGCGGAGGTCGTCGGCGGACATCTGCAACTGCAATTGATCCACCGCTCGCTGGGCAACCTGTGCGCTGGTGGCCAATCCGGCGTAGGACGTCACCCGTTCCTGCGAGAACAGGTTGTTCTGGTAGGCCTCACCGACCGAGCTGCCGCCTTCGGTGGTGACGAACAATCGGGCGCAAGCTTGATACTGCGGCGTCGTGAAGAGTGTGTAGGCCCATCCCGCGGCGATGCCGAGGACCGTCGCCAGTGCCACGATCCACCAACCCGCGCGAAGAATGCGGCCGTATTCTCGAATCTCCACGCGATCTCCCATCGAAAACCTTCGGTAGTGGCAAAGAATAAAGCGCAGCGAAGGATTCGGCACGGCGTACGTGTTGCGAGCGAATGAAACCGTGACAACATCAGAGCCCATGAGCATCACGCCACGACTTCACGCGGCAGCCATCGTGGCCGTTCCCGTGGTCGTCACTGCCGCCATGATCGTGGGCGGAACCGCGGCCACCGTGGGTGTGTTCGCCCTCGTCGTACTGGCCGTCGGCGTGTACATAGGCCTACGTCATCCGCTGTATTTGTCTCGTGCGCTTGCCTTCTCGCTCGGAGCCCTGCCCTTCGGCTACGTGCCCGGCGTTCACGTACCGTTGGTGTTCGCGTTGGGTATCGCCGTCGTTCTCGCGACAGTGATTCACCGCACAGCGGTGAGCCGCATCACATGGCCCGAAATGCCGATGATCGCGCTGATAATTCTCTCGGCGTTGTCGTTGTTCGCGACGAGTGGTGCGCTGGTCGATTACGTCGAATTCGGCCAATGGCTCGTCTCGACCCTCGTCGTGATCTGCCTCTTGCGCTTGCCGCGTGAGGAATTGGCGCTGTTCGGCAGAATTTACGTCTACGCGGCCTCGGCCGCTGCGGCATTCGCTCTCATCGTCTTCGTCGCCGATCCCGCCGGAAAACTCATTCGCTATCTGTCGATATTCGGCTACGGGGTCGAGGAGGAAAGCACTCGGTTCGTCTACAGCAGCTCGGGTGCCGCCACCGTTCGCCTGGCCGGGACGTACATCGACCCCAACGCAGCCGGTATCGGTTTCGTGCTCGCGTTGATGCTGTGCATCCTGCTCCTGCGGGGACAGCTACGCACTGTGCTTGCGGCACTGCTGTTTCTGTCGATCGTGTTGACGCTCTCGAGGGCCGCGCTGTTCTCGGTGGTGTTCGGGGTGGTGCTGATGCTGCTGTTCCAGCAGCTGCGCACCCGTGAGCGGCTGGCCATCGTCGGAGCCTTCGCCGCGGCCTTCGTCGGCGCTCTCGCGGTTCCCAGTGTCCGGAGTCGCGTCTTCTCCTCGTTCGGCAACGAAGACGCCGGATCGAGTGCACGCGGTGACGCGTTGGTCGAGTTCCCCGGGCACATGCAGGGTCACTGGATGTTCGGACTCGGCTGGGGCCGTGCAGAATTCAAAGACCCCACGGTCGCTTTCGAGGTGAACTACGTCGCCAACACCCCGCTGCTGACCATCTACCGCGGCGGCCTCGTAGCCGGAATCGCCTTCGTCGCCATCCTCGTCGTCATCGCGATCGTGGGCTACCGGCTACTGCGGTCACGGCGCTGGGAAGACGGGTTCTACGGCGGCGGAATGATCGGATTCGCAGTCGTCGCATTGGAGCTCGACTTCCCCGTGGTCACCATCCCGGCCACCACAATGGCGTTTTCGGTGATGTACGCATTCCTCGTCCACGCATGGGAAAAGTCGTCGGAAAACAAGGTCGACGCCGAAGCCGACACGCCGTCGAATTCGAAAAGCTTGCTTTCACGGCACAGCGCTCGACCAGCGGTTTCTTAAGAATTCGGGATCTCGTGCCAATTTGCACGAAAGCGTGTTCGTAGTGCAATGATTCAGCACACCGGCCCGTCGAATTGTTGGTACGGACCCCTGGTGGAAAGAATTCGAGATGGTTCATATTCGCGGCCGCATTCGCACAGCGATCACGGCAGCAGCCGTTCTGATCGTCGCTGCCGGCCTTGCGTCCGGAGCGACCTCGGTACTGACGCCACCCGACCACCTCGTCGGCGGACAGTCACGCGCGGAGGCTGCCCCGACGCCGCCCGGTGTCGGCATCTCCGACGGCGGCGGACTGCTGTGGGCGACGGACGCCGAACTCGACACCACCGTGCAATTCGTGACCGCCGCGGGCATCAAATCGATGCGCGTGGCCATCCCGTGGTCGACCGTCGAATACACCAAGAACCAGCTCGACTGGACGGCTGTGGACCGCGTCGTGAACAAGCTGCGCGCCGCCAACATCTCGATGCTAGGCATCATCGCGTACACCCCGCCGTGGGCGACCTCCCCGGTGAACCAGACCATCAGTACCCGTCCCGCGTCCCCGGCCGCCTTCGGTGATTTCGCCGGCAAAGTCGCTGCCCGGTACAAGGGCAAGGTGGCCGACTACGAGATCTGGAACGAGCCCAACGGCTCGATGTTCTACGCACCGCAGCCCGACCCGGCCGGCTACACCGCCCTGCTCAAAGCGGCGTATCCGAAGATCAAGGCGGCAGACTCCGCAGCCACCGTCGTCGGCGGCGTGCTCGGTGCCACCGAGGACGGCTACGGCAACGTCAACCCCGTCACGTTCACCAACCAGATGTATTCCGCCGGAGCCGCAGGCTCCTTCGACGCCCTCTCCTACCACCCGTATCAGTATTCGCTGAAGTTCTCCGAGGGCCCGTACGTCGACCACGCCCCGGCCCGCCAGGTGCTCGACATGCGCGCGGCCATGGTCGCCAACGGCGACGGCAACAAGAAGATCTGGGCCACCGAATACGGGGTGCCCACCTCGGTGGCGACCGAGGACCAACAGAACGCGATGATCACGGACTTCGTCACCAAATGGCGCGAGCTGCCCTATGCCGGGCCGATCTTCCTGTACCAGCTGCGCGACAAGCAGACCGGTAGCAACGACCCGGAGATGACCTTCGGCCTGCTGCACACCGACTGGTCGGCCAAGCCCGCACTGTGGGGGCTGATGAACCTGCTGCAGAACAACATTCCCCGTACAGCCGAATACACCCGCTTCGCGGCCGCACCGAACAACTCCGGTGCCGTACTCGGCCCGGTGTTCCCCGTCCGCGACACCTGGGCGCAGTACCGCCAGGACGCGGTGCTGTACGAGCGACCCAACGGATTCGTCGCCGTACCGCGCGCTGTCGCAGAAGCGGTGCGCCCGACCGGGTTCCTGCCCACCACTCCGTTCAACGGCACGTACCAGGACTTCGACAGCCCCTACGGCCTGCGGGTGTTCTCCACCGCCGTCGGCGGTACCCACAACATCGGCGGCGGCATCTTCGCGGCCTGGGACCCCACGCTGGGCCCGGCCACGAGCGACGAGATTCCGCAGTACGGCGGAGGAGTGCGGGTCACGTTCCAGTACGGAGCCATCACATGGACACCGTGGGTCGGCACCACCGTCACTCGGTGAATTTTTCGCCCGTTCGATCAACAATTCACCTATCCGATGAATGGTGAAATACGTTCTCACCGATCATTTCTCGATGCCTCTATTGCGTCCGCGTTAACTCTGGGCGAAGGTGCGGTTTCCGCTACGCCGCCGAGTTATTTTGCGTTGTGAACCACCTCACTTAACGCTTTCTATTTGTCCGTAAACCGGATATTCATAGACAACGAACGAATGACCCTTCGTGGCAGGATCGTGTCCATTCGTTCGCAGTCTCGTCGGGGGACACTCTGAATTCGACGCCCACCGTGCATCGGCGCACGACGGGTGTCCATTCGGCGTCTGACGCGCCCTAGCTCCATTCGAGATCGGTTTGCAACGATGGGTTTGTAGATGAAGACCAATAATGCTGATTCGCAACCTTTTCGGCCACGTGAACACGCGGACTCGGCATGACCGACACCGATGGCGTCCGTGTCGCGATCGCGCACGATTACCTGACACAACGCGGCGGGGCGGAAAAGGTCGTTCTGGCCATGGCTCGTGCGTTTCCCGAGGCCCCCATCTACACAACGTTGTTCGAGCCGACGACCACCTTCCCGGAGTTCTCCGGGCTGGACGTTCGGCCCTCGACGTTGAACCGGGTCGGGTTTCTCCGCAAGAACCACCGCGCTGCGCTTCCCCTGCTCCCCTTCGCGTCGAGCTCCATCGAGATCGACGCCGACGTGGTGCTCACCAGCACCAGCGGCTGGGCGCACGGATTCCACACCTCCGGCCGCAAGTTGATCTACTGCTACTCCCCCGCGCGGTGGCTCTACGAGTCCGATATGTATCTGGGCGAATCCCGTAGCCCGACGAAACGTGTTGCGCTCAAGACTCTCTCGTGGCCGCTGCGCAGATGGGACCGCAAGGCCGCGTTCACGGCCGACCGCTATCTCGCGATCTCCACCGTGGTGCAGCAGCGAATCGCCGATGCCTACGGCATCACGTCCACCGTGGTGCCCGCCCCGTTCACCGTCGAGACAGCACCTGCAGAGCCCATACCCGACGCCGCCGCCTGGCTCGACGGTTCCAGCTACTACCTGTGCATCTCGCGCCTGCTGCCGTACAAGAACGTCGACAAAGTGATGGCCGCGTTCGACGGCACCGACCGCAGACTGATCGTCGTCGGCCGCGGCCCCGAGGCGGACAGACTGCGAAAACTCAAGTCCGACAACGTCCTCATGCTCAGCGATCTGACGTCCGGTCAGATGACGTGGCTCTACCAGGGCTGTAACGGATTGATCGCCGCCAGCTATGAAGATTACGGACTGACCCCCATCGAAGCGGGTTACCACGGCAAGCCCAGTGCAGTGCTGCGCTGGGGCGGCTTTCTCGACACCGTCGAAGAAGGCGTGTCCGGTGTGTACTTCGATGAGCCGCAGCCCGATTCGATCCGACGGGCCGTCACCGAACTCGAAGCGACCACCTGGGAGCCGTCGAAAATCAAGGAACACGTCGAACAGTTCGGCGAGGACACCTTCGCTGCCGAACTGAACGCTGCAGTAACCGAGCTCCACACGGGAACCATCGAGAGGGCAGCGTCGTGACCAAGCGCGCATTGATCACCGGAATCACTGGACAAGACGGCCTCTACCTTGCCGAGCTGCTACTGAGCAAGGGCTACAAAGTGTTCGGTCTGCTACGCGGACAGAACAATCCGAAAGCAACGATGCTCGAGCAGGTGCTGCCGCAGGTCGAGATCCTGCACGGCGACCTGCTCGATCTCTCGGCGCTGATGCGGGCCTTCGCCGTGGCCGACCCCGACGAGGTCTACAACCTGGGAGCGGTGTCGTTCGTGGCGTACTCCTGGGAGAACGCCCGTCTGACCACCGATGTCACCGGCGGCGGAGTGCTCAACATGCTCGAGTCGACGCGGCTGTACGAGCAGGTCGCCGGCAAGCAGGTGCGGTTCTACCAGGCGTCGAGCAGTGAAATGTTCGGCAAGGTGCAGCAGGTACCGCAGCGCGAGGAGACGTTGCTGTGGCCGCGCTCTCCGTACGGCGTCGCCAAGGTCTACGGCCACTACATGACCATCAACTACCGCGAGTCCTACGGCATGCACGCCAGCTCGGGCATCCTGTTCAATCACGAATCACCCCGCCGTGGGCCGGAATTCGTCACCCGCAAGATCTCGCAGGCCGTCGCCCGCATCGCCCTGGGGTTGCAGAGCGAGATCTCACTGGGCAACCTCGACGCCAAGCGCGACTGGGGCTTCGCCGGCGATTACGTCGAAGCCATGTATCTGATGCTGCAGCAGGACGAGGCCGACGACTACGTCATCTCCACCGGCGAGACCCACTCGATCCGGGAACTGCTCGATCACGCCTTCGCCGCCGTGGGCATCGTCGACTGGGAGCCCTACGTCAAGATCGACCCGCGCTACTTCCGGCCGGCCGAGGTCGACCTATTGGTCGGCGACTCCGCCAAGGCGCACGCGGTACTGGGCTGGAAGCCGAAAGTTGCCTTCCCCGAACTGGTTGCGATGATGGTGCAGAACGACCTCGCCGAGCAATCGCCCGACACGGCTGCAATCGCGTGAAACCCGGGCAGTGCCCCACCGCACTGATCACCGGGGTGGGCGGCCAGGACGGCAGCTACCTGTCGGAGTTGCTCCTCGAACGCGGGTGGTCGGTACACGGCGTCGCCAAGCCCGGCGCGACACCCGACACGGTCGGTGCAGGCGTGACGCGACACGACGTCGAACTGAGCGATCACGGGGTCACCCGCGCACTGATCCGCGACGTCGCACCCGACTACGTCTTCCACCTCGCGGGCATCTCGTCGGTGTGGCGATCCTGGAACGACCCGGTGCTCACCACCCGAGTCAACGGAGTCTCCGCGGCCGCCCTGCTGGATGCGTGCTTCACCCAGCAGGAGGCGTCGGGCAGACGCGTGGTGATGATCAACGCCTCCAGCGCCGAGATCTTCGCCGGATCAGGCGTCAGCCTGCAGAACGAGTCCACGCGGGTAGCACCGACGTCACCGTACGGCGCGTCGAAAGCACTGAGCCACAACATGGTAGAGGTCTATCGCTCGCGCGGGCTGGAGGCGACGAACGCGATTCTGTTCAATCACGAATCACCCCGTCGGCCCGACAGTTTCGTCACCCGCAAGATCACCAAGGCCGCCGCGTCCATCGCCCGCGGCAGTCTCGACTTTCTCGAGCTCGGCAATCTCACCTCGGTCCGCGACTGGGGTTGGGCACCGGACTACGTGGACGCGATGGCGGCGATGGCCGAGTACGGCAAGGGCGACGACTTCGTCGTGGCGACAGGCCGGGCGCACAGCGTCGCCGACTTCGTGGCCGCGGCCTTCGCGGCCGTGAACATCGACAATTGGCGCGACTACGTCCGGAGCGATTCCGAGATGCTCAGACCCGCCGATTCGGCCAGGATGGTGGGCGACGCCACCAAGGCCCGAACTCTGCTGGGCTGGGCACCGACCAAGGACTTCGACCAAATCGTCCGTGCAATGGTCGAATTCGACATGACCGAGGAGATGGCAGCATGACAGCGGTGGAACGTCCGACGGACACCGAGCCCGAGATCTTCGAGGTGTCGAACTACAAGATGCAGGACATCACGTTCAAGCGGAAGCTACGCAATCGCGTCGGCACCCTCGGCTTCAACATGATCGTCACCTACATTCCGTCGCACTGGATTCGGCAGAACTTCCTGCGCGCGTTCGGTGCGACCATCGGCAAGGACGTCTCGATCTTTCGCGGTACCACCATCCTCGATCCCGAGGGCCTCACCATCGGCGACGCCTGCTCCATCGGGTTCCGGTGCATGCTCGACGCCCGAGGCGGCATCACGATCGGCAGCAACGTCGTCATCGCCAGTGACACGCACATCATCGGCGGCTACCACGACCACAACTCCCCGGAGTTCACACCGATCCTCGAACCGTGCGTCATCGGCGACTACGTGTGGATCGCCAGTCGCAGCACACTGTTGAGCGGAGTCACGCTGGGCCGCGGTGCCGTTGTCGGCGGCTGTTCGATGGTTCGCGGCGACGTCGGCGAACTCGAAGTCGTTGCCGGCGTGCCGGCCAAGGTGCGGGCCATGCGAGACCCGAAGGCTCTCGCGTACCGCCCGAAGTATCGGCCCCTGTTCTACTGATGATCCTGCGCGATTGCCGACTCGTCTACATCGCTCCCCGCTCCGGGGTCGGCGGTGTGGGCGACTATGCCGACGACTTCGCCGCGGCCGTGCGACCGCACTTCGGCGAGGTGGTCGAGTACCGCCACGACGGGCCCGGATCACACTCGGTGCGCGATATTCTGCGGCACCGCAGAGCAATTCGAGAGCTCGTCGGCGCCGACCCCGAGCGGACGATCGTGCACTGCGAGTTCAGCGGCGGCTCGGTGATGCCGTTCTGGGCCACGGCACGGCTCACGGGAAATCCCATGGTGACGGCCACCGTGCACGATCCGCCCGGCATCGTCTGGTGGCCGGCCCGCACCAAGTTCCTGGCGAGCAAGAAGGTGCTCAACCACGGCCTGCACTATCCACTCCGGAAGGTGTGGCGTCGCCTCGAACGCAGCGTGGTGGGCAGCCGAACCCTGTTCGCACTCACTCGCTCCGGGGCCGATTCGCTCGAGCGCGCCTACCCGGACGTCACGGCCGAGGCCGTCATGCATTTCGTCCCCGAACGCCCCGACCTGACTCCCGCCGAGGATCGACCGTTGGCCGTCGGGCTGTTCGGGTTCGTCTACCGGGGTAAGGGATTCGATCAGCTGCAACAGCTTCGGGATCGCCTGCCGAAGGAGATCGTCATCCGCATCGCCGGTCGTGGGACCGAACTACTCGACCCGGTCGACGGGGTCGAGATCCTCGGCGAGGTGAACGGACCGGACGAGGATGCGTTCTTCGGCTCCATCCGTGCCCTGGTGGTCCCCTACGGCAAGCGGTCCGTCTACGGCGATGCCTTCCCCGCGTCGGGATCGGTGAGCCGCGCCGTGGCCTACGGAACTCCGGTGGTGTGTCTCGAAGAAGGCGCACTGTCCGAAACCGACGGTGGCGCATTGGTTGTGGCCGGTGGAACCGACGAGATCGCCGACGCCACCGCCCGCCTCGTCACCGACCGCGAGGCCCTGACCCGGCTGCGCCGCGAAGTGGAGACCCTACGGAGCGCCAATGCTCCTCACCTGGTGGCCGAGAACTTCGTAGCGGTGTGGTCGAAGTGAACGGCAATCTGCTCAAGGCCGGAGTCGCGGCGCTGTGGACGTACGGGGGCCGCGGCATCGGTCTGCTGTGGACCATCGCACTGATCGCCAAGCTTGGCATCTCCGATTACGGCCAGTACGCGATGGCGTTCGCGCTCGCCGCGATACTCGCAGCGCCGCTGGATCATCCGTTCACCGTGCGGTCCATACGCGTCGCAGAGCGAGAGTTTCTGGGCGAGCGCACCACTCGCGTTCTCACCGGTACCGCTCTGATCGTGGCCGGGTTGTGCCTGATTCCGGTGAGCTACATCGCCTGGTTCGCGCTCGTCATCGGCGGCGGCGAACTGGTCTTGAACGCCTACAAGAGCCAAGCCCTACGCGACGGCCGCCCCGATCTCACCCAGCGGATGGACACGACGCGTCAGGCCACGTCCATCGCGCTCGCCACGGCGTACCTGTTCGTGATCCCCGAGCCGACATTGGTCGTGGCCAGCCTGCTGTACGCGGCACCGTATTTCGTCATCGCCGTACTCTCCGCGCTGCGAACTCGTGGGGCGGCACCGCGGCTGCCCGGCTCGTGGCGCGAGATGTCGATGTTGTTCTCGGAGAACCTCGCCAACGCCGTCTACATCCAGGGTGATGTGTTGCTGCTCGGCTTCCTCACCGACTCCACCATCGCGGGCTACTACTCCGTCGCCTCGGTGACGGCCTGGGCAGTGGCGTTCGTCGGTCAGGCCTTCGGCCACACCTTCCACGAGAAGCTGCGTGCAGCAGACGGATCGGTCACTGCCGGTCCGGCGTTGAAGCACACGACGATGCTCGGCTGCGCCGCGGGATCGCTGCTGCTGGCGGCGGGCACCGTACTGCTCTTCACCCCGGCCTCCCCTCAGGTGGCAGGTGCACTGATGGTCATGTCGTTGTTCGTCGTGATGCGCGTGCTCAACCACGTCTTCACCACCGTGCTCTACCTCCAGCATCGAGACCGGACCCGAGTGTTGGCTGCCGCGACATTGGCACCGCTGAAGATGCTGCTCGTGGTGTGTCTGTTCCCCCTCGGTGCCATCGGTGCGGCCATCGCGTCGGTGATCACCGACGCCGTTCTGCTCGTCTGGTTCATGCGCGCCCTGTATCTCGATCCGGTGAAAGAAGAGGTGCGGCAATGAGACGCGCAACATTCTTGCTGTCCAAGGACCCCGTTACGGAGCACGGCGGCGACATCGCACTGTCGCGGTTGATGATGCAACTCGCGCGGGAGGCGTTCGAGGTTCGCTCGATCTGCCTGTCGAAGGAAACCGATGTCGTCGCCGACGTGGTCCGCGTACCCAAGCCGAAGGTCGACGCCCGGTTGCTGCTGAAGTCCCTGCGGCCGACCCGATCGGTTGTCCACGGACGCTACGACATCGACGCCCTCCGCGACGCCATCGACGCTTCCGAGTCGGATGTGTATGTGGCCGAACACAGTTACATGGCCGAGTCGTTTCTGCGGTCGGCCAAGTTCGGATCACCGTTCGCGATCAACACCGTCAACACCGAATCCCAGGTGTGGAAGGTGACCCGCGGGTCGATCGGCCGAGTCGAGGCACCCCGCATCCTGCGTGACGAGATTCGCGTCGCCCGTGCCGCGGATGCCGTCGGAACCTACGATGCCGACGAAGCACAGATGTACCGTGACCACGGGGTACGGGATGCTCGGTGGATCGATCTCACCCTCGAACCCGCGCCGCAGCTCGACTTGTCCGAGACCGCGAAACGTCTGGTGTTCATGGGGACTCGTGACTGGCCACCGAACCAGGAGGCCTTCAAGATCGCGCTCGACTACTGGCCGGCGATCTCCGCAGGCATCGAGGGTGCCGAACTGTGCATCATCGGTGCGAAGGCCCCGGGTGCCAAGGATCCTGTCTACCCGGCGGGTGTGCGAGACCTCGGCTTCGTCGACGACCTGCAGGAATTCCTCGGCACGTGCCGTGCTCTGATCGCGCCGGTCGCCACCGGCGGCGGGGTTCGCGTCAAGATTCTCGACGCGGCGAGCAAGGGCCTGCCCGTCGTCGGTACGTCGGCGGCCGTCGGGTCGCTCGATTCCATCTTCGAGCTCCCCACGTTCGACGACACAGAGCAGTTCATCGCCGAGTGTCGCCACTACTTGCTCGACCGCACCGCTGCGGTCAAGGCGGGCGAACGCATCTACGAACTCAATACCGCCCGCTGGCACGACCGCGTCCCCCATACGACAGTCGAAGCCCTGATCAGCGCGCCGCTGACAACGACCAGAGGATGACCGCATGACTTTTCGCTCCCGCGTGCTGACCGTTGCCGCGGCCGCTGTTGTCGCCGTCGGGCTCTCGGCTCCCGCCGCCCATGCCGGCCCGCCTGCGGGTCTCGGGTTCACCAGCGGTGCAGCCTTTCTCGGCCTCGACGACGCCACGTTGAACAACGAGTTCGGTGCCGGCCGTGAGATAGGTGCCTCGTGGGTACGAGTGGTCGTCAACTGGGCGGCAATCGAAGCCGCACCGGGTGTGTTCGATTGGGGCAACACCGATCGCGTGATCAATGCTGCAACAGCGCTGGGCTATTCGGTACTCGCAGTCCTCGGCGGTACGCCCGGATGGGCTCAGGGCGGCGTCGCGTCACCGCTGCCCGGTGCAGTTCCCCTCGACTCCAACGCCTTCGGTGCGTTCGCCGGGGCCGCAGCCGCCCATCTGGGCGATCGCGTCGACAGCTACGAGGTGTGGAACGAGCCGAACATTCCCACGTTCTTCGCACCTGTCGACGCCGCTCGCTACACCGGTCTGCTGCGTGCTGCCTACCCTGCAATTCACAACGCCGACGCCGACGCGACGGTGCTCAGCGCCGGATTGGCCACCACCATGGACTTCGGGTCGTGGACCGTCGCCCCGGTGACGTTCCTGCGGCAGATGTACGCCGCGGGTGCAGCCGGATTCATGGATGCCGTTGCGCTGCATCCCTATACGTTCCCGTTCACCGTCGAGAACGACCCCAACGGTCAATGGGCGCAGGTGGATCAGGCCTACGCCACCATGGCCGCCAACGGTGACGGGGGCAAGAAGATCTGGATTACCGAGCTGGGCGCACCCACCGGCAACGGCCCCATGGCCGTGTCCGAGGACGCGCAAGCAGCCATTATCGGATCGAGCCTGAACAAGGCGTCGACCCTGCCCTACATCGGACCGGTCTTCGTCCACTCGCTGCGTGACTCCGGAACCGACCCCGCCGACTCCGAACAGAACTTCGGACTGCTGCGGGCAGACTTCACCCACAAACCGGCATTCGACGTGGTGCTGGGATCGTAGCGCTGCAACTCTCGCTCCACTCTGGGCCCTATGTCGCGGAATCCCGGCTGCAGAACCGTCGAGTGGAGCGTTCTGTGCGACGACCCTTTCTGCATGCGTCGCGTCGGATCATCCCTACTTCGTGAATTGCTCGATCGGCCGGCGGGATCGGTGCAGCGGGTGTCGCACTCGAGCTTCGACGGCGGCGCCGCGATCTGACCGCGCCCGGATCATGCCGAGCAACACGAGCGCTGCGGCTACCGCGGCGATGGCGAACCCCGCTACGGTGACTCCGGTTTGGAACGAGGCCGCTTCGTCGGCACTCCACGTTGTGGACGAGATATTGCCCGTGAAGAGCGCCGCAAGGATGGTGCCGGTGACAGCGATCCCGATGCCGGTGGCGACCTGGCTCGACGTATCGACCATGGCGGCACCGATTGTCGTGCGATTCTCCGGAAGGCCGGTCATGACATTGGTACCTGCGACGACACCCACGATGCGCATCCCGACGGCGACGAGAACGAGGGCGAGCGCGATCCAGATATAGCCGAAACGGCTACCCCCGGCGAAGACGGCGAGGCCCAGAACGACCGCCGCCGCGCTGATCCAGGCTGCGTGGTTCATCCCCACCCTGCGCAGGAATGGTGCGACGAGTCGGCCGCTGAAGAGCAACACGATGACCTGAGGGAGCATCCCTATCGATGCGAGAGCCGGCGACCAGCCCCATGCGAACTGCAGCTGAAGGGTGACCATGTAGCCGAGGCCTGCGATTGCCAGACCGGAAGCGGCTTTGTAAGCGAGGCCGCTGGACACGAGTGGGAGGGCCACGAGTTCGAGGTCCAGGAGCGGGAACGTAGCGGTGCGTGCGCGGACGACGAAGAGGACTGCCGCTGCCACGGCACCGGCAGTTGACGCCCATGGCATCCACGAACCTGCGCTCTGTTCGACGAGCAGGGTCGGCGCTACGAGCGCCAGGACGATGGTGGCCGTGCCGAGGAGTGCCCCCACAACGTCGAGAGGGTCGCGGTGCAACTCCTCGGGGAGGTCTTCGGCTACGCCCATGCGGATTCCGATGAATGCAAGGATCGCGATGGGTACGTTCATCAAGAGTAAAACCTGCCAGGGTGCGAAGGCCAGAACGAATCCGCCGACGGTCGGCCCGACCGCCAGTCCCACCAGGCCGACCGTCGAGATGAGGGTGAGCGCCCTCACGCGTAGCGGCTCCTCATCGAAGAGTCGGAAAGCCAGCGCCATGGAACCGGGGGTGGTCATCGCCGCAGCGACACCCATGACGGCACGGACTGCGACGAGTTGCTCGGGTGTTGTGACGAGGACGATGGCAGCGCTGGCGACGGCCAGCAGCGTCAGTCCGAGCAGCATCACACGGCGTCGGCCGAATTGTTCTGCGATGGCGCTGAACAGCAGCATCAGTCCGCCGAATACGACCGCGTAGGCACCGGTGACCCACTGGAGCGCGGTGGTCGACGCGTCGAGTTCACGCCCGATGGCGGGAAGAGCAACGTTGAGGATGGAGTTGTCGAGCATCTCGAACAGGAACACAGCCGAAAGGCCGGCTAGAGCTACCGCCGCGGCTTTCAAGGTGTGCGGACGGTGCCGCGGCGAGGGGACGTGCGCCTCGTCAGTATTGTTTGTAGCTCGCTCTTTTTTCGGGCTCATGGCACCTCTCCGGTCAAGGGAGAAGTGGCGGCTCGATGGAGCGGCGTGCGAACGCGGCTGACAGCCAGCGCTTTTACTTCCGGTGCAGTCAAATTAGCAGGCGATCGGGTCAGCAGCAACCGAACATGCCATCTTCACGGACCGCTCGCCTCGGCTCGGCTGACCACGGACTTACCGCCCGCGTTCGCCTTCGATTGCCGAACCGTCACTCAACCACCGCCGACGAGCGCCTGAAGCGGGCACCTCAGACCCCTACAACGTGAAGGGTCTCAATGCGAGAGCACAAGGTGGGCGGAGACGCCCGATGATCGAATACGTGGATGTCGGTGACGCGAATAGTGCTCCCGTTGAATACACTTCGAGCAGGGGCCACCGCGCCCAGAGACAGGGTTGATGCGAGCACCGCCTCGCCGCCCGAACTCTGTGCAAGGAGATCGATAATGAGCGCAACCACCGTGGGCTTCGGCCGCATCGCAGCCACGATTCCCGTCACCGACATACAGCACTCGATCGAGTTCTATCGCGACGTGCTCGGCATGACCGTGACCTTCACCAACGGCAGCCCGCCCGGATTCGTCATCATCCGGCGAGATGCCGCCGAACTGCACCTGACCTTGGTGAGCGGACACCGAGCTGGAACCTACAACGTTGCGCACCTGATGGTCGAAGACGCAGTGGGCCTCTACGAGCACCTGGTCGAACACCAGGTGCGCATCGTCAAACGTCTGCGCGACGCCGACTACGGACTTCGTGGCTTCGTTTTCTGCGACCCGGACGGGAATCGAATTGACGTCGGGCAGCCTCTCCAGTAGCGGCGGATCGCGTGATTGCCGCTTCGGCCCGCCGACGGGAAGCTGAAAGTGATCACCTCTAGGTGGGCGACGATGTCAGAGATGATTGTGCGGGGAAAGCGGCGCGCCTCGCTCAGTAGTAGGTACCCATGACGGTGCGGACTTCGTCCAGGGTCTGCTCTGCAATCGCATTGGCGCGCTGGTTTCCCTGGCGCACTACCGACTGCACGTAGCCGGGGTCGGCGGCGAGCTTTGCCCGTCGACGGCGATGTTCTGCAAGGTACGAGTTCACCGCCTCGGTCACAAGGGTTTTCAATGCGCCAGCCCCTGCGGAGCCGATTTCAGCAGCTATCGCGTCCGGTTCCCTGCCCGTGCACAGGCCCGCGACGTTGAGCAGTGCTGACACTCCCGGTCGCGTCTGCGGATCATAGGAGATGTGTCGCTCAGAGTCCGTGGCCGTTCGACGTACCACCTGAGCTGTCTGGTCCGGTGTCATCGACAGCGTGATCGCGTTGCCGAAACTTTTCGACATCTTGCGCCCATCGAGGCCTGGAACGTCGGGACTCGAGGTCAGCAGTGCTTGTGGTTCGTCGAACACCGCGGCGTATCGGTCGTTGAAGCGCCGTGCGATGACCCTCGCCATCTCGATGTGAGGGAGTTGGTCCTTACCGACGGGGACTACGTTGGCCTTGCAGAACAAGATATCCGCCGCCTGGTGCACCGGATACGTCAGCAACAGACCGCCCAGGGCGCGGCCACTGGCGGCCAGTTCGGCTTTCACTGTCGGGTTTCGATGAAGTTCGGCCTCGGTCACCAAGCTCAGGAACGGCAGCACCAGTTGATTGAGAGCGGGTACCGCCGAATGTGTGAAGATCGTCGACCTGTCGGGATCGATCCCCGCCGCCATGTTGTCCAAGGCCGCGTCGTGCACGTGCCGTCGCACGTGCCCGATTGCATCGCGGTCCGTAATCACCTGGTAGTCGGCCAGGACGATCATCGTCTCGACACCGAGATCTTGCAGTCGCACGCGCTCTCGGATCGTCCCGAACAGGTGCCCGAGATGCAATGGCCCGGTAGGCCTTTCCCCGGTCAACGTGCGATACCGGCCCGGATCGGCCGCGATATTCGTGGCGAGCACGTTGCTGCGCTCGACACTGGAGACGTAGGTGTTGGTGCTCATTAGAAGACCTCTCTGCACGAACGGAGCGGGCTGTATCAGCCGCGCGTCTGGTCCGTACGAGAGATCAGCGGGCTGAGATACAGCCCGCAGGACATGGTCGACCGGGCTGCTAGCGCAGCCACCACCAAGCCTGATTAGTGTCGATCACCCCGACAGGCTAGCAAGCCCGACCGAAGTAGATCGATCACAGCGGAAACGGCGGAGAGCAGCGGCGTTCATTCGGGGTACATCCGCAGGGAGGCCGGCACTGCCCGCAGGCGGGATGTAAGACCGTTGGCCGACGCCGGTGGGGTGGCCACCTCCCGGCCGTCAAGATGGTCGGATCTCAATGCGGGAAGCAAATGGATGATGGCACGCTGGAACTTGCAGCCACCGGGAAACTCCAATGCCGATGGATAGCTACTAGCGTCGCAGCAAATCTCGGATTTTTGGCGCGAGTGTCAAAGCAGCCGCGATGATTTGGGCAGATCTCGGCGCACTCATTGGCTCTGCATCGAGCCGTATCCGCACAGAACGCGGCGCCGACGAACTGTGAGGAGCCGCGTGGCGCGCCTAGACATCGCATGTCTGTAGCCGAGTGCGATGACGGTGTAGGCGTGCCATGCATATTCCGGTGTCCTGCGCCGGTTGAACTCGCCTGAGTGAGCATCGCCCCGGGCGGCACTGATCGCGGCCATGACGACGACCTTCGCTGTCGCAGGTCGTGGCTTCGCCTGTCAGCCAACGACATTTGGATCGAGACCGGCTCAGGACAGGTCCGATCGCGGGTCGCGTTGCCGGAATCGACTCGGCGCGAGCCCGGACCAACGTTTGAACGCGACACTGAAAGCACTCTCGGACCGGTAACCGAGCTGCGTTGCGAGTTCGGTTACCGATGACGATCCATCGTCCAGCGACCGTTCGGCCAAGCGCATTCGCCACCTGAACAGATAGGTGAGAGGAGGAACGCCGGCGGTCGTGGTGAACCGGTGGGCGAAGCTGCTCCGCGACATCGCGCACGCCGCAGCAAGTTCGGAGATATGCCAATCTCTGCCCACATCGGCGTGCATGAGCTGCAATGCCGGACGCAACCGGTCATCGGCGGCGGCACGGACCCACCCTGATGGCAGCTCATCCGCCGCTGCCACCCATGCCCGAAGAACCTGCACCAACAGCAACTGCGTCAGCTGAGCCGAGGCAGCCGTGCGACCAGCGCGTTCGTGGGCGAATTCGTCGAAGAGCTCCTCGAGGACCCAGGCCGCAGTCGTCGCCTCGCGCGCTCGACCGTGTAGATGCAGGACGGGTGGGATTGCGTCTCGAAGGAAGTCGTCGGCGGCGTCGAACAACTCGATGTGCGCGGTGACGCAAACGTGGTCGGCGTCGCGATCGATCGGATGAACCGGGTCGTTCTCCCGCAGCTGTACCGGCGATTCATGCAGATCGCTTCCCATGTCGAAAGACGTGCGGCCGTCCACCACCAGAACCTCGCCCGCGTCGACCCTCAGGTCTGCCGGTTCGGAGTCGAGCCGAAACCACAGGGACCCGCGGATGACCCCCAGAATTTTGATCCGTCCCGGGGCCGGGGACCGTACTGCCCACGCACCTGATCCGGAGATACCGCCGGACAGCACGCATCGCGCGTGGGAGATCCGGAGAAGATCGGACATGAGATCCATACACACAATCTAGGACTCTGGCGAAGGTATTGCGGCGTCTCGATGATTCACAATCCGAAGTCTTGACGTCAGACTGGACAGGACCCACTTCTCGCCGATTCGAGCTGCGGCGGGCAGGCACACAGCGCGCCTGACGGTCATCCATCCAGCTCACCGAACAATCGGAGTTCCCCATGGCCTTCACTGTCATCCTGCACGCCCAAGCCAAACCCGGCCGCAGTCACGATGTCGTCGACTTCTACCGCGAGACCTTGGCCGCCACCCGCTCACGGCCCGGCTGCATCGGCATACGGGTTGTGCGCAGCGCCGACGACGACACCGCATTCGCACTGATCGAGCAATGGGACGACAAACGCGACCAAGAGGCCTATGCCGCATGGCGAGCCGAGACCGGCGGCGAGGTCATGGCGCAATTCGGCGAACTACTCGCCGCACCTCTCAGGATCGAGTTCTACGAAGAGATCAACGCCTGAGCTCCAACCCGCCGGCTCACCGGCATCGGGTTCCCATGCCCGAAACCATCCACAGCAACCGAGCCGACACCACCGCTGACCGTAGGAAAAGGATCCATTGTGCGCATTGTCATCTTCGGAGCCACCGGCATGATCGGGCAAGGAGTACTGGAAGCCTGCCTGCGTGACGAGCAGGTCACCGATGTTCTCGCCGTAGGCCGTACACCCACCGGTCGCGCCCACCTCAAGCTCCGCGAACTTCCCCACGATGACTTCGCCGACTTCACCACCGTTCAGAACGATCTGGTCGGGTTCGACGCCTGCTTCTACTGTCTGGGCACCTCTGCCTTCAAGATGAGTGAGACGCAGTACCGCCGGGTCTCCTACGACTTCCCCCTGGCCGCCGCCCGGGCACTGCTGACCACCGATCCCGATCTCGTCTTCACCTACGTCTCCGGCGTCGGCACCGACAGCACCGGCACGACCCGCATGATGTGGGCGCGCGTCAAGGGCGAGACGGAGAACGCTCTGCTGGCACTGTCACCACGCGCATACATGTTCCGCCCCGCGTTCGTCCTCCCTCTGCCCGGTACAACATCGAAGACTGCGTTGTACGTCGTGCTGTACAAGGTGCTCGGCCCGCTCTACCCCGTGCTGCGGCGAATCGCCCCACGCTACGTCACCACGAGCCTGCAACTGGGTCACGCGATGATCCGAACCGCAGGCGGCGGCATGCCCCGTCATGTGTTGGCCACGGCCCACATCAACCAACTCGCGGCCTCCTGACGCTCACTTGAAAGTCCGCATGGGCGGGCTGCGGCGCAGAATGCGAGCAGCAAACCTATTCGGGTGGAGTCCGATCCATCGTCCCTTTCGGTTAGCGACGACTCGTCCTCACTCCTGCGAATGTGCCCACTCGCTTGGCCGCCATTCACGTTGGTCACGCAGTAATGCCCAGAGAACGTCGACCAGTCTGCGAGCGAGTGCGATGGTGGCCTGGACGTGTCGTTGGTGTTCGGCGCGTTTACGTTGGTAGAACTCTCGTGACGGTCCTTCTCTTTGCGCACTGCTGAAGGCCGCCATGAAGAGGACGTGTCGTAGTCGTCGGTGGTAGCGCTTGGGACGGTGCAGGATTCCGGTGCGGGTTCCGGAATCGTTGGGAACGGGAGCAAGCCCTGCGTAGGCGGCCAGCTTGGCGGCGGTGCCGAATGCGGCGAGGTCACCCGCGGTGATGGCAAGGAACTCGGCTCCCAGGCGCGCGCCGATACCGGGGACGCTCTCGATGATGTGGGCCTGGTGGTGACTGCGGAAGCGTTCGACGATCTGTTTGTCGAGAGCTTTGATCTCGTGGTCTAGGTCGAGCAGCTGCTCGGCGAGACGAATGACGAGTTGTTCGGTGGTCGATTCTGCTTGTACTGCAACGGTTTGCGCCTCGGCGGCGGCGAGCGCTTTGGTGACCATACCGGGGATTGTCGGCCGTCGGACACCGAGTTCGCGGAGATGGGTACCGATCTCGTCGGTGCCGGCGGTGCGGATCGCGGCTGGAGTGCAGTAGCGAGTGAGCAGGGCCAGTCCGGTGCGGGTGGTGTAGTCGAAGGCACGCTCGAGTTCAGGGAAGATCCGCAGTAGAAGTGCACGGAGTCGGTTGATGCGGGAAACCCACTCCCCCATCAGATCCGCCCGGTAGGCGGTCAATAGTCCGAGTTCGGCGACAACGTCGTCCGGGGTCGTGATCGTGGTCAGGTCGCGGCGTAGGCGAGCCGTTTCGGCGATGACCACGGCGTCTTTGGCGTCGGTTTTGCCTTCACCGGGGAAGGCACCGGTCATGCGGTTGACGACTCGCCCAGGCACGTAGGTGACCGTCTGGTCGGCTGCGACGAGGACAGCGAGAAGCAGAGCTGATTCGGGTGATGTCAGATCCACCGCCCACCGGATCACGGGTGAGCCGTCAGTCGTGCGCGCCTTGTCGAGGAGACGTTCGATGCTGTGTTGGTCGTTGTGGACGCGGACCGACCACAGTTGCCGGCCGGTGTTGTCGATCGCCGCGGCCTGATGGTGAGTCTTACCGATGTCGATACCGATCCACACCGCTTGCGGTTGTGCTGTTAGAGAGTCCCTTCCGTCGAAGTGCCCCGACTGGGTGGACGGCTCCGCCGGCATTCCTCTAAGTAGCGACTCTTTCGCAGATACGTGTCTCAATCAGCGGCCGGAGTGTCCGCGACGGACGAGGTGGCCATCCCACCAAAGCCACACCAACGGCGGGTGATTGTCAGCCTCGCCTCGAACGTCGTCGGGCACCTGAAGTGATCACCTCCAGGTGGGGACGATTTTAGAGGTGATTGTGCGGGAGCGACGGAGACCGGCCAGGCTCGGTGTCGCGGTCGCGGTCGCGGTCGCGCATCATTCTTGGCAGGAAGATTGTCGCCTTCCCCGTAGGCTCGAATTCACGGTCGACTCAGTCACTTCAGCCGCAGCACTCCAGCGGAGGTTGGATCGAATCCACATGCCACAGAGTAGAATTCGGCTAGATGTGCCTCGTAATCGACGTGCAGCCACTCGATATCGGTTGTACGCAGATCGGAAACGACATGGGAGACGAGCCTGGTGCCGATCGCCTGGTGTCGCCATTCCGTAGCAACTGCCGTGTCGAGCAGGAACGCGTGCTTGCCACCGTCCCATGCTGCGTTGACGAATCCGCACAGCACAGTGCCATGAAAGGCACCAACCCACGATTTGCTGTGGCGCTGCAACCGAGATCCCCACGGCGCCAACTCGTAGTTCCCCCCGAACGCATCGTGATGGAGCTGCGATAGCTGGACATCATCCACGTCGAAGCGGACTCGGAAATCGATAGCCATGCCGAACAGCATAGAAATGCTGACGATAGCCCGCATTCAGGCATGGAACGACGTTCCAGTTGTGACAGGATCGGCCCATGCCTGAGAAGAAGCCGACACCCGCGCGACGTTCCGATGCACTGTCCAAAGGGCGCATCGTGCAGGCAGCGATCGAGATGCTCGACGAGGGTGGAACCGACGCTTTGACGTTTCGCACTCTCGCCGCACACCTGTCCACAGGTGCCGGGGCGCTCTATCACCACGTCGGCAACAGGGAAGATCTGCTCACGGCAGCGGCCAAAGCCGTCATGGCGTCGGTCTTGGAATCCTCGCCCGAAAACGAGCCGACAGAGCAGGGCGTTCGCGGCGTGATGATGAGGGTGTTCGACATGATCACCACGCGATCATGGGTGGCGACGCAACTCGCCGGCGCGCCGTGGCAGCCGGCCGTCATGCATCTGTTCGACCGCATCGGAACCGAACTGGACGTATGCGGAGTTCCTGAGAATGCGCAGTTCGACGCCGCGTCCGTGCTCATGTACCACGCCCTCGGGGCTGCGAGCCAGCGCGATGCCGGGAGGCAATTGGCCGCCACGGTGACGGACCGCGCGACATTTCTCGACTCCACACGCTCGGCGGTGACGGATACCGGCGACTATCCGTTCCTGACCCGAATCGCGTCACAATTCGTCGAACATGATGATAGAGAACAGTTTCAGGCCGGTGTCGACATCATCCTGGCCGGCATCGACCGAACTAGCGCAAGACGATGAAGACAGCGCACAGGAGAAATACTCCGGCGGTGGTTCGGTCCACTATGCGTTGACCGCCGCGGTCGAAGAAGCGCCGAAGGCGCAATCCAGCGAGACCGTAGAGCCCGATGATCACCGCCATGACCGTGGTGAGGGTGAGTCCGAGCAACAGATAGTCGTCGAGGTGCACTTGTGTGAGGTCGATGACGCTGGGAAGTAGCGCAACGTAGAAGCCGATGGCCACGGGATTGGACATGGTGAGCACTATTCCGAGGCCGACACTGTGAGCTCGGCGGGGCGTGTCGAGTGTGGGCACTGATAGCGCCGGCGCTCCGGCTGTCCTCCACTTCTTCGCGGCGAGGTAACAGAGATACCCAGCGCCGGCCCAGGTGAGGACGCGAAGGATCGGCTCGTAGGCCGCCGTCGCCGCGGCGAGTCCTGCCATGGCCATGCCGAGGAGAGTCAACTTTCCGACGACGATGCCGGCCGCCAGTCCAGGAACGCCCCGGAACCCGGAGTCGAGGGATCGAGCCATCACCGCAACAACTTCGGGGCCGGGGGTGGCAGCCGATGCCGCGAACACTCCGGCGAACAGCGCGAGATCGGCGATGCCGATCACTGCCCGCCGCCGTCGACAGTGCGCGATGCGATCCGCGTCGGTGCCGTCTGCCGGGGGTGTTGATCGAGCCAGTCGAGGACGGTCTGCGCGTGGCGGTCCGGTGGGAACACAGGGTAGAACACGTGCTCGATGCTTCCCCCGGTGATGACGAGAGCAAGTCGTCGGTAGACCGTGAGATCGTCTGCGCTGAACGTCGGTAGTCCGATCACGTCGTGCAGAATCAGTTCGCTGTCGGTGAGCAGCGGATAGGGAAGTCGCAGTGCCCCAACCAGTTCCGATTGATATTCGACGGGTTGACTCGACAGTCCATAGACCGCGCTGATCCCGGCCTTCACCAGCTCTGCATAGTGATTACGCATGTCGCAGTTGTGCGGGCTGCATCCGCGGGCACCGGGGATGGCGTCCCAACCGTCGGGCATGTCGTGCCCTGGTGCACCGGTCATCGGAAATACATAGACCAGGACACGGCCCGTTCCGAGAGCGGCGAGGTCGACGTGACCACCGTCGGTGGACGGCAACCGGGTCGTCGGCATTGCCACCCCGCGCAGATGATCGGTCGCTCCGTCGTCGTGTGGAACGTCCAGGTCGGCCGGCAGCGGGGCGAGATCGGGATTGTGCGCATCGGCGGTGGCCCACTCGTCGGCCATCCGTGCGCTTGCCTCGGCGAGGTTGGCGACCAGCGCGACGCGTTGGCGATCGAGGTCGTCGATGGCCTGTTCGACCCGCTGGATCGCCCGGCGATACCCCGACAGCGAGGCGGGGCAGGTGTCCGCGTGCAGACTTCCGGCGTTCAGGCAGTCGACGAACGGGTGCATGTCCGCGAGCGGAATTCCGAGTGCATTCAGCCGGTGGATCTGCGCGACGACTCGAATCTGGTGGCGGTCGTACATGCGGTAGCCGTTGGTTGCCCGTTCGGGGACAACGAGATTCAGTGCCTCGTAGCCACGCAACGCCTTCGACGAGGCACCGGTCTCGCGGGTCACATCTCCAACACTCAGCAGGTCGTCCATCTCCGTACCGTAAACCCGGCCCCCAGGGGACAGGTCAAACGCGAAAGGCGACCGAGGGCGTCCGCCTACTTGACAGCGTTGGAACAGTGTTCCATTCTTACTTGGAACAACGTTCCAACAATGAGCGGAGACATACATGAAGACATCCATCTCGATCATCGGTGCAGGACTCGGCGGCCTGGTGCTGGCACGAGTACTGCACGTTCACGGAATCGCCGCCACGGTGTACGAGGCCGACGCCACGGTCGATGTGCGCACTCAAGGCGGGCAGCTCGACATCCACGAGGAGGACGGGCAGGTCGCCCTCGCCGCAGCCGGGCTCACAGAACAGTTCCGCGCCATCATTCACGAGGGAGGCGAAGCGACTCGCGTCCTGCGTCCGAACGGCGAGGCTCTGCTCGACGAAGCCGACGACGGCACCGGCGGTCGACCGGAAGTGCTGCGCGGCGACCTGCGACGCATTCTGCTCGACTCACTGCCGGCCGACACCGTTCAGTGGGGGCACAAGCTCACCTCCGTCCGTCCCTTGGGCAATGGGCAACACGCACTCGAGTTCGCGAACGGAACCATCGCGGTCAGCGATCTGCTCGTCGGTGCCGACGGCGCGTGGTCACGAGTCCGATCCCTGCTCTCGGCTGCCCAACCCGACTACGTGGGCACCGTCTTCGTCGAGACCTATCTCCACGATGTCGACGCACGTCACCCCGCCACCGCCCGCGCAGTCGGCGGCGGTGCGATGTTCGCCCTCACCCCGGGTAAGGGAATCTCCGTGCACCGCGAGGCCGGCGACATCCTGCACACGTACGTTCAGCTCAATCGCAGCGTCGACTGGATCGACGCGATCGACTTCACCGACGCCGCCTCGGCCAAAGCGACGGTCGCAGCCGAATTCGATGGATGGGCACCGGAATTGACGGCGTTGATCACCGACGGCGAGACCGCGCTGGTTCCCCGAAAGATCTTCACGCTACCCAACGACCACCGCTGGGATCACACGCCGGGAGTGACCCTCGTGGGCGATGCCGCGCACCTGATGCCTCCCTCCGGAGACGGCGCCAATCTGGCGATGTTCGACGGCGCAGAACTCGCTCGCGCCATCGCCGATCACCGCGGCAACATCGATGCAGCCGTGTCCGTCTACGAGAAGGCCATGTTCATCCGAAGTGAAGCGGTGGCCATCCAGTCACACGAAACGCTCGACCTCTGCCTCGGGGAACGCTCCCCGTTCGGAATGATCGATCTGATCACCGGCGTCACCCCTGTGAGCTCGGGTGATCGTCTCTCGCAATAACAGATTCACTGTCCGACGCCGTATCGAGCGCAAGGGCTGCAAGCAGCCGCAGGCCGTCCTCGCTGGCACTGCCGGCCGCGGCGCTCAGGACGATCATCTCCATTCCCGGCTCACCCGGCAGAGCGAAGTTCTCCTGATGAAGCTCCAACAAACCCACCAGCGGGTGACGGTAGGCCTTGCGCCCGTGGGTTCGAGCGCACACATCAGCGCGGGCCCACAGTCGACGGAATCGGTCACTCCTCATGGACAATTCACCGATCAGTGACGCCAACTGCGCGTCGTCCGGGTACTGCCCCGCAGCGAGCCGAAGGTGTCCGACCACATCCATGGTGCAGGTGTTCCAGTCGTCGTACAGCCCCCGCTCGGCTTCCTCGAGAAAGATGTGGCGCGCAGTGTTCAACCCCGGGATCGGCTGGCCGTACAGCACCCGCGCAAGTCGGTTGCCCGCAAGCACATTCATACGGTGATCCATGATGAACGCAGGCGCTCCCTCGACCAGATCGAGCACGCGTAGAAGTTCGGGGCGCACGCGCCCCTTCGGGGTCTTCGCAGGTCGACGACGTCGACGGGCAAGCCGATCCAGGTGCGCCCGCTCGGTGTCGTCAAGAGCGAACACCCGCGCCAGCGCATCGAGAATCTGCTCGGACGGCTGTGTGGCACGGCCCTGTTCGAGACGAACGTAGTAATCGATGCTGACACCCGACAGGTGAGCGACCTCCTCGCGCCTCAGCCCGTCGACGCGGCGATACCGGTCGACGGGAATTCCGACCGACGCCGGATCGACACGGGACCGCCGAATTCTCAAGAAGTTCGCCAAATCGTCCACACCTGAAGTATCCCCCGGATTCGTCGGTCGAGAGTGGTACCGCCGATACCAGGAACACCGACCACAGGACATCGCGCCCCTGAACGAGACGGGCAGAACGAGACAGGGTGAAGGCGTCACTCGAACACAACTCGACAACAGGGAGCACCCGTGAAGACGCTCATCGTCTATGCCCACCCAGAACCACAGTCGCTCAACCACTCCCTCAAAGATCTGGCCGTCACCACGTTGGAAGCCGCAGGCCACGAAGTGCAGGTGACCGATCTGTACGGATCGAAGTGGAAAGCTGCACTCGACGCCTCGGACTACGGCCCTGCCGCGTCCTCGCCACTGCGGGTGGCTGCAGATTCCGGACGGGCTTTCGACACCGGCACTCTCACGTCCGATGTCCGCACCGAGCAGGAAAAGCTGTTGTGGGCCGACACCATCATCTTCCAGTTCCCGCTGTGGTGGTACTCGATGCCCGCGATCCTGAAGGGGTGGGTCGATCGAGTGTTCACCTACCACTTCGCTTATGGCGTCGGCGAACACAGCGACACCAAGTACGGTGAGCGCTACGGCGAAGGAACCCTCGCCGGCAAGAGAGCACTGCTGTCGGTCACCGTGGGCGGCCCGGAAGCCCACTACTCCGATCGGGGCATCAACGGCCCCATCGACGACCTGTTGTTCCCCATCCACCACGGTATCCTCTACTACCCGGGGATCGACGTGCTGCCTCCGTTCGTCGTCCACGGATCCGATCGATTGACGGCCGAGGAGTACGCGGTTGCAGCGAAGAACTGGGAACGGCGACTACTCGAACTCGAGACAACCGAACCAATAGCGTTCAGGAAACAGAACTTCGGCGACTACGAGATGCCGTCCCTTCGTCTCAAAGAGGGCCTCGAAGAACCCGGGCAGTCGAGTTTCGCCTTGCACGTGCGATCGTGATCATTTGTCGCCGAGCGCATTTCTGCGTTGCCGATGGTTGGCCACGTTGATCCGGTTACCGCACAGGTCGGGCATGCAATAGCGGCGTCGACCACCGCGACTGACGTCGACGAACACGCCGTTGCATGTCGGTGACGCGCACGCACGGAATCGCTCGAACCCGAGAATTCGCAGAGCACTCAGCAGGGCGTAGCCCGTGAACACGGTCAACTCCTCCGCCAGTGTGCCGACGCTCTCGGTCGTCGCTTTCCATCGCCACACGGTGCCGTCCAGCTCGACGAGTTCGACGTGATGCCGAACCGTCGACAGTAGCTCGTGCGTGAGGTCGACCAACTCCCCCGGCGACGACGCGTCGACGATCGGTCGCAAGCGCTCACGTAGCGCCCGGACCTGTTCCAGATCGCGTTCGTCGAGCGCTTCTGTTCGTACGTCGCTGTCGGCGAGGAACGCCTGTAGTGCCTGCGGGTCGCGCAGCTGGTCACCGGCGACCACCCACACCGCCGGAGAGGTGTTCACCAGTTCCGTCGCGAACGCGGCACCGTGGGTGTAATCGTCCAAAAGGGCTTGCACCCCTTACCTCCTGTCGCTACCGTAACCGAATAAAGCCACATTACTCCCTTACGGACGGATCTCGGTATGACGACGCGACAGCACTGCAGCTCCACCGCCGACGGCTATGCGCATCCCCTGACCGATCATCTTGCCGATGCACGCGATCACCTACGCCGGGCCGCGGCGTCCGCATCCCGAGCGCCTCTGGCTGGTGCCGACTTGTATTGGGCCTTAGGGATACTCGCCCAATGCACGTCGGCCGCCAACGACGTCATCCAAAGGATCGGGGTCGAAGCAGGCCAGCAGCTGCCCGACGGTTCGAATGCTAACGAGTCCGATCCGACCACGACGGCTCGCGATATCGCACTGGTCTCCGCGGTCTTATCCCTCGCCACCGCATCGGCCCGTTGCGGACCGGTGACAGCCGCGGTTACGGATGCGCAGATCGCCGTCACCGACCTGGTCGCCACGCCGACAGTCGGCAGTCGTCACGCCTGACGAAGGACGTCGCGTGTGAGCTCGAGCTGGCCGAGGTGCTGGGATAGCTCGCGCACCAGATGCGCCAACACCCATTCCGGGGTGGCGGTTGCGAGCTCCGGGCGTGTGGAACCCATGACGGTCCGATCACGAATCCCCTCGCGCAATGCCATATCCACCCACTCGGGCAGACGCGTACGAACGTCGTCGACCCGTCTGATCAGGTCATCGACCCGGCCGGTGGCAGTGAACTCCGTGGCGCGGTCCCGCGGAAGTTTCAGGCCGGCGATCACCGAGCCTCCCCAGTGCTCGATCACGGCGACACAGTGGAAGACGATTGCGTACGGACTGTTGGCGCCCGGCAGATCCGGTGTGGTGTTGGCCAGCTCGTCACCCAGGCCCCTGAGGATTTTCGTCATCGACGACAGACTCTCGCCGATGATCACGAGAGTGGCGTCGGCTACGCGTCTTTCGATGTCGTCCTGCATCACCGGACCGTACACCCGGCCATCTCGCGAACCCAGGGCCGATGGCGTCTCGATAGCTCGTTTGCCACCACCTCGCCTCGAATCGGGGAGAGGATGGGGCCATCGCCAGATTCCGAAACCAGTGGAGGTTGTCATGGCAAGGCTTGTTCAACGGGTTGCAGTGTGCGGTGCGGTAATGGTCGGTGCGGCGATCGCGTCGGCTGCAGTGGCGTCCGCGGAGGTGACGATCCCGTTTCAATTCAACCCTGCGCCCTACGGAAACCCCAGGGGCAGTGTCGATTCACCCCCGAGCAATTGCGCCGTGGTGGTCGGCGAGCAACCCGGGATCGCCAAGGTCACCGACATCCCGAACGCGAACACCGGGTGCTACCTCATTTCCGACGTGCGCTGGGTGAACCTGACTACCGGGGCCAGTGGCAACGCCCGATTGTCCGACGCCCTCTTCGGATCCCCACACGAGGCAATTGTGTACAGCGGGCCAGGGCAAGTGGTACTCGTCGGACTACCGACTTCCGCGACCACCGTGCCGGGGTTCGCGACGTTCTACGTTCCGTAGCCATTCGAGAAGGTATCGACCGCAGAACGTAGGACAGCACAATCAGGCGTGGGTGGTTTAGATTAGGGCATCCAAACTACGCTCGAAGGAGACTCGATGAATCCCGTGGTGAATCGGCGGACTGCGTTGTCGATGACGTTCGTGTCGGTCGCCGGACTCGTTGTTGCCGGCTGCGCCAACGGCTCGGCGCAACGTTCGGATGGTTCGAGTTCGACGGCGAACGTCGAGAGCGGTGCGTTCCCCGTGACGATCGAGCACAAGCTCGGCTCCACGACTATCGACTCCGCTCCCACCCGTATCGCCGCGGTGGGCATCGGCGACTCCGACGTGCTGCTCTCGTTGGGTTTGACGCCCGTGCTGGTGCCGGTGTGGAAGGGCTCGACCGACGACGGCATCGGCATCTGGGCCGAACCGACAGTCAAGGGAGACGAACCGGTCGCGCTGGCGAATGCGACGACCGAGTTCGATGTGGAGACGATCGCCGCTGCTGCCCCTGATCTGATCATCGCCGTCAACAACGCCATCGACGAGGACGTCTACGCGCAGCTCAGTGCGATCGCGCCGACGGTGCTGCACGCTGCCGACCAGACCGACTGGGTGCTGCCGTGGCAGGAGGTGACCACCAGAATCGGACGGTCGGTGGGCTTGCCGAGTGCCGCTCAGGCCGAGGTCGACCGCGTCGAAGCCCTTGTGGCGCAGGCTCGAACCGACAATCCGCAGTTCGTCGGCAAGACGGCTGCATTGGTCATCAGGTGGAGTGACGGCAAGCTACGGGCGTTCAGTCCCGACTCGGCGCGGGCCCAGCTGTTGACCGCACTCGGCTTCGAGGCACCCGCCGCATTGGCGGCCCAATTCGAAGGCAAGCTGAACACCGAACTGTCGGCCGAAAGCTACAGCTTGCTCGACTGCGACTACCTCTTCTTCGACAATTATGAACTCCACCGCGAGTCCATGGAATCGCAGGAGACATTCACCAATCTGGGCGTCGTGCGCAACGGTGGATTGATCGCGCTGGATCCGATTGTTTCCGATGCAGTGTCGATGCCGAATCCGTTGACCATCCCGTTCGTGCTGTCTGCGTTCATCGACGACATCAAGGCTGTCGACGCGGCCAGATAGCGTCGGACATCGACGACCACACACCGAGCACGAAGGCAGGCGCGGCGATGCAGCCGGCGACCACCAACCATGGGGTCGCCGCTGCAACGCTGCCGTCGTCGAGGCGATCGTAGAGATACCCGACGCCGATTGTGCCGATCAGCGACAGACATCCACCGATGGTGTTGAGCAGTCCGAAATGTGCTCCGAGATAACGTTCTCCGGCAATTCGGGCCAGTGTGTCTCGCATCGACGGCACCATCAACATCTGCCCCAGATGCAGTAGTGCAATCCACGCTGCAATCTGCACGTACGGCCACACCGAGTCGGTCATGATGCCTGGCCCTAGCGCCGGAATGACGAACGACGCCGCCATCACGGCCAAGCCGATGGTTGTTGCGGCTCGCGATCCCATCCGTGCCGCAACCGCCACCATCGGCCGCTGACCGACGATCACCAGTACCGCTGCCCCCACGTAGAACCAGCCGAGCAGATCCTGCGAGCCGATGCGTAGTGAGAGTTGCTCGGGCAGCATCAGATACAGCTGAGCGAGCGCGACGAACTGTGCGCTGCACAGCGTGGCCAGGACGACGTAGCGTCGATTGCCCAACACCACACGCCAGACCCGGGTTATGGGAGTGCCGACGACACTGCCGGTTTCGATCGTCCTGGGGAACAGGAAGTAGAACCCGATCCACATGCCGGCGAACAGCATTGCGGCCACGGCAGCCGATGCCGAGAACGGAAAGATCAGGAGCACCGCCCCCAATGCGGGTCCGAGGACGGTGCCGAGCCGGCTACTCATCTGTTCGTAGCCGAACAGTTCGGTGCGTTTAATGACGCCCGAGTCTTCGAGCTGTCGCCCGATATCGGCGTTGGCCGATTCCACCGCGGGCGCGAACAGCGCTGCGGCGAAACCGATCAGCAGAATCCCGACTATCACCGCAGGGAGGCTGCTCGCAAGCGCCAGCACAACGAACCCGACGATGCGTATTGCTATGCCCCACAGAATGACCGGTCGACGACCGAACCGATCGGCGATACTGCCGCCGAGAAAGAACATGCCCTGCTGACTGAACGTGCGCAGACCCAACACGAGACCGACGATCCAGCTCGCGAATCCGAGCTCCTCGGACAGATGCACCGCGAGAAACGGAACCACCAGGTAGAAGCCGACATTGAACAACACCATCGATGCCAACACGAGCTTGACCACCGACGGAAGGTCACGCAGTCGACCTCGCGCCGACGCACCGCCGACTCCAGGGTTGATCGTCACGAACGTCGACACTACTGGCGCGACGGTCGGTGCGGTCTCCTCAGCCTGGCAGACTTACTACATCGGGATGAGCCATCCACTTGGGAGCTGCGATAGGTTCGAGCGGCTGCAACACGACCGCTTACGCCACCCATCGGAAGTGAACGAGTGCAAACACCATTGAGCCTGGCGGCGGCCCGAATACGCCTAGGGCCGACCGCAATGCGCCGAGCCGCAATAGCATCGATCGTGATGACCATCCTCGTAGTGGCGGGGGGTGCGTTCGTCCGGGTGACGGGCTCGGGGCTGGGGTGCCCAACTTGGCCCTCGTGCACAGACGGTTCACTCGGTCCCACAGCAGAGATGGGGATCCATGGCGTCATCGAATTCGTCAACAGACTGCTGACCTGGGTGCTATGTGCCACTGTCGGTCTAGTCATCCTAGTAGCGCGGTGCCAGCAACCGCCGCGCCGCGACGTACTGACGACGGCATGGTGGCAGTTCTGGATCGTGATTCTCAACGCGATCGTCGGAGGTATCACCGTGCTCGCTCGTCTGAGCCCGTACATGGTTGCAGCTCACTTCATCGCCGCCATGCTGTTGCTGACGGTAGCGACACGAACCTTCGATCTCATCGAATCGCGCGACGTAACTGTTGTGACTGCCACCGGCCGTCTGCGGTTGCACGGGATGCTCCTATTTGTGGTTGCCGCCTCGCTCATCCTCATCGGCACCGTGGTGACTGGCACAGGTGTACATGCTGGCGACTCCGCCGATGTGCACCGCATTCCGTTGGACTGGACCGTCATGACTCTGGTGCACGGCACCGTCGCCCTTGTCCTCGCCGTCGTGGCAGTAGCGATGATTCTGCATGCTCGTTCTGCGGGCGCTCGCAGACTCACTCGGTCGGCCGGCGTGTTGGTTGGCCTGATCCTCGCGCAGGGCGCAATCGGGGTGCTGCAATCCCTCGGTGTGCAGCCCGAAATGCTGATCGTGTTGCATCTGATCGGATCAGCGCTGATTTGGGCCGGCGTTCTGAGAATCGTGTTCGAAACCCGTCGGATCGACGCCGGCGGACCATGGCAACGAGAGGCTCGCCGTGCGCTAACTCAGTCGTCAGCCGATGTTGATCGGTAGGCCAGGATCGTTGAGCCAGTATGTAACACGCCCTATTTGGTTCACGAGCTGTGTCATCAACAGAGCACGCAGCGCGAAATGACGCGCATCCTGGACATGGAGAATTACGTTCCACGCTCCGAGTAGGTCATCCAATTGGGCGCTAACTGCACTAATGGGCCGTAGTGCCGAGAATCCGGTACGCACCGAGCGGTGTAGAGCCAGCCGCGTCGAGACAGCGTGTTGCTGCGTTTGCTGTCCACGAAAGACACACAGTTGTCAGATTCGACGCGTACGTGAGACAACGAAACGCCACTGATCCGGATCGAGCCGATGCGCTGGATGTGCTTGTCGAGCATGGTTTCCGCGAGGCTTTCCATCTCGGGTCTGGCGCGGTCGAAGTCCCGTTCGACCGGCCTTTCGATTGCAATGAATGCCACAGCGGCAGCCAGAACCACCAGCGGGGCGGCCACACTCTGCCACGGCCAACGCCCAGTAGAGGTCCGATAACGGTGCAGCCGGTAGATCCACACGACACCGACGACAATGAGGCCAGCCACTGCCATCCACACGATCACCAAGTCGAGGAACAGATTCCACGGTGAGCGATAGTCCCACCACTCGAATCGGTTCCCTGCGAGAAGTGCGAGAAAGACAACCGTCGCCAGAGCGGTGCCGATCCCCGGCCGACGCCGCGTCACCCGCGTGTTGTCTTCTGCCATGAATTCACCTTCCTGGTTCAACTCGGCGAAAAACCGCCCACATCCAGGGAGATCCACAGGAGGGCCACTGGCCCGTAGACGGCGGTGAAAGATCCAACGGCGCACACGCTCACCCAAATCGACGGGCGCGCAGCCCACACGATCAGTCCGCAGCAGCCGTACACGGCGATCGGCGGAAGCAACCAGGTCAGCCAATACGTAAGAGGTACGTCAGGCGCGCTCGCGCCCCGATCCCTGACCGGCACGGCGAAGATTCCAGGAAGATCCGGTGCCACTCTCAGTGCCCACACGGCACCCACGAAACCCAGGGCACCTCCGACGACAAGGGCGATCATCGATAGAAGCGAGTCCACGAGATCTCGCTTGTTTTCGCTCCGATCCTCGTTGTGCACCTAGCCAGACTAGGGCCTGACCGTCCGCCTTCGGTCGTGATGTACCGGTGCCATCTATCGATCCATTCCATGCCCTCGTTCTGATGAACGCGTTGCCCGAAAGTATCACGATGATCTAATATCTCGATTGTCGAGATATTAGGGAGATCAGTGAATCAGTTCAGTCGTAGCCCAGCAGCCGAGGCATTCTTCTCGGCCTACGACCGCGTGCTGGCCAAGTGGCCGGTTCTCACTGACACCATCGATGTCGAATCCGAATACGGCACAACCCGAATCAACGCTTCCGGACCCGCCGGGGGAATTCCAGTGGTGCTCCTGCCCGGTGGCGGAGCAACCTCTACTGTCTGGTTCGCCAACATCGCAGCCCTGGCCCGGGGCAACCGGGTCTTCGCAATCGACCCTATGGGTGAGCCCGGACGGAGCGTGGTCGGCGAGAAGCCGATCCGGGCAGTCGAAGACCTGATGTCCTGGCTCGATCAAATACTCGACACGCTGGAAGTCACACGGACGTCGGTAATCGGACATGGGTACGGGGCGAAGGTGGCGCTCGACTATGCGCTGCACCGGCCCAAGCGCGTCGGCAGACTTGTTTTACTGGATCCACCATCGTGCTTCGCCGGCATGCGACTGGCATATCTTCTGCACGCGGTGCCCATTCTGGTGCGACCGACTCGCACGCGAATGCGTTCTCTGATCCGGTGGGAAACGCAGAATGCTCCGATAGACGCAGACTGGCTCGACCTCACCGAGCGAGGCACCGACTTCCCGTCGAGCAGACCAGTGGTTCCGCGCCGCCCCAAGAAAGATCGATGGGCGACGCTGTCCGCGGACGTAACCGTCGTCTTTGCCGGTGAGAGCAAGGTGCACAACAGTTCTCGTATCGCGCACGCTGTTGGGGAAGTTCTTCCGAACGCACACACCGTCGTCCTGCCCGGCTGCAGCCGCCATATGCTGCCGATGCTGCCGGCCGGGAAACTGGATGCCGTGCTGCTGAATGCTCTGGGCTGACATCTACCGCCTGATGACCGCGAGCTATAGCTGACGCACTCGCCCCTCCACCCCGATTGGCCGCAGGTCGGCTCAGCGCCAGACGTTCAAAGCATGGGAAGCGCTACTCCCTGTTAGGGTTTGCCGACATGAGGTGGTCGATCGCCCTGATCGCGGCGCTATTCGTCGCAACCGCATGCGGCACCCCGGCCGAGGACCCGCCTAGCACCGCGTCGCCGACGTCCGAGCGCTATTACACGACCGCTCCTACCAACGCCCCCGTCGACGAAACCGCCGTTTGTGTGGACTCCGACCAGCCGAACATCACCGAGGACGACTACGTCACGTACTGGCAGACGGTGTTCGACGACCAGCGTGCCGCCTACCCGGATCAATCGTTCCCATCACCTGCACAACTCGCCGAGGACAAGCGCACGGAGTGGCAGCTAGGGCCGAACGACGAAGTTCCGAGCGGCGGAGATGCAGCCTTCTCACGTGCAGTGTGCGGTCTGCCCATCAACGACGGGCAGCTGCACTCGGGGGTCGAGTTCCGCGCCCTCCGAGGCCAGGTTGCACAGTATGGACGCGCAGCGTGCAACTCGGTCGCCGGTTCCGGAGTCCGCCAGATGTGGGAGCAACTGCATCCCACCGATCGGGCGGCCCCGTCGATTGCTGGTGATCAGGCAGCCCAGTTCGATCTTCTTGTCTATTCGGCACTGGCATATGTATGTCCGCAACTGGCCGACTACCAGGGTCTGCCCGTCATGAAAGATTGTGCCGACTTCGTGCCAGACCCCTCGGCAGATCCCGAAGCGCGGGTTTTCTGTCGCGGTGAACGCTGAGCTCGGGATGTCGTCGTCTGGCACGCACTCCGTCATGATGTACCGGTGCCATCTGTCGATCCGTTCCATGCCCTCGTTCTGATGAACGCCGTATTCGCCTCAGCAGCATGGTCTCTGGCCAGGCCGTCCTGGCCCGCGGCGATATCACTGGGCGTCGTCTCGGTGCTGTGGCTGTTCTTCAACGCCCCCATCGAAGGCAGAACTTTGTACGTGGTCGACGCAGAGAGAGGTCTCACCGAGTCCGACTTCCTCACACTCGCTGGGCTGGTGCTGGCCGCAGTGACGATTGTCAGGGTCCGGCGCGGACGGCCCGATCACGCACCGAACAGCAGGAACAACCCACCGAACGTGTAGAGCACCATCACGACCATCATCGCGAGCTGCCCGGTAGCCGCGTGCTCTTTCGGCAGAGTTCGCAGCGACGCGTCGTGGGCGAGGGTGATGCCCACCAGATGCCCCACCACAACCGCCAGGACGGCGATGCCGGCAACGACCGACGGGTGATTCGACAGGACGTAGGAGACCGATGCATCCCGCAGCCCCAGTACATCCGCTCCGTTGCCCAACGGATCAGACAGCGAAATGATCGTCTGCTGGCCCTTCTCGACGAAGTACGTGAGGTAGTGAGCCGTCATGTAACCCACCACGATCGGAATCAGGGAATGGGCCAGGAGCCCTGGAAGCGCGGTACGGCGAACACGCGACACTCCCCCGGTGGCACGGGCCGCACTCCAGAACGCCGCTCCGACAACGCAGATGACGGCAATCAACCCCAGAGTTCTCGTCGGCACCGATCCGAGAGCGGATTCGTCGACCAACGAACGCCACGCCGGTATCTGCCCGATGCTATCAAAAGCGGTGGACCCGAGCAGAACGGCGAGCACTGCCACCGTGCCCCGCTGCACCGGCAGGCTCACCGCACCGTCCAGCGAAGACCGCAGCGCCAGCACGCCGGACGCGGTATCTCGGGTGAGTGGAGACAACCGAGATACCGTGTCGCTGTACACCTCGAAAGGATCTGCCCGAGAGAACCATTCGTCGCCGAAGATCGCCGCACCCACCGCCATCACCAGGACGTACACCGCGCACCACAGACGAACAGCCGGTACCGACCCCGAATCGGGTGAGGCCAGTTCGAGCCAGACGAACGCGAAGAGTCCGATAACTGCTGGTACGCAGCCCCATTCACGACGGTAGGCGACCATCGCCGCCGACGTCGGACGACGCAACAGTCCGCACACGACTCGGTGTAGTGCCCGCATCGGAGACACGATTCGCCAGAACGGCCCGAACACCAGCGATGCCGGAACGATGCCCACCCACACCAGAACGTAGAAGGTGCCGAGCAACGCGTTGCTGGAATCCTGTGGCCCCCACACCGATGCTGCGGCGACAGTGCCCGCCAGCAGCATTGACAAGGTCCCGACGAGTCCCCGGACGATCGCCGAATCAGCCACCACCGTCGTCCGCGGCAACGCCACGACGACACGCGTAGGGTCGAGCCTGGGACGACGCCACGCGAACAGCAGCAGCACGAACGACGCCGCCAGCGCCCACGCCCCTCCGATCAGGGCGTACGTGACCGGGATCGGCAGATCGGTCGACCCGCCGAGGCCGTGGGCGAGAATCACGGACGAACGACGAGCGTGGCGACGGTGCGATCGCTGTGGTGCAGTTCGATATCCACCTGTCCGGGCACATCGACGGTGAACGTGAACAGCTGATCTTTGCCCGGCTCGATTTCGAAGGTGTGCTCGGGAACCGAATGCACGTGCAGTTCGTCCGTGACATCACTGGTGATGGACATCGAAATCGTCTGCCCCACAGACGCGTCGAGGCGTTGATTGGTCGGTTCGACCGTGTCGCCGACGATCGAGGCATTCATCCGCAGGGTATCGAGCTGCGCGGACACCGACGCGGTGGAGTCGGTGCTGGGCACCGGTTCCGCTGTGGTGGGCGAGGTACCGCCGGACGACGATCCGCAGCCGGCCACCAGCGCCACCGTTGCACACCCGATGATCGCTGCCCGCAGTGGCGACGGTCCCATGTCAGTGCTCTCCTTCTTGTTCGAGTTTCTCTGCGCGCTCCGCCCGGCGGTCCTTCCTGACGACGTACAGCACCGCGGCCACGATGATCAACGCGGGCGCGACTGCCGGAATGGCCAGCACCACAGAGTGATCGGCGAGATAGATGACGTCGGATGCTGCCGTCATACGGAGCTCGAATCCAGCGTCCTGCGTGACACCGATGCTCCCGGGGTCTCGGTACTGATGCGCACTGCGCCCCACGACAGAGCCCAGATCAATGCCAGAGTGCAGACGAGCACAACCAGTGATGCGGCACCGAACAGCCACGCCGGGTGATCGAAGCTCCGCTCACGCTGCAGCAGCGCGGTCTCGCTCTGCAGCTGCCGTGTGAACTGGGCGTCGGCCGAGACCTCGGATGCGCCGATGCCGGGATCGGCCGCCATGAAGATCGGCGTTCCGGTCAACGTTCGACCGTCCTGGATACGCAGGAACGTCTTCCACGTTCCGTGCGCCGGAACCGGACGGGTCGACTGATACATCCCGGGCCCGGTTCGTTCGAGACGATCGACGACCAGACCACGCAGAGTGTCACCGGCTCCCTGCCATGCCAGGATTGCCACCCACTCGGGGTCGTCGGACACCAGATCGGCTGGATCGAGACGGACCGTCGCCGTCACCATGCGGCCACCGTCCTGCGGCGCGGCATCGGCGAGAGTGACCGTCGCCGTTGCGTTTTCCGGTACGTCGATCATCAATCCGTTGGCTGTCGCGCCGCCGAGGACGAGTACCAACGCGACGACGATCGTGCGCCGGACGGCAGGTGCCGGCAGCCCGTCACCGCTGAGCAGTTGCGCGAACAGTCCCGCCGTCAGCCCACACATGACGCCGACAGGTATTGCCATCGCAAGTGCCTCGACCCACATCGACGTCGGCCACGGATACACGAATACCGCCTCTATCCACAACGATTCGAGCCACAGGCCCACGGTTGCGGCAGCGAATCCAGCGAGCATTCCGAATCGAAGTCTGTGCACCACGAGCGGAGTGAGACCGACGAGTTCGACCACCACCGCGATCCCGAGGAACAGCGCAAAGACGTTGTGCGGTTCACCCAGAACGGGACCGACGACAAATGCCGTCAGCTCACGAATGACGGCGGCGAATGCGACGACGAACAGAGTCGCGCCCCGTCCCACGACCAGTCGTGCGGCGACGAGTGCGAACGCGCCGGCACCGACGATGAGCATCGGTTGGAACACCAACCGGAACTGCTCGACTCCGAAGTCGAATTCGATCTGGAACACCGACAGGCCGATGAGGAGGCCACCGAATGCGCTGGCTTTGAGAATCCAGGACAACACCGAGCGTCTGGGCCCCTGCGCAGTTTCGTCCACCTCGTCGGGGGACGTCTGCCGTGCTGCGGCGAGCGCCAGTCTGCCTTCGTGCTCGAGCAGCAGGACGCCGATCAGAGACAGTCCGGCACCGCCGATCAGCATCAGGTGCGTCGGCCCCCACAGCGTGACGTCCTGGCCGAAGATGCGGTGCCAGATGTCATCCAACGGAAAACCGATGAGCGCATACAGTCCACTGCCCGCAATCAGCAGACCACCCGTGGGCGCGTACCAGGTGCGGGTGATCTTGACGGCCGCACGACCGGGCTTCTCGTCGAGCGGCAGGATGATCGCAAGCGCGCCCGCGATGAACAGGAAGAACAAGCCGACCAGGATGAAGTAGTGGGCCGGGTTGGCCAGTGGTCCCTCGTCGCGCCCTCGTCCGATGTGCAGGCTGACGTCCCAGATGAACCCGAAGAATGCCGTCAGGATCGTCGAGACGAACAGGACCAACGGCAGCGCAGCCCAGCCGGGCAAGTTCAGTTTCGATCCCGCGTAGTCCGCCAGCCTCGCCAACCACGTGATGCGGCGAGTGCGGTGCATGAATGCCAGGTACAGCAGAAACAACGACACGACGGCCGCGGCTGCCGTCATACCGAAGACCTGGTCCAGCGCCGCGCCTCCGCTTTCCGACTGAGCAATGACGTTACCCGTCGTCACACTTACATTGACCATAGCGAGAGTATGGACCACAGGCCGCCATTTCGGTGAAGTTCGGGACAATCGGTGGCTCACTGCTCTTCGATCTAGTCCTACAGAGTGATGTGCGCCCGGCCCCTCGATGATTGACTCTCGTCCGTGAGTCACCCAATGAGTAAGCCCATCCACCGCGGCCGCTGGTCGATCGTTCTGTTGGCATGCGCAGGGGCATTATTGGTAGCCGCGTTCATTCTCGGACCGGCCGCTCTGCTGCGCGGAAGTTATCCCCAGTTCCAGGACCAGTCCGCCATGGGCGAGCTGCTCGGCCGTGGATTGGTCGAGTACTGGGGCAGCGGCGTTCGCACCTTTCCGCCCGGGTTGGCGGAGATGGTGGATTACTGGTTCGCGTGGCACGCCATCAAGATCGTCATCTCGGTACTGCTGACCGCCGTTCTGGGCCTGCTGGCAGCGACGCTGTGGAGGCGATCTCTGACTGCCGGCATGGGTTACGTGATCGCTGCGAGTACTTCGACCGTGCTGTCGCTGTTTTCGGTGTTCGTGGCCGTGATCAACATCCAGTCGACGGTAGCTCCCGTCGTCGCCCTGCTTCCGATGCTCTCCGACGACAACGCGGACGGGAAGACGGCGCAGTCACTGATCGAAAGCGGTGTGCAGAGCGGAGATACGAGGCCGCCTCTGCTCGAGCTGCTCACGCAGGGCGAGCACTACAACTGGGCGGTGATCATCGCGACGGGTGTGGTGATCGCCGTTGTCGGTCCCGCAACCGTGATCGCGTTCCGTCGGTACGCGGCGACGGACACGACAGACGCTGCTCACCGTCGAATGTTCGTCACCCTCGGTTCACTCGGCGCGCTGATGACGATCGGGATGGCGCTGCTCTTCGTCGCTGCCGTCGTGGCGGTCGTCGATCCGGGAGACGCGCTCCTCGGATCAGTCGGCGTGTAACTACTGCCGGCTGCGGTCGCGGGCACGCGCGCGGAATTGGCCGATCGCGAGGATGGTCAACGCGACCCCCAACAGGGTGAGGGGGATTTGGGCGCGGGGCGCGTCGATATCGAGTACGAGGATTTGCCACACCACCCACCCGATGGTTACCAACCCCACGAACACGACACACGTCGGAGCGTCGTATGCATCGACGAGCACAGCAGCAACCGAGATCAACGATCCGAGTCCGAGGAAAATCAGCACGAACAGCCCGGAGATGCGGTAGTCCCAGGTATGCCACGCAGGGAGCATGTCGACATCCAAGCCCAGTGACCGCCCGGTGGGGTCGGAGGTCAACGACATTCCGTTGAACGTTCCGGCTGCACCCAACAGGATCAGCAGTGCCACCGTCGAGAGCTTGTTCACGGTGACGTCATGTGTTGGTCGTCCTTCGGTTGCGGCCGCACCCCGGCGTAGTTGTCGATTCTGCCAGAACAAGTCCGATTGGTCTCGTTCTATTCAGACCAGTTTCAGCTGCGCCCCTGTGTACTCTGCCTGCGGGGCGGGTTCGGGCAGAACGTCGCCATGGACGGTCGAACCGAAGGAAGCCATGAAGATTCGCACCATCTTGATTCTGCCTGCAGCGGTGGCAGTGTTCGGCGGCGCGGGACTTCTCACCCCCATCGCCGACGCGGCACCGGCAACGTCCATCGATGTGCTTCCGCGGCTGATCGACGGTGCCGCAGCGGGTTACGCACTGTCCTACGCAACCACCGACGAGCACGGGCGCGCCGCGGTTGCCCGCGGTCAGGTCTACCTCCCCTCCGGCACACCACCACCGGGAGGATGGCCGGTCGTGTCGTGGGCCAAAGGGACCGTCGGCGTGGGTGATTCATGCGCCCTGAGCACAGCACTCGACGACGGTGCCGCCGAGGACCCCATGGCCGTCGAGCTGTCCAAGCCCCTGCTCACCCAGCTGCTACGAAGCGGCACGGCCGTTGTCTCGACGGATTACATCGGACTCGGAACCACCGACGCCCACCACTACCTGAACAACATTTCGGAGGCGAACGCCGTCACCGACATCGTCAGCGCTGCCGCAGACGAACTTCCCGAGCTGTCGCGAACCTGGGTTGCCGCCGGACACTCTCAGGGCGGCGCAGCAGCACTCACCACCGGGGCTCGCGCCGACATCTACGGAGAACGGTCGGATTTTCGCGGAGTGATGTCGTTCGCACCGTCGTCGAACCTCGAAGCCGTCCTTCCACTGCTCTCACCCACCACTCCCCGAATCGCACCTCTCGACAACATCACGGCCACCCTGATCTACGTCCTGTACGGGCTCAGGGACTCTCGGCCGGATCTCGACGTGAACAGCTATCTCAGCGAACTTGGGCGCGACTACCTGGCGCATGCAGAGGACAATTGCATCAGCGACCTACGACAGAAGTCCAGTGCCGTTGCACCACAACAGCTCCTCGCTCGATCGCTCTCCGACCCCGCCATGACCTCGGCTATCCGCGACTACCTATCCGTGCCGACCACCGGTTACACACGGCCGGTGACCATCGAGCAGGGGCTTGCCGATACCGTCGTGCCGCCGGCTCTGACGACCGCCCTCGCTGCGGAACTGGCGGCACAGGGCATCCGCGACGTGACCTACCTGCCCGTGCCCGGTGCCACTCATTACGACGTCATTGCCGCAACCGTCGACGACGCCCTGCCCCGCATACTCGACATGTTGCGCTGATCAGCCACCCACATGCGGTGGACGACGATCGCTGCCGAGCACGTCGTGCATTTCCCCGAGCAGTCGTCGCAGTAGCGATTCCAACTGCTCTTTCTCCCGAGCAGTGAGGTTCTCGAGCAGCTCCGCCTCCCGTCCCAGTACCTCGTCCACGAGGCGTTCGACTGTGCGATGGCCGGATTCGGTCAGTTCGACGTCGACCTGCCGTGTTCCATCGGAACGGGGATGACGGACGACCAGACCCTGCTGCTCCGCACGATCGACGCGTTGAGTGATCGCCCCAGCCGTGACGAGCGCCGCGCCGGCGAGATCCCTGGTACTGAGACGGTACGGAGGCCCAGCTCGGCGAAGCGTCGACAACAGATCGAGGATGGCCGAGTCGGCTCCGGACTGCCTCAGCAGACGCGACCGATCGTCACCGAACAGCTTGGCTACGTGAGCAATACGAGTCACGATGGCAATCGAGTCGACCGGCGTATCCGGGCGCTCCCTCGTCCACGCCATCGCTATCGCGTCGATGGGATCATCCGGATCGAGATCGGTCACTGTTCGCTCCCCTCTGTCATGTGCTGTAACTTCGTTTAGGCCTAAACGAGTCTACAACGTCGAGGAGATCGAAGTGACACGAACAGTCGTGGTAACCGGAGGCGGCACCGGCATCGGACGCGCGATAGCAACCCGCTTCGCAGAAGACGGTGCGCGCGTGATCATTACAGGCCGACGGCTGACCGCTCTCGAACACGCCGCCCGAGACATTGCCGGAAACGTCGAAGCGGCTTCGGTCGATGCAACCGATGCAGAGGCCGTGACGGAGTTCGCAGCAGCAGTCGGGCCGGTCGACGTACTGGTCAACAACGCCGGCGGCAACACCGACTTCGACCGCACACCGCCGAACGGCCTGAGCGACATTGCCGATTCGTGGCGAGCGAACTTCGAGTCCAATGTGCTCACGGCCGTCCTGATGACCACCGGCCTCCTTCCGCGAATGAACGACGGTGGTGCGATAGTCACCATCGGGTCGATCGCCGCAGACAAAGGATCGGGCTCGTACGGCGCGGCCAAGGCCGCCATTGCGTCGTGGAACATCGACCTCGCACGGCAACTCGGTTCGCGATCCATCACCGCGAATGTTGTTGCACCCGGCTACATTGCCGACACCGAATTCTTCCGCGACGTCCTGACCGACGACGCGAAGGACGGTATGGCCGCATCCGCCATGACCGGACGCGCCGGAGCACCACGGGACATAGCCGAGATGGTGGAGTTCTTGGCCTCCGATCGCGCCCGTCAGATCACCGCCCAGACATTCGCCGTCAACGGCGGTGAGTGGCCATCCCGCTAGGTCGACGCGTTGGCCGCACGAAGGACCGCGTCGAGGGTGGCGGACAGAACGGAGCGATCGATCCCTGCCGCCCATCGAGACCCAGTGGCAGTGCGATATTCGAGCATCGACACCGCATCACTGTCGTTGCCGGCTCGCACACTCGTCTGCGTCAGCCCGAGGATGTCCAGGTGCCTGCCATGAGCAGACAACGCGTCGACGAGTGCCTCGACGGGTCCGACTCCCGTGTGTGAAGTCTCGAAGGACGTGCCGTCGATCTTCAATGTGATGCAGGTGTCGGCGGACCCGTCGTCGTCGTGAGAGTCGAAGCCGATCAGGGTCACGTCGGGTTCGTCGACACCGATGTACACCTCCCGGAAGACGTCCCAGAGTTGCTCGGCCGACAGTTCGGTACCGATCGAATCCGTGCGGGCCTGCACGTGCCGGGCGAGGTCGATCTGCAGGCGACGCGGAAGTTCGATGCCGTAGTTGGTTTCGAGGAGATACGCGATTCCTCCCTTGCCCGACTGCGAATTCACGCGAATGACCGCGTCGTACGAGCGACCGATGTCGTCGGGGTCGATCGGCAGGTACGGCACCCGCCATTCGATGTCCCGCTCGGAACGGCCTTCGCTCAGCGCCCGAGTGCGATGCTCGACGAAACCCTTCCTGATGGCGTCCTGGTGCGTACCGCTGAAGGCGGTGTGTACGAGGTCGCCGACATACGGATGCCGCGGGTGAATCTCGAGCTGGTTGCAGTATTCGACGGTGCGTCGAATCTGATCGATGTCGGAGAAGTCGATCATGGGATCGACACCCTGCGCGTGCAAATTCAATGCGAGAGTGGCGATGTCGACGTTTCCGGTGCGCTCGCCGTTGCCGAATACGCAGCCCTCCACCCGCTGCGCTCCGGCCAGGACGGCCAGCTCGGCGCAGGCAATGCCGGTCCCGCGGTCGTTGTGTGGATGCACCGACAGGATTACGCTGTCTCGTCGCGCAAGGTTGTCGTTCATGTACTCGATCTGGTCCGCATAGACATTCGGCGTCGCGACCTCCACTGTGGCAGGCAAATTCAGGATGACCGGCCGCTGCTGCGTCGCGTCCCACAGAGTCGTCACCGCATCGCAGACATCGAGGACGTAGTCGGGTTCGGTGAGATTGAAGACCTCGGGTGAGAACTCGAATCGCACGTTGGGCAGGTCGCCGGCAAGTTCGAGAACGTCGGCTGCGCCCGAAAGTATCAGTGAGCGAAGCTCGTTGGCCTCCCGGCCGAGCACGACCTCGCGCCACGTAGGAGCCGTGGCGGTGTACATGTGGATCACGACGTCGTTGGTGATTCCGCGGATCGACTCCACGGTTCGCTCGATCAGGTCGCGTCGGGCCGGGGTGAAGACGACCACGGTGACGTCGTCCGGTGCCAGATCGGTGTGTGCCAGCAGCCGCACGAAATCGAAATCGGTCTGCGATGCCGATGGATACCCGACTTCGATTTCCTTGTAGCCCATCGCAACCATCAACTCGAAGAACTGCTTCTTGCGGGCAGGATCCATCGGCTCCGGCAACGCTTGGTTGCCGTCGCGCAGATCGACCGGCACCCACAGCGGTGCCTCGGTCAACCGTCGCTCCGGCCAGCGACGCTTGGTCAGCAGAATGTCGACCTTGGCGTAGACGTCACGGTAACGATGCGACGGCATCTGGGAGTGCCGCTGCCGATTCCAGGTGGGCGCGCCGGCGGGAACGGGTCCGGCGGGAGTGGACAGAGTGGGGAAATCTGTGCGCATACGAGCAATGTAGCACCACTCCTCAGACAAGCTGAGGAGTATTCTTCGACTGTGACCGCGATACGCCGAACCTCGCTGGCCGATCAGGCCGCCGAACTGTTGCATGCCAAAATTCAGTCCGGTGAGTGGCCGGTCGGCACCAAACTGCCAGGTGAAACCACCCTTGCCCCCATGTTCGACGTCGGCCGATCGACGATGCGCGAGGCCATCAGACAACTGGCGGGGCGCGGAATTCTCGTCACCCGGCAGGGATCCGGAGTCTTCGTCGAATCGGTCGACGAGGCGCGGACGGACTGGGACAAAGTTCTCCAGCGCTCACACATCACCGTCGTCCTCGAGGCCCGCCTCGCCATCGAAGGTGAGGCGGCAGCTCTCGCCGCGGTCCGACGCACTCCCACCGACCTCGACGCCATCCGTCGCTCACTCGAGCTACGCAACACCGCTCGCGCCGACGCGGTCGATCTGGTGGAGGCGGACATGGCTTTTCACCGCTCCATCGTGGTCGCGTCGCACAACGACATCCTGCTCGAACTCTTCGACTCCATGGCCCCACGGTTACGGACCGCGATGATCGACATGCTGAAGATCAAGGGCGCGTTCGGAGAGGACTCGGACCACGACACCCACGCCGACGTCGTCGAGGCAATCGCCGCACGCGAAGAGCACCGCGCTTACGCGCTCACCCGCACACATCTACTGGAGTTGTCGACGACCATCGCCCCTCCGACGTGAGCACCGGCCGGTCAAGCCTTGTCAGCTACTAACACCGTCCGAGTACAGAATCCGGTGCAGCTGACCGCGCTCACCGCGGTCAGCTGCACCGGATTTTCACCGTTGCGTGGTTGTCCTCGTGGTGTCCGCCAGCGCGCCGACCCTGCTGTCGATCGGTGCCCTCATCGTCCTTGCCGTCGTGCTGCACAACTCGCTGGGCCTCGCGGTGGGCTACGGAATCGGTAGGGCATGCGGACTCGATGTCGCCAGCCGCCGTGCGATCAGCGTCGAAGTCGGTATGCAGAACTCCGGCTTGGCAGCGGCACTGGCCTCGGTCCACTTCTCACCCGCTGCAGCACTCCCCGCGGCGATCTTCTCGGTGTGGCACAACGTATCCGGATCGCTGCTGGCCAGCTACTGGTCCAGACGGTCGACGGGTGCCGATCACCGCCAGGACAGTACCGTCACACGGGACTGAGTCTTGGACGCAGCAAACAGAATTCGTTGCCTTCCGGATCCGCTAGCACGTGCCACGATTCCTGGCCGGTCTGGCCGATATCCACTCGTCGGGCACCGAGAGTGAGCAGTCGTTCGAGCTCGGCGTCCTGATCTCGATCGGTTGCATTGACGTCGATGTGCAGTCGAGGTTTCGCCGGCTCGGGATTCTCACTGGGGATGAAGATGATGGTCGGCTGCGAGCCGCCGAAACCGTCGCGCGCACCGATCTCGACGGAACCGTCACCCTCCCTGTCCAATACGACGAAGTCCAACACCTCACACCAGAACGATGCCAAGGCCTCGGGATCGCGACCTTCGAGTACGAGTTCACTGATTCGACATGCCATGGGCGGGAATTTACACCTGCCCCGGCGTCGAACATGTCGTGTTCACGGCCTTTTCGCGCGAGAAATGAATCCCCGTCGACCGAACGCTCGCAGGCGGTCCTTCGCAGTACGCGAGCGCAGGGACGTGGTGGGCGCACCCGCGTTGTCGCGCATACCCCGAATGACCTCTCGGGCCACGTCCGGACCATCGATTCGCGGAGTCCAGTCCAGGTCCCGTCGAGCGCGGTCGGTGTTCAACATCGGGGTGGCGAACGCGAGATCGACCCAACCGTGATGCACTGCGGACACGTGGGTCTCGAAGCCGAGGCGCGCAGCAGCGGACAACACCCGAGAGGGCACGGGCACGATGCGCGCACCGAACGCGTCGGCCACGTCGTGGGCTCGCACGGGCGTCGGGCCGCCGAGGTTGTAGGGCCCGGTTGCACGCCTATCCAGCACTCGCACGATGGCATCGGCGACATCGTCGCTGTGAGCGGCGGGAACGGCGAACGACCTGTCGATGGGCAGGATCGGAAGATGATCGACGATTGCCGACGGCACGAGATCGGGTAGGGCGTAACGCAACAGCGCACTTCCGAACTCGTACTGCCCGATCAGGCCCGGCCTGATTCGAGCGACCGCGACATCGGGATGCGCTGCCTCGAACTCGTCGAGCACATCCTCGGCGGCGGCCTTGTCCATGCTGTAGGTCGACGAAGACACCCCCGTTCTCGGCCACGACTCGTCCACCTTCTCGCCGTACGACCCCGGTGCGTACACCCCGCCGGAAGACATGTGCACCAGATGAGGAACTCCGGCGTCCGCACAGGCAGTTGCCACCGTGCGCACTGCGTCGACATTGACTGCCCGCAGATAATCGCGATCACGCATCGGCTGGAAGGCGATGGCCAGATGAACCACTGCGTCTGCGCCGCGGCACAACGCGCGTAGCTCGTACGGTGCGTGTTCGCCGGTGAGATCCAGCGGAACCCAGTCGACTTGCTCGGCAAAAGGATTGAGGCTCGGCGGACGCCGCGCTACGGCGACAATGGAGTTGCCCGGATGCTCGTCGGTGAGCCTTCGCAGCAGGGCGGTGCCGACATTGCCGGTCGCGCCGATCACTACAGTTCGCATCTCTACCTCCGAAAATCGACCACAGTCGAAGTGCCCCCTGCACATCGATCGAAACCACACTGGCTCAGGAGTTTGAGCCGCCATCCTCCCGGGCATCGAATCACCATGAGTGAAAACAACGAACCGACCCTCGACGACGTCATGATCCCCACCGAGGAAGCTCACCCCGACCACAAAGAGCACGCCAAGACGCCGAAGCATCTCGACGACAGCGACCTCGACGCGCGTACCGAGCACGAGCGCAACGAAGTGAACTGACGGCCGAATCGAACGACCGTCATGGCGGTCGCATTTCCCGGTTTCCACCGAAAAACCCCGGGTATGCGATCGCCATGGCCGATTCAGCAGCATCACCCGCACCCACCGAGGCAGATCCGGACGATCCGCGCAAAGCGGATTCACCCGCCGATCTGACCAAGCCGTCGTGGATCTATGTACTGAAGAAAACCGCCCGTGAGTTCTCCCGGGATCAGTGCACCGACCTTGCAGCTGCTTTGACCTACTACGCCGTGCTCTCGCTCTTCCCCGCCATCCTGGCCATCGTGTCGTTGCTGGGTGTGTTCGGCCAGGGACAGGCCACGGTCGACGGCGTGCTGCAGATCGTCGGCGATCTCGGCCCGCAATCCGCTGTCGACACGTTGCGTCCCACCATCGAACAGCTCGTCCAAGCGCCCACTGCCGGATTCGCGTTGATCATCGGTATCGCAGGCGCACTGTGGTCTGCATCCGGCTACGTCGGCGCATTCGGCCGCGCGATGAACCGCATGTACGAGGTGGACGAGGGACGGCCCATCTGGAAGCTGCGCCCCGTGATGCTTCTGGTCACGCTCATCGCCTTGACCCTGATTGCGCTCGCCGCCGTCATGCTGGCCATCAGTGGCCCCGTGGCCAAAGCTGTGGGCGACGCCGTCGGACTGGGCGACACCGCACTGACGATCTGGAACATCGCACGGTGGCCGCTGGTCCTGATCGTGGTGGTACTCGCGGTCGCGATCCTGTACTACGCAACGCCGAATGTGCAGCAGCCCAAGTTCAAATGGATCAGTTCCGGTGCCGCGGTCGGCATCATCGTATGGATTCTCGCCACCGTCGCGTTCGGCTTCTACGTCGCCAACTTCTCCAGCTACAACAAGACCTACGGCTCCCTCGCCGGAGCCATCGTGTTCCTGCTGTGGCTGTGGATCACCAACTTGGCCTTGCTGTTCGGTGCCGAACTGGACTCCGAACTCGAACGCGGCCGCCAACTCCAGGCCGGAATCGTCGCCGAAGAACGCCTGCAACTGCCGCCCCGCGACACCCGGGTATCGGACAAGAACGACGAAAAGGATGCGCAGGCTGTCGAGGAGGGTCGCAAATTGCGGGAGGAACACAACCGGACACCGTGAACATCCCGGACGCCACCGATCGATGAAACAGTTCCGCGTGGTGCGCTGATTCGGTGTGGCGGTTCGGGTGACACAGAGAGGCAAGGCAACGTGGCCGAGGAAGAAAATACGGAAGAGTCCCGACGCGTGCACGCCCCGGACTCGGATAGCTTCGGCGCGTCGATGTACGGACACCACTTGGAGGGGTCGTAAGAGTCAGCAAGAGGTGTGTGACCGACGCCGGCGCGGACGGAGCCGCGGTCGCCATCCTCACCGATGACGCAGATGCTCGGGATCTGCTGTACGCCACGAACTCCGAAGCAGCCCGCATCGACGAGCTCCAATTCACCACCGGCGAGGGCCCCTGTATCGATGCCTTCGTCACCGGGGAGCCGCAACTACACCCGGACATCGGTAATCGGCCCGATACCACGGGATGGCCATCCTTCGCGTCGGAAGTTCTTCAGGAGCTCGGCGTGCACGGGGTGTACGCGTTCCCTTTGTTCAGTGGTGGTGCTCGACTCGGGGTCCTCGAGCTCTACACCCAAAAGTCGGGAACGATGACGACACAACAGATCGCCGCTGCCGAGGCTGCGGCGTCGACCCTCGGTGACATCGTCGTCGGAGAAGTGGCAGCCCGACCGAATTTTTTCGACGAGTCGACACTTGGACCACCCGAGGGCGCATTTCGCTTCGCTCGATCCGACATCAACATTGCGGTCGGTGTGTTGGCCGAACGTCTGCATGTGTCGCTCGACGAGGCAACCGCGCGGCTGCGTGCCCGTGCCTACGCCGATGCCCGCTCGATCTCCTCCCTCGCGTTCGACATCGTCCGGGGAGACGGCTTGTTCTACGACGACCCGGGGAGCGCTTGACATCGAAGCCCACCGTCCATCGACCACGAACGTCCGAGTTGACAGCTCCAACAACGAAAGAAGGCCGAACATGCCACCCATCCCTCGCCCGGATCAATCGTCGCCGGCACCCAACGGCCCGACCGGAGCTCGCGATACGAGAGCCCAAACCGGTGATTTCCTGACCACTGCGCAAGGCGTACGTCTACCCGACACCGATCATTCACTGAAGGCGGGCGATCGAGGCCCGACGTTGCTCGAGGACTTCCATCTTCGCGAGAAGATCACCCACTTCGACCACGAGCGAATTCCGGAGCGCGTCGTGCACGCACGCGGTGCCGCCGCACATGGAACGTTCGAGTCCTACGGGTCGGCGAAGACCGTGACCAAGGCAGGATTCCTGGCCCAGAAGGGCAAGCGGACACCGGTTTTCGTGCGATTCTCGACCGTTCTCGGATCGCGTGGTTCCGCCGATACAGTCCGCGACACCCGTGGTTTTGCGGTCAAGTTCTACACCGACGAAGGAACCTTCGACCTGGTCGGAAACAACATGCCCGTCTTCTTCATCCAGGACGGCATCAAGTTCCCCGACATCATTCACGCCGGCAAACCGCAGCCCGATATCGAACTGCCGCAAGCTCAGTCGGCACACGACTCCTTCTGGGACTTCGTCTCGCTGCACACCGAGGCAACTCACCACGTCATGTGGAACATGAGCGATCGAGGTATCCCGCGCTCGTATCGCACGATGGAAGGCTTCGGCGTCCACACGTTCCGCCTCGTCGCCGAGAACGGCGAGACCAGGCTGGTCAAATTTCATTGGAAGCCGCTTGCCGGAGTGCACTCACTGGTGTGGGAGGAAGCCCAGATCGCAGCGGGCGTCGATCCGGACTTCCATCGACGCGACATGTCCGACGGCATCAAGGCCGGTGCCCCACTGGAATACGAGTTCGGAATCCAGGTCATGCCCGACGACGGCACCGAGACCTACGAGGGTATCGATCTGCTCGATCCCACGAAAATCGTTCCCGAAGAACTGGTTCCGGTGCAACCCATCGGCAAGCTCACCCTCGACGCGAACCCCACGAACTACTTCGCCGAAACCGAGCAGGTCGCGTTCCACACGGGCCACCTGGTGCCGGGCATCGAAGTCACCAACGACCCGCTGATGCAGGCGCGTCTGTTCTCTTACCTGGACACCCAGATCACGCGTCTCGGCGGCCCCAATTTCTCGCAACTGCCGATCAATCGACCGCATGCACCTGTCAACGACATGCTGCGAGACGGTATGCACCAGAACGCCGTTCACACCGGCCTTGCCCCGTACCTCAGCAACTCGGTCGACGACGGAGAACCAGCGGTAGCAGGTGAGAAGGACCACGGTTACGTGCAAACTGAACGCCTCATCGAGGGCCGCGCGGTACGAGCGAACCCCGCATCCTTCGACGATCACTTCACTCAGCCCACCATGTTCTATCGCAGCCTCAGTGCCGTCGAGCAGGATCACCTCGTCGAGGCATTCACGTTCGAGCTGGGCAAAGTGTTCGAGCAATCGATCAAGGAACGTGAACTCGAGGTTCTTTCGAACGTCGACGCCGATCTGTGCGAGCGCGTCGCCGCCGGTCTCGGCCTGCCTGCACCCGTCGGCACACCCGCTGAGGACGTATTGCTCTCCCCCGCACTGTCTCAGATCGTCGAGGCTCCGGGACCGATTGCCGGACGCAAGATCGGCGTCATCGCCGACGCCGGATCGGACCTGTCCGGAATCGGCAAGCTACGGACGGCAGCCGCGCGCCGCGGTGCCACAGTGCACGTCATCGCTGCGGCCGGCGGCATCCTCGGCAAAGGCATGCGCACTCAGGTGGTCGAGCGAACATTCCTGACAGTTCGTTCGATCGAGTTCGACGCCTTCGTCGTCGCGGGCGGAACGACGCCGACGAACGACATCAAGCTGATCCTGTTGCTGCAGGAAGCATTCCGTCATTGCAAAGCGATGGGTGCCTGGGGCGACGGAGCGGCACTGCTCGAGCAGGCCGGAATCGGTGCCGACGACGCAGGCGTCGTCATCGGCGAGACAGCGGTGAAAGCGTTCAACGACGCGTTGCTCGCTGCGGTCGGATTGCACCGGGCCTGGGATCGTGCCCCCGCGGTGATGGCGTCGAACATCCCGCCTGCAGTCCCCGACAAGCCTGCTCGTAAGCGGGCAGCCAAGGCCAAGGCAAGGAAGTAGGGCTACCCCGACTGGGGCTCGGTCAGCATCGCTGCCATGTCGTCCAACTCGAAGTACTGGGCGATTGCGTGCGCCGATCGAGCCCCGGCTGCGGGGTCCGCGCCTGCCTTCAGCAACATCCTCACAATGGGCGTCGACCGACGAAACACCGCGGCCGCCAACGCTGTTTGACCGTTGTCGTTCACGCGATCCACCGCAGCCCCCAGCGTCAGAAGCATGCTCACCGCACCTGGTTGTACGTGATACGCCGCCAGAATCAACAGTGTGTCGCCCTTGTCGTTGGTCAGGTCGACGGACCCTCCGGCCTCGAAAAACGACTGCAACCACGAGGCGTCACCGCTGCGCGCGCAATCGAATGCATGCCGAAACACAGCCAGAACATCGTCGTCCAGAACATTGTCGTCGTCCACCAACACATGATTCCCCGAGCGACGAGATTCAACCGAGGCATCGTCCGATCCAAGTCGACGGTGAACGGCACGCGTCGTGGTCACCGGTCCAAAGTGAAGTACATCAGCGTGATGCGTCGCCGCATGACAGTGAGGTACATCGCGGCAATGAACACCCCGGGCCCCATCGCAGCTGCTTCGCCGGTGATGAGCCGAACCGGCCGAGGGTTCGTACGCTGGTCGTAGTCCAGTGCTGCGTGGTGCCCGTCCTGGGCGGTCGTGATCGCGAAGTCACCGAATGTGCGGGGTCGTCAGCGACCGATCCACAGGTTGGTTCCAGTGTTGCCGTCGAATCTCTTGCCGCGCCATATCGGGCGCGCGAGCATCGCGACGATGGAGGTGATCGGAGTGCGCAGCATGCCCGGAAGTCGTTGCAGAGCAATCAAAGACACTATTCTTCCGGTGTAGTCGCCGGCAAGGACGACGGGTGACGGCGAGGCGTTCATCAGCGACGCCAGATCGGCGAAGCCGAGACCGTCACGAGATGTCGGTATCGGAGCAGTGGCGTCGACGAGGCTGTGCAAGCGAATTGTGTTGTCTTTCATCGGATTCTCCTGACAGGTGTTCTAGAGCCCAGAGGTTTCTGGGCATCGGTGGATCTGGTGGCTGATGCGTTCGGCCATTGCGGCGATGGTCATGGCGGGCGGAATGCCCGGCGCGGACGGCAGTATCGACCCGTCGGCGACGAAAAGTCCGGGATAGTTGTGAACCTGCCCGGAGGTGTCGACCACGCCGTTCGTCGGCGACTCGGCCATCGGTACTCCACCGAGTGGGTGGACCGAAGCCAGACGCGTGCTGCCGCGACCGAAAGGCGCATTGACGATCGTGCGTTTCGCCCGGTAGCCCGACGCGATCGCCGTGGCGTGCTCGGCGAGTCTCTCGAACAATTCGGAATCGTCGTCGCGGTTGGTGCCGAGGTGAAGATTGCGCCCGTCGTAGGTGGCCTCCGACGCGATACGGTCCGCGCCCATACCGATCAGCAGGGCAGTTCGTGGCAGCAATCTCGCCACCGCGGCGGACGGGGCCATGCGGTGCAGGCGAAGCCCCACCTCGGCAGTGAGGAAATCACGTCGGCCCTCCGCGGTCAGATACGCAGTGATCGGCGGTCCTGCAACGGAATCGACTCGCTGCGCGGTCCGATGAACCACGGTCACCATGTCCCCGTTGGGGGTGAAGCCACGTCCCAGGGCGGAGCTGACAAGGGGCAGCGTTCCGAGCCGGTCGCGAGCGTCGAACAGGAGCCGCATCGTTCCCAGCGTTCCCGCCGACAGGATCAATCGAGGTGCAGATTCGACATAGCTGCGACCGCGTTCGTGGTCTCGGTACCGCACCTGCCATCCGCCGTCGGGTGTCTGCGACATGGCGACGACCTCACTCATGGCCCGCAACTCGGCTCCGTGACGCAGCGCCATCGGCAGATAGGTCGTTCCCATCGTCGCCCTACTCGGTTTGCCATGGGGATGGCTCGTGAGAGCCAGATCGGGAAAATGCACCGGGCCCAGTCCCGCTGCGGTCACGGCGCGGTCGAATGCGCGCGCCTTCTGCGGAATCGGCGCAACCGGACGTGGGGCGAGCATTGTTCGGACCGCGTCGATATGTGGCCGCATCTCGGCTGCGTCGATGCAGTCGGGGAAAGCGTCGAGGTAGGCGTCCGGTGGTGGCACCTGCATGTCGGTGTAGACGAGAGATCCGCCGCCGACCCCGCTGGACACCACACAGGTCAACCGGTCGAACTGATGTAGCTCGTACAGTCCGTGACGGCGGACTCCGACAGACATACTGCGTGACCGAGTGGAATATCGGATCCCTCGCACCATATGCAATGGGCCCGTCCGACCCGATGCGGGAACCCGGTCGCCATCCCACCATGCCCCACGTTCGAGAATCAGAACCCGGTGGCCGCCTTCTGCCAGTCGTGCTGCAGTGACCGCACCGCCGAATCCAGACCCGACGACTATGGCGTCCCACGTGGGCTTCGTCATGAACCCACACGACCGTTCACGCTGCCCTGCGCGGTGAGAGCACGACCGTCGAATCGATCGAACTCGTGCCACACCTTCTTCGGGGACACCCGCCGTCGCAGTGCCAACGACAACGCCGAGACAACGGCCCCGACCAAGTAGGTTCCCCCGACAATCAGTTCGTCGACCACGCGACTTCCCGGTACCGAATGCCCGCGCATCCGGCGAATCAGCGCTTCTGCGGTATTGCCGGATACGTTCAGCAGCGTCATGACTCGAACGACGGTATCGAGGTCACGGATTCGCTGTGGGCTGTACCGGTTTTCCATCCGACGTTCGAGGGCCTCGTCAGCACGACCGAGACCGTTCGCCGCTCGGCTCTGCGCCCACACCACCGCGATCAAGACATCGTCGGTCGCGTCGGCCGGATCCAAGCCGACCAGCCGCGCCAATCCGTCGCGGTCCGCGCCGGAGGTGATCGCGGCATCGTCGTGCATGAAAGCGCAGAACTTGCAGTCGTTGACCATCGCAACGGCGAACATGACCTGCTCACGCAGCAGCGGGTCGACGCCAGTCGGTGTCCAGACGGTGACAAGGCTGCGTCCGCGCCTGAGAAGAGTGCCGACATCACGCGTCATGGCGGCCGCAGTGAACGTGCGTTTACGGAAAGGGGGCACTACGTCGGTGTGCCGACCGGGTTGAGCTGCCATGTTCGCCACTTCCTTCGATCGATGCGAAGCGCAATGTAATCACCGATAACATTTCGATCGGTGATCGCACAGTAGGCGCTGTCTGCCTAGACTGTCAACGGGGCACGGGAAGACAGGATCGGGAGGAGTGGTCACAGTGGGCGGAGCAGCTGCACCATCGCGTCGAGAAGCTCGACGTAAGGAGACCGTCGACGAGATCAAGACGCGGGCTCGTGCGCATCTGGCCGAACACGGGCCGGGCGGGTTGTCCTTGCGTGCTGTCGCACGGGAAATGGGAATGTCCTCGGCGGCGATCTACCGGTACTTCGACAACCAATCGGCCTTGATCGGAGCGCTCTGCATCGACGCATACACCGCGCTCGGCGACTCCATCGACGCTGCTCGAACCGACGCGGACCCACATGATCTGCAGGCCCAGTGGTGGGCCATGGGCCACGCAATCAGACAGTGGACGCTCGCCCACCCCCACGATTTCGCGCTGATCTTCGGAACCCCCATCGCCGGCTTTCACGCCGACGCCGCAGTGACCGGCCCGGCAGCAAGCCGCGCACTACTTTCACCGATGGTGGTCTATCTCGCTGCGGTCGAGAACGGATCGGCAGACCTGACTCGGTGCCAGATCCCCGAACTGCTCGAGCCCGGCGATCTCGGGACCTATTTGCTCGATCTGCAAGAGACTGCTCTCGCGAAAAGTATCGACCGCCAACACCTTCTGCGCATAGCGGCGGTAGGACTCAACGCCTGGGCGTCGATCTTGGGTTTTCTCGTCTCCGAACAGTTCGGCAATTTGCCACGCCTGGTCTCGAGTGTGGACGCGCTCTACGACTCACACCTCCGGACGGTGTTGTGCGGGATGGGGTTCGACGTGCTACCAGCGACTGCGTGAGTGCCGTGCACGGAGCGAGACCTCGCGTACGGACCCAACGACGTGGGAGAATCGTGTGGTCCACGGACATGCGGCGTCTGTCGCGTCCGACAAGGTTGGGGGGAGCATCATGACCGGTCCGGTTGCTCAAGGTAGTGCGATGAAGCGGCGAAACCCCGTTGTCGTGTGGATCCTGTTGCCGCTCATCACTCTCGGCATCTACCACTTCGTCTGGTACTACCTCATCCACCGTGAGATGGCGGACTTCGACCGACGCAAGGTCGACCCGCCGGTCGTCGGACCACTGCTGGTTCTGCTCCTCCTCGGCTGGACCATCATCGCGCCGTTGATCAGCTACTACAACACAGGAAACCGCATCGCCGACGCCCAACGCGCGGCCGGCCTTCAGCCGACGTGCAGCTCGGTCGTCGGACTTCTGCTCACGTTCGTCTTCGGCCTGCAGTCCCTGTACTACCAGCTGGAACTGAACAAGATCACGGCCCGATACAACGACGTACCGCCGGGAACCGTTGTGCCGCTCGCGGTGTGAATCGCGAAACCGAAACCACGAAAAGGACCCGATGACCACCCTCCATCACGCACCGCTCTCACGCGTCGATCCGAGCACTCTGTACCGCATCTTGGCCCTTCGAGTCGCGGTATTCGTACACGAACAGAAGATCGTCGACGAGGCCGAACTCGATGGCGCGGACCTACTTCCGACGACCGAACTGTTCTGGATCCAGGACGAGAACAGCGAGGTGTTGGCCACTCTCCGAGTGCTCGTCGACGACACGGTCCACATCGGCCGCGTCGCGACCGCGACTGCCGGCCGTGGCCGCGGATATGCCGGACAGCTCGTCGAGGCCGCCCTCGAGGCATACCCCGGGGTGGTCGAGATGTCCGCGCAAGCACACCTCGAAAAATGGTACGGCCGATTCGGATTCACTCGAGTGGGAGAGCAATACCTGGAAGCGGGAATCCCGCACGTGAAGATGTCCACCCATCCCAGCTGAATCAGCCCAGTGTCGGTTCGTGTGCAACTTGTGCTCCACTCTGTGCCCCGAGTCGGGGAATCCTCGCGACCGAGGCGTCGAGTGGAGCGTCAATTGCTCAGGGTCGGCTCCGCGGATGCGAGGCTGCAACGATCGATCCCCCGAGCACGAGTGCATTGCCGAGCAGAATGCCCGTCACCCCGAACGGGCCGGCAAGCGCGCCGACCGTCAGTGGGATGAGGATCTGCGCAGATCTGTTGGCCGACATGCGCAATCCCAGCGCCTCCCCCTGCGTGGATTTCGGCACGATCGACACCACCCACGACATGGTCAGTGGCTGCGGAATACCCAACGCGATGCCGAGTGCAATCATGACTCCGATGGCTCCGACGGCCTGTACGAACGGCAGCACGGCGAGAGCGGTCGCGCCCGCCGCCAGCGAAACATTCAGCAGCACAGTGCGACCGAACTTCGCGTCGAGTCTGCCCAGCCCCACTCGGCTGACCACCGACACCCCGGCACGCAACGCCAGCAGCCACCCCACCGTCGTCACCGACACCCCACGCTCGACGGCCCACGCGGGCACGAAGGCATAGAGCAGATCGACCGTCACGAGCACCGCGCCGCTGACCGTCAACGATTGCCACATACCCGGCAGCTTCAGCAATTTCAGCCCCGACGCTTCCCCTTCGGCAGGCTTCTCGGCACGAATGTGGTTGCGGCCGACCATCAAGAACAGTGCGGTGGGGAGCGCGACCGCGGTGAAGGCACCGGCAGTGAGGATGCCTGCCGTCGTGTTCGGGCTCTCGATGCTCGCGCCGCCGAATCTCGACGCGACGGCCGTCACGGCGAGCGGCCCCACCAACTGACCCATCGACGCGGCGGCAGTCAGTGCGCCGAAGGCACTTTCGTTCTTGCCGTCGACGTGGGCGTGTGCAACGAACGCCTGCTGCCCGATCATGATGAGCAGATTGCCCAGTCCGAACGCAGCCGTGCACACGAGCAACGCCCACATTGCCGAAAACGTGACGAGTACACCGGTTGCGATCGAGCACAACACGATTCCCGAAACGATCACCACCGGCCCGCCGAACCTGTCGGCGATGCGCCCGATCGGCAGGGCCGCCAATACTGCGGGCGCAGCGAAGAGTGCCGCAATCACCGCAAGCGTTCGAGTGTCGGCACCCTCGGCGATCGCCCGATAGCCGATCATCAACCGCACCCCGACCCACCCGGCCTGCGCAGTCGTCGCCTGAACGGTCAGAGCAATGGAGTCACGAGAAGGCATCAGCGCAAGGGAATTTCGTCGGTTCCTCCGACCAACCTCGACACGTCGTTGATGTCGTCGCGCACCGCCCCGTACCGATCGGGATCGAGGTGGAAGATGGCCAACTGCAGCGCGTACGCAATGGCAATGGGAATGATGAGGGTGTTGTATTCCGAATCGTCACCACGTTGGGCGACGAGCAGATGCGTCGGCGCGGGGCGAAAGTGATATCCCGGCGCGTCGCTGATGAGGATCGACGTGCCGCCGCGTCGTTCCGCTTCCCGGACCAGCGCAGGCAGCTGCGACGGTGCCTCGCGCAGGGCAAAGGCGATCAGGACGGAGTCCTCGGTGAAGCTGACGAACCGCTCGGCAAGGTCCTTCCCTCCGAGCCCGAGCTCGACGACCACCAGGCCGAGCCTGCGGAGCCGTCGTGCCAGCATATCCAACGCGGGCCGCTCGTCGGCCTTGGAGAACAGGTAGACCACCCGCGAACGGTGAATCGCCGTAGCCACCTCCACCAACTGCTCCTGTGGGATGAAACTCGACAACCGTTCGAGAGCACGCGCTTCGTCGCGAGCGAACACGGCAAGCTCATGCCCGGTGTCGCTCCTCATCAGTGCCGATGCCGCAACCGGTTCTGGGCTGTCGCGCTCCAGGTCGGCACGAAGGTCGGGGAAGCCGCTGTAGCCAAGCTTCTGCGCAAGACGCACTACCGTCGACTCATGCGTCTGTGCACGGGCCGCGACCGGGGCCGCCCGCAGACTCGACGGTTCGGGCTCTCCGAGAAGTACTGCGATGACACGTTTTTCGGACGCGCTGAGCGATTTCCCGCTACTGGCAACCACTGTTCGGAAGCTCATACCCTCCACTTTCCACTGTGTCTGTTGACACACTCAACCACAATCCTGTAAACCTGTGCAAGATTGCAAGTGACGTGAAGCACAGCAATCCGGCCGACCCCTCCAGGCCACATCGAACTTATCGTCAGAAAGGCAGCCGGCCGTGAAGATACTGCTCGGCACACAACACACGATCGAATGGATCGTGCTCGGCGCGACGCTGGTCGTCGGATTGGCGACCGTCACCATGGCAACCGGCTACGGCATCGCCGCCGACCCCGGCGTCGGCGCGGGCTTCCTGCCCCTGGTGGGCGGCCTCGGCATGATCCTCGGCGGCGCTATGTGGGCGATACAGCTCGTCCGAGCACCGCGGGTGACGACCCCCGAACCTGAACTGGAGCTAGAACCAGCCACCTCGGCGGCCGTCGCGTTCCTCTCCAGCGACAACGAGGAGGACGCCGACGAGACCGAACTTCCCGACCGCGCAGGCTGAATCAGAATCGGAGTGGTCGTCGCCGCGATCGCCGGCGCAGCGCTGGTCCTCCCCACCCTCGGGTACACCCTGTCCATGGCGCTGATGCTCGCCGTCGTGCTGACCTTCGTCGGCAAACGGACTCCAGTGGTCGCCATCGGCGTCGCCGTGGCCACCACACTCGCCACCCGACTGGTGTTCGACGTCTGGCTCGGCACGGCCCTGCCTGCATCGTCCATTCCCTTCCTCGCCGATTGGGGGTTGTGAGCCATGGGATTTCCCGATCTGATGGCAGGCTTCGTCAACGTCCTCACTCCGACGCATCTGCTCTTCGCACTCCTCGGCTGCGTACTGGGCATGCTCGTCGGCGTCCTCCCTGGGTTCGGCCCCGCCGCTGCGGTGTCGCTGCTGATCCCGATCACCTTCGGCCTCGACGCCACCACGGCGCTGATCATGCTCGCCGCCATCCTCTACGGCGCAGCATTCGGCGGCACTGTCACCGCGGTCCTACTGCGCATTCCCGGTGAGGCGTCGTCCATCGCAACGACACTAGACGGCTACGAGATGGCCAAGAGCGGACGCGGCGGTCCCGCCCTCGTCGTTGCCGCACTCGCGTCGTTCGTCGGCGGACTGGTCGGCGTCGTCGGATTCGTCGTCGTCGCCCCGTTCAGCCGATTCGCACTCGAATTCGGTGCTCCCGAACTGTTTCTCGTCGCACTACTCGGCATGGCCCTGATCACCAGTTTCTCGGGCAACAACCCCGCGAAAGCGCTGATCAGTGTGGGGCTCGGCCTGGCCATCGCGTCGGTGGGCATCGACTCCGGCCAAGGCATCCAGCGGTTCACGTTCGGCATGCCGGAACTGTTCGACGGCGTCGCACTCGTGGCCGTTGTGATGGGCTGCTTCGGTCTCACCGAAATTCTCATCCAAGCCCGCTCGGCGGGCGGTGCCGGCCGACGACCACTCGCCGTCGGAAAGCTGCTGCCCACCAAGACGGACATCACCAGGTCTGCAGGCCCCACGATGCGCGGCTCCGTCATCGGCTTCTTCATGGGCCTGCTCCCCGGATCTCCGGGTGCTGCAACCTCATTGGCGTCCTATGCGATGGAGAAGAAGCTCACCAAACGTCCCGGGCAATTCGGTAAGGGTGCCGTCGAGGGTGTCGCCGGACCGGAATCGGCCAACAACGCACTCGCACTGTCGTCGATGATTCCGCTCTTCACCCTCGGCATCCCCACCTCCGCGACCGTAGCCATCATGGCCAGCGCCTTCACCATCAACGGTCTGATCCCCGGCCCACTGTTGTTCCGCGACAACCCTGAAGTGGCCTGGACCATCATCGCCAGCTTCCTCGTCGGCAACATCATTCTGCTGATTCTCAACGTGCCACTGGTTCGCCTGTGGATTGCCGTACTGAAGATCCCGTTCCACTACCTGATGGCGATGATCCTGGCCTTCATGTTCCTGGGCGTCTACAGCATCAACGGCAGCGTCTTCGACATCTTCATCATGCTCGGCGCAGGCGTCATCGGATACCTGTTCCACCTCACCAAGATTCCTCTGACTCCACTGGTGCTGGCCCTGATCCTCGGGCCTCTGCTCGAGGAGAACTTTCAGCGTTCACTTTCGCTCTCTCGCGGGGACTACGGCGTCTTCGTCGAAGGTCCCATCAACAAGGTTCTCCTGCTCGTCTTCATCGCAGCCGTTCTGTTCGGAATGCTGCGCCCCGTCCTCGCTCGCATCCTCTCCCGCCGCGCCACCCAAACCCAGCCCATCGAGGAGCCCGTCTCATGAGAACACTGCCCACCCTGGTCGCGGCCATCTCCGCCGCCGCCCTGATTGCCGGATGCGGCTCGAGCACAGCCGATTCCGGAGCATCGTTCCCACGGAACGGTGCCACCGTCGAATGGGTCGTCCCGTCTGCCGCAGGCGCAGGCAACAACATCCTGGCCCGAATCATGGCCCCCGCCATGGAGACCGAACTGGGTGTACCGGTCAAGGTCGTCAACAAGGAGGGCGGCAGCCAGGTCGTCGGACTGAACTACCTGGCCAACGCCAAGCCGGACGGTGAGACCATCGGCTTCACCAACATCCCGTCGATCCTCGGGCGATACCTCGACCCGAGCAAGAAAGCCGGGTTCGATCGCGAAAGCTTCTCGCCCATCGGTTCGTTCGCTTCCAACGACATCGTGATCGGGGTCAACAAGTCCAGCCCGTACAAAAACATTGCCGAGCTCTTCGACGCCGTCAAGGCCAACCCGGGGTCCATCACCGTGGGCACCGATTCCAGGGCCGGCGACGACCACGTCAACCTCCGCACCCTCGAAGACACCCTCGGCCTGGACTTCAACATCGTCCACTACAACAGTGGTGCCGACAAGATCTCGGCCCTGGTCTCGGGTGAGACCGACTTCGCCCTCGGCGGAGTCTCGAGCTTCTACGGCCAGTTCGCATCGGGGGAGGTGAACATCCTCTCGGTACTCACCGAGGAGCAGAACAAGCTCATCCCCGAGGTACCGACGCTGGCGAGCGAGGGATACGACGCCCCGTTCATGACCAACAACTTCGCCATCAGCGCTCCCGCGGGCACCCCGGACGCGACGATGACCACGCTGCAGAATGCCCTCGAGACTGCACTGGCCGATCCGGCGGTCGCCGAGAAGCTGACCGGCGCAGCGACGCAGCCCGATTGGGTCTCCGGTGCAGACGTCGCGACCTTGTGGGAACAGCGTGAAACCGAGATCGAACCGATCATCGCCGAACTGCTCGCCGACCAGCAATAAGTCACCCGAAAGGCATTGATCTCATGAGTACCGAAACCTATTCCGCCACTGCCGTATCCGACGACATGATCGAACGCTTCTCTCGAGTGCCCGCAGCCAACGTAGGCGATGCCCAGGAGCGCTTCGGCATAATCGCCGGACTGCGGCCCATCTGGGCCGGAGCAGCAGTCACCGGCCGGGCGTACACCGTCTGGACTCGATCGGGCGACAACCTCTACATTCACAAGGCTCTCGACGACGCCCGCCCCGGCGACGTCATCGTGGTCAACGGCTCAGGTGACGACACACGCGCCCTCATCGGCGATCTCATCGGTATTCGCGCCAAATCGCTCGGCATCGCCGGCTTCGTCATCGACGGTGCCGTGCGCGATGCCGACGCCTTGGCCGAGTTGGGTCTGCCCGTATTCGCACGCGGTGTCACACCGGCGGGTCCCTACAAGAACGGGCCGGGCCGACTGAACGAGCCGGTCGCGCTCGGAGGAGTCGTCGTCTCACCCGGTGACCTCATCGTCGCCGACGCCGACGGAGTGGTCGTCGTCAAGAGTGCCGATGTGGACGACGTCATCGTCGCGGCCGAGGAAGTGGTGGCGCGCGAGGCCTCGAAGCGAGCGAGCTTCTCGTCGTAGATGCGCTAGTCGGGTCCTCCACGGTGTGAGCAATGTCTGCTCCACTCCTGGGCCCCGGTGGCGGAATTCCCGCAGCCGGGGCCCGAGTGGAGCAAACCTCCCGTCAGCGAACCGAGATCACTTCTTCTTCGGGTCGTGGCCCCAGTTCATCAGTGAGTAGCGCCATTTGGTGTCGGTGATGTCCCCGTCGGGCCGCTGAGCAAGGTGTCGTTTGCAGTAACCGACGACCTTTCGCATGTGCTCGTAGTCGTCGTCGGACAGGTCCGCCTTCTTCGTCTTCAGGATTTCGACGATGCGGCGGCCGCTCTCGTGGCCCGTCGACTCGCCGCCCTCCTTCTTTTGCCCGACGTCCTTCGAGTCGTTGGTGCCGAGAAACTCGTCGAGTTCCTTCGCCGTCATGTTGACGAGGTCATCGAACTCCGTCTTGATGTCACTGTCGTCATCGGCCATCAGTCCGTCTCCTTCGATTCACCCTCGGTGGTGGTGCCGCGTGTCTCCCGTTCGACCGCATCGGCCTTCGGAACTCGTCTCGTTCCTAGTCCGCCGCATACCCACAGTTGGGCCGTACTCAACCTGCTGGTCAGATCTGATTACACCGCCGCAGGGCGGCCCACTCGAAAGCCCTGCAGCAGGTCGGCCCCGATCGACGTGGCCGCTTCGAGGTCGTCGTCGGTCTCGATGCCCTCGAACACGCACCTGGCCTCGGTTTTTCGCGCGAACTCGAGCACCAGTTCGGCCAAGGCCGACTTCACGCGATTGCCTTTCATGCCGTGAACGACGAACGCGTCGAGTTTGACGATCTGCGGCTCGAGCACGACGAGCTGCCGCATACCTGCGTACCCGGATCCCACATCGTCCACTGCGACAGCGACGCCGCCGCGTCGAAGTTCGGCCAACACTGCGATCACCGCATCCTCGTCGTCCTGGGCGGCATGTTCGGTGAGCTCGATTACCAGTGACCGTCGTCGGCCGAAGTCGAGCAGCACATCCACGAGGGCGGCATCGACCAGTAGCGTTGCAGCACTGAGGTTCACCGCAACGAAGCAACCATCCGGCAGACGCGCTGATTCGCCCAATGCCTTGACGGCCGCAGATCTGTCCAGAGCAGGACCGAGGCCGCACTGCGCTGCATCCGCGAACCACGCCTCGGTGTCACCGCCGCCCGCCGGGAAACGCGACAGGGCCTCGTATCCCTCGATCACCCCATCGCGTGCACGGACGATCGGCTGAAAGACGATGTCCGGGCCACCGCCTGCAATCACAGCCTCCACTCGACGCTGCGACCGCAACAGGGTCGAGCGCAGCGGTGTCGACGCTGCCCTAGTCGACGGCACGATTCCACACCCGCACCACCGGGTGGAGCTGAACCGGAGCTGCAACCGGGCGCATCGCGGCAAGGACGGCATCCGGATCCCGATCGCCGAAACTGGTCAGCAGTGCCCTGGCATGCTGTCCATCCGGCGGCCAGCACAGCCCGAACGCGTCTGCTATCGCCACATAGTCATGGGCACGCTGCTCGACGGTCGAGGCTGCGGGACAACGATTGCGTAGTACGAATTCTCGCACCAGCCGCCAGCGCCTGCGGCCGCCGATCAGTCGATGGAGCATGGCGCCATGGGGACGTCGGCGAACCGATCCATCAGGAACGCTGCGGCGGCGCCGCCGTACCCGTCGATCAGCTGTGGCCCGAAGTGGTTGGGCAACACCGCACCCTGCAGGATCGGCGGCAACGGATTGGTTCGGAACTCCACCGTGGCCCCTCGCCCACACCAATCCTGAGCCAACTGCCGGGCCTGACCGTACGGCACGGTGTCGTCGTTGAGTCCGCTGGTGATCATCACCGGTGCGTTCGGAGTACTACGACCGATCCGCTGAGCCTCGAGGATGCGACCCGCCTGCGGAATGGTGCCCAGATTCTCGAGCATCGACTTACCGTCCGCGGTCAACGATTCGGTTCGCAGGAACGGGTACTTCAGAATGGTGTCGCCGATGCACTGCGTCGACAGATCGTTCAGCACTGCCTTGCCGTGATCGGTGAGTCGCTCTTCGACGAGCGGCAGCAAGCTCGGATCCCGCTCTACGAACCCGTTGAGGGCATAGCCGATCACCCCTCCGATCAGCGTCCCGTCGACGGTCTTCAACACCTCGAGCAAGTCCGCTGTGGGAGCTCCGGCCCAGGTGCCCTTCATATTCAGCCCCGGTGCGTACTCCGAGGCGAGTTCGGCCGCCGCGGCTGCCGCCCCACCGCCCTGGGAGTACCCCCAGATACCAACGGGTGCATCGGTATCACCGAGGAGCTTGTTCGCGGCACGAGCACCGTCGAGCACCGCATGAGCCTGCTCGACACGATTGACATAGGTGTGCACACCGGGCGTTCCCAACCCGATGTAGTCGGTCACGAATACGTTGGCACCCATCGATCCCCACAGAGTGGAAGACAACAACTCCTGATTGAACGAGATCGACAATGGTTGTGTCACAGCGTTGACAGTCGTCGGAAACGCACGAGAAGGAGCGCACTGATCGGCCTGACCCACCGTGCCGGGCGCGACGACGATGGTCGGCCGCGGGCCTGCACCACGCCAGGGCACCTCGGTCTCGATGAACGTGCCCGACACGCCCACCGGCGTATCGTCCTGCGTCCGTGACGTGTACAGCACCCGCTGCGCCTGAACGGGGTAGGCACCGTCCGCACCGGGCAGAGCCGCGAACAGTGACATCGGCTGCGTCCGCAACACGGCCCCCGGGTCGTCGACGACCTGAGCCGGAGGGACGTAGAAGTCGTCGACGGGGTCGGCATTCGCCGCCGAGCCGCCGAGCACGGTCAGGGAAGACGCGAGCACGGCGGTGACTGCGACGCCGATCATGTTGCGGTACAGATGCATCGGTCTCTTTCTGGTGGGGGTCAGATAACGGAGCCGATGTCGTCGACAACGATGTTGTCCAACGCACGTTCGGCCAGTGCGGCGATGGTCATGGATGGGTTGCACGCTGCGGTGGTGCCGGGCATGAGCGCCCCGTCGAGGACATACAGTCCTCGCTGGCCGTGTACGCGACCGTCGAGATCACATACCGCGCCCATGTTGGCCCCACCCAACGGATGCCAGGTGGACGGGAACAGTGCATTGGTATCGGTGAGAACACTGCCCGATCCGGCGATACGACGCACCGTCGGATCGATCGAACCGTCCTGAATCCGGCTGTCGCCGTTGGCCGGCCAATGTAGTCGAACCTGGTCCATGGAGGAGTCGTAGCCGAAATGGCCGCGGCCGCTACTGACTCCGTATCCGACGAGCATCGTGCTGTGGGCATCGAACGACAAGGGCGGTATCGAGGCCTGGATGACGGTGTGCGCAGTGTTCGGGTCGTCCCAGTTCAGACTGCCGAACACCACCGGACCGCCCTGGGGCGCACCGAAAGTATGCTCGATGCTCGACCACACGTAGATGCGATCGGCATTGGTGCCCCAACCCTGTCCGAGCTGGTCCGGCAAGTCCGAAATCGCTCCAGTGGCACCGGCACGCACGAGCAGCTTCGTGGTGTTCAGGCTGCCCGCCGCCATGATCAATGCGCCGGCGGTGAGTACCTTGTTTTCCAATACCGTTCCGTCGGAGTCGATTCGATCGACATACACCGTCCAACGGCCGTCGTCACGCCGCTCGACACTCGTGACGTGGTGATGTGTCGCAACAGTGGCCAGCCCCGTCGCCTCGGCGGCCGCGATATAGGTGACGTCCACGGAGTGCTTGCCGCCGTTGTTGACTCCGAATGCACCGGACCCATCGGTGTACGACGGTGCCATCACCCCGCGCGTCTCGTCGAGGGCGAAGTTCCAGTCGATCGGCATCGGGATCTTGGACACCGGCAGACCCGCTCGACGAGCATTGGCCGCAAACACCCGCGCCGCTTGATAATTGGGCGTACCGATCAACTCGTCGGGAGCCTGCTGGAGCTGCAACATCCGTGCCACGCGTGGGTAGTGCACCCGATTCAGAGTCGGCCAATCCAAACCGGCCGGAAAATGTTCTTCGAATACCGGCTGCGAGGGCTGCAGTGTCATTCCCTGGTAGATCAGGGATCCGCCTCCGACACCGGCCGCGCACAGCGCAGTCATGTTGTCCCCGGGCACCGCCTCGAGAAGGCCGACGTACGGATCGAACGGAACTGGCCTGCCGAACAGGTTGGGACTCGAACCGTGCCACAGCATCCGCTTGTCCGGTGACGTGGCATCGGGAAACGTGTCTGCGTTCGGGCCTGTGTTCCAACGCCTTCCGCGCTCGAGGACCAGAACCGGCACCCCCGCTTCGGCCAGGCGCAATGCGGCGACGCCACCGCCGAACCCCGATCCGATGATCACCACCCTGTGGTCCTCGCGGGTCAGCGGGATCTGGGAGCGTCGCCCGCCGGCTGCTCGCGCCACCCCGGTGCCCGATAGTGCGGCCAACCCCGCAACCGCAGTTGCGCCGAGAAACGACCGGCGATTCAAATTCGACACGTACCCCCCAATGGTGTGCAGCAGCGCGCATCGAGACCTGTGTCACGTGCACGTGCGAAGCAAAACTAGACAGATGCGGCTTATGGTGTCAAGTTTTTGGGGGTCCGTCAGAACAGGAGCGGAATCAGCCAGCGACGCAGGTATGACCGCAAACCGTCGTCGTCGTGGATCTGCGCGTCGTCGAACAAGATGACGGACAGCCCGTTACGCACAAGCACGGAATCGATACCGTCGAACCGCGTCGCATCGAATCCGGGATTGCGTTCGATGTAACCGTCGAGGAACTGACGCACCACCGGTTCGGCTCGATCCATCATGTCCGGATCGAACAACGGGTTGGCGTTGCCTGAACGCATCAGAGAATTGAGCACCGGTTCTCGTCGAATGAGGTTGCGTGCAGCCACAATAGTCTCTACAACGAACTCGGACGGCGTCTCGGCCTGATCGGCCTTTGCCCGGATGCCACCGATCACGTCGACGACAAGACCGACCATCGCCTCCGAGATCATGTCCTCGCGCGTGCTGAAGATCGAATACACCGTCTGGCGCGTCACGCCTGCCGCCCGCGCAGCCGCGGCAATGGTGACATCCTCGAACCCACCCTCGGCAATGAGCCCTAGGGTGGCGTCGAGAATCTTCTGCTTCGAACGCATGGTTCGAGTATGACGGCAATCGCCGGCTCGGCGAGTCATCCGATGACGGGTCGCCGATCCTTCGTCAGTTCGTCGAGTTGGGCTTGCATAGCCGAGTGCACCCGCACTGCGAACTCCTCGGCCGTCTCGTCGGCCTCGGGGCGCATGGGTGCGAGCACCGTCGTTTCGAGTTTGGTGGGCAGCGGCAGGTACGGAAGAAGCCCGACCAGACCGAGATTGACGCCCCACGGAATGGACACCGTCAGCGGAAACGTTTTGAGCCGCAGTACCTTGTCCAACCTCAGCGCCTTGGCCAATCGCTTCCCGCTGCCGAGTACCAGCAGGGACTCCCCTGCTCCTGCGGTCACCACGGGGACGATCGGCACCCCCGCCTCCATCGCCAACCGGGCGTACCCGGTACGCCCGTCGAAGAGAATCTCGTTGCGGTGCTTCCAGGCCTTGAGCGCATCGACATCTCCACCAGGAAACACCAGGACGTTGTGGCCCTCCTCGAACGCATCGAGTGCCGTCCGTTTGCTTGCGGGCCTGGCACCGAAGGGTTCGATCAGCTTCTCGGCATGCAGAGTCCACGCGATCTGATGCGTCAGCGTGATCAGCTCGCGGTCGATCCCGAGCTCGTCGTATGCGGCCGCGAATGCGAACACGTTGAGATCGATGACTCCGCCGAACCCGTGGTTGGCGACGAACAGTACCGGGGTGTCCGGAACCGGTTGCGCCACCGTCACTTCCAATCGGTTGTAGAGGCGAACAGCACTGATGCTGGCCGCGCGAACAACTCGAGCGATGTTGTCCACCGCCGACTACCGGTCCAGTTGCAGGTCTGCCAGCGCGCCGGCGATCACGAAACCTCCGGCGATTGCACAGCCGGCCGTTCTCGTTCGTTGCGGCAGGTGAGCGGTGAGCGCGAACGCCGCGGTGTCCCAGACGTCGACGGCCACACCTGCTCGCAGCAGAGTACGCACGGCCTTCGGCGCGTACCGAGTTGCCGCGTAGAGCCCGCCGCCGATGTAGATCTCACGAATTCCGAAGGTGCGAGCTGCAGCTCGCGTCGTCGCCACCGCAGCATCGGGCCCGGCTAGGAGTTCGTTGGCGCGAGTGGGCGCAACCATGTGGGCGATGCCGATCGCGGCCCGGGCGAGCCCGACCGCCTCGGGAAGACGACGAACCAAACCGGACGCAGAGGCGAAAGCCATGAAATTCCTTACGTAGTGGGAACAGCGGAGTCGCGAGCAAGCCGTCGGAGCAGCCCGACTGCCTTCTTCATGCCGTAGGCAACGATGGTCGTGCGGCCGTCCTCGTGGTTCCACTGCAGCAGTGCCGATCCGTCGTCGACGGAACCCTCGAGCACGGTCGGATTACCCAGGAGCGGAAGAGGACCGACGACCTTGATGGACAGTCCCAGAATCTCGGTCCAGAAGTAGTCGTCGGTAGGCGCACACGTGGGTTCGAGGCCGAGTGCGGAGGCCGCGGCAACCTTGCCCTGCGCGACGGCATTGGACCAGAACGGCGCTCGACCGGAACCGGCACGTGAGTACGCGACGTCGCCTGCGGCGAACACATCGGGAACTGCTGTGGCGCAGCGCTCGTCGATGGCAACACCGCGATAATCGGCGATACCGGTACCGGTCAACCACTCGGTCTCGGGGACATCACCGGCGCAGGTGACCACCACATCGGCGTCGAGGGTGCGTCCCTCGAACTCGATCCCGGTGACGGGGTTACCCGTCAACGCAACCGGGTTGTCCGCGCGGAGAAACCCGACCGACGCTGCCTCGGCCCGGGCGGAAATCGCGTCGGACAGGTAAGTACCCAGTAGGCGTTTCAACGGAGGGTCGACGTCCACGACGGTGACTGCGATTCCGCGCAAGACGCACGCACTGACGACCTCCATGCCGAGGAATCCGGCACCGACGACGATCGCCGTCTGCGCCGCATCGAGTTTCGGACGTAGTGCCCGAACATCGTCGAAGGTCCGCAGCACCGTCTCGCCCGTTTGCCCGGGAGCCGCGATGCGACGTGCGGCCGCTCCGGTGGCCACGATCAAGCGATCGTACGGAACATCGGTACCGGCGGCGGTCGTGACCGTGTGAGCCTCGGCATTCACCGATACGGCCCGATCACCGATCGCCTCGATGTCCAGGTCCGACAGATCCCACGTTTCCGCCTCGGCTGCTTCACCTTTGAGCACGTGCTTGGACAACGGCGGCCGGGCGTAGCAACCGTCGGCATCGGCCCCGATCATGGTCAGTGGACCTTCGTGTCCGCGGGCCCGCAGTTCGCGGACAGCGGTGCACGCGGCTATGGAGTCTCCGACGACGACGATCCTGCTGTCGAGAGAGCTCACGCCTGTTCTCGCAGTGCCGCCACCGGACACACGCCGACCGCGGACCGGGCCGAGGCTGCGAGGTCGTCGGGAATGTCGTTGCCATCGAAGGCGTAGTGCAGTTCGCCCTCGTCATCGAGGCTGAACACCTTGGGTGCCTGTTCGGCACAGATGCCGTGGCCCTCGCAGCGATCCCAATCGACGTCGATCCTCATGGCTGTGTCCCTTCTGCTGCCACCAATTTCAGCGGCAACCGTTCGTATCGATGAATGACGTTGTTGACAGCTCGTATGGGTGTTCCTGCGGGAACGAACTTCTCGACCCGCTGCGCCAGCACCCGGAGCATGGTCTGGGCTTCCAGACGAGCAAGCCCCTGACCGGCGCACCCGTGCACGCCGGAACCGAAGCCGAGTTGACGCGCCGCGTCACGGGTGATGTCGAAGGCATCGGGGTTGTCCCATTCACGCTCGTCGCGGTTCGCCGACGCGTAGACCACCAGTACGCGAGCACCTTTCGGGATTCGCGATCCGTCGATCTCGACGTCACGGACCGCTCGACGCGAGAAGGCTCTGATCGGCGACTCGTATCGAACGACCTCGTTGATCGCATTGGGTATCAAGTCCGGGTCCCGCCTGATCGCCTGCCACTGCTCGGGGTGCCGCGCGAACAGGTCGAGGGCCCCGGAAATCGCTCCGATGGTGGTATCGAGCGAGGGACCGAGGTAGTCGATCATCAACGCGGGACGTGCCGACTTCTGAATCTTGTTGTCGTCGGCGGCCTTCAGAACATCGTCGCCCATGCTCCCGGGAATCACCGATCGATCTCGCACCACCCGACGCGAGAAGGCAAGCATCTCTGCGGCACCCTTGACAGCGGTGATCGAGTGTCGATTCACGGGGCCGAGGGAGTCGAATGTCGCACCGGCCCAGCGGAGTAGATCCGCGCGTCCGTCCTCCGGCCACCCGACGAGATCGGGCACGATCGACATCGGCAGCGCTGTCGCGAGATCGTCCACGCCGTCGACGAACTGTTTGCTCAGCGCCGCGTCGACGATGCTGTTCGCTTTTTCCTCCACATCCGCTTTCATCGTGCGCACGGCCTTCGGAGTGAGCCGATGCGCCAGCACCGATCGCTTGGTTGCATGCTCGTCGCCGTCACTGTTCAGTGTCGTTCCGCGGCCGAGCCGATTGGCGACGGGATTGAGCGCCACCCCGTCCCCCGAGATGAAGGTCTCGTCGTCGAGCAGCACCGCCTTGCAGTCCGCGTAGCGCGAGACGGCGAACACCTGCTGGCGCGGCAGCCACACCACCGGGCCGAGGGCGCGTAGCCGAACGTAGTGGGGGTACGGATCGAGAATCGCATCGGTGGAGTACAGATCGGTGCGGTACTGCGGGATCGTCGCGTTCGTCGTCATGAGGTCCTTCGGTGCCGCCGGAAGTCGATACCCCTGCCTTCGCAAGGTGTTGACGATATCGTCACTCACGGCACGGCCGTACGTCAAGGCTTTTTGACGAATTCGTCATCATTGATTCGCGATAGGCTGCATCGACACCGCAGAGCAGGAGCAGATCGTGACCGAAGGCAACCGCGTCGAGCGCCGCAAGGCACGCACCAGAGCCGCGCTGATCCAGGCCGCGCAAGGGTTACTCGCCAACGGGAACACCAACGCACCCGTGCTCGAAATAACGCAGGCCGCCGACGTCAGCAACGGATCGTTCTACAACTATTTCGAGAGCAAAGAAGAACTGTGGCAGGCCGCCATCGACGCCGCTCTCGAGTCCGTCGGCGACTACCTCGATTCGCTCACCGTTGGTTTCGAGGATCCGGTCGAGAAGTTCACCCAATCGTTCAGACTGTCCGGGCGCCTGTTCCGCCTCGAACCGCAACTGAGCCGTGTCCTGCTCAATTCCGAGGCCGCCGCGTTCGCCGCGGCCGGTGGCCTGGCACCACGGTCGCGTCGCGATATCGAATCGGCCGCAGCGCAGGGGAGATTCGACGTCGACGACCCGGATCTCGCGCTCGCGATCGTCGCCGGTTCACTGCTTTCCATGGGCCGTCTGCTCCTGGCGCAGCCCGACCGCGACGAAGCGGCGACGGTCGACGGCACCACCGAGCGAGTGCTCCGCGCACTCGGCATTTCGACCGACGAGGCACGCACACTGTGCAGTAGTCCCTTGCCTGCGTCCTACAGCGGCGACGTCCACGCGGCCGTCGCACCCACTGCGTCCGTGCGGGACGGCAACGAAAGCTGATCGCGTCCAGCTCTAGTCGTCGACGGCCCTAGTCGTCGACGGCCCTGAGGGCCACGCTGAGAGCCTCCTGTGCCGACACGTCGGCATCGACCGCGACCTGCAATTCGGCATCGTCGACGTCGACAACCAGGGGAACATCGGCGTCGGTCTGCCCACGCACATCCGCGAGCCCTTGCTCGTGTTCCTTCGCGCGTCGATAGTCGGCGAGGGCTACGTCTTGTTTCTCTCGGGCTGTGGCCACGTCGTCAGGCCCTGTGATGCCGGGGCCGGACATGCGTGGGTACCGGGGCCGGGACCGCCCGATCGACGGCCGCAGCCTTCCGGCTCCCGCCGCCGGTATCGATGTCGAGAAAATGCTGAAGTTCGTCGTGAATCGGTGTGTCCGTCATAGGCCTTGACCTTCTCGACCTTCGATAACGCAGGTCGGTTCGGCTTCGCTGAACCATAGTGGGAGAGGAGTTGACGGCGTCAATGCGACCCTACGGCCTGCGAGACCGCCGAGTTCACCACCCGAGCTGCCAGTACGGCAACACGGACGTTCTCACGCTGCGACTGCTCCGCCAGAACCGCGAATGCCGCTTCGGGCGAGATGCCGCGCAAGGCTATCAAGATTCCTTTGGCCTGCTCGATTGTTCCACGGGTCTTCATCGCCTCACGAAGACCGGCCGCTTCCGTTCTCGCTTCTGCTGCATGTCGCGAATTCCACACCGCAGCTTCGACCGACGTGACGAACATCTTGACGAGAACCTCGTCGACATCGCTGAAGCCCTCGCAGTCGAATCCGTACAGATTCAGCGAACCGGCATGACCCGAGTCGACAGCCAGCGGAGCAGACAGATAACTTTTCACTCCGATCGCGGCGGCTGCAGACGCGAAAGTCGGCCAGCGGGTTACGACCTCGTCGATCCGAACACTGACGATCTGGTTGGTTCTCGCCGCTTCGAGACACGGGCCCTCGTCTGCGGCGTACTGATCGGTGTCGACATCGATCACACGCGCATCCGAACATGCCGCCGTCGCGGGATTGTCGGAATCATGTCGGAGCAAAGTCACTCCCGCCATGTCAGCCCACGGAATGGCAGCGACCACCTGTTCACACAGGCCCTGCAAGAGGGTGTCGAAACGTTTGTGTTCGAGCAGTATTCCGCGAAATATGTCGAGAGCATCGAAGGTGTCCTCGGCAAAATAGTCTTCGCCTGCATACCGACGTCGCCGGACAGGCAGAGCAGCCGAAATTTCTTCGTCGAATGCGGCTGCAGCCGTGGCTTCGGTAGCGGCACTTCGTTTGGGGCCGTTGGATGTGGAATCGGTCAAGTAGATCGCGTCCCAGATGGTGCAGTCATTACACCTGTTGGCGTGCACGAGGCCTGTCAGCGGTGATGACCTTCACCGAATGTTACAACCGTACGCCCGCTGTCAACCCGAACTGGATGAATCGGACACCACATTGATCTATTGACTTTCGATAGATTACTGTCGATACCCGCTCCATGCTGAGTGGATATCGAGCGGTAGTCCTGTTGCTTCGCCTGTTTCTCGCCGCGTTGTTCGCGGTGCTGGTGCTGATGCAAGTCATGTCGTTGCCCGGCCAGTTCGCCCACATGGCCCAGGAATCTCCCGAATCCGCGTACCTGCGATGGCCGCTGACCATCGTGTCGATCTTCTGGGTGCTGTGCATTCAGGTGGTCGTGATCGCGACATGGAAGTTGCTGACGATGGTGAACCGCAATGCCATCTTCACCCGCGCTTCGTTGGTGTGGGTAGACACGATCACGTGGTCGATCGTCGCGGCCTGGGTGGTGCTGGTCGGCGTCTTTCTCTACGTCGGATTCGGAGCCGACGACCCAGGCCTGCCGCTACTGCTCTTCCTGCTCGTCGTCATCGTCGCCGTCGCCGCATTGTTGATGGTCGTCATGAGGACCCTGCTCAGTCAGGCCACGGAACTGCGCAGCGACATGGACGCGGTCATCTGATGGCCATCGTGGTGCGCATCGATGTTCAGTTGGCCAAGCAAAAGATGAGCGTCGGCGAGTTTGCCGAACGCGTGGGGCTGACGCCCGCCAACATCGCAGTCCTCAAGAACGGACGGGCCAAAGCCGTACGACTGAGCACCCTCGACGCCATGTGCCGGGTGCTGCACTGCCAACCCGGAGACCTCCTGGAATGGGTGGACGAATGAGCACCCGCTGCACTACTGCCCGGTGACATCCAGAGCGGCACCGACGATCGAATCGGTGTCGATGTGATGATGCTTGTACACCTCGTCCAGAGAGCCCACCTGACCGAAGTTGCTGACGCCCAACGACGTCGACGCCACACGGTTCACCGTGGCCAGGAACGCCAGCGTGTGCGGATGGCCGTCGAGGACGGTCACCATCGGTGTCGCCCGATCGGCCGGCAACAGCTGATCGAGAATCCACGACTCCGCGTCGCCGTGTCCCTGTCGAGCCTGGACGGCTCGATAGAGCTGGCCCGGACTCGTGATGCACAGGACGTCCGCATGAATGCCGATGCGTTCCAATCGTGCTGCGGCGTCGAGAGCTTCGGGCATGAGCGCACCCATCGCCGCGATGGTGACGGTGGCACCGTCACGTCGGACGAGCGGGTAGCCGCCGGCCACCACCTGCTTGCGCCTTCGTTCGCGGGCCGCCGGATCGCTGGGCACGTCGGCCAACGTCTGATCGACCGGACGGGTCGACAGGCGCAGGTATGCCGAGGTGCCGTCGGGACGACCCAACTTGGCGATGCTGGCGAGGAGCGTCCACTCGACGTCGATGGCGAACGCCGGCTCGTACGAGATGCACCCGGGCTGCTCCAGACCGATCGACGGAGTCTTGATCGACTGGTGCGCACCACCTTCCGCGGCCAACGTGACACCCGACGGCGTACCGACCAGAATCGACTGACCACCCGCGTAGATGCCGTACGACCACGGTTCGAGAGCGCGTTCGACGAACGGGTCGTACATCACCCCGATGGGGAACAGCGGCTCTCCCCACCGGCTCCACGTCGCCCCGAGCTCACCCATCAATCCGACCAGATTGGTCTCTGCGATACCGAGTTCCATGTGTTGACCGGTGGGACCCTCACGCCAGTGCATGATGGTTTCGGCATCGTCGCCGAACCAATCGTGCCGCTCCGACGACGACCAGACACCGACCTTGTTGACCCAACCGCCGAGATTAGTGGTGGAGCTGACGTCGGGACTGACCGTGACCACGCGCCGCGCCGCATCCGGGGCCTCACGCGTCAGGTCGATCAGGGTGCGGCCGAGCGCGGCCTGCGTCGTGGCCGTGCCCTTGGGAGTACGACCGATGTCGGCGGGAACTGCAGGCGGTGCCGAGACGGGCACCGGCTCGCGGCGCAGCCGTTCGGCGACATCGGCGCACAACTGCCCGGCGACTGTAGCGTCGTCGAAGCGGCCCCACGGCGAACCGACGTCGGTGCCGAGAGTGTCTGCCAGAGCTGCATATTCGTCGACAGTCAGCAGAGACGAATGGTTCTGCGGATGCCCCTGAGTGGGGAGGCCGAAGCCTTTGACCGTGTAGGCGATGATCACTGTGGGCCGGGTGTCGTCGATCTGCGCGTAGGCCTCGCGCAGCGCGTCGAGATCATGGCCGCCGAGATTGCGAATCGACTCGGTGAGAATCAGATCGTCGAGGTCACCGATGAGCGCGGTGATCGCCGCGGCATCGGAACCGTTGCCGGGCAGCCGATCACGCAATTCGGACGCCGAGCACCGCAACAGCCGCTGATACTCGGGATTGGGCATGTCGAGAATGCGACGCCGCAAGGCGTCACCACCGGTACGCGCGAACAGGTTCTCGAGCAGCCGACCGAAACGCACGGTGATGACCTGCCAGCCTGCCGCGTCGAACATCTTCTCGAGGCGACGCGCGGCGATGTTCGGCACCACTCGGTCGAGGGACTGCCGGTTGAGGTCGACGATCCAAACGATCTCGCCCAACTCACCGATGCCCGGATCGATGACGGCTTCCCACACGGCACCCTCGTCGAGCTCGGCGTCTCCGACGAGCGAATACTGCCGGCCGCGAAACCCACTCGGGGTGTCCGCGGAAAATGCGGAGTCGACGAAACGACGCGACATCGCGCCCCAAATAGGTGCCGTCGCACCGATACCCACCGACCCCGTGGAGTAGTCGACGGTATCGGGATCCTTGGCGCGCGACGGGTAGGACTGCAGCCCACCGTACGAGCGCAGCGTCGTCAAATACTTCTCGTCCAACTCACCGAGAAGGTAGTTGATGGCGTGCAGCACCGGCGACGCGTGCGGCTTGACCGACACTCGGTCGCCCGCTTCGAGCTGCTCGAACCACAGCGAGGTCATGATGGTGACCATCGACGCGCACGACGCCTGATGACCGCCCACCTTGAGACCCGTCGGATTGGGTCGGATTCGGTTGGCGTGATGGATCATCGACGTCGACAGCCACAGCACCCGCTCGGAAATGTCGTGCAGGGTTTCGCGCCCTCCGGTGACCGAATCACCGTCGGTCGAATTGCCGGAGGTCGAGCTGAGGCTGGTCATGGCGAGCACTCCTGAAATAGGCGACGAAAGATTGCATCGAGTGGACGTGGCGGGACCGGATGGGTCCCGTCACTCCATGAGGCAAGCGTTCGGATTGCGAAGCGCCGAGTCAGTCGCGTCTGTGATGCAACCGGCGTCAGTCGACCAGAACCCGGCGGGCTGCGCAATAGAAGTCATCGACATTGAGCAATCTGCGCAATTTTCGGAATCGGCCTTTGCGGTTTCTGGTCGACCTGATCACCGCGGCCCGGCACCTCGGCGAGTCGCGGAATCGATGACAGCTTCGAATGCGTCGACGATCAGCGCGACCGACTCGTCCAGATCGAGATCCGCCGTCTCGAAGAAGGCATCGGCGGTTCGATCGAGAAAGCCTGTCCACCCCGAAATCGCAACAGCGACCAGCGGCGGCAACGGATCCGGAAGTTCGGCCAGGGCCGCGACCTGACGCTCACCCTCGGCGCGAGCCTGCCGGAGGGCGCTCTCGACGCCTGCCTCACCGAACTCCTCCTCCCGCACCACGCGCAAGTAGAGCGCTCGGTGATCCCGCAGAAACTCGATGTGCCGTCGGACGAATCCTTCCAGCCGCGCTCGGACGGTCCGCTCTTCGGACTGCGGCCCCTGCGCGTCGGACAACTTGCCCAGAACGTCGGCCAGCGCAGCCTGCACCAGGCCCTGCTTGTCGGTGAAGTAGTAGAAGAGCAACCCGTGCGCCACACCCGCTCTGCGCGAGATCGCCGCCGCACTGATGTCTGCGCTGGCACCTTCGGAGATCATCTCGATCGCGGCGTCGATCAACGCCTGACGGCGATCGCGACGTGGGCGGGCACGCCGCGACTGCTCTGCATCGTCGACGTCGTTCGAGGGCACCGTCCGAGACTAATGCAGATCGAGCCGGCATTTGCGTCGACCTCTTGCGTTATTTGCGGCTCATCTGCAATATATGCAACCGAGCCGGAGTTGCCGCGCTCACCATCGAGGAGGTCCGATGATCACAGTGACCAGTGCCGCAGGCGGGATCGGACGGTTGCTCGTCCGGCAGCTGACCGCGCAGAAGATGCCCGTCCGCGCTGTCGTGAAGAACGACAGTCAGGCTGCGACCACCCGTCGAGACGGGGCAACCGAGGTTGTCGTGGGCGATCTGCGGTCGCCCGACACGCTCGACAGAGCTCTGGCCGGAGCCGACGTGCTCTATCACGCGGCACCGACCCAGGTCATCGACGAAAGACCGATCATCGAGCACCTGATCGCGACGACTCCGGCAAGTGGATTGCAGCACATCGTGTTTCACTCGGTCATCCATCCGGACCTGCATCAGCTGACACACCATCACCAGAAGGACATCGCCGAGGGTCTGCTCCGAAACAGCGGGATCCCCACCACGGTGCTCAGGCCGTCGCACTACATGCAGAACTACCTGGAAGTGTGGGAGTTCCTGCAGGCGGGCGTCATGCCGTACCCGGTGTCGCCGGACAGTGTGATGGGTGTCGTCGATCTCGCCGACGTCGCCGAGGCCGCGGCGAACGTACTGATCGACCCGTCGCCGCACACCGGCCGCACCTACGACCTATCCGCGGTCGAACTCACCCGACACCAGATGGCCGAGATCTGGTCACGCGTGCTGGGGCATCCGGTGACCGCCATCCGAATCCCGCCCTCGTCGCTGACGAATACCCTCGATGTGGTGCCTGCACTTCCTGCCGTCATCGGTCACGCCGTGCGATCGACGAAGCTGCGTTCGCTCGGACATATCGTTCGCGGCGCGCAGGCCGCGTCGAATCCCCGCGATATGAAGAACTGGCCGGAAGATGCACGTCAGGCGTACCGCACGATGATGACCCACTACGACGGCCATGGCCTACCCGCAGGTGACCTGACGGTTCTTCCGACTCTGCTCGGACGCACACCCACCTCGTACGAACAGTTCGCCCGGCGCTCGGCCGCTGAACTCGGACGCACGGAACGATGAGCCGCACAGCTGGTCGATACAGTCCGGGCCGCTCGCTGGTCACCGGCGCGAGTTCCGGAATAGGCGCCGAATTCGCGCGCGTGCTGGCCGCCCGCGGCTCCGATCTGGTGCTCGTCGCCCGACGGGAAGATCGTCTGACAGCGCTGGCAGACGAGCTCGAATCGACCTACGGTGTGCGCTGCCGAACAGTGCCCTGGGACTTGTCGGAGGAGGCCAGTGGTCGGCGGCTCCGCGCCATCGTTCCCGAGCGCATCGACCTCATCGTCAACAACGCAGGATTTGCGGTCCAGGGACCGTTCGTCGACGGCGACGCCGACGATTTCGAGCGGCTCGTCGCCGTCGACATCCGCGCGGTCGTGGACATCTGCTCGGCGTTCCTGCCGGGCATGATCGCCCGCACAGCAGGCACCATCGTCAATGTAGCCAGCACGACGGCATTCCAACCTGTCCCGACTCTTGCCGTGTATGCGGCCGCGAAAGCCTTCGTGCTGAGCTTCAGCCAGTCGCTGTGGTACGAAGCAGCGCAACACGGAGTCAGAGTGTTCGCACTCAACCCCGGCCCCACCCACACCGAATTCTTCGACGTCATAGGCGATTCGGCCACAGCCACCGGTACCTACCAGACACCGGCCGACGTCGTCGCCACCGCCATGAAGGAACTCGACGCCAAACGATCACGGCCACATGTTATTTCGGGTCGCCGCAATGCTCTGCAGGCGGCGATGGCGGGTATCGTCCCCGCACGAGTTCTACTCCCGGCCCTCGCACGAATGCTGCACTAGACTGTCACGATCATGGCCAGGGTCTCGAGATTCACACTCGCCGATCGCCGAGAGGCGGTGGCGCGGGCATTCGGGGGTTCCGAAAGCCCGGCAGCCGTGGCCACGGACTTGGGCATCCACACCACCACGCTGTACCGCTGGGCCGGGTCGTCGGCCACGGACGAACCCGGGCCAGCACCGACACGCCTCATCGAGGCCACCCAGGAGCTGCTTCGGCACGCCGACTACGCAGACATCACGATCGAAAGTGTCGCTGCGCAATGCGGTCTGGCCCCCAGAACTGCCTTCCACCACTTCCCCAACAAACGCCAACTCTTTCAGGCCGCCGTCGACGACGCCGCCACCGTTCTGATCGAACGCATCCGTGAACGGTCTGCGGACGCCGGCTGGCCGAGCACCCCACTCGAGCAGCTGCAGACATTTCTGCGAATAGCTGCCGAGAGCATCTACGAGACACCGCGCACGCACGTGCTGTTCCGCAATCTCGGAGTCCCCAAATCCGAAGGCACAGCCGAGCGTTGGCACGACAGCTTCGTCGATGCCATCACCGAACTACTCCGCGCCGCTGCCGAAGCAGGGCAGATCGACAGTGCCACAGACCTCCCTGCCTCAGCCCGACTGCTCACCGGTGCCATGCGCGGCATCCACACAGCGGTGTTCGACGGTGCCGACGCCGACACGGCTCTGACCCTCGTCGGCCGCGTTCACCTTCTGATCCCGCCTGCGCAGCGCGACGCGACCGACTACGACGTCACTGTCGGCCCTGACGCAGCGCAGCGGTGACCGACGCGAACATGGTCGTCTTGATGGCTCCGATGGTGGCTTTGTCCTTACCGGCAATTGCCGAGAGCCGCTCCAGCGCAGCATCGATCACCGAGTCCTCGGCCGCTACGCCGTCGACGAGACCTGCAGTGAGGGCCTCCGCGCTCCCGTACCGATGTCCCGTGGTCATTGCGACCATGGCCGTCTGCGGAGAGAGCTTCGCCTGAATCAGAGCGGACATGCCGGGAGTGAAAGGGATGTTGATATCCGCTTCCGGAAAGCAGTAGTAGCCACGATCCTCGCGCATGAAGCGGTAGTCATGGGCAATGGCGAACATCGCTCCGGCACCGAAACTGTGCCCGTTGACCGCCGCGGCGGTGGGTATCGAAAACGTGAGTATTCGGGCGAACAGCGTCTGCACTCGATCGACGTACCAATCGGCGCGATCACCATGGGCCATCAGCCAGTCGAGGTCCAGTCCGTTGGAGTAGAACTTGCCCGCTCCTACCGTGATCAGCCCGCGCGCCGACCGCTCTATCTGGTCCAAGTGGGCGTCGACCGCATCGAGCCAGTCCGGTGAGAATCGATTCTCGTCCGAGCCGAGCGTCAAAATCGCTATGTCACTGCGAATTTCTAGCGTAGGAGTCATCGTGAGCTACCTTTCGAGGGTGCCGAGGCTATGAAGACTTCGGCGGTGGAGGGGGCGGAGGAAGAGTGAGGACGCCGCGCACGGCGGCAGCGAGTCGTTCGCGCACCGATGCGTCTGGCGCACGGCGACCCCGCAGGAGCAACGCGGCAGGGAGCTCGACGGTGCAATCCTTGATCACGGCTACGGCCGTGCGATCCGCTCGGTTCCACATCTCGGTCGACAACCGCACGAACAACTCGACGAGCGTCGAATCGAGCATACGAAGGTCGTCGGCAAGCGCGTCCGGAATATCGTTCGAGCCCAACAACTCTCGACGCGACACAATCATGAGAAACTGCCCGGCCGTCGGATGATCGAGTAGAAAGCGCGCCGGCGCATCCGCAGCAGCCACTATTGCGTCCACCGCGGTGCCCGTCGCCAATGCGTCGTCCACGGACCCTCGCTGCACGGTGAGCATGCGCTGCGCGCCGCGCAACCACACTCGGCCGAGGAGTCCGGCCCGCGACCCGAACGCGTGGTAGATCGCCCCGTTGGACACCGAGGTCAGCTCAGACAACGCGCGAATGGTGACCGCGGCCGGGCCCGACTCGACGGCCAACGCCTCGGCCACATCCAGTAGGTGGTCGAGATCGTGCACGCGTGGGCGGGGCATGACGTGACCGTAACAGAGCAAATGCTCTGTTACAACGACACGCTCGGCACCGCACCCATTCCGGATTTTCGACTGACCATCAGTCAATTTATTGACTGTTAGTCAAAGTGCACTTAACCTGGATCACAATCCGCGATCGCGAAGAAAGGTCGATTCATGAGCGCAACGCACGATGCACCGACGATCGAGACGCAACGGGTCGCACCCGACTACATCGCGCATTGGGTCGTCAAATCTGCGCGAACCGAGGAGATGGTGCGCTGGTACGGCACGGTGTTCGGGGCCGAGATCGCCTACCAGGACGACGAGATCACGTTCTTGACCTGGGACGACGAGTCGCATCGACTCGCGATCATCGCCGTACCCAAGCCGGTGAAGTTCTTGTTCCCCTTCGCCAAGCTGCGGCGCAAGGCCTACGGCATCGATCACATCGCCCTGACGTTCCGATCTCTGGAACGACTGCTGGAGAACTATGTGCGGCTCAAGCGCCAGGGGATCCTTCCCGTGTGGTCCATCAATCACGGACCCACGATCTCGCTGTACTACGAGGACCCCGACGGCATTCGGCTCGAGTTCCAAGTGGAGAATTTCGATCCCGACCACACCGCGGCCTTCTTCTTCACCGAGGAATTCGCGCGCAATCCCATCGGCGTCAACATCGACCCCGACTACCTCCTCAGCCGACTCCGCAACGGCGCGACCCACGAGGAACTGCGGCAGCGTGAGGCCGGAACCAGGCCCGGCCGACCGGTGATCGCCAACAAGAAGACCATCACACCGAAAACTTTGTGACCGATTGCTAGGGGGGGATCGAAAGCTATGCCCATCAACATCATTCGAACCACAGACGGCTGGTGGCGTCTCGACGGCGACGAGGCCGTCAGGATCGACACCACCGCGCAGACCACCAGTGAGCTACTGGCCGACCGGCCGTCCATCGAGGCCGCGTCGGGGGTCGGGACGAACGTCGCCGAGCTCCGGCTCGTCTCGCCCATCACCGCGCCCTGCCGAGTGGTGGCGCAGTTGCTGAACTACCGATCCCATGCGATCGACGCCGGTTCGGACCCGAAGACCCTGCAGCCGACGTTCTTTCGTAAATCGTCCGCGTCGATCAGTGGCCCGAACGATCCCATTCGGCAACCGCCGGAGGTAGCCCTGCTGGACTACGAGATCGAGCTGGGTGTGGTGGTCGGTGCCGATATCCCCATCGGGACAACCGTCACCGACGACAACCTCGCGTCCTATGTGGCGGGCTTCGTCGTGGCCAACGACGTGTCGGCTCGGGAGATCCAGTTGACGAAAGTGCAGGTGTACGAGAGCAAGTCGTATCCCACCTTCACTCCACTCGGCCCTCGGCTGGTGCTGCTCGACAACGACGAGCTTCGACGACTGCCCGAGCTACGGATGACGTTGGCGGTCAACGGGGAAATCCGTCAGGACCAGACCATCGGCGACGACCTCATCACTCCTCCCGCCGAGGCCTTCACCAGACTGGCCCGCTTTCAGAACATGACCGCAGGCGATGTCCTGCTGACCGGAACGCCGATCGGCACGGCAATCTCCGCGCCGCCCAGAGCGATCCAGAAGATCGGTGAACTCATCCCACCTGCGCTGAAGTGGAAGTTCTTCTTCGCACGCCAAGCCAAGAACCCGAAATACCTTTCGGTCGACGACGTCGTCACTGCCACCATCCGCACTCCGGACGGGTCGATCGACCTGGGGACCCAGGAAGCCGCCGTCCGATGATCACTCCCGTCGTCATCATCGGTGCCGGTCCGGCGGGTACCACTGCAGCGCTTCTGCTGGCGCGCAGGGGTATTCGAACGGTATTGCTCGAGCGTCGGACCAGTCCGTTGTTCCATCCGGCGGCTCACGTCATCAATGCTCGGACGCTGGAGATCTGGAACGAGTACAGCCCCGAACTGGCCAAGTCGATAGCGGCGATGTCGCCTCCGCACGAACAGGTCAATCTGATCAGCTGGTACGGCGACCTGGCCGGTGACGCCATCGGGTCGATCGATCTGCTGTCCGATCCCGAACGCAAAGCCATCGTGGAAAGCCAGAGCCCGTACATGGTGTCGCACATCGGCCAGCACATTCTGATGCCCGTGCTGTGGGACGCCGTGGACGCCGAACCGCTGATCGAATTTCGCCGCGGAGTCTCGGTCGAGTCGGTCGAATCGGTCGAATCGAACTCCGGTGACGCGCGCGTCGCCTTCCGCACCGTGACGGGTGACGCCGCCGAAGTACGTGCGCCGTACGTCCTCGCCTGCGACGGTGCAAACAGCGCGACCCGCGACGCGGCCGGGATATCGCTGACCGGGCCGGTACTCGCCAACATGGGCAGTGCGTTCTTCACCTCGACAACACTGTTTCCCGACGACGCGCGTCCGCTGTTGAGTTGGATCTACACCCCGGACCTGTGCGGAGTGCTCATCTCGCACGCCGACCACCGCTACATCCTGATGACGGCCTATCTGCACCCCGCGCAGGAGATCGCCAGGAACGGCCGCCGATTCTGGGAGAAGACGCTACCGAAGGCGTTGGGTACGAACGACTTCACGCTCGAATCGACGGGCACGTGGGTGATGACGTCACAGACGGCCGACACGTTCCGCCACGATCGGCTGCTGTTGCTGGGCGATGCCGCTCACCGCTTTCCGCACACCGGCGGCTTCGGGCTCAATTCGGGAGTGCAGGATGCCCACAACCTCGCGTGGAAGCTCGATGCCGTGCTCTCCGGTGCGGCAGGCCCGGAGCTGCTGGACACCTACGACACCGAGCGTCGGCCCGTGGTGGAGAAATTCGCCGAACAGAGTGTGGCCAACCACTTCCGCATGGACGACATCGGCAAGCGCGTCGGGATCACCAACGCCATGCTGGCCAAGGCAACTCAAGCCATGGGGCGGGCACCACTGAACAAACTTCCGGGCCGACTGATCGCGCCCATCGCGGCTGCAGCAACCCGCAAGCAGATGAGTCGATCACGAAGCCTGCGCCCGGACGTCCCCGGGTCGGCGGAACTGCGCGCCGAAATCGCAGCGGCGATTCCACTGCAGTTGGAGCATTTCGTCTCCACCGGCCTGCAATTCGGCTACCTCTACGACAGTCCACTGATCGCTCAGGACGCGTCGGCGAAGCCCCTGGAAGACGTTGTCGATTACGTGCCCACCACGTACCCCGGTGCGCGATTGCCGCACGCGCTCGTCTCGGTCGACGGGCAACTCGTCTCGCCGCACGACGTGTTGGACCCGAACATGTTGACGCTGTTCACCTTCGATGGTTCTGCGTGGTCAGCGGTGGTGGAGAGTATGCATGATGCACGCCCGGGTATGTCGCTCGTCGTGCTGGACGCACCCGTCGGCGTCGATCGCAACGAACTGATATCGCTGTACGAGGTAGGTGAGTCCGGAGCAGTACTCGTCCGACCCGACGGTCACGTCGCCTGGCGTACCAACGATTCGGGGAGTTCGCTGTCCGACTTCCTCGAAACGCAGTGGCGGAAGTACTACGCCGCCTGACTGACCGTCGATCGCCGTGATCGGAGCCTGATTCCCACCGTCACAACGGCGACGATCGCTGCGGCAAATACAGCCGTCCATCCGACCGCGGCGTTCGTCAGCTCGCCACCGAGACGCCCCTGCGCCAGCCATCCCAGTCCCCACACGATGGCGAGCATCGGAGCGATCGCTCCGTCCGAGTAACGCGCCAGAGTCACCCCGACCAGTGCTGCGACGGCGAGTACGACGACTGCCCAGACCGTCGCGCCACCGGTGACTCCGAGATCGACCAGCCACGCCGAGATGTTCGCGATGGTGGCCACGCACACCCACCCGAGGTAGAGACCCATCGTGCCGTCGGTGATCACCGCGTCGACCACAGATTCCGGCCGCTGCTGTTGCAGGAGTACGAACACGCGCACGAGAGCGGCCAACAGCGCGACGATGACCACCACGCTGAGCCACACCTGCCCGAACTGAATCGCGAGAATCCACGCCGGATTGAGCAACATCGACGCGATGACCGGTGCCCGCAAGGCGTCGTGACGTGCAGTTCGACCGGGTAGGAACTGCCAGACGGCATAGACGATGAGACCGGTGTAGATCACCGACCAGATCGAGAACGCGGGACCAGCGGGAGCCACCAGCGTCGACGTGGCACTGAGCGCCCCGCCGGCTGCCTCGGCAATGGGCGTCCCTATCCACGCACCGGAGCCGAGAAACGACACCACAACCGCAACGACCGCACTGACAACGACGCCAATCCTCATGGCTGCGATAGTCCCCGAAAAACAGAAGCGACAAACCCTGAACTGCAATGCCGCTACGTTGTGCTGATGACATGGCGATGGACGGTGGGACTGATGCTCGTCGCCATCACCGCGGTCACCTGTGCGTCGCCGGCGTCGCTGAGTCCCCACCGGGTCGTCGCCGAAATCGGATCTGCAGAGGCATTTCGGTGCGACCGAGGGCCCCAGATAGACGAGCCGCGGCCGAGATTCCCTCGGCCCACACCTGGGACGGTGCCGGACGATTTCGTTCCAGTCGCCGCGATCGTCTGCGACCAAATCGACGAGGGGGTCGCCCCCGACACCGTGCCCTACCGCGAGCACAGATACGAAGGTGACCTCACCGAGGTGATCCGCCTACTCAACGCGCCGTCCGAAAGCACGCTGATCCGCGGCTATTGCCCGACATACAGCGTCGTCGAGCCGCCGCAGATATGGCTCGTCGACAACCGAGGGCGCGCAATGGAACCGACTCTCCCTACTGGGGAATGCGGGCTGCTGAATTACAGCGCCATCGCCGAAATTCGGGCACTCGATATGGTTACCGAATTCGAACACGACGTATCGGTGATCAGCTACGACCGGCAACGAGTCTCGAGCTGCTCCCCTCACTACTCCGAGGTTCTCCTCGGCAGTGAGCGCGCAGCGGGTCTGACCATCGGCTACACGTACTGCTTGTTCTCCGGCACCGAATTCACCGGAGTCACCGGCGAGATCGGGATATCGATCGAAGACTTGGCACCCGCCGGGCCCTGCACGATGTCTGCGACGCGGACGGCGGTGACGACATATGCTGCTGGATGGCCGTCGAACATTCGCAATTTCACCATCGAACTCGACGGATGCCGTCGCGCCATTCCCGACGGGTATGCGCCGCTGCAGGCGACCGACGAGTTGTTGGCTGCGTTCTGGTAGACACGCGATATGCCCGCATCCATTGCCCTGCCGTCTCGCCGAGTCTTCGCAATTGCGTGCGGGCTCACGCTGCTGACGGCCGTCGGATGCAGTTCGTCGCCCGCTGGACCCGACTCGCCCGCGCCCGCAAGTACGTCTGCAGCACAGTCGCAGTACGAGCTGACGGGCACTGCGGGGACGCTGCTCGAATCGGAGGATTTCGGGTCCCGGTCGGCCAGGCTCACTGCGACAGGTGCGACCGTCTATCGCTTCGTGTACGAATCGACATCCGGTGTCGATGATTCTGCGACGGCGGTCTCCGGCGTCGCCGCTGTTCCGCCCGGTACACCTCCGGCAGGTGGATGGCCGATCGTCGTCTACGGCCACGGCACCACCGGCGTACAAGCCGACTGCGGGCCCTCCCTGTACCCCGACCTACTCGGATTGGACTCCACGGTCGAGGCTTTCACCGAACTCGGCTACGTCACGGTGCTACCCGACTATCAAGGACTCGGCAGCGGAGACGGCACCCACCCGTACCTGGAGCCGCGCACTGCGGGCCACAACATGATCGACGCGGCTCGCGCCGTCCACAACGGCCTGCCCGAGACCTCTGCTCGGTGGGCAGCCGTCGGACTGTCGCAGGGCGGGCAAGCAGCCTGGGCCGCAAACGAATTGAACTCCAGCTATGGGCAAGGGCTGGAACTGATCGCCTCGGTCTCACTGTCCCCGCCCACGGATCTGGCACCGCTTGCGCGTGCCGCCAGGGACGGCACCCTGACCACACCGCAGAAAGGGCTGCTGCCGTACCTGCTCTACGGGGCGCAACAGGTCGATCCCACCCTCGACCCTCGGGACTACAGCGGCACGGTCGCTCAGACCAACACAGAACTACTACTCGCGTGCCAGGGCACGAACACCGCAACCAAGGAGCGCGCTGTCAGCGAGATGGCACCGACGGAGTTCGCACCGAGATCCCCCGAGGCAGAACAGAAGCTGTTCGATCTGATCGGCCGCTACACCCTCCCTCAGGTACGAACCACCGTGCCGATGTTCGTCGCCTACGGTGCGCGCGACGACATCGTGCTACCGCAGTGGACGGCCGACGCCGTCCGCGCAGCGTGTGCGCTCGGCGATCGGGTTGTCGCTCAGGAACAACCAGAGCAGGGACACAACGTGAGCGACGACTCGGCCATGCAATTCCTCGCCGCCGAATTCGCCGGTGCATCGGTTCCCAGCACGTGCTGACCAACGGAAGGATCCTTCGGTGAGCGAGAGGATCGCACGCTACACCCATGACGGACTCGAGTTCGACGTCCTCGACCAGGGACCTCTGGACGGACCGATTGTATTGCTGCTGCACGGCTTTCCCGAACGTGCCGCGTCGTGGTCCGCAGTGATGGACCAGCTGAACGACGCGGGCTTTCGAACAATCGCGCCCGATCAGCGCGGGTACTCGCCGGGTGCCCGACCCAAACGCCGACGCGACTATCGCGTCGGTGCGCTCGTCGACGACATCGTGGCCCTCATCGACGAAATCGGTGCCCCGGTGCATGTGGTCGGCCACGACTGGGGAGCGATGATCGCGTGGGTCACCGCAGGCCGACGCCCGGATCTGGTGTCGTCGCTGACGGCATTCTCCGTCCCGCATCCGGGGTCGTTCATGACGGCTCTGCTCACCTCGCGACAGATACTCCACTCCTGGTATTTCGCGTTCTTCCAACTGCCGGTGCTCCCCGAGAAATGGATGACGCGGCCCGGCCAGAGGGCCGAAAATTGGTACGAGAGAAGCGGTATGAACGCGGACGACCTGGAGCGCACGCGCACGGACATCGTCGACTACGGCGCACTTCCCTACGCTGTCACTTGGTATCGCGGACTGCCGTTCTTCAACCCTGGTATCGGCCGTCTGCGCATCACAGTGCCGACATCGATGGTGTGGAGTGACGGCGACACTTTCATCGGCCGATCGGCCATCGAACGCGCACAACAGTACGTCGATGCCCGCTACACCCTGACTGTGCTTGCCGGAGTGACGCATTGGATCCCGACTCAGGCACCGACCAAGGCCGCGCAGGCAATCATCGCCAACGCCTCGTAGATGCCTTCGGCAGTGGTGCGGCTATGTGCCTTCTGCGGCGCTTTGCCGCACCACTGCCGAAGGCACCACGGGCATACTGGAGTCATGGATTCCGTCGGACTTCTCACCGAACTGGTCACCCAGCCCACTGTGTCGGGTGATCCTCGTCCCCAGCGCTCGTCGATGGACGCAATCGTGTCCGTCCTCAGGGCCCGCGTCGGTTACCTTGCCATCGACGGCGATCCGGATGGTCCCCACCCATGGCTGTTGATCACCAATCCCTCCCCGCCGACGTCGACGCGGTTGATGTTCGCGTGCCACGTGGACACCGTGCCGGCGGGTGATCTGTCGAATTGGCAGTTCGATCCCTTCGCCGCGGATATCGAACACGGGGTACTCCGTGGCCGCGGCACCTCGGACATGAAGGCCGGGCTTGTTGCCGCCACCGCTGCGGTGATGGACGCCTTCGACAACGGGGTTCCTGCCGCCCTGTTGCTCACCAGCGACGAAGAGATCGGGTCACTCGGTGCGCGTGCCGCTCGCCACGCCGTCGCCGAGTGCGCCGTAGGAGCGGTCGTGGTTCCCGAGGCGACAGGGAACCAGGTACACCTGGGGCATCGAGGAGCACTGTGGGTCGATGTGACCACCAAAGGCATTGCAGCACACGGAAGTACTCCGCATCGGGGTGAGAGTGCAATCATGAAACTGGTCGACGTGTTGACACGAGCCCGCACCGAGCTCCCGCTGTCTACGGATCAGTTCCTGGGCGCCGAAACGTTCAACGTGGGATTGATCGACGGCGGCTCGGCACCCAACATCGTTCCTGACACCGCACACGTCGTCGTCGACCATCGCACCGTCGGGGACGGCTCGGCACTGCTGTCCTGGTGGCGCGATCAACCCGAGGTCGATCACGCCGACGCTCGCATCGATCTGCCCGGAGTTCGCACACCCCAAGGCGACCGATGGGTGGATGGCCTTCCGCATACCGTTGCTAAAGAACCGGTCACGTACTTCACCGACGCGTCCATCATCGGATCCGCTGCCCCCGGTGCCCCTATTGTCGTGTGGGGGCCGGGGACGCCAACACTGATGCACGCCGCCGACGAAACCGTCACGCTCGACGAGCTCGATGCGGCGATCGTGGCCTACACCGCGGCGACGCGTGCGTGGCCGACCGTCGACTGACGGACCACCAACTCCGGCTGCAACGCGATGTGCGCAGTGCCGGTGTGATCGCTGTTCATGGCCTGATCCAGTAGGCGAGTGGCCTCCGCAGCGATTCGTTCCTGCGGTTGCCGGATGGTGGTCAGCGGCGGATTGCTCAATGCAGAGAACGGAATGTCGTCGAACCCGGTGACCATCACATCGCCCGGGACCGACAATCCCAGAGCCTGGCAGCTCTGCAGCACCCCGAGGGCGATCAGGTCGTCCGCACCCACCACCGCATCGGGCCGCGTGGGAGCAGCAAGGATCGAGCGCGACGACTCACGCCCCCAGTCGATCGAATAATCACCCAACAATGTCCACTCGTCCCGCGTCCGAATCCCCACGCGCTCGGCATGGCGGAAGAAGCCCGCCCGCCGCAACTCCGTCGACGAATTGGTCAGCTCGGAACTGATGAATGCGGCACTCCGAACACCCTGTGCAGCAAGGTGATCCATGATCAGTCCCTGAGCGGCATCATCATCGACGCCGACCCAATCGGTATGAGTATCGAGAGCGAAGCGGTCGAGCTGGACCACAGGGATCGCACGGGCCGACGCACGAACCGCCTCGGCAGAACGTTCTCCATGGCACGGGCTGATGATGATGCCATCGACCTGACGCGAGACCAGACTACGCAGCCGTTGCGCCTCGACTTCCGGATCCGATCGCGAATCGCACAGGAACAACTGCAGTCCACGCTGCGAGAGAACGTGTTCGACATTGACGACGAGCGAGGTGAAGAACGGGTTGGCAATACTGGGCACCACCATCCCAACCGTGTCCGTGCGGTTGCGGCGCAGCGAACTGGCGATGATGTTGCCCGAATAGCCGAGATCGGCCGCCGCCTGCCGAATGCTCGCGGCCACGTCGTCCGACACCGGACGTGACCCCGAGAGCGCCCGGGACACCGTGGCTGTCGAAACGCCCGCGCGCTCCGCGACGTCGCGAATGGTTGCTTTGCGCATCCAACTCCTACTCTCGCGTGTGAACCGAGGCTAGCGAACCGCACGGTCGCTTGCGATGCTGTTTACACAGTAGAGGTAATCGTTTACATAAACGACTCGCGAATTCCTTGACACGACCCGGTGCCGATCGCCTACGGTGCATACATACGAGGCAATCGATTACATCGCCTTGGTCGACGCCCACACCAGAGGAGCTCCTTACGTGAGTACGTCCCCGTCGGATCCGAACCCCTCAGCTTCGCTGGGGGTATTTCCGACAAAGCCGTCGGCGCTGGCCGAGATGTTCACCTCCGCACCCGCACTCATCGGCGCGATCCACCTACCCGCACTGCCGGGCAGCCCGCACTACAAGGGCCAGCCCGTCTCCGAGATCGCAGGCTTCGCCGTGGAGGAGGCGCACGCGTACATCGACAACGGATTCGATGGCGTCATCGTCGAAAATCATTGGGACATACCCTTCCTCAAGCCCGGAGAGCACGGATACGAAACAGCGGCCAGCATGGGCGTCGTCACCGCCTCCGTCGTCGGTGAATTCGGCAGCAGAGTCGGAGTATCAATCCTGTCCAACGCGGGCGAATGCGGCGTGGCCGCAGCGTGGGCCGCCGGAGCGAGCTTCGTGCGGGTCAACCAGTGGGCAAACGCCTACATCGCCAACGAGGGATTCATCGAAGGCCAGGCAGCCAAGACCACCCGCTTTCGCCACCGCATCGGTGCCGACCCGGTCAAGATCTTCGCCGACGTTCACGTCAAGCACGGTGCCCACGCCATCGTTGCCGATCGCACCATCGCCGAACAGACCGAGGACGCAGAATTCTTCGACGCAGACGTGCTCATCGCAACCGGCTCGAGAACCGGTGACGCCGCCTCGGTCGACGAGGTGTCGGTCATCAAGAACAACACGGTCCTCCCCGTCATCATCGGATCGGGAATCACGGCGGCCAACGTCGCCGACCTGATGAACGAATGCGACGGTGCCATCATCGCTTCTTCGGTGAAGGAGAATGCACGCTGGTGGGGCCGGGTCTCCGGCGAGAAGGTTCGCGACGTGTCCCGCGCAGCCGGGAAGTAGACGATGATCGTATTTTTCGGCTACGCCAACAACGATGTCACGGTTCATGTTCCGCATGTTCCGACCCTCGGAGAGAGGGTGCAGGCCACGACGATCGAGTCGATCGACGGCGGCATGAATGCCAACGCCGCAGTGTCGGCAGCCCGCATGGGAGCCCGCGTCGCGTTCGCCGGCGCGGTGGGCCCGGACATTCGATCCTCCGAATTCCTCGCGGCCCTCGAACGCGACGGAGTCGACACCAGCTGGGCACCGCGCGACGCATTCCTCTCCACCGCAGTGGTTCTCATCGCCGACGGCGGGGACCGATCGATCATCAGCCAGGACGACGCCAACGACGCAGGCAGACTACGCACGGTCCTCGACAAGCTCTCGATCGACGGTGGACGCGTGTTCCTCGACGGCTACCGCGCATCGATGCTCCCACCCACGCTCCCCGACAACGTCGGCCTCGCCATCGACCTCGACGGCTGCGACGACGTCGACGCCGCACTGCACGCATTTGCCCTTGCCGACCACGTCATCGTCGGACGCAGTCTGTGGCAGAACAGCTTCGGCATCCCAGCCGAACGGTGGCCGATACTGACCGCCGAGCACGACACCCACCTCGTCGTCACCGACGGCGAACGCGGGTGGACTCTGGTCACACCCTCGGGTGAGACCATCACCGAACCGGCAGTATCGGTCGACGTCATAGATGCCGTCGGAGCCGGAGACTGCTTCTGCGGCACCTACATCGCCTTCATCGACGCGGGCGAACCCCCTATCCACGCAGCCCGAATGGCGGGAATCTCGGCAGCACTCGCCTGCGCTACAGCCGGACCACGCGGATGCCCCACTCCAACCGAACTCGCCGACTTCACCTCCACCCTCGCCACTGTCGATCTCCAGGAGACCCGATGATCAAACGCGCACTCCCCCTCGTTCTCGGTGCCGCACTTGCGCTCACCCTCACCTCGTGCGACTCCGCATCCAGCAGCGACACCGCGGGCGGAACCGACGCAGCCGCGTCGAGCATCCCGGATCCGAGCCGCGTCGCCGATTCGTGCGACGGCAAGAACGGCACCCTCAAGGTCGGTCTCGTCACCATCAACCTGCAGGCCCTGTTCTTCAACCAGATCAACAACGCAGCCCAAAAGATCGCCGACCAGACCGGCGTCGAACTGCAGATCATCAGCGGCAACGACGACTCGGTCAGCCAGGCCAACGCATTCGACAACCTCATCGCCTCGGGCGTCGACGCGATCATCGTCGATGCCATCGACACGGACGGCATCAAGCCCTCTATCGTCAAGGCCGATGCTGCGGGCATCCCGGTCGTCGCCGTCGACGCCACCGTCGACGATCCTGCCGTGGACACGCAGGTCGGCACCGCCAACGCCGAAGGCGGCGTTCAGATCGGCGACACCCTCACTGCGTTGGCGAACAACACCGGCACCGTGGGAATCGTCGGCGCACTCAACAGCACCATCCAGCTCGAACGTCAGAAAGGCTTCACCGATACCGTCTCGGCGGCCGGGATGACCGTCGGCACCGTGGTCGACGGCCGCAACATCCAGGAGAACGCGCAAACCGCGGCCGAGAACCTGCTCACCGGCAACCCGGACATGCAGTACGTGTACGCCACCGGGGAGCCTGCTCTGATCGGGTTGGTCGCCGCCGTGAACAGTCAGAACGCGCAGGACCGAATTCAGGCCGTCGGCTGGGATCTGTCCGATCAGGCCGTCTCCGCTCTCAACGCAGGGTGGCTGAAAGGCGTCGTGCAGCAGAACACCTTCGAGTTCGGCTACGAGGCCATGAATGCCGCCATCGACCTCGGCTGCGGACGGACCGCACCCGCTGACATCCCGGTACCGACCCAGATCGTCACTCCGGAGAACGTCGGCGACTACATGTACTACCTGGAGAAGTAGCCCTATGGCACAACAAGACCTGACGGTCGCGCCACTGATCGAACTCTCGGGAATCACCAAATCGTACGGCCCGGTGAAATCGCTTCGCGGAGTCGACCTTCGACTCGGTCGCGGCGAAGTACTCGGGGTCGTCGGAGACAACGGCGCCGGCAAGTCGACGCTCATGAAAATCCTTGCCGGCGCCGTCCAACACGACGGTGGAGAGATGCGGGTGAACGGGGAACCGGTGCGCTTCTCGACACCGCTGGACGCGCAACAGAAAAAAATCGGCATCGTCTACCAAGACCTCGCCCTGTGCGACACCTTGGACGTCGCAAGCAATCTGTTCCTCGGCCGCGAGCCACGCAAGGGGCCGTTCCTCGATCGCCACGGGATGCACGAACGTTCCGCCAAGATTCTGGCGGACCTGCACGTGAAGGTGAAGTCGACCTACCAGGAGATCGGGCAACTCTCCGGTGGGCAACGCCAGACGGTGGCCATCGCACGCGCGGTCTCGTTTCGACCGGACGTGTTGATTCTGGACGAACCCACCGCCGCTCTTGCTGTGGCAGAGGTCGAATCGGTCCTCAAACTCATCACCGACGTCGCAGCCCAAGGCGTCGGAGTCATCCTGGTGACGCACCGCCTACAGGACCTGTTCCGGGTCTGCGACCGCATCACCGTCATGTACGAGGGACAGAGCGTCGACGATGTTCCGATCGGCGATCTGAACATCGAGTCGCTCGTCGGATTGATCACGCGCACGCCGGTTCCCCAGCGTTCACCCTCCTCGCCGGAAGGCCGCCCATGATCACCGTGGACAAGAAAGCCCAGCCGACCGTGGAGAAACTCGCGGCACGCCCGACTCTGTGGCAGCAGACCAACAAGCCGACCCTGGCCATGCTCGCGGTCACCATCGCAGTGGCCCTGGTGTTCTCGGTGACGACGTCCTCGTTCCTGACCTTCACCAACATCTCGAACCTCGCGACGCAGATCGCACCGGTTCTCATCATCGCCGTCGCCATGACGTTCGTGATCACCACCGGTCAGATCGACCTGTCGGTCGGAGCGACCGTTGCCTTCGTCGCCGCGATGAGCGCCGAACTCATCCAAGCCGGAGTCGACTCGTCGGTGGTATTCGTCGCGGCACCTCTGATGGGCGCAGCATGGGGCCTGGTCAACGGTTGGCTCGCCGCGTATCAGGGCATTCCGCCGTTCATCGTCACCCTGGCGACCCTGTCCATCATCCGCGGCATCGCGTTGTACAGGACCGAGGGCTTCTCGGTACCGATCACTCCCGGTACCGCCTTCGCGAAACTGGGTACGGCGTCGTGGCTTGGCTTTTCGGCAAGCGCATGGATTGCTCTGGCCGTAGTGATCGTCGGCGCTGTTGCGCTCAACCGCACACGATTCGGCCGCTACGTCACCGGAATCGGCTCGAACGTCGAATCCGTCCGACGCTCCGGCGTCAACACCCGTCGCGTGCTGATGATGACCCTGGTGTTCACCGGGCTCGCCGCGGGCATCGCGGGCCTATTGATCGCTGCACGACTCGGATCGGGATCGGCCAACTCCGCCAATGGTTTCGAGCTCACCGTCATCACCGCAGTGGTGTTGGGAGGCACCAACCTGTTCGGCGGCCGGGGAACGGTCATCGGCACCGTCATCGGTGCAGTGTTGACCGGCATCATCGCCAACGGCCTGACGCTACTCGGTGTGAGCCCGTTCCTGACACCGATCATCACCGGTGTCGTTCTGCTCGTTGCCATCTGGATCAACATGCGCGGGCACTCTCTGGCATCGCTGTTCAAGCACCTGCAGAGCGCACCGGGTAAGCAATGATCGTCCAGACCGTCACCGGGCCGATCGACTCCAGCGAACTGGGACTGGTGCTACCGCACGAGCATCTGCACAACGACGCCTCGGCCGCGTATTCCGAAGCTGCCGACCCGGCTCTGGCGCAGTTGCTGTCCGGTCCGGTATCGGCGGACCGCGCCTGGCTGCTGCAAGACAACCCGTACCACAGCGCAGACAACTGCCGAGTGGACGACGCGGCGGCCGTACTCGACGACCTGAAAGTGTTCGCGGACAACGGCGGTACCACGGTCGTCGACCTCACGCCGCCGGGCATCGGGCGGCGACCCGAGATCCTCGAGCACTACTCACGCGAGTCCGGAGTACGCGTCGTCATGGGTTCGGGCTGGTATCTCGAACCCACGCACCCGCCCGAGGTCACCGCGCTCGGTATCGACAACCTCGCGGCCCGGCTCATCGCCGAATTCACCGGCGACGGGCCGCGGCCGGGGGTGATCGGTGAGATCGGCGTTTCGCCGTCCTTCACCGACGCCGAGGCCAAAGCGCTGAGAGCCGCCTGCATCGCCCAAAGAGAAACCTACGTCCCTTTGTTCGTCCATCTCCCGGGCTGGCAACGCAGAGGACATCAAGTCCTCGACATCGTCGTGGACGAGATGGGTGTCGACCCGGCAGCTGTGGTGCTCTGCCACATGGACCCCTCGGGCGACGACCCCGACTATCAGTGCGCCCTCGCCGATCGCGGAGTCTTCCTCGAGTTCGACATGATCGGCATGCCCTTCGAGTTCGCAGGCGAGGGCCAGTCGCCGTCGCCCGCCGATACGGCGTTCGCGATCTGCGGCCTCGTCGGTGGCGGCTATCGATCCCAGTTGCTGCTCAGTCACGATCTCTTTCTCAAGTCGATGCTCCGCAAGTTCGGTGGCAACGGATTGGCCTACGTTCCAGTCTCTTTCGCAGCGCGGCTGGTCCGCAGCGGAATGGACGCACACCACGTCTCCTCGCTCATGCAGGACAACCCCAGGTCGCTCTTCGAGAGCGCCGGAAAAGGATAGAGAACCACCATGGGTAAGAAAGTTCTGATCGCCGGCGAAAGCTGGATGACCTCGTCCACCCACGTCAAAGGCGTCGACGAATTCACCGTCCATTCCTACGTAGAAGGGATCGGCCCCCTGCGCGACGCGCTCACCTCGCGCGGGCACGAAGTGGTTCACATGCCCGCGCACCTCGTTCCCACACAATTCCCCGGCACGTCCGAGGCACTGTCCGAGTTCGACGTCATTGTGCTCTCGGATATCGGAGCCAATTCGATTCAACTCGCGCCCAACGTGTTCGACCGCTTCCAGGCCGGCGACGACAGGCTCGCCGCACTGCGTGAGTGGGTGAGCAGCGGAGGAGGACTGATCATGATCGGCGGGTACCTGTCGTTCTCCGGTTTCCAAGCGCGCGCCGCGTATCGGCAGACTGTGCTCGCCGACGTATTGCCGGTGACACTGCTGGCCGAAGACGACCGAGTCGAGGCTCCCGGCGGAATGGTTCCCGATGTCGTCGACAGCACGCACGCCGCACTGGGTGCCAGCGGAACACAGTGGCCCGCCTTGCTCGGTTACAACCGAGTGGTGCCGAAGGAGCGCGTTACCGTGCCCGCCACCATCAATGGAGATCCGCTCGTCGCGGTCGGCGAATACGGCTCGGGCCGATCCGCGGTCTTCACCTCCGATTGCTCGCCGCACTGGGCCCCGCCCGAGTTCTGCGAACAATGGCCCGGTTACACCGACCTGTTCGACGGCTTGATCACGTGGGTTGCCGGCGCGTGACCCGCTCGCAGCAACTCGTCGAGCGTCAACAGCCCAACCTCGCTGCTGCTCAGCAAGTTCGGTTCATCGTGCAATCGACGGACGGATCACTCTCCGACGAGGACTTTCGAAGGTACCTGGTGATCGAGGAGGCGTTCGTACTCACTGCAGTCCGCATTCTGGGGCTGGTCGTCGCGGAGTCGACGTCATTGGACGACGCGTCGGATCATGTGATGTCGATGTCGAACCTCGTCGGAGAACAGCGAGCGTACTTCGCCGGTCTCCGCGAGAAGTTTCCGTTCGACGGCAATACCGAAGAGTTGATCGCGAGTTCCTCGGCGCTGTCGGACTATGCCCTCGGACTCGTGCAGCGAGAAGGTAGAAGTGCCGCTCTGGTAGCGATGTTCGCTGCCGAAACTCTGTACTTGTCGTGGTGCCGAACTGCGCTGACGTTCTCCACCGAACGCGAACCGGCACTTCAGGAATGGATTGCGATGCACACTCGATCAGCGTTTGCCGCTCAGGTCGACGCTCTGGCCCGAGAAGTCGACCGGATGGCCGCCGTGGACGACGAGACACTCGACAGGTGGTTCGAGGGGATGCTGGCCGCCGAGAACAAATTTCACAACGCAGTGTGAGTGCCTGCGGCAGTGGTGCGGTTATGTGCCCTGGGCGGCGCATTGCCGCACCACTGCGCGAAGCGCACTCAGCTCTTCTGCGGCTCGATGGTCTTCTGCGTGTTGTCGTGGGCGATCTCGATCTTGCGCGGCTTCGCACGCTCCGCCAGCGGGATGGTGACCGTCAGGACGCCGTTGTCGTAGGAGGCCGAGATCTTCTCCGCGTCGACGCCGTCTCCCAGGGAGAGTTGCCGACGGTACGTTCCGGCGAACCGCTCCGACGAAAGCCACTGCACACCATCACTACTCGGAGCGGTGCGATGTGCCGTCAGAGTGAGGGTGCCGCGGTCGATGTCGACGTCGATGGAGCCGGGATCGACGCCGGGTAGGTCGGCGTTGAGTACGTAATGGTCGTCGAGCTTGTACAGATCCATCGGCATGAATCTGGGCGCACGGTCCGAACCACTGGTCGCGCCGAGCATGCCGGCAGCAATGGAGTCGAGGTCACGGAACGGATCGAAGCGAAGCACAGCAACCACCTCCTGTACGACGAAGCGTCCGCCCCTGTGGCGGGCCGCCCTTCACTGTGCAGAACCCAAATTAGCACTCTCCACCGGAGAGTGCCAATAGGGTAGTTCGATTTTTTTGTGTCCAATTGTGTTGCAGTGGTGCAGCTGTGGGCTCAACTGCACCACTGCGGACATCTCAGGCTGCGTCGGCCAGTCTGACGAGATCGCGCCCCTTGGTTTCCGGTGCCAGGTAGGCCGACACCAGGGTGATTGCGGAGTAGATCACGAGCATTGCCGCGATGGGCCACCAGCTACCGGTCCACGCGGTGAGACTGGCCGCGAGCAGCGGTCCGATGGCAGTGGCGAGGATGCCGCCGACCTCCTTGGACAGTGCGAGCTGCGTGAAGCGGGTACGTGCGCCGAACAGCTCCGCCATCGTCACGCTTTCGAGCGAGAACAGGCCCAGCACACCGAGGTTCAGTGCAAGAACCATTGCGACGACGAGGGCTACGGTGTTGCCGCTGGTGACCATCAGCATCAGCGGGAACGCCAGAATCATGGTGAGGGCGCTGAGCACCATGTACATCGGACGGCGGCCGAACTTGTCGCCCAGGATTCCGATGAGCGGAATGGTGGCGAATCCGATGAGCGAGCCGTAGACGATCGCGCTGGTGGCGATGGAACGATCGATCAGCAGCGTCGACGCGATGTAACCGACCAGGAACGTCTGAATCAGTCCGGAGTTGCCCGCCTGACCGAACCGCAGACCCAGCGCGATGGAGAACGCGCGCCCCTTCTTCTGCTTGAGACCGGACTCGAGAACGCTGACCTTCACGTCCTCGTCGGTCTTCTCGATCTCGTCGCGCGAGAGAGCCACACCGTCGACCACGTCGGCACGCTCCTCGAAGACCGGGCTCTCCTTCAGGTTCGAGCGCAACCACACTGCGAAGATCATCAGGAAGAAGCTCGCGAGGAACGGCACTCGCCAGCCCCAGCTCAGCAACTGATCCTCGGACAGGACAGCGAGCAGCAGGGCCCAGATAGCCGAGGCCGCAAGGGTTCCGGAGTTGGTTCCCAGAGAGACCAGCGATGCGATGAGGCCTCGACGCTTGTCCGGTGCGTACTCGACCAACATGACCGTCGCACCGGCGATTTCGGCTCCGGCACCGAATCCCTGGATCAGGCGGAGGGCAACGAGCAGGATCGGTGCCATGATGCCGATCGCGTCGTACGTCGGCAGTGCGCCGATGAGGGTGGTGGATGCACCCATCATCGCAATGGTGATGAACAGGACCTTCTTTCGACCGATCCGATCGCCCATCCGGCCGAAGTAGATGGCACCGACCAGGCGGGCCACGTAGCCGACTCCGTAAGTGGCCATGGCGGCGATCAAGCCGATCGCCGGGCTCACGTCGGGGAAGAAGATGCGATTGAAAACGATCGCGGCGGCGAGCGAATACAGCTGGAAGTCCATGAACTCCATTGCCGTACCCAGCCAACCGGACATCGCCGCCTTGGTGAGGTCTTTAGTGCTGCGAGTCGGGACGGCGGTGTTACCGCGATCGTCCGTCGACTCGTTGGTGTCCTGTGACATCCGAAGCTCCATTGCTGGTGATGATCGATGAGTTCATGATGCGAGTTCGCCGCGGCCTCCGCGAGACCTGTGCCTCATCGAGGAGGGTTGGTGGCGCTCGCCACAGTGATATACAAGCACTGTTATACCAATAGGTCAATGACCCTTCGCGAACCGAACTACGCGGTGCCGAGCGCACTCGCAGAACGGGCCAGTTCCTCTATCGCGGCCCAGTCCCCCGCCTGCACCAATGAGCGCGGGGTGAGCCAGCTACCGCCGACACACACCACATTCGGCAACGCCAGGTAGTCGACGGCGTTCTGCGGGGTGATCCCACCGGTGGGGCAGAACGTCAAGTGCGGCAACGGGCCTGCCAGCGCGCCCAGTGCCGCTGCGCCACCGGAGAACTCGGCGGGAAAGAACTTCATCTCGGTCGATCCGGCCTCGGCAACGGTCATCGCCTCGGTCGCAGTCGACACGCCCGACAGAACAGGCACCGGTAGCGTGCGTACCGCGTCGAGGAGACCCTTCGACGATCCGGGTGAGACCAGGAATCTCGAGCCGGCATCCACCGATCTCATGGCATCGTCGCGGTTCAACACCGTTCCCGCGCCGATGACCACTTCCGGCACGTCCGCAGCGATTGCCGCAATGGCACCGAGCCCGGCCTCGGACCGCAACGTCATCTCGATGATGCCGATACCGCCCGCATAGAGTGCACGCGCCAGCGGCACTGCGTCCTCGACCCGATCGATGACCACCACAGGAATCACCGGGCTCACGCGCAATACGTCGCGAGCGGTAAGGCTTTCGCCAGAAATAGTGGGTTCGAAGGTCATACGAGTACTCGTTTCCACTCGCTCAGCGAGTTGGTCCGTAGGAAGTCGGTCCACGCAACGACCTGCGTGCCGAACGGTGACGTGGGCCCGAGATCGGACCCGAAGATGGACTCGACAGCGAGCAGGTCCGACGCCGACCCGGCCCGAGCCAAGTGCGCCGACAACGGATCGTCCAGTGCACGTCCGGCTTTCGTCTCGGCCAGAACGAAGGCGCACCAGGCTGCGACGGCGAGTGCGAGCATGTCCGTCGAGCCACCCGCCGACGCCGCGTCCCGCACGGTTCCGAGTAGGCGCGGTCCGAGCTTCTGCGATCCGTCCATCGCCACCTGCCGGGTGGTGTGTTTCAGCGCCGGGTTGGCGAATCTCGTGCGTACCTCGTTGCCGTACCCGACAGCGTCCATTCCGCCGGCCGTCGTCGGCGCAACATCTCGGAGAACCATGGCCCGGCATATCTCGTCGAGCTCCGGATCCTGGACCGCCTCCGCGATAGTGTTGTGTCCACGCAGAATTCCGAGGTAGGCCAACACCGAGTGGGTGGCATTGAGGACGCGCAACTTCATGGTCTCCCACGGCTCCACGTCGTCGACGAACTGCACGCCCACTCGATCCCAGGCCGGACGCGGACCAGCGAAATTGTCCTCGATCACCCATTGCCGGAAGGGCTCGCACACCACCAGGGCATCGTCGCGCAGTCCCGTTCTTCGTTCGTTGTCCGCCCTGTCCTCATCAGTGGTAGCCGGCACGATTCGATCGACCATGCTGCTGGGGAATGTGACTCGATGCGAGATCCATTCGGCCAGGCCATCGTTCATGCCGCGGGCCTCGACGAAAGCACTGACGAGTTCGGACAGAATCCGCCCGTTCGACGGTAGGTTGTCGCAACACAACACCGTGAGAGGCGCATCGCCCGCCATGCGTCGAGCCAAGCCCGCCACCAACTGTCCGGCAACGGTGCGCGGCGGCCTGCCGGCCAGATCCGCCGCGATCTCCGGATCGTCCAGGCGCAATCGACCCGACGCGGGGTCGAGTCGATAGCCCTTCTCGGTCACCGTCAGCGTGACGATGTGCGTGGCGGGATCGGCGATGGCCTCGACCACCGCGTCGGGGTTCGCGGCTGCGTTCCGTACGGCGAGCATCGAACCGACGACGGTCGCCGTCGTCTCCTCGGTTCCCTTCTGCACCAGGGTGAACAACCCGTCCTGTGGGGCAAGCTGTTCCACCACGGTGTTACTGCGCTGGGTGAAACCGGTGATGCCCCAATTGGTCTCACCGGTCAGCAGCGCCGCCTCGGAGGTGAACGCGGCCTGATGCGCCCGATGGAATGCCCCGACGCCGAGATGCACGATTCCGCTGGCGGTGGGACGAACGACCTCGGCGGTCGCATCGGACAATCGCGTGGCCACCGTCATGTCGTCACTCGTTCTCTGTGACGTCGGATTTCGGACAGCGGTGCGATGAGACCAGTGCCGCCCCGCCCGCCGACGCTCAGCGATGCCGCAGCAGCTGCCATGGCCGCCGCCTCGCGAAGATCGTCGCCGAGAGCGAGACGCGCCGTCAGGGTGCCGGCGAACACATCACCGGCACCGGTCTGATCGATGACCTCGAGCGCGGGGATCACCGGCTGGTGCGACGTCCCCGCAGCGGTGAAGATGCTGGACCCTTCGGACCCTCGCGTGACCACCACGGAACGTGCACCCCAGCCCATCAGGAAAGCTGCAGCAGCCTCTGGTTCGGTTGTGCCCAGGAGCAATTCGATCTCGCTCGGTGCCGATGGCACCATCACCTCGGTACAGGGAGCAACGCTCTGCAGGAATGCGCGGGCCTCGTCGGCCGTGGTCAACCTGGGGCGAAAGTTGGGGTCGTAGACGAATCTGCTCGACCGCTGCGCCGCGTGCAGCATCGTGCGGGCGAGCGTCGGCGACAGTGCCGCAGCGATTCCGCCGCCCAGCACGGCACCCGCGTTCTCGATCACACCCTCGGGCAGGTCCGCCACATCGAGCTGACTGCCCACCGATCCGGCTCGGGCATAGGAGAATTGGCGATTCCCCTCGGGATCGATGTGCAGGAAGTAGACACCCTGCTGTCCGGGAACTCGCCGAATGCAGGTGTCGTCGATGCCGAGTTCACGAATTCGCCGACAGACGGCGTCGCCGAGCTCGTCGTCGGATACCCGCGCGATCAGCGCGACCGAGGCACCCGCGGCCGCGGCCGCGGCACCTGCGTTGACGACGTCTCCCGACACCCCGAGCACCCCGTGCGCTCCGTGCCGGAAGGCCTCGGTGGTCGAAACCTCCACGAGGGGCTCGCCGAGCAGGACGACATCGAATTGCGTTGTGGTCATGTGGCGCTTCACCAATCGTGCATGCTGCCGTCGAGACGGCGATTGACGGGCAGATACTTGGGGTTGTACGGGTACTTCGCGGCGGCCTCTTCGTTCACCTCGACGCCGATGCCCGGCTTGTTTCCCGGGTGCATGAAACCGTCGGTGAAGGTGTAGCTGGTCTGGAACACATCGCCGGTCGGGTCGACGTGACCCATGTACTCCTGCACGCCGAAGTTCGGGATCGACAGATCGACATGCAATGCGGCTGCGAGGGAGACGGGCGAAAGATCGCCCGCACCATGAGATCCGGACCGAACGCCGTACAGATCCGCCAACGAGAAGATTCTGCGCAGATGGGTGATGCCGCCGGCGTGTGAGACCGACGCTCGGATGTAGTCGATCCACCGGTTGGTGATCAGATCCTGGCAGTCCCAGATCGAGTTGAAGATCTCGCCGACGGCAATCGGGGTGGTCGTGTGTTGGCGAATGGTGGCGAAGGCACTCTGATCCTCGGCGGGAGTGGGATCCTCGATCCAGAACATGCGCATCTCTTCGAGGTCGCGCCCGAGTCGTCCAGCCTCGATCGGGCTCAGACGGTGGTGCACGTCGTGGAGCAGGTGAAAGTCGAACCCGTGACGTTCACGCACGGCACCGAGCATCTGCGGTGCGAACCGCATGTACGGGGCGGTATCCCACGAATCTTCCTGCGGCGCAGCGCCGGAGGCGGGTTCGTAGAAACCGTCGACCGGGATTCCATAAGTCTTCTTCAGACCAGGAATGGCCGACTGGGCGCGAATTGCTTTGTAGCCCTTGTCGAGATGCGCTTGGACGTCGTCGAGCATCTCTTCGATGCTACCGCCGCTGGCGTGCCCGTAGACCATGATTCCGTCTCGTGCAGCACCGCCGAGGAGCTGGTAGACCGGCATATCGGCGGCCTTGCCCTTGATGTCCCACAGTGCGACGTCGACGGCTGCGATGGCCGTCATGGTCACCGGGCCACGTCGCCAGTAGGCACCCTTGTACAGGTACTGCCAGATGTCTTCGATCCGATGGGGATCGCGTCCGATCAGAAGTGGCGCAATGTGGTCCTTCAAGTACGACTCGACTGCGAGCTCGCGTCCGTTCAGCGTCGCATCACCCCACCCGACGATGCCCTCGTCGGTGGTGATCTTGAGCGTGACGTAGTTGCGGCCCGGAGCCGTCACGATGACGGTGGCGTCGATGATTTTCATTGCGGTCCTTGCGAAGTGGTGTCGATGACGATCTTGAGCTGGGTGGGGTCGGTGAGCGCGGCCTCGAGCGCTGCGGCAGATTCGGCCAACGGGTACGTCGATGTGACGAGTGCCGCGAGGTCCACTCGCGCCGATCCGGCGAGTGCGATCGCGTCGGCGAATGCCGAAGGGCCGTAACGGAAGCACCCGCGGATGTCGAGCTCCCAGCGTTGCACTGCTCCGATGGGGAATTCGGCAGACGCGCGTCCGGGCACGCCGACAAGCGCCAGAATGCCTGCCGGGCCGAGTGAGCGTGCCGCGTCGGCAATGGCTCCGGGATGTCCCGAGCAGTCGAAGGCAATGTCGAAAGCGCCTTCCGGCAGTGCGTCTTTGCCGGAACGCATTGTCGTGGTGGCACCCAGCGCTGCCGCGACCTCGAGTCGAGCTGGTGCGACGTCGGTGATGGTCGTCTCCGACGCGCCCAGGGCGATGACCGTCTGCAGAACCAACAGACCGATGGGCCCGGCACCGGTGATCGCGATGCGCTTGCCCAGCACCGACCCGACCCGTGCGGCAGCCCACGCTGCGACGGCCAGGGGCTCGATCAGCGCAGCGACGTCGTCGTCGATCGAATCCGGGAGTGGGTGCGCGAATTCGTTTGCGAGAACGACGGATTGCCGCAGCAGTCCGTGGTTCGGTGGGGATCCGAAACAGACAACGCTGGGGCAGACGTTGTAGTGACCGCTCAGGCTCAGCGGTGAGGTGCCCTTCGGAATCGCGGGTTCGATGGCCACTCGCTGGCCGATCCGGTCCTGGGACACGCCCGCGCCGACCTCGGTGACGACCCCGAATCCCTCGTGGCCCAAGACGGTGGGCTGCGTCAGCGAGTTGGAGCCGTTGCGGCCGTCGGCGTAGTAGTGCAGGTCCGAGCCACACAGGCTCACGCCGTGTACCTCCACCCTCACCTGGCCGTCGCCGACCTGCATACGGTCGATCTTCTCGATCCGCAGGTCACGTGGACCGTGTAGGACGGCTGCCTCGTCGTTGCCGCTGATCACTGCCATCGCTGTAGAGCCTCCGCCGTAGTGCCTTGAATATCAGTACTACCATACTAGTGACGGGCAGCACTTCGTCAAGGCTTCGGCCCTGTGGGTCACCGACGAGGTCACGTTAGTCTTGACCGGTGAGCACACAGAGCAGCAGGAAAGTCACCGCACGGGAGCGGGCGTACCGAGAATTGCGCCTACGCATCGTGTCGCTGACGCTCCCCCCGGGTAGCCCGCTGTCGGAGAACGACCTCGCCGAGCAGATGTCCGTGAGCCGCACACCCGTCCGCGAAAGCCTGATCCTCTTGGCCGAAGAGGGTCTGGTTCAGGTCTTCCCACAACTCGGCACCTTCGTCTCGCGGGTCGACACCGACCGTGTTGCCGATGCCCAATTCGTCCGGGAGGCAATCGAAACCGCGTCATTGAAAGATGCAGTCACGTCTCGCTCGGACGAGGACCTCGCTGCGTTGCGCGCCAATCTGGCAGCGCAGGCCGAGCCTGGAATCGACATGGACCAATTCTTCGAATTGGACGAGCAATTCCACCAGCTACTCCTCGCAGCCGGAGGACATTCCGCCGCATGGCGATCCGTCGAATCCGCGAAAGCTCATCTGGACCGGGCCCGACGACTCGGTCTGCGCGATACCCGTCCCATCCCCGACCTCATCGAACAACACACCGCAATAGTCGACGGCCTCGAAGCCCGAGACTTCGAGGCCGCCGCCCAGTCGATGCGCGAGCACCTGCGCGCCGTGTTCGCCGACGTCGAATACATCAAGAGCAAAAGCCCACACCTGTTCTCCAACAGCAACGAACGCCCGACGCGCAAAGTCGTCTCCAGCTGGGAATGAGTGCGGCTGCGCCGCAGTGGTGCGATTATGTGCCCTCGAGAGCACATATCCGCGCCACTGCCGCAGGCATTACAGGCGTTCGATGATGGTGGCGTTCGAGAGCCCGCCGGCCTCGCACATCACCTGTAGGCCGTAACGCTGCTCGCGCTCGGCGAGCGCGTGGACCATGGTCGTCATGATTCGGGCACCGCTGCCGCCGAGCGGATGGCCGATGGCGATGGCCCCGCCGTTGACGTTGACCTTGTTCATGTCTGCGCCGGTTTCCTTCGCCCAGGCGAGCACAACCGACGCAAAGGCCTCGTTCACCTCGAACAGGTCGATGTCGTTCATCGTCAGCCCGGCTTTGGCGAGCACCTTCTTCGTCGCCGGAATGACTGCGGTGAGCATCATCAACGGATCGTCGCCGACCACCGCGAAGCTGTGCAGCCTCGCCATCGGAGTCAGGCCGAGTTCCTTCGCTTTCTCACTGGTCGTGATCATGACGGCCGCACTACCGTCGTTGACCTGACTTGCGTTGCCTGCGGTGATGTTCCAACCGATTTCCGGGAACCGCTGCGCCATGGCGTCGCTGAAGTAGGCCGGTCGCAGTCCCGCCAGCGCATCGAGTGTGGATCCGGTGCGGATCCCCTCGTCGCGTTCGAGTCCGCGGATTGCGGTGATCTCCCGCTTGAAACGCCCCTCTTCGGTGGCTGCGGCAGCCTTCGCATGACTCACTAGAGCGAACTCGTCCATCTCGGTACGGCTGATACCCCATCTCGCCGCGATCAATTCGGCACTGATGCCCTGCGGCACCAACCCTTCCGGATACCTCTCGATGAAACCGACACCTGCCGGATCCTCGGTTCCCACCAGGTTCGACCCCATCGGAATGCGGCTCATCGACTCCGAACCGGTAGCCACGGCCAGATCGTAAGCACCGGAGATCACGCCCTGTGCGGCGAAATGTATTGCCTGCTGGCTACTTCCGCATTGCCGATCGACGGTGGTTGCGGGTACGGATTCCGGATAGCCCGCCGCCAGCGCCGCGCGCCGAGTCATGTTCGACGCCTGATCCCCTACCGCGGTGACAACTCCGCCGATGACGTCGTCGATCTGGCTCGGGTCTATCCCACTGCGCTGCACTACTTCCCGCAGGCTATGGGCCATCAGGTCGACTGGATGCTCGGGATGCAACGTGCCGTTCGCTTTGCCCCGTCCGACCGGGGTTCTGACTGCCTCGACGATGACTGCGTCTCTCATGACGGCTCCTTGTCCGATCGATCCGGTCCTGTCGGATCGCTGACACCACGGTACGAGCTGGCTATAGTTTTGTAAAGTCAGTAGGATCGTGGCATGCCCCTCCACATGGACGGCCCACTGTCCGATCTCGACAGCTGGACAGCAGGTGACCGTTGCTCCATCGCACGCGCGCTGTCGGTGGTCGGCACCCGATCGACGATGCTGATCCTGCGCGAGGCGTTCTACGGAACCACCCGCTTCGATGACTTCAGCCGACGCGTCGGCATCACCGACGCCAGCAGTGCGGCCCGACTCAAAGAACTGGTCGACGTCGGAATCTTCGTCAAGAAGCCCTACCGCCCCGAAAAGGGCAGAACGCGCTACGAATACGTTCTGACGAGAATGGGCGAGGATCTGCTGCCCGTCGTACTCGGATTGATGCAGTGGGGCGACCAGTACCTGCAACAAGACGACGGACCGCTCGACGTCGTCGATTCCCGAGGCGAGCCCGTGCGCGTACGGGTCACCGACCGCGTCGGTTCCGAAGTGCCGATGAACGAGCTGCGAGTACGCGTTGCCGGATGATTGCCGGGCCGACGCGTAGCGTCTCCGCCATGGACGATGAATCGTGCATCGAACCCGAGAATGACCCGCGAGCACAGTGGCGACAGCTACCCGACCCCGTGCAGCCCAGCCACGAGGGCCAGGCCCTGGAATCCGACACCTCCATTTGGGACCACAAACCCAAGAACGACCCGAGCATGGACATCGTTCGCTGATTTGCGCAAGTGCCTTCTTCGGGTCACACCGCTTCGACGGCGAGTGCGACTCCGATACCGATGAAAAGGACTCCGATCACTCGGTTCCAGGATGTCGACTTCGACGAACCACCGGCCAGACGGCCCACAGCCGCGGTGACCACCGCCCAGACCACCACACCGATTGCCACATCCACGATTCCGAGTAACCCGATCTGCAGGGGAAGCGGTCCGTCGGCATCGACGAACTGCGGCAGCAGCGCGACGAAGAACAGAATGGCTTTGGGATTGAGCACGTTCGTCACCAGGCCCATGCGAAACCAGCGCACATCGGAGGTCGCACGCCTCTCCGACGACGACTGTCGCAGCGCGGAAATACCGAGCCACACCAGGTACAGACCCCCGAGAATCTGAATGATGCTCAGCGCCATCGGTGATCGTGAGATGAGCAGTGACAGCCCCACCACCGCAGCGATCATGTGCACGCACAGTCCGGTCTGCGCGCCGAGGCCCGCTCGCCACCCGGCACTACGGCTGCTCGCTGCCGCCCGGGCCACCACCGCGAAGTCCGGACCGGGTATCGCGTAGGCCAACAGCACGACGCCGAGGAACGGTAACCATTGGATGTCCGTCATCGTCTCGACGGTATCTGATGCTTTTACATCCGTAAACCATTAGACTCGGGCGATGGACTGGAACTGGCTCGGCGACCACTTCGCGCTCGACGTGGTCAACACCGTGCAGTTGCAACGCGGCACCTACGTCGAACTGATCGCCTCCACCGCCGATCTCCAGGAATGGGCCGAGCTACAGGGTGCCCGGGTACCCGAGACAATCCCTGACGATGCCGACATCGACACATTCCGGCTGACGCGAGATCACATGCTGGCGCTACTGCGGGCGGTGGCGTCGGACATGGAAGTTCCGGGAGACAGCGTCGACCACATCGACGACATTGCCCGACGCCATCCGGTGACCCGTCGGCTCGATCTCGGGGGCGGCGGTGGCGTCGGACATGTTGTGGGGACGTCGGATCCGGTCGACGCGATACGCGCCCGTGCAGCGTCAGCGGTCATCGATCTACTGAACGGACCGGATCGCGCACGATTGTCACTCTGCGACGCTCCGCGATGCGGTCAACTGTTTCTGCAGGATCGGCCCAATCAGCAATGGTGCTGCAGCGCATGCGGAAATCGAGCCCGTGCGGCACGACACCACGCAAAGGAGAAGCGCGGATCATGAACAGTTCAGTACGCCAGGTGGCTCAGCCGACACATTTACGCCCCCAGCAGCAATCCACACCCCCCACACGGGGCGTAAATTCCTAACAGGGGCGTAGATTGCAACCCCCACCCCCACCCACACATCCAC